>JAFVFY010000020.1 GCA_017475265.1 Prevotella sp. | reverse complement strand
TACCGCTTCGCGGTGTTACGCAAAACCCCATAAAACCAAACAAAACCAAATAAAACCTATATTAAATTGTTTTTTCTTGTTTTTTTTTGTTTTCTTTTGTTTTGCTGGAGACCGCAAAGCGGTATGAATAATCCAAGTTACTGATATCTTCCAGATTCGATGGTGATATAATAAATAATTCGTGAAAATCCGTGAAATCAGTTTTAATCCGTTGTTTTTCCATATAGCCTTGAATAATGTAGGCTAAACTCTTAACTCTCAACCCTCAACCAGTTTAAACAGTTTGTCGCTAGGCCGAACCTTGCCCGTCACTGGGATAGCCACGCGCTGTCCCTGCGGTGCTGTCTCCACGGGGTTCCCGTCGTTGTCGTGAATCTCCGTGGCGGTCAGATACATCACGCCCGTCGTTGGACCTGTGACCAGCAACTTGTCGCCGATGCTGAATGTCGTTGCCTCGACGGTGAACTCTGCCACGCCTATCTTTGAGAAGTATTTCACTCCCCTGCCGATGTAGACCTTCCGCTCCGTGGCATTCGACCCGTAGTTCTTGTTCCACTCGCCCATGAGCTGTCCTTGGTAGTAGCCGTCCCAGAAACCTCTATTGAAGACCTTCGCCAGTCGGCTATCCCACTCGTCCTTCTTCTCCTCCGTAAAAGTGCCGTCGAGTACGGCCTGTATGGCCTCTTTGTAGCACTTCACCACCGTGTAGACATATTCCGGCCCACGGGCACGCCCCTCAATCTTGAAGACCCGCACACCGGCCGACATCAGACGGTCGATGAAGCGCACGGTCTTCAGGTCTTTCGGACTCATGATGTACTTGTTGTCAATCTCCAACTGGTAGCCCGTCTCGTTGTCGGTGGCGGTGTACGAGCGGCGGCACACCTGTATGCACTCGCCCCGGTTGGCCGAGCGGTTGGCTGCGTGTAGGCTCATGTAGCACTTGCCACTGATGGCCATGCACAAAGCTCCGTGGCAGAACATCTCGATGCGCACCTGCTGCCCGCTGGGTCCGCAGATGTTCTCCTCCACGATGGCACGGTGAATCTCCGCCACCTGCTCCATCCGCAGCTCACGAGCCAGTACCACTACGTCGGCAAACTGCGCATAGAACCTTAGCGCCTCCACATTCGATATATTCAGTTGTGTGCTCAGGTGCACCTCCATTCCTCCTAAACAGGGGGACTTGCAATATTGCATCACCGCCACGTCGCTTGCAATGATGGCCGAAATACCCGCTTCCCGTGCTGCATCGACAATCTGGTGCATCAGCTCCATGTCCTCGTCATAGATAATCGTGTTCACCGTGAGGTACGACTTCACCCCGTGCTCGCGGCACGTCTCGGCTATCTCGCGCAGGTCGTCGATGGTAAACGCCGATGCCGACCCCGCCCGCATATTCAGCCTTTCAATGCCGAAATAAATAGAGTCTGCACCTGCCTGCAGCGCCGCCATGAGCGACTCGCGACTGCCCACTGGTGCCATTATCTCAAAGTCTGCTATAGTATTCTTATCCATATCTCAGCGTGTCTTTTTCTTCATGCCGTAATAATGATGTTGCAAAATTACAAAAAACGGTCTCCAATTTTTGGCAAAGTTAAGTAAATCCAGTAACACCGCCAAATGTTTTCACGTTTTTCAACCAAAAAGACTTACTTTTACCTGTATCTGCTTGGTCGTTTCATGGAAAGTTCGTAACTTTGCCCCTGCAAATCCGTAATTCGTAAATATTTTCGATGGGCCATGAAGATTGTTCGCCTCATCTGTCTGTCGCTGATTGTTCTGTTGCTTTCCGCGTGCTCCACCACGAAGTACGTGCCCGATGGGGAGTACCTTCTCTCGAGGGTGAAGATAAAAGTTGAAGATTCGCTGGACACACATCATGGAACGGACATACATAAAGTAAGTCCTTACGTTTACAATACTTATGTGCGACAGAAACCCAACGCCCGATGGTTTTCGCTCTACAAGCTACCCTTGGCCACTTACTCACTATCAGGCAACGATACTACAAAATGGATTAACCGCACGCTGCGTGCCATGGGCGAGCAGCCGGTGCTCTTCGACAGTCTCTCTGCATTGCAGACCTGCGCCGACCTGGAGCAACAGCTGCGCAACGAGGGATTCCTGAAGGCAAGGGTGGACATGACAGTGAGCCAACATGGACGAAAGAAGAAGAGTGTCACCTACCACCTGCATCCAGGCATGCCCTACACCATCGGCCGTCTGCGCTACGTCATCGCCGACACGGCTATCGCCACGATGCTCGCCGGTGACAGCGTCCACCGACTGCTACGTGAGGGCATGACATTCAATGTGGCAACCCTTGACGAAGAGCGAAAGCGCATCACCACACTGCTCACCGACAGCGGCTACTACCGTTTCCATAAAGAGTACATCACCTACCGTGCTACCTCCCCCGACCTTTCCAAAGGAGGTGATAGTGATGGTAATCGACAGATAGACCTCACCCTCCACCTATCACTTTCGCTCTCCCCCCAGGGGGAGTCGGAGGGAGCCTCGGAGGCTCACAAACGCTATTGGATGAGGAACATTAGCTACTCCAGCGGCAATCCGCAGGACTCCGTCATCCATCTGCGCCGCCATGTGCTCACGGAGTGTACCCACCTGGCGGAGGGCGACCACTACAGCTCGTCGGGACTACAGAACACCTACAACCACTTCGGACGTTTGCAGGCAGTGAAGTATACTAATATTACGCTCAGTCCAGTACAAGATTCCCTCGACTGCCACATCCAGATTCAGACAAACAAGCCTTCTACCATCTCCTTCCAACCTGAGGGTACGAACACCGCCGGTGATTTGGGAGCGGCCATCACGTTGACCTACCAGAACCGTAACCTCTTCCGAGGCAGCGAGGTGCTCTCTGTGGAGTTGCGCGGTGCCTACGAGGCTATACGTGGACTGGAGGGCTATTCCAATCAGGACTTCCTGGAGCACAGCGTTGGTGTGAAGCTACAGTTCCCCCGCTTCCTCATGCCTTTCGTCTATCACGACCTGCGCAGCATTGCCAATACCACGAGCGAGGTCTCACTGCTCTACGACCTTCAGGACCGTCCGGAGTTTCACCGTCGTCTGGTCTCCGCCACATGGCGCTATCGCTGGAGCTTTCCCCACCGTCACGACCGCTTCCAACTGGACATGCTCGACCTGAACTATGTCTTCATGCCGTGGATTTCGGAAACGTTCAAGAGGGAGTATCTCGACAACGACAATAGCCGTAACGCCATCCTGCGCTACAACTACGAAGACCTGTTCATCACCAAGATCGGTTTTGGATATGCCTGGTCGCGTGGTGGCACGGCCCTGAAGACCAATATCGAGACATCGGGCAATGTGCTGTTGCTGGGAGCTAAGACCTTTGGTGCCGAGAAAGACGAGAACGGGCACTACCGCTTGTTCAATATTGCCTTCGCCCAGTATGCGAAGGTTGATTTTGACCTGAGCCACACGTTTCGTCTGGATCGCGACAACCAGCTCGTGCTCCATGTGGGTCTTGGCATCGCCTATCCATACGGTAACTCTACGGTGCTACCCTTTGAGAAACGTTACTTCTCGGGTGGTGCCAATAGCGTGCGCGGATGGACGGTGCGCACACTGGGACCAGGCCGCTACAAGGAGCGCGACGGGCGCATCAATTTCATCAACCAGACTGGTGACATGAAACTTGACCTCAACGCCGAACTGCGTTCTCGCCTGTTTTGGAAGTTCAGCGGAGCCGCCTTCATCGATGCGGGTAACATCTGGACACTGCGCAGCTATGAGTCACAGCCAGGCGGACAGTTCCGCCCCTCGGAGTTCCTCGACCAGCTGGCCGTGAGCTACGGTGTGGGACTGCGCCTGAACTTCGATTTTTTCATCTTGCGCTTCGACCTAGGCATGAAGGCGGTGAATCCGGCTTACGAGTCCGAAATGGTCGATGGGCAATGGTCAATGGTGAGGGAAGAGCACTTCCCCATCATCCATCCACGCTTCAGCCGCGACTATGCCTTCCACTTCGCTGTAGGAATGCCTTTCTAGATGACAAAAACCCCGAACCACAAAATGATTCGGGGATTATCTGAAAGAATAAGTCGATTCTATTCGGCTATTCTGTTCAGCGGCCTATTCTTCGTCCCATACGCTGAACTCGCGGCGCGAGGCCGGGTCTTTAGAGCCATTTTCGTCAACGCCGCCGTAGCCGATGCCGTTGCCTGAAGTGACGCCCTGCGATGCGCAGATGATTGTCTCAGCCTCCATGGCGTCAATATCAATGACTGGTTCGATATACGTCTTTTTCATTGTAGTTGTCCTCCTTTCTCTTACTTTATAGTCTTTTTGCCGTTCACTATGATAAGTCCCTTTGCCGATTTTGCGCTGACCCTGCGGCCTTGCAGGTCATAGACAGCATCTTCCGTATTCAATCTTCCATCTTCAATCTCGCTGATGCCGTTGGCCTCGTCGGCGAAGCTTATCATGATGCTGCGCGACTCGTAGTGCTCCTCGAAGTCGGGCAGAAGGTCGTAGAAGTTGAAGTAGGCGCGGAAGGCTTTCATCTTCGTCTCGCCCACGGAATACCAGAACTCGTTGCCGCTGAGGAACAGCGTGCCCCAGTCGAGCACGGTTCCGGCCACGTATGTTCCCACCATCTGCCGCGGCTGGTTCTTGCGGCGGCTGGTGTCGAAGTCCACCACGGCCTCGTCGGGGGCAATGTCCACGCCGTCGGCGGTGAACTCGGCCACGTCTGCCGACACCATAATTATATATGGGTGGTTGGCCTCGATGGCCGTAGCCGCAGTGAACTTCACGCTGATTGTGCCTTTCTCATCGTCATACTCGTAGTCGTTGAAATCGCCCAACTGCACGTCATCGCCGAAGGCCGCCGCCACCTGTTCCGCAGTCATGGCGAAGGGCAGGCAGATGGTGCTCCACTCGCCGGCCTTGATGGTGCGGCGCACGCGCACGTTGGCGTTCTCCTCGTCGGCGGGTTCCGTGGGCGAGGCTTCGTCGAGGATGGTGCGGGACTCCGTGATGCTGACTGTGAAGTCCATGTCCGTCAGGTTATCGCCCATGGAGTCCGCCGTGCGGGTGAACTCGCAGGCCGTGACGCTGGCTGTTAGGCTGGTACCCACTGCCAGACTGGCATCGGCCAGCAGGGTAACGCGGAATAGCGGGCCGCTGGTAGGCATGGAGAGGCTGTTCTCGTCGGTCGAATAGCCGGTAATCTTATAGTTTCCGTTTGAGGGCAGCAGATTGCCCGTCACCACGTGGCTGCCGTCGAAGGCACGCTCCACGACGGGCTTGCCGTCCTCCTCGTCGGTCAGCAGCGAGAGTCCTTCTGGCAGGGCTATCTGCAGCTCGAAGGCAGTGTACTCCGTGTCAAACTCGCAGCCAACCTCTATGGTGGCCTGTCCGCCTTGCTGCACACTGACGTCACTCACCGTTAGCCGATTTCCGGCCAAGGCCTGTCCCACGCTGAGGAGGCTGGCCATAAGCAAAAGAAAAATGTTCTTCTTCATCGTTGTATGTTTTTTAGATTATCTGCCCAGTATGATGTCTATCACCTGCACCAGGTCGGTGATGGTCACCTTGCCGTCGCCGTTCAGGTCGGCCACCTTGCGGATGAATTGTGCCGGCTCCTCCTCCAGGATGTAGCTGTTCATGCTGATGACGTCGGTGACGCTGACGCGGCCGTCGCCGTTCACGTCGCCCATCACGGCCTCGGTGACGGTCAGCGTGGCGGTACTGTTCTTCGGGTGGATGTCCTCATAGACATTGCCCGCCTTCTTCACCGTCATCTCTATGTCCTTGATGGTCATGGTGTAGGTGCCTATAGCCACATTGTCGGCCACGTCGATGGTTATGGTCATACCGTCGCCATTGGCCTGGCTGATGGCGCGGCTGCCCTGCGGCGTCACCACGAAGCGGTACAGCCCGTCGCTCACCTTGCTCGACGAGATACTGTGCGTGTTCACGGCGTTGCCCGTCAGCTGGGCCAGCAGCTTGCCGTCCTTTTCGGCCACCGTCACGCCCGCTGGCAGCTGCAGGTCGAACTGGAAGCCCATGATGGTCTCCTCGTCCGTCAGCAGCACGTTCAGCACGCCGCGCCCACCGCTACACTGTGTCATGTCCGTCACCGTCAGCTTGTTGTTCTTCTCCACGGTCACTAAGCACGAGGCCGTCTTGCCGCTGCCGTCGTTAGCGGTAGCCTTGATCTGGCAGGTGCCAGAGCCCACAGCCGTAACCTGCCCACTCTCATCGACAACAGCCACTGCCTCGTTGGTACTGCTCCACGTCAAGCTCTTGTTCGTGGCGTTTGTGGGTTGCACTGTAGCCGTGAGGTTCCGCTTTTCGCCTACCACCATTTCAGCTTCAGTCTCACTAAGAGTGATTTCACTGACTAATACGGGATTAACGGTTACGATACATTGAGCATAAACACCATTATGCGTCGTACAGGAAATCGTAGTTGTTCCAAGTCCTTTTGTTGTTACAATGCCATCAGAACTTACAGTTGCAACAGTATTATTGCTACTCAACCACGTCAGTGTAGTAGAGGCACCAATATGTATTATCACAGGAGAAAATTTATATTCTTCACCAAGGGATAGTGAAAGGCTTTCGGGAATCGAAATACCTGTTACACTCACGACAGTAATATTGTATGTAATAACAGGTCTCCCCCAATTAGTACTCCAACTATTCTCAGTATAATATATACGTTGTTTAAATGTAAAGAAACCTGTCTTTAACGGAGTAAGAGTGTAACTGTAATTGTATCTATATGGACTTCCATTAATATACTTAGAAGTACCAGAATTTGTAATAATTGAGAAACCATCTCCTCCTGTTCCAGAGCCATCTACAAGCGAATACCCTCCATCATTCTCGTCTGCGTCATTAGGATTATAACTCTTCTCTACCCAGTTGTAAGGTATCCCCAAGTCTACATAGGGGGATATAGTGTACGGAACACCTACTGTCAAAGTTAATTCAATGGTTTTGTCAGGGACAGAAGCATATACTTGTCCTAACAACAACAACATACACATTAGAAATAGGACTCTTTTCATCTTTATATTTCTCATGCCTCCTTGTCCCCAAATTCGGCTTTTAAAAGTTATTGATTAGATTCGCTACGGCACAAAAAAGATGTGGGAACTATACTCTTTACTCGTCCCACGAACTGAGGTTCTAGCATACCCTGTAATGTTGAACGAGCAAGCATAGAACCCACATTGATATGAATACACTCCTTGTGCATTAATACACAAGAGTACATGTATAAACACATCATGTGAGCATCTACCCTCGCAATGTCCTGACATTACAATGAATTTGCTAGATTCCAGTTCGTCAAGAACAAAGCGTCAAAGTAAACGCCTTTTAATATGTCGTGGCCCTCATGGAGTGGCTTTCCTGTCCGGAGCAAGTCCGCGCTTCGTTAGAACTCTGAGAGTTGGGTGCAAAGATACGAACAAAAATCCGAACCGCTATGCGGCCCGGAGATAATTTAAGAAAAATTAAAGGATTGAGATCGGTCCTAATGCGCAAACTACAAATGATGATTAAGATTGCTCTCTTTCTCTATGTGAGGTGCTAATTCGTCTGGAGAATTTGAGCAAATAAAATGTAGCGAATCTTCCGAATCGCGGTGCACAATTACACATTTTTACTGTTATTAGCAAACAATGCCTCTGTTTTTTCTTTTTTTCGATTAAAATTTCTCAAATTCTACGGCTAATTCAAATAAAAGCCGTATCTTTGCACGGAGATTTGTAGATTATGACTGCAGTATCGTTTATAAGGGAACATGGCGGCTATATCCGTGCGAAGGATATAGACAACCGCGCAATGTATGACCAGCTTCTGGCAGAAGTGGCCAATGGCAACGTTGTCCGCATCCGAAATGGCATCTATGCCCTTCCCGAAGAAATGGCTAAGACCATGATTGACGTGGAGAAGATTGTGCCCGGCGGTGTAGTATGTATGTACTCCGCATGGGCGTATTATGAGCTGACAACAAAGTTGCCGCCTGATATTTGTATCGCCATTGAAAAGAAACGGAAGGTGATATTGCCTGACTATCCCCCTGTAGCTCTCTACTACTGGTCGCAGTCTGTTTTCGAGTTGGGCATATCAGAAAGGGAGATTGAGGGCTACAAGGTGAGAATCTATGATCTCGAAAAGTCCGTGTGCGATGCTGTGAAGTTCCGTAACAAAATAGGTATCGACATCAGTTCTGAGATTTTGAAGAACTACCTTGTCAGGTCTGACAGGAACCTTACACGCCTGAATGAATATGCCAAGAAGATTAGGGTGGCTAACATTATGAATGGTTTGATTGATTATCTGGTATGACAAAGAAAGAGATAAAAATTCGCTTGAAACGGTTGTGGCAGAGAAATTCGAGGCAATGATTTCCCTATCTGTCAACAACAGCAGAATGAAGGATTTCTTCGACATATACCGTATATTGGAAAGTGGTGACTTTAAGGCAGACGTGTTGACAGAGGCTGTACAGAATACCTTCCGTAACCGTAATACGGTTTATGTGGAAAACCATCCTTTGTTCAGTGACAATTTCTATAACGACAAAAACCGCATAGCCCGATGGAAAGGCTTCTTAAAAACCATAAAGTCAAAGGAAGATATTGCTTTTGAAGAAATCGGAAAGAGAATAAAGAGCAATCTTTGGGAATACTGGCAACAGCTAAAGCAAACAGCAGTGGGGATATAATCCACCCACGCAAGCGTTTCCGTTGCATTACCTCTGTGCGTAGATCTAAGTTGCGAAGTTAGAGAGCACAGAACGGTAACGTCCGTTAAACGCCTTTCCCTTCGGCCTGCCCTACAAACGGCATCGTCGGCCTCAGGTGTTCCATCGATGTCTTTGACTCCTCTCATCCTTTCGGACAACAGGAATCGGCTGCAAAATTACAAAAAAGATTGGAAACACAAAAGAAAGTTGAGGAAAAATTTGGAGGGAACGGGAAAAATGGTTACTTTTGCAACCTAAGTCCTTTTTTATTATGGAAGAAGTTGACCTCGCAATGGCATCTGAACCTGCCGCTACACATTTACGAGCAAGTGCGTTTGATGGTCTTTTGGCCTATATTACTGCCCAGCATGCAAGTGCTGCTACAAGATGGGAGCTGGGTAACCGACTGTTGCGGGATGCCGAACATGACATGAGGGTTCGACCTGCTTTTGAGCTTACGCTTCAAATCAAGGAGGTTTGCGGTCATGCCACTCCCCAGGAAAGGCCAAGTCTTGACGCAATAGAGAATGCCATCAGCTTTGTGAATGCTTGCCCCTCCGATTCACTTCTCATAAAAGCAGGGGCATATTGCTCCAACCATGCCACTGTCATGCTGAAGCTGATTGTGAATAATACTGTTGCTTCTGTAGATATTGGCTCCGATTCTTTTTCTTACGCAATTGTAAACCCTGACACGCTGAATACTGAGATGGGCGAGGGAACAATGGAGGAACAAGATGTCGTAAGACAATTTTACAATCTATTGAACCAGCAACAGCAAGATGGACAGTAGATACGATGTTTCCGACGAAGAGCAAATCTTCTGGCTCATTTCTTCACCCAACGGATATAATGAGGTGACTGGGCTTTCGGCTGATAATTTCATGCTGTTCAAGGACAATGAATCATACGTTTCAGTCGAACGAGCGCTATTCTGTACTATCTTGTAAGTATTGTTGAGCAAATAAGGAAAAGATAACAATAATTGCATTAGTCAGCCCATTCCAGCCCATTTAACCATGCTTGCGCATTTTTTCCCTTTTGGGCAATGGCCGAATGGGGGAAAAAGCGTAACTTTGCAGCATGGAAGTGACAAAAGAAGAAATTGATGCCCTTTGCCAGGCCGTGGAACAGGCCATGGGCAAACGATTGCAGACACCCAAGGACTTCGACCTGATGAGCGAGCGAGTCTATGCCCGCACGGGCGAGATGGTGAGCCGCAACACGCTGCGGCGCGTATGGGGTAAGCTGAACGAGGAGCGCACACCTCACCACTCCACGCTCTCCATCCTGGCGCGGTTCATCGGCTATAGTGACTTTGATGCTTTTGCAAACAGCGGCACTACAGGCAGCGTGGCAGGGCCGCCAAGCTCACCCTTCCTGGGCCGACGGCTGAGCGTGCTCGACGGGCTGACGCGCGGCGACCGGCTGAGGCTGACATGGCAGCCGGGGCGCATCTGCGACGTGGAGTATAACGGCAGCCAGCACTTCAGCGTCATATATGCAGAGAAGACAAGGCTGCAGGTGGGCGACACGTTCCTCTGCGGCATCATCATCGAAGGGGAGCCGCTCTATCTCGACCAGCTGCAGCACGGAAGCAACCCGCCCACAACCTATATATGTGGCAGGATAGGCGGCGTGCGTTTTGAACGCCTGCCATAAAACATCTGTGTCAATCTGTGGAATCTGTGTGACGAAATCACTGAAAGTCTTCGGTGCGGTAGCGGAACATGCCAAAGACGAGGCTTTCGGAATATTGCTCAATGGTGCCGGTAGGAACTATGAGGGTGGCACGGTCGAGCGTCTGCTGGTCGAAGACATTATCGTAGATACCAAACTGTTTGGTGGGAACCTTCACCCGCACTATGCTCAGACTGGAGCATCCCCTGAAAGCAAAAGGATAGATCACCCGAAGAGCCAATGGCAGCGTCACCTCACGCAGGGCAGTACAGCCGTAGAACGCTTGGTCGCCAATCTCCTGCATGTCGTCGGGCATCACCACCTCAGTGACATGGCGGCAATGGGCAAATGCCTGACGGCCAAGTGCCCACACATGGCGCCGCTGCCCCTCGTCGTCGGTCACGCTGTCGGGCAGAACGATGCGGCCCGCAGTCAGCGTGTCGATGGCACAACGTCCGTACTCGCGATAGCCTACGAAACAACGGTCACTGAACTTGGGATGGCAGCGGAAAGCCATCTGCACCATGCGACCGTCGCAGCGGACAGAGTCGAAAAACAGCCGCCCCAAGTCATAGCCGGTAAGCTCATTCTGAGCAAACGAAGACAGAGATGACAATAAACAATAACCAATAAACAGTAACCTTATTAGTGCATAATTCATAGTCACATAGTGCAATTACGCGGCAAAATTACAAAAAAAAGAGCAATCATTACTCATTATTCCCAAATAATTTGTAATTTTGCAAAATAATAATGGAAAGTTCGTCATTTCTCACCGATACCTTCGAGGGCGTCAGCCCTAAGTTCACCGACTTGCAGGAGCTGAGCGCCCAGGGCTACTGCCGCCTACTGCGCGCCAAGCGTTACGGGCGCTGGTATGTGCTGAAGACGCTCAATGCCGACAAAGTCCAGCTGACACCCTACCGCCAGATGCTGCGCAAGGAACTGGAGGTGCTGATGCAGATGCAGCATCCCGGCGTGGTACAGGCCACGGGCATGGAACAGGTGGAGGGCATAGGGCCGTGCATCGTCATGGAGTACATCGACGGCGAGACGCTGGAAAGCTTTCTGGAAGGTAGTGGGCAACGCTTCCAAGCGTTGCAGACCCAACATGATAGTGGGCAACGCTTCCAAGCGTTGCAACGACTGCCCCTGCCACAGCGTCAGGAAATAGCGCGGCAGCTGTGCGACGCGCTGGCATACGTCCACTCGCAGGGCATCGTACACCGAGACCTGAAGCCAGAGAACATCATGCTGACGCGCAACGGCATGCGCGTGAAGCTCATAGACTTCGGCATGGCCGACACCGACCAGCACGCAGTGCTCAAACAGCCGGCCGGGACACTCAGCTATATGTCGCCGGAACAGGCCAGTCAGGCCGTGCCAGACATACGCAACGACATCTATTCCTTAGGGCTCATTCTGCAACAGCTGGAGCTGGGCAAGGTGTACCAACCCGTCATCGACCGCTGTCTGAAACCCATCGCGCAGCGCTATGCCTCGGTGGGGGAGCTGCTGGCAGACGTGGACAATAGGCGGAAACGACGGAAACAATGGAAGTGGGCATCAGCCGCAATGGTAGCAATAATAGGCATTGCCGCGCTCGCCATCGCCGCCAATAATCTTCAATCTTCAACCTTCAATCTTCAATCTTATCGGCAGGCGGCTGCCATCGATTCGCTGCAAAGGCAATTGAGGCAACAGCAAGCAGAGAGTGACAAGCGGCAGCGCGAGAGCAACGAGGCGCAAGCAGCCATGCAGACGCAGATGAGCAGGAACATGGCAACGCTGAGCGACTCCATACGCCACCTGACAGATGCCAACACCGCCTTGCAGGATGAGCTGACACGCACAGACCGAGCCAAGGCCGAAGCACTAAAAGCGCTCCACAAAGAGATAGAACGCTCGCAGATAGACCGACACTTGGACACGCTGAGCAAATGGGAATACCGATGGAGCGACCTGAGCACACGAGTGGCGGACGTAAGCAGGTTTATATACAACTATGCCGACGGGCTGGCAGACAGAAACGGAGACCTGTCGCAGCAGGAGCGCGACCAAGTGCGGCAGGCCATGCTCGACGACTGGAAGCAGTGGAGTTCAAAGACGGTCACACTGGCAAACAGTATCAGGCTGAAAAACAACGCTGCACAGCCTGACTCCTTCCCGTGGCACGAAAACAAACGTCCCTCTACAGACCTATAGCTTGCTGACAGAATTGAGTAGGAGGTGAACACTTATCAGAGGTGTTCACCTCTTTTCGTGTTCACTTGTTTTCTCACACGCATCAATGTTTATGCCGCAAAACTCTCAGGTCTATTATGTATCAAAAAATGATAGAACATCCAGTTCAATGCTGCGCCATGCGACAGGCCATTTCCAAACAACTTATGAGAAATCAGCTTGTCTATGTAGCATGGTACGCTTACATAGTCAACATCTTCTTGCTCACATATCATTTTTATCTGTTCGCGTGAACTTCTCTTTGGAGAATTGTCAACGATAACATGCCGATAGCCTTCGTCCCTGCAATATCTTTTCACCAGTTCAATTTATTTTTCTATCAGTTTGACATGGTTATATGCTATCGTAATTGTGATCAAGCAGCTTTCCACCGTTTCAAAAGGAACATCCTTACCAAAGCGTGTCAACAGCCAGACATACTTTCTATACAAATTGAAAACAAATGGTTTTAGTTTTCTTAGTATTCTTTTCATACGTAATAAATTATGCTGTCTACCTCATAGAACAGCGGGGGCTTTACTTTATATCAGTTTTTCGAATTGTTTGTTAGACAAGAGAATACAATCTGCGTGCAAATATACAAATAAATCCCCGAACCGCAAAATGATTCGGGGATTTTCTTATACACAAAGCCCTTTCACCATTGCTGGTGAAAGGACTCTCTCATTAAAGATGGCGGCCTCCTACTCTCCCGCATTGCATTGCAGTACCATCGGCGCAAGCGGGCTTAACTTCTCTGTTCGGAATGGGAAGAGGTGGGACCCCGCCGCAATAACCACCTGATGTTGCGCTTCGCTAAATAACAAT
>JAFVFY010000019.1 GCA_017475265.1 Prevotella sp. | reverse complement strand
TTCTCAATTCTCAAATCTCAAATCTCAACCCTCCCTGAGTATTTCTATACTCACCACTGCACCCTCGCCGACTTCCTCTCCGGCCTGGCCTATCTCTGCTGGGTGCCCGGCCCCATGGCACTGGGTCTCTGGCTCTACTTCACTGGTCATCGTCGCGAGTACCTCCATTTCGCCATTGCCTTCCTCGTGGTCAACTGGCTTGGCTTCGCCATCTACTACATCCACCCCGCCGCACCACCTTGGTACGTCATCGAGCATGGTTTCGAGCCTATCCTCGGTACGCCGGGCAGCGCCGCAGGACTGGTACGTTTCGACGAGCTTATCGGCATCCCCATCTTCCAGAGCATCTACGTGAACAACTCCAACATCTTCGCAGCCGTCCCCTCACTCCACGCTGCCTACATGCTCGTCGCAACCATCTACGCCGTCCGCTCTCACTGTCCCCGCTGGCTCATCGCCCTCTGTGTCCTCATCACCCTCGGCATCTGGTTCGCCGCCGTCTATTCCTGCCACCACTATATTATAGACGTCCTCCTAGGCATCGCCACCGCCATCCTCGGAGTCGTCCTCTTCGAGTGCGTCCTCTTGCGTTTCCGCCCTTTGCAAAGATTCATGCACGCCTACGAACGATACGTATCGTGACCGCTCAGATTCGCTCCACCTGCTTGACACCCTTCACGGTGCGGAGTTTCTTGATAAGCCCTTCCAAGCGGGTGTTGTCGTTAATCATGATGGTCAGCGTACCACGGAAGATTCCGTCGTTTGAGTCGATGTTGATGCTGCGCAGCACCAGCTTCTCGTCCTTTGAGATGATGGAGGTGAGGTTGTTGACGATGCCCAGGTCATCGTTGCCGATGACGCGCAGCGTTATCTGGTACTGAGAGGAGCCCTTGCCGCTCCAGCGGGCTTTCACGATGCGGTAGCCGAAGCGACGGCGCATCTCGGCTGCGTTGGGACAGTCCATGCGGTGAATCTTGATGCCGCCGCCCGTGGTGACGAAGCCAAAGACCGGGTCGCCGTAGATGGGGTTGCAGCAATGGGCGAGGTGAAAGTCCAGGCCCTTGAGGTCCTGACCAATGACGAGCACGTCATCTGAGACTTGAGAGTTGAGCGTTGAGAATTGAGAGTTGTCGAGCACGAACTCGTCGGCTGAGCGTGCCACGTTGTCGCCAGTGACGACACGGTCGCTCTGCTGCAGCTCCACATACTTGTCGATGACGGTCTGGACATCGAGCACGTCGCTAGCCATATCGCGGTAGAAGTCGCTGGCCTCCTTGTAACCCAGTTTGCGAATGACGCGCATCATCAGACCCTCGTCCTGTTCTATGTGACGGTTACGGAACTTTCGCTCTAGCATCTCCTTCACCAGCAAGGCATCTTTCTGCTGCGTCTCCTTGATGGCCAGGCGAATCTTCGCCCTTGCACGACTGGTCTTGACGATGTTGAGCCACTCCTGCTTGGGCCGTTGCGTCGAGGAGGTGAGAATCTCCACCTGGTCACCTGAGTGCAGTTCCTGACGGAAGGTCACCACCTTATTATTTATACGCGCGCCCGTGCAGGCCGAACCCACCTTCGAGTGGATGTGGTAGGCCATGTCGAGCACCGTGGCTCCCTTGGGGAATTTCAGCAGGTCGCCCTTGGGTGTAAAGACGTAAATCTCATCATCGTAGAGGTCCATGCGGAACATGTCCATGGTGTTGAACTCCGAACTCTCCACTTTAACCGTGTCTTCCAGCATCTGCCTGATGCCGTTGAGCCACTCGTCCATGCCTCCCTCCGATGACTTCACACCCTTGTAACGCCAGTGTGCCGCCACACCTCGCTCTGCTATCTCGTCCATGCGTTCCGTGCGGATTTGCACCTCCACCCACTTCTGTTCAGGGCCAAGGACGGTGATGTGCAGACTCTCGTAACCGTTCGACTTTGGCACCGAGAGCCAGTCGCGCATACGCTTGGGGTTCGACGTGTACATGTCGGTGATGATGGCGAAGGTCTGCCAGCACTGCTGCTTCTCCTTCTCCGGCGGACAGTCAATGATGATGCGGATGGCGAAGAGGTCGTAGACGCCCTCGAAGGCGCACTTCTGCTTCTTCATCTTCTGCCAGATGCTATGGATGGACTTCGTGCGGCCCTTCATGTGGAACTTCAGGCCCGCATCCTTCAGCTTCTGCTCTATGGGGCCGATGAAGCGTTCAACGTAGGCATCGCGGGCGGCCTTCGTGGCGTTCAGCTTCTCCTTGATGTGGTAGTAGGCATCGTGCTCCAGGTACTTCAGCGAGAGGTCCTCCAGCTCCGACTTAAGCTTGTACAGACCCAGCTTGTGGGCCAGTGGGGCGTAGAGGTAGGCCGCTTCCTCACTGACGCGATGTTTCGCTTCTTCATTCTGAGCATCGCGAATCAGCCGCATCAGGTTCACGCGGTCGGCAATCATGATGAGGATGACACGCATGTCCTCGGCGAAGGAGAGCAGCAGGTTACGGAAGTTCTCGCTCTCGATGACGGGGTTCTTCTTGTAGAGTTCCTGTATGCGCTGCAGACCGTGGAGGATTCTTCCTACGGGCGAACCGTAGGAGGCGCTGACCTCATCGACCGTGAGGAAACCGGCATCGACACAGGGTCTGAGCATGATGGCCAGTACGGCTTCCCGGCGCAAGCCTATCTCGTCAACCGCAATCATGGCAGTCTGCAGACTGCTTACGATAGGGTTCAGACTGAAGAGGTCGCGCTGTACCTGGCCCTCCTCAACAGCCGTGAGCAGGTGTTTTCGCAGCCGTTCCTCGTCGCCGTCGGTAAGCGTCGGTGCAATCTTCTGTTTCAGTTCAGCATAGAGCGCAGTTATCTGCTGGCGCTCCTCGGGGGTGAAATATAATGTGTCAGTCATTATCGTGATATTAAAAGTTTTAAAAGGCTACATTTTCCGTAGCATGATGCCGCAAAATTACTCACTTTGCATGAGATGGCCAAAAAACCTTTCCTCTTTTTGTCTCTTTTAACGGGAAAAACAACGCACAAGGTAACGAATGTGTGTAAAAATGTTTAATTGGTTCCTTATTTAGCTAATATTTGTCATTACCCACAGTCCATACACAAACTTCTTCGTACTTTTGAGGCCTAAAACGAGATTGCCATGCTAACGGAGAAGACGATGGAGAAGCTGCGGGTGCTCGCAGAATCGGCGAAGTACGACGTGTCGTGCTCGTCGAGCGGCACCGTGCGTAGCGGAAAGAAGGGCATGGTAGGCTCGACGGTCGGCGGCGTGGGTATCTGCCACTCGTTTGCCGACGATGGGCGTTGCATTTCGCTGTTGAAGGTGATGCTGACGAACTACTGCATGTACGACTGCGCCTACTGCATCAACCGCCGTTCTAACGACATCAAGCGGGCGACGCTCAGCGTCTCGGAGCTGGAGGAAATCACGATGGAGTTCTACCGCCGCAACTACATCGAGGGCCTTTTCCTGTCGAGTGGCGTGGTGCGCAACCCCGACTACACGATGGAACGGCTGGCGGCCATCGCCCGCGACCTGCGACTCGTTCACCGCTTCAACGGCTACATCCACCTGAAGAGCATCCCCGGCTGTTCGCAGGAGCTGCTCAACGAGGCGGGCCGCTACGCCGACCGCATGAGCGTGAACATCGAGATTCCGAAGGAGGAGTCGCTGAAGCTCCTGGCACCGGAGAAAGACCATCAGAGCGTGTTCCAGCCCATGCGCCTCATCCAGCAGGGCGTTCTCGAAAACAAGGAGGATCGTCGCCACATGCGCAACGTGCCGCGCTTCGTACCTGCCGGACAGTCGACACAGATGATTGTCGGCGCGACGAAAGAGACCGACCGCGACATCCTCAACATGTCGTCGATGCTCTATGGCCAGCCGACGATGCGCCGCGTCTATTACTCTGGCTACGTCAGCGTGAACACCTACGACCCACGTCTGCCCGTGCTGAAGCAACCGCCGCTGGTACGCGAGAACCGGCTCTATCAGGCCGACTGGCTCCTGCGCTTCTATCATTTCAAGGTGGAGGAAATCGTCGACGACCAGCATACGAACCTCGACCTTGAAGTAGACCCGAAGCTGGCTTGGGCACTCCGCCACCCCGAAGCCTTCCCTGTCGACATCAACACCGCCGACTACGAGCAACTGCTCCGCGTTCCCGGCCTTGGCACCAAGTCGGCCTGGCTCATCGTCAACTCTCGCCGCTTCAACCGCCTCACGTCCTACGACCTGAAGAAGATGGGTGTCGTGATGAAGAAAGCCAAGTACTTCATCACTTGCAACGAGCTGACCCGCAGTCAGGGATTCGCAATCCCCGACCCCATCGTCGGCATCAACGAGTTGCGCCCCGAGCGTCTCCGCCCGTTGCTCATCAGCAAGGCACAACAAAAGAGAGCCGCCGCCGAGCAACAGCTATCCCTTGATTTCAAGGACTAAACAGACAGGTAAATGACCGTATATACATTCGACGGAACGATGGACGGGCTGTTGACGGCAGTGTTCGACGCCTATGCTCTAAAAGAGCAGCCGGAGCAACTGCTGGCGGAAGGCGACCCGCTGCCACTCTTCTGCGAACATATATATAATGTTTGTACCGACGGGGAGAAGGCCCGGCGCGTATGGGCCGGACTGGAGAAGCGGGTGTCGCGGGAGGCCATGAGACTGATTGCCGTCAGTTGGCTGTCGGAACAGCGGGAGCTGAACCAGCCCCTATTCCAGTATATCTGTAAGGTGTTCCGTCAGGGAGACATCGAGCGAAACTATGCCGACTCCGACGTGCTGGCGGTGACGAACATCGCCCGCCGCGTGCTCCACGAACAGCTGCGCATGAAGCAGTTCATCCGTTTCCAGAAGGCGAAGGACGGCACCTACCTCGCCGTCGTCAGCCCCGACCATAACGTGCTGCCCATCATCACCCACCACTTCCAAGACCGGTTTAACGACCAGCCTTGGCTCATCTATGATGCCCGTCGGCATTATGGATTCTATTATGACGGGGAAACCGTCATACGCGTGACCTTTGAGGACGAAGCCGCCGTGCCTTTCAATCTGTCGAATGGTAAGCTCGACGCCAACGTGCTGAGCGAGAACGACAAACTCTTCCAGGATCTCTGGCGCACTTACTTCAAGGCCATCTGCATCCGCGAACGCATGAATCCCCGCAAGCAACTCAACGACATGCCCCGTCGCTACTGGCAATACATGACCGAAAAACAAGGCTAAGCCACATTATTGACTTAGACCTACACACAGAAAAAACCGGGCCGGGCGAGTAAAAGCCGTTTTCTCTACCAGAGAAAGCCGTTTTCTCTCATAGAGAAAGCCGTTTTCTCTCATAGAGAAAGCCGTTTTGTCTTATAGAGAAAGCCGTTTTGTCTACCAGAGAAAGCCGTTTTCTCTCATAGACAAAACCGTCGATAATGATAATAATAAGTTTGGTAGGTTTCAACCACTAAGGTGATAATCTAGAAAATTGCATGCACAAAACAAGAAAAGTGTGTAAGCACCTCCTCCAAAAGACTTAATTTGTGTAAAAAAACCATAAATTTCCAGCGAAGTGGGGAGTAAATGCAGTGTGGTGGGGGATATTTTTAGTATCTTTGCACCGTAGTATCTTATGGAGAGATTTCTAGGCAACATAGAATCCAAGATTGACACGAAAGGCCGTGCTTTCCTCCCCGCTGTTTTCCGCAAAATACTGCAGGCAAATAGCGAGGGAATGCTCGTTTTGCGTGCGCATGTCGATGAACCCTGCCTGGTACTCTATCCGATAAGTGTATGGAACAAACGCATTGACGACATAAAGGCGAATGTAAACGCCTTCGACACCGAGAGCGAAATGGTGTTCCGCCAGTTCGTTTCGGAGGCCGAGATGCTGACGCTCGATGCCAACGGTCGTTTCCTGATTCCTAAGCGTTTGCTGGATTTGGCAGAAATAAAACTGTCGGTGAAGTTCTTAGGTGTTAGCGACGTCATAGAGATTTGGGCCGCTGAGAAGCTCGAGAAGCCATTCCTCCCGAAGAATGAATTCTCGATGAAACTCAAGGCGCTGATGGTTCCTCGTATCAAAAAAGAACAAAGTGATGAGTAACTGCGTGCAAGGGATGGAGAACACGTTAGGCAGCACGGCCTATCATGTTCCAGTGCTCCTGAAGGAGAGCATCGACGGGCTGGCAATTCAGCCCGGCGGCATCTATGCCGACATGACTTTCGGTGGCGGTGGTCACTCGAAGGAGATACTGAAGCGGCTGGGCAAGGAGGGACATCTCTACGCCTTCGACCAGGATGCCGACGCAGAAAAAAATATTGCACAAGATGATAGATTCACCTTCATTCGCAGCAACTTTAGATATATAAGGAACTGGATGCGCTATTACGGTGTGAATCAGATGGACGGGGTGCTGGCCGACCTGGGAGTGTCATCGCACCACTTTGACGATGCCAGCCGTGGGTTCTCCTTCCGCTTCGACAGTCCACTGGACATGCGGATGAACCGTCGCGCAGGCAAGACAGCCGCCGACGTGGTGAACGACTACGACGAGCAGCAGCTCACCGACATCTTCCGACTCTACGGCGAGCTGAGCAACGCCCGCCAACTGGCCAAGGCCATCGTCAAGGCACGTCAGCAGCAGCGCATAGAGACCACAGGACAACTGCTAAAGGCTGTGGGAATTGACCATTCACCATTGACCATTGACCATTCCGAGGTCGAGGGTGCCAAAAATGGTCAATCGTCAATGGTCAATGGTCAATCGTCAATGGCCAATGGTCAATGGTCAATGGTCAATGGTCAATGGAAGAAGGATGGCGCAAAGCTGTTTCAGGCCCTGCGCATCGAGGTGAACCGTGAGATGGAGGTGCTCCGCGAGATGCTTACCTCGGCCACGGAGTTGCTCAGACCCGGAGGACGGCTGGTAGTCATCACCTACCACTCACTGGAAGACCGCATGGTGAAGAACGTCATGCGCAGCGGCAACGCCGAGGGGAGAACGGAAAAAGATTTCTTCGGACGTGTGACGGCTCCGCTACACATTATTAATAATAAGGTGGTGACACCTTCCGACGATGAGATGCAACGCAACCCCCGTAGCCGCAGTGCCAAGCTGCGCATGGCGGAGAAAGTGATGGGTGACAAACGTGCCTGCGCTAAATAATTGATAAGTGATGAAGAAGAACAACGACGTAGAACTGATTGTGGAAGCTGGCTACGAAGAGCCCTTGCAGGAAGAGCTTGATGAGCGTGACGCAGCGGCAGCCACCTCTCCTGACGAAGGCCGGGAGAAGGCACCTACCCTGCGGCAGCTAAAGGCTCAGGCCAGCGAGGATGATGTGGCTCCTATAGGCACGCTGACACTGCGCCAAATAGTGGGTGGCGACTTCCTCTTGACATTCGTCCGCCACTACGTGTGGTTCATCGTCCTTGTCGTGCTTCTCACCTGTGTCTACGTGGGAGTGCGCTATCAGTGTCAGCAGGACGTCATAGAGATAAGCCGTCTGGAGCACGAACTGATTGACGCGAAGTTCCGCGCCATGTCAAGCTCCAGCAACCTCACGGAGCTGTGCCGACAGAGCAATGTGCTCAAGGTACTCAGCCAGGACGAGGACAACGAGCTGCAACTGCCTGAGCAACCACCGTACATCATTCCAGTAGGGGAGTGAAAGGGGAGTGAAAGAGGAGTGAAAGGGAAGTGAAAGGGGAGTGAAAGGGACGATACTAAAGAGGTGAGAGGTAACAAATCGTAAATCGCAAATCCGTAAATCGTAAATCCGTAAATCGTAAATTAAGAAGGTGAGTAAGTTCAGTAAAGATAAGGTTTTGCCGCGCTACTTGATCATAGCGGTATTGTTGACGCTGATAGGCGTGGCAGTGATTGCCAAGGCCACCTACACCATGACGTCTAACAGACATTACTGGAACGTGGTGGCCGAGAGCCAGAAGAGCGACAGCGTGCGTGTGCGCCCCAACCGAGGGAACATACTCAGCAGCGACGGTCAGCTCCTGGCCAGCAGCATCCCTGAATACAAGGTTTTCATGGACTTCCAGCCCGGCGACCGCAGCGACACCGTCTGGGCTCGCAAGCGCGACTCCGTGTGGGTGTCGAAGCTCGACAGCCTCTGCGACGGCCTTCATGAGATATTCCCCGAATGGACGGCTGAGAAGTTCAAGGAGCGTCTGGAAGAGGGTCGCCATAAAGTCATAGTGAACAAGAAGGGTGAGAAGAGCATCGGTGCCCGTCACTGGGCCGTATGGCCACGTCGCATCAGCTACAGCACCTACTGCGAGGTGAAGCAGCTGCCCTACTTCAATCTACCCAGAAACAAATACGGTTTCCATGCCGAGCCGTTCGATGCCCGCCGCCGTCCCTTCGGTTCGCTGGCCGAGCGCACCATCGGCGACATCCGCTCGTTTGAGGGCGGTCAGGACACGGCCCGCTTCGGCATAGAACTGAGCTACGACAGCATCCTGCGTGGCAGCTATGGCATACAGCGCAAGGAGAAGGTGCTCAACGAGATAGTGCCCTTCACCGTGACACCGCCCGTAGACGGTGCCGACATCGTGACCACCATCGACATCGGCATGCAAGACCTCGCTGAGAAAGCCCTCGTGCAGGAACTGAACAAGTGGGAGGCCAGCATCGGCGTGGCCATCCTCATGGAGGTGAAGACAGGCGACGTGAAGGCCATCGTAAACATGCGGCGCGGCTCCGACGGAATCTACCGTGAGATGTTCAACGACGCCATCAGCTACCGCTGCGAGCCTGGCTCGGTGTTCAAGACCGCCTCCATCCTCGTGGCTCTCGACGACGGGGTTGTGGACACCTCCTACGTCATCCACACCGGACACGGCATCATGCCCATGCACGGTGCGAAAATGAAAGACCACAACTGGCACCGTGGCGGCTACGGAAGCATCAACCTGGCACGCACGCTGGAGGTCAGCTCCAACATCGGCGTGAGCTACACCATCGACCATTTCTACAGCAGCAATCCCCGCAAGTATGTCGAAGGACTCTACCGCGTAGGCATCGGTCAGGACTTGGAGCTCCCCATGGTGGGCTATGCCAAGCCGAAGATTCGCTACCCAGACTTCAAAACCACCAACCGCGCCCTCTACTGGAGTAAGACAACCCTACCCTGGATGTCTATCGGCTACGAGACGCAGATACCTCCCATCAATACCGTGACGTTCTACAACGCCATCGCCAACAACGGCCGCATGATGCGCCCGCGCTTCGTCAAGGAGTTCGTCAAGGACGGCGAGGTAGTGGCCACCGTCGAGCCACAGGTCATCAAGGAGCACATTGCCAGCGAGAAGGCCATCAGCACCATCCAGACCGTGCTTCGTCACGTCGTCAGCCAGGGTCTGGGCAAGAAGGCCGGCAGTAAGTCGTTCCAGGTGTCGGGCAAGACAGGCACGGCACAGGTGGCCAAGGGCGGACACTACCGCAGCGGCACGACGGAGTATTGGCTGTCGTTCTGCGGTTACTTCCCCTCCGACGACCCCAAGTATACTTGCATCGTCTGCATGCGCAAGGCCGGTCTGCCCGCATCGGGTGGTAGCATGTCGGGAGCTGTGTTCCACAACATCGCCGAGGGTGTCATGTCCCGCAGCCTAGTGCTCAGCGTGGAGGATGCCCGCGACTCGCTCTCCGTCTTCACACCCGAGGTGAAGCAGGGTGACAGAGCCTCCGTCGACTATGTGCTCGGAAGCCTGGGCATCGATAGCAAGGGCGTGGAGGTGAGCAAACCTGAATTCGCCACGAACACCATGCCCAGCACCATAGGCATGGGAGCCAGCGATGCCGTCTATCTTATTGAGCAACAGGGCATCCACGTGCGTCTGCATGGCACTGGCGAGGTATGCCGTCAGAGCATTGCTCCAGGCACACCACTGGAACCAGGCATGACCTGCTTCCTTGAATTACAATGATCATAATTGGTTAATAGTTTTATAGAGTTAATAGTTTTATTGAGAAAGATGATTCTTAATGATGTTTTAGAAAGCATAGAATTGATTGCCGTCGAGGGTTCTCTAGAAACCACGATCACAGGCGTGTGCATCGACTCACGGCAGGTGATGCCTGGCAGTCTGTTTGTGGCCATTCGTGGCACGCAGACTGACGGACATCGCTTTATCGGCAACGCATTGGAACGAGGAGCTGCTGCTATTCTCTGTGAAGAGACGTCGTGGCAGGACGACACGAAACACGTGACGTGCAACGGTCGCTACCCGACTATCGTCCAGGTCTCCTCCACCGATGCTGTCGTCGGTAACGTAGCAACGGCGTTCTATGGACATCCCACGAAAGACCTGACGCTGGTGGGCGTCACCGGCACCAACGGCAAGACCACCATCGCCACATTATTATATAATATGTTCCGCCAGATGGGCCACCACTGCGGACTGCTCTCCACCGTCTGTAACTACATCGACGGTGAACCTGTCGCCGCCACCCATACCACTCCCGACCCCATTGAGCTGAACCAGCTGCTGCGCCGTATGGTTGATGCCGGTTGCGAATATGTGTTCATGGAGTGTTCGAGCCATGCCATCGCACAGAAGCGCATCGGCGGACTGACATTCAAGGGTGGCATCTTCACCAACCTTACGCGCGACCATCTGGACTACCACAAAACCGTGGAGAACTACCGCGACGCGAAGAAGCAGTTCTTCGACATGCTGCCCAAGGGCAGTTTCGCGCTGACCAATGCTGACGACAAGAACGGTCTCTTCATGGTGCAGAACACAAAGGCAACCGTCAAGACCTACAGTACCCGCACTATGGCCGACTTCCGTGGCCGCATCATCGAGGAGCACTTCGAGGGCATGTACCTGGAAATCGATGGCCGCGAGGTGGGCGTGCAGTTCATTGGTCGCCACAACCTGCAGAACCTGCTGGCTGTCTACGGCACCGCCCGACTGTTAGGCAAAGAGCCGGAGGACATCCTCTTGGTAATGAGCACACTGAAAAGCGTCGCCGGACGTATGGAACCCATCGCCTCGCCCGAGGGATGGACAGCCATCGTGGACTACGCCCATACACCCGATGCACTGGAGAACGTGCTGAAGGCCATACGCGAAGTACTTGAAGGGAAGAGGCCAAATCTCAACGCTCAAGCCTCAACTCTCAAACCAAAAGTTATTACCGTCTGTGGAGCAGGAGGCAACCGCGACAAGGGCAAGCGTCCGCTCATGGCTCAGGAAGCCGTGAAGCAAAGCGACCGCGTCATCATCACCAGCGACAACCCCCGCGACGAAGAGCCGCAGGACATCATCAACGACATGCTCGCCGGACTCGACGCACGGCAGATGAAGAAGGTGCTCTCCATCGTAGACCGTCGTGAGGCCATACGCACCGCCACGATGCTTGCACAGAAGGGCGACGTCATCCTCATTGCCGGAAAAGGCCACGAGGACTATCAAGAGATTCGCGGCGTGAAGCACCACTTCGACGACCGCGAGGTGGTAAGGGAACTCTTAGCCCCCTAAGTTCTTGCTAAGGCAAGCGTCCTTCGGTCGAGCGAGGGGGTTGGGGGTCTGAACAAGCGAATAAAACAGAATAACACTAAATAATAACCAAAGGGGGTGAAAAGGAGGTCGTTCAGACCCCCAACCCCCTAACTTAGGGGGCTAAAATATGCTATACTACATCTTCCGATATTTTGAGCAATACGACATCCCGGGCAGCCACCTGTGGAGCTACATCTCGTTCCGTGCACTATTGGCGCTCATCCTGTCGCTGATTATCTCGGCGTGGTTTGGCGAGTGGTTCATCAAGTGGATGAAGCGCAAGAAAATCTTCGAGGTGGAACGCGACCCGTCCATCGACCCCTTCGGCGTGGAGAAGAAGGGCGTGCCCACCATGGGCGGCATCATTATCATCGTAGCCATGCTCGTGCCCGTACTGCTGCTGGGCCGCCTTCGCAACACCTACCTCATACTGATGATTATCACCACGGTGTGGCTCGGAATCCTGGGCTTCGCCGACGACTACATCAAGATATTCCGCCAACATAAAGAAGGACTGAAAGGTAAATACAAGATTGTTGGTCAGGTAAGCATCGGCTTCATCGTGGGCTTGGTTCTATACCTAAGCCCCGATGTAGTGATGCGAGAGAACATCTCGGTTCCCCATAAGAACCAGACAGAAGTGGTGAAGCATGAGCAAGAAGCGCATAAGAGCCTGATAACCACCATCCCCTTCACCAAACACCACAACCTGAGCTACTCGGAGATGATGTCGTTTGTCGGTGAGCATAAGGTTGCCGCCGGCTGGATTGTCTTTGTGCTGATGACCATCCTCGTGGTGACCGCCGTGAGCAACGGTGCCAACCTGAATGACGGCATGGACGGCATGTGTGCCGGCAACTCCGCCATCATCGGCGTGGCACTCGGCATCCTCGCCTACGTCTCGTCGCACATCGGCTACGCCTCCTATTTCGACATCATGTATATCCCCCACTCTGAAGAGTTGGTCATCTTCCTGGCCGCCTTCGTGGGTGCAATGGTCGGTTTCCTGTGGTACAACGCCTTCCCCGCACAAATCTTCATGGGCGATACGGGGTCGCTAACCATCGGTGGAATCATCGGTGTCTGTGCCGTCATCATCCATAAAGAGCTGCTGCTGCCCATCCTCTGTGGCATATTCTTCATCGAGAGCCTGAGTGTCATCATCCAGACACAGTGGTTCAAGATAATGAAGAAGAAAGGCCAGCGCGTGCGTGTATTCCGCTCCACGCCCATCCATGACACCTTCCGCCGCCTGGACTCGCAGCTCGACCCCACCTCGCGCTACATCCTCAAAGGATGGCCCGCACGCCCCTTCCATGAGTCAAAAATCACCATCCGCTTCTGGATAACGACCATCATACTAGCAGCACTGACAATAATAACACTGAAGATAAGATAATGAAGAGAATAGTCATCCTCGGTGCCGGCGAAAGCGGTGCAGGTGCCGCCGTACTGGCAAAGAAAAAGGGCTTCGACGTGTTTGTTTCAGACATGTCGAAGATTGCTCCTAACTACAAGCAGATGCTCGATGAGCGCGGTATAAAGTGGGAAGAGGACCAGCACACGGAGAGCCTCATCCTCAACGCCGACGAAATCATCAAGAGCCCTGGAATACCCGACACAGCTCCGATGGTCGCCAAGGCCAAGGCCGCCGGCATCCCCATCATCAGCGAGATAGAGTTCGCCGGACGTTACACCACGTCGAAGATGATTTGCATTACCGGCTCCAACGGCAAGACCACCACCACGTCGCTGATTTACCATATCTTCAAGACAGCTGGCTACGATGCCGGACTGGCTGGAAACATCGGCCACTCACTGGCCCTGCAGGTAGCTGAGGAGCCGCACGAATACTACATCATCGAGCTCAGCTCGTTCCAGCTGGACAACATGTACGACTTCCGTGCCAACATCGCTGTGCTGCTGAACATCACGCCCGACCACCTCGACCGCTACAACTTCGAGATGCAAAACTACGTGGACGCGAAGATGCGCATCATCCAGAACCAAACCGCCGAGGATGCCTTCATCTATTGGAACGACGACCCCGTCATCAAGCGCGAGTTGGAGAAGTACGACATCAAGGCCATCCAGTACCCCTTCTCCGAGCTGAAGGAAAAGGGTTCCATCGGCTACATCGAGGCCGGACAGTACACTCTGGAGAAACCCACACCCTTCAACATGGAGCAGGAGAGCCTTGGCCTCACTGGCCGCCACAACATCTACAACTCACTGGCCGCTGGTCTGGCTGGTAACATCGCAGGCATCAAGAAGGAAGCAATTCGCAAGGCGCTCAGCGATTTCCCCGGCGTGGAGCATCGTCTGGAGAAGGTGTGCACCGTGCGTGGCGTGCAATACGTCAACGACTCGAAGGCCACCAACGTCGATGCCTGCTGGTATGCCCTCGACTCGATGAAGACTAAGGTGGTGCTCATCATCGGTGGCAAGGACAAGGGCAATGACTACGGGCCCATCAAGCCGCTCGTAAAGGAAAAGTGCTCCGCCCTGATCTACCTCGGTGCCGACAACACAAAGCTGCACGAGAACTTCGACAACATGGGCATCCCCGTGCGCGACACCCACTCCATGCGCGAATGCATGGACGCCTGCTACGAGCTGGCCCAGCCTGGCGAGACCGTCCTTCTCTCGCCCTGTTGCGCCTCCTTCGACCTCTTCCATAACATGGAGGACCGCGGCGAACAATTCAAGGAACTGGCTAGAAACCTATAGTCTCTATAGCAACTATAGTCTCTATAGTATCTATAGTATCTATAGTTTCTATAGTATCTATAGCCTCTATAGAAAAAAGAAAGAAAAATGAACAAAAAGATAGGCAATCTCTTCAAAGGCGACAAAGGCATCTGGACGGTATTCCTCTTCCTCTGCCTCATCAGCATCGTCGAGGTGTTCTCCGCCTCAAGCACACTGACGTATAAGTCGCAGGACTACCTCGGTCCGCTCATCTACCACTGCGGCACCATCCTCATGGGGCTGTTGGTGGCCATCGTCACGCTCAACATCCAATGCCGCTATTTCAAGCTCATTACGCCTATCATGCTCATCATCACTTACGCCACGCTGCTTTGGGTGCTCATCTTCGGCGAGAGCATCAACGGCGCCAACCGCGTCATCCAGCTACCTGGCTTCACCTTCCAGCCATCGGAGATTGCCAAGGGAACGATGGTGCTTGCCACGGCACAGATTCTCAGTGCCATGCAACGCGATGATGACAGCGGAGCCGATGCCACATCGATGAAGTACATCCTGTGGCTGACAGTGCCAGCCGTAATACTCATCGGTCTGGAGAACCTCTCCACGGCAATTCTACTCTTCGGCGTCATCTTCACAATGATGTTTCTGGGTCGCGTGCCCTGGAAGCAAATTGGCCAGCTCACTGGCGTGTTGGCTGCCTGTGTGATGCTGTTCTTGGCCCTCGTCTTCGGTCTGGGAAGCATGGACAAGGAGGCTGAACAGGATCTAGCCAACGCACGAGCCGGCGTGAAGACCGAGCATGTGGTGGAAAAGAAAACCAAAGAGGACAAGAGCGCCTTCGAGAAGCTCACCCACCGCTTTGGTACCTGGCGTAACCGTCTGCTCATGCCCGGCAAGCCCGAGGATCCGCATGATTACAAGATTACGGACAAGAACTTCCAAGTGACACACGCCAATCTGGCCATCGCCTCCTGCGGCGTCATCGGCAAAGGACCGGGCAACAGCGTGGAGCGCGACTACCTGCCGCAGGCCTTCTCAGACTTCATCTACGCCATCATCATCGAGGAGATAGGCATCGTGGGAGCTATCCTCGTGGTCTTCCTCTACGTCATCTTGCTCTTCCGCGCAGGGCGCATAGCAAGTCGCTGCGAGAACAATTTCCCTGCCTTCCTCGTCATGGGCCTGGCCTTGCTGCTGGTCTACCAAGCCGTCATCAACATGTGTGTGGCCGTAGACTTCGGCATTGTTACCGGACAGCCGCTGCCGCTCGTCTCCAAGGGTGGTACCTCGACTATCGTCAACTGTGCCTACATCGGTGCTATCCTCAGTGTGAGCAAGAGCGCAAAGCGCATCACACCAGCCACAAAGCCCACAAAACCCATAGAACCCACATCACCCACAAAACCCATAGAAGCATGACCACGCCAAGAATCATTATCAGTGGCGGCGGAACGGGCGGTCACATCTTCCCCGCCGTGTCGATAGCCAACGCCATACGAGAGCTGCGCCCCGAGGCGCAGATTCTCTTCATCGGTGCTGAGGGCCGCATGGAGATGCAGCGCGTGCCACAGGCGGGCTACGAAATCAAGGGCCTGCCCATACGCGGGTTCTACCGTCCATTGTGGAAGCCTCAGAACATCGGCGTGGCACTAGACTACCTGCGTAGCAAGCGCATGGCAAAGCGCATACTGAAGGAGTTCCGACCGCAGGTGGCCGTAGGCGTAGGAGGCTATGCCAGCAGCGCAGCCCTCGGAGCCGCCAATAGCCTCGGTATTCCCACCCTCATACAGGAGCAGAACAGCTATGCCGGACTGGCCAACAAGCAGCTAGCCGCCAAGGCCGCGAAGATTTGTGTGGCATACGAGGGCATGGAACGATTCTTCCCAAAGGATAAGCTCATGCTCACGGGTAACCCAGTGCGCCAGTCGCTGCTCTCATCGCCAATCACCCGCGAAGAGGCCTTGAATACTTTCGGCCTCGACCCCACCAAGAAAACCATCCTGCTGGTAGGCGGCAGTCTCGGTGCCCGCACCATCAACGAGAGCGTACTCAGCCATCTCAAGGAGATAGCAGAGTCTGACCTGCAGTTCATCTGGCAGACGGGTAAGTACTACCACGAGGAGATGGAGCAGCGGTTGAAAGAATACAACGCTCAACTCTCAAACCTCAAACCTCAAGCCTTCATCGCAGACATGGCCGCTGCCTATCGTGCCGCCGACCTCGTGGTCAGTCGTGCCGGAGCCAGCAGCATCTCGGAGTTCTGCCTTATCGGCATGCCCGTCATTCTCGTGCCCAGCCCTAACGTGGCCGAAGACCATCAGACGAAGAACGCCTTCGCTCTGGCAAACCGCGACGCTGCCCTCTACGTCAAGGACAGCGAGGCTCAGGAAAAACTCATCCCCCTGGCCATGCAGACCGTAGCCGACGATGCCCGTCTGAAAAACCTCAGTGAGAACGTCCTCAAGATGGCACTCCCCGACAGTGCCCGCATCATCGCCGAGGAAGTACTGAAACTGGCTATAGCCGTGTAACAAATCGAAAATAGTAAATTCGTAAATCGTAAATGAAAATAACAGCAGTCTACTTCATTGGCATCGGTGGCATCGGCATGAGTGCCATCGCCCGCTACTTCCTCCGTCGCGGTCTCGTCGTGGCAGGCTACGACCGTGCTCCTTCCGAGCTGACCCGCCGCCTGGAGCAGGAGGGTGCCATCATCCACTACGAGGAGAACCTAGATGCCATTCCTGATGTATGCAAGCAGAAGGACTCGTGCCTGGTGGTCTACACCCCCGCCATCCCCGCTGAGCACAAGGAACTGGTATTCTTCCGCGAGAACGGCTTCGACCTGCAGAAGCGGGCACAGTTGCTCGGCACGCTGACACGCCAGATGAAGGGTCTCTGCGTGGCCGGCACCCACGGCAAGACCTCGACCAGCGCGATGTGCGCCCACATCATGCACGAGAGCCATCTGGACTGCAACGCCTTCCTAGGCGGCATCACGAAGAACTACGGCACGAACTACATCGTCTCAGACTCTGACTACGTGGTCATCGAGGCTGACGAGTTCGACCGCAGCTTCCACTGGCTGACACCCTGGATGACCGTCATCACCGCCACCGACCCCGACCACCTCGACATCTACGGCACGAAGGAGGCCTATCTGGAGAGCTTCGCCCACTACACCGAACTGATTCAGCCCGGCGGTGCACTCATCATCCACCGTGGACTGGAGATGAAGGAACGCCTGGCCGAGGGCGTGCGCCGCTACGACTACGCACTCAACGAGGGCGACTTCCACGCTGAGAACGTGAAGATAGAAAACGGAGAGATTACCTTCGACTTCGTCTCGCCCATCGAGTCGGTCAAGGACGTGACGCTAGGCAACCCCATACCCATCAACATCGAGAACGGCATCGCCGCCATGGCCATGGCCCAACTGGCAGGTTGCACAACCGAGGAGCTACGCGAGGGCATGAGGACCTACAGCGGTGTGGACCGTCGCTTCGACTTCAAGATAAAGACCCCGCAGCTGGTGTTCCTCAGCGACTACGCCCACCACCCGAAGGAAATCTATGAGAGTGCCCGCTCGCTGCGTCAGCTATACCGCGACCGCCACATCACGGCCATCTTCCAGCCCCACCTCTACACCCGTACCCGCGACTTCTACCGCGAGTTTGCCGAGGCGCTGAGCCAGCTCGACGAAGTCATCCTCACCAACATCTACCCCGCCCGCGAACTGCCTATAGAGGGTGTCACCTCGCAGCTCATCTACGACAACCTGAAGCCAGGCGTGAAACGACAACTCATCAACAAAAACGACGTGCTCGACCTCGTCAAGAGCCGCGACTTCGATGTTCTCGTAGTGCTTGGAGCCGGCGACCTCGACGACCAAGTACCACTGTTAACAGAAGCTCTACTAAAAGGAAGTGAAGGAGGGGTGAAAGGGTAGTGAAAGGGGAGTGAAAGGGACGTTACTAATCGTCCTTCACAAAATGTATTGTCCCTTTCACTCCCTCCTCACTCCCCTTTCACTCCCCTTTCACTCCATAAACAAAGAAGATTATGTGGAAAAAGATTGCATTGGTATCATTTAATGTTGTGCTGGCAGCCTACATGGTGCTGGCAATGTCGGCGTTCAATAAGCCCGACACGGAAATAGTGTGCCCCGGCGTAGACATCACTATTGAGGAGGACGTAATGCCTGGCTTCCTAACCTGCGACAAGGTAAAGGAGATGCTCACCGCCGACAAGCTCTCGCCCATAGGCAAGCCAGTGACCACCATCAACCTACGCGTGATGGAGGAGTCGCTCAAGGCCAAGGAGCTGATAGAAGATGCCGAGTGCTGGACCACGCAGGACGGCACGGTGCGCGTGAACGTGCACCAGCGTATTCCCGTCATCCGCGTGATGAACAACAACGGCGAGGACTACTACGTAGACACACACGGCAAGCACATGCCACGCACGGAGTACTCCTGCAAACTTATCGTCTGCACCGGAAGCATCAACAAAGCATACGCCGAAAGAGTTCTCGCACCGCTGGCAAACATCATCAACAACGATGAATTTTGGAAGAGCGAAATCACACAGCTAAACATCCTCAGCGACGGAAGCGTGGAGCTGGTGCCCCGCGTGGGCGACCACATTGCCTACCTCGGACAGCCCATACGCATCACCAAGAAACTGGAAAGGCTGCGCAAGTTCTACCAATATGGCCTCACTCAGGCAGGATGGAACAAGTACTCGCGTGTCAGTGTGGAATACGACAACCAGATTATCTGCAAGAGGAGATAGTCAAATTTTGCAAATGCCAGAAATAATAAATAGGGAAATAAATAGTTATATATTAATAGGTTCATTCGTAATTTGTAATTCGTAAACATATAAGAGGTATGGCAACAGAACAGAAAGACTTTATCGTGGCGATAGAGCTTGGCTCATCGAAGGTGACGGGCATAGCTGGACAGAAGAAGCCCGACGGGAGCATCTCTGTGTTGGCAATGGCACAGGAGGACTCGTCATCGTACATCCGCAAGGGTGTGGTCTACAATATCGATAAGACCGCACAGTCGCTGACCAACATCGTGAAGAAGTTGGAGGTACAATTAAAGACACGCATCACACAGGTATTCGTCGGCGTGGGCGGACAGAGCATACGCAGTGTGCGCAACACCATTGCCAAAGACCTGCCGGAAAGTACGAAAATCACCCAGCAGATGGTCGCCGAGCTGATGGACTCCAACTGGAACCTGGACTACCCCGACCAGAAAATCCTCGACGTGGCGGAACTGGAGTACAAGGTGGACTCCAACTATCAGATGGACCCCGTGGGCATACGCGCCACACGACTGGAAGGTAACTTCCTGAACATTCTGGAGCGTAAGTCGTTCTTCCAGAACCTCAACCGTTGCTTCGAGACAGCAGGCATCAACGTGGCCGACATGTACCTCGCACCGCTGGCACTAGCCGATGCCGTGCTCACCGAGGCCGAGAAGCGCTCGGGATGCGCACTCGTCGACATCGGCGCCGATACGACCACCGTCTCCGTGTTCTGGAAGAATGTGCTGCGCCACCTCGTCGTCATACCCCTCGGCTCAAACAACGTCACCAAGGACATCGCATCGCTGCAGATGGAGGAGAGCGAGGCAGAGGCCATGAAGCTGAAATATGCCTCGGCCTATACCGACAACAACGACATAGACCCCACGCTGAAATACTCCATCGACCCTGACCGACAGGTGGAAAGCCGCCGCTTCATAGAGATTGTGGAGGGACGCATGGAGGAAATCATAGAGAACGTGCGCTACCAGATTCCCGATGAGTACTACGGGAAGATGCTCGGTGGCATCATCATCACCGGCGGCGGTGCCAACATGAAGAACATCGAGAAGGCCTTCAGCAACAGCACCCGCATAGAGAAGGTGCGCGTGGCAAAGTTCGTCACCGCAACCATCAACAGCGGCAACGACCTGATAAAAGCCAAGAATGGCATGTACAACACCGTACTCGGACTCCTCATCAAGGGCGACATGAACTGCGCCGGCGGTCCTATTGACCTCACCAGAAACCTCTTCGGTGAAGAGGAGAAGCCTCAGCCCGCTATCAACGACCGCAAGGCAAGACAGCCGCATGAGACCGACGCAGGAGTGATTCTTACCGAGCAGGAGGAACAGCGTGCACGCGAAGAGGCACAGCGAAAGAAAGAGGAGGAGGAGCGAATCCGCCGCGAGGAAGAAGAGCGCAAACGCGAGGAGGAACGCCGCCAGAAGAAGGAGAACAGCTTATGGAAGAAGGTTGGAAGAGCCCTCAGCCAGTTCGGCAAGGACATCGTCTCCGAGGAATAGTCCCTTCTCCATTCTCTCCCTGTTCTCGTAAGCTGCGCTAAATGCGCAGCCCCCACAAGATCCACAAAACCCATAAAACCCACAAAACCCACAAAAGCAATGAACAGCAACGACATACTAGACTTCGGCATTCCCGAAGAGAAGCACAGCATCATCAAGGTCATCGGCGTAGGCGGCGGTGGCGGCAACGCTGTGAACCACATGTACAAGGAAGGCATCCACGACGTGACCTTCGTAGTCTGCAACACTGACAATCAGGCCCTTAACGACTCCCCTGTGCCCGTAAAGCTTCAGTTGGGCAGCGAGGGTCTCGGTGCCGGTAACCGTCCGGAAAAGGCGCGCGCCGCAGCCGAGGAGAGCCTTCAAGACATCCGTAACATGCTCAACGACGGCACGCGCATGGCTTTCATCACCGCCGGTATGGGTGGAGGCACCGGAACTGGTGCTGCTCCCGTCATCGCTCGCGTGTCGAAAGAGATGGACATCCTCACCGTGGGCATCGTCACCATTCCCTTCCGCTTCGAGGGCAACAAGAAGATTGACCAGGCCCTCGACGGTGTGGAGGAGATGTCTAAGCACGTTGATGCCTTGCTCGTCATCAACAATGAGCGCCTTCGCGCCATCTACCCCGACCTCTCATTCCTCGATGCCTTCGGAAAGGCTGATGACACCCTCTCCGTAGCTGCCAAGAGCATTGCCGAGATTATCACCCTGCACGGCACGATGAACCTCGACTTCAACGACGTGAAGACCGTGCTGCAGGACGGTGGCGTAGCCATCATGTCGACGGGCTACGGTGAAGGCGAGGACCGAGTGAAGAAAGCCATTGAGGATGCCCTCAACTCGCCCCTGCTCAACGACAACGACATCTTCAACTCGAAGAAGATACTGCTCAACATATCGTTCTCGCACCAGAAGGACTCGAAGGACAACTTCATGATGGAGGAGATGAACTACGTGCACGAGTTCATGGAGCGTTTCGGCTCCGACTTCGTGTTCAAGTGGGGTGTGGCCGTAGACCCAGAGCTGGGCAAGCGCGTGAAAGTCACCATCCTGGCAACGGGCTTCGGTATGCAGAACGTCGACGGTATGGAGGAGCGCATGGCCAAGCAGCAGACACGCGAGGAGGCCAACCGACTGGCCGAGGAGCAGGAGAAGGCTGCCAAGCGCGACGAGCGCCGTGGTCACTACTACGGTGAAGGCGACACCGCCAAGCGCTACAAGCGCCGTCCGAACATCTACATCTTCGCGCCAGAGGACCTCGACAACGACAATGTCATCTCCGACGTGGAGCAGACGCCCACCTACAAACGCTCGAAGGACATCCTGGCCAGCATCGGCAGCGACAAGACCACCAGCACCGAGCCGCAGAAGCCTGAACAGCAGGAGCCAATGCAGGGAGTCATCAGCTTCGTATAAGAATCGTAATTAGGTAATTGTCAATTATCAATTATCAATTGTCAATTACAAGGCTCCGGTTTCAGCTCACTGCCCTTCACTCCTAGGGCGGCCATGAGCGAATAGCCAAGAATCTCCTGAGAGAAACGCCCGCCCGCAATGGGCTGCATAGCAAAGACGGTGATGCATTTCGGTGCGTCACCGTCTGTCGTTTGTCTAAGCACACGGCGCACACCGTCAAGCCCCTGCTCGCTGGGAACCACCATGATACGCTTCACGCCATCGGCCTGTAGCACCAGTTGCAGCGTGTCCGCCAGCAGGTCATCTGTAGTAGTGAATCCCTCGGGGTTAATACAGGTGAACACAAACTCGCCCAGATTGCCCTTGAACGCCTTCCCATGAAGCTCATCGGCATAATTCCCCGGCGTGAAGTTCTCCATGCGCTTCCGTCCAGCTCCATGTACCAGCACCACCTGCGTAGTAGGCAACGCTTCCGAGCGTTGCAATCCTTCAGGTCGCATCCCACCGTCCAAGGCTATGCACTCCACCCACCGTGCCATGTCGGCTGGCGGTATGCGTCGTCCTATCATCCGTTCGAAGTTCACCGTTAGATTGAAGGCCACGCTGTCAACATAGTCTCCGTCGGCAATGATTACGTTTTCTGTCCATTCCATGCTGCAAAAATACACCTTTCAATCGAAACGACCAAATAAATCATCAAGAAAGTGCAAAAAGAATCCTTAAAAATTTGCGCGACAAGAAGACGGGCGGGCGCTTTAGCGGGAATGAGGAGGGCGGTGCCGTCCGCTGTTGCGGAAGCGCCGCCCTCCTGTTTGTCGGTTGCCTCATGCGAAGCAGGGAACCGGGATTCCTGAGCGGTTAGGGCTTTTCAGCCACCGACTTCACCTCCCAGTCGCCGGGTATGCCCCAAGACGCCGCTGTCATAGACGGGTCAACATAGAGAGTTCCTTCTGCCATTACGCCACTGAGCCAATAGCTGATGCAGTCATAGGCACTGGTTATATCCGTTGCCAGTCAGGTTAAGGAGGTTAGGCTCGGGCAGTCGTAGAACATGTTAGAGTAGCAGTTGATTGCCAGAGTCTCGGCGGAAAGAGTGGGGCCTTGCACTGCCCCTAATCATCTATGGTGGAGACTGCGCTATGGTGCGCAGCTCCAATGAATATTAGATTTGCTCGTATAATCCCTTTCGAGGTAGCAGTTCGGTAGGAAGGTTTGATCAGCAAAAGGCGATGGAATCCGTTTAGCTTGGATTATTCATACCGCTTTGCGATCTACAGCAAAACAAAAGAAAACAAAAGAAAACAAGAAAAAACAATTATAAGTTTGGTTTTATTTGGTTTTATGGGGTTTTGCGTAACACCGCGAAGCGGTACCATGAATAATTCAGGTTAGGTGGTTGCATTGCCGAAATGTAAAGAAAAAGTGCAGAAAAAAGTGTTCCTAAAATATGAGCATCTAGCGCAAAAAACTGCCCAAACCGCCTGTTTTTTGCAGGAATCGCGCTTCATAACCCTGCACAAATCCCCCTCTTTTGTGCAGAAAATGACTTAAAATTACATAAACTTAACACTTGTTTGCCGCTATTTCGCTTAAAACTGGTGTTTTTCGAGGTTGGAGAAATACCCCGAAAAAGGGTGTTCGAGGTGTCCGTTGTGGCCTTTTTGGAGCCAAACAGCCAGTCTAATGGTAGTAAGTTAGCGGGTTTGTTCAACAAAAGCACTGGTTTTGTTCAACAAAAGCTATGGTTTTGTACTACAAAAGCTATGGTCTTGTTCATCAAAAGCTATGGTCTTGTACTACAAAAGATATGGTCTTGTACTACAAAAGATATGGTCTTGTACTACAAGACCACCTTTTTCGGTGAAAACCGACTAAAACGAACCAGTTTTAGGGGGCAATCAGCCCATAGCTGAGCAGTAGCGTGAAAAACGCGGAAACGACCTCTCTCAAAACTGGCTCATACGCAATCCACCAAGGAACTCATTCAAAAAATCGGAGTCTCAGAGGGGTCAATGTAAAGATTTTTCAGCACGAACTTGCATCAAACATGTGGATGTGTCACCCAAAGGCTACGTTTTGCGTAACACCGCAAAGCGGTACAATGAATAATTCAGGTTAGACTATGAGCCAGTAGCAGATTATTCCTGCCAGATACCCCACGAAGGCTATCCACGTGATACGCTTCAGGTACCAGCCGAAGCTGATTTTCTCTAAGCCCATGACAACGACACCAGCAGCAGAGCCGATGATGAGCATCGAACCGCCCACGCCGGCACAGTAGGCCAGCAACTGCCAGAAGATGCCATCCACGGCCATCGCGCCTTCGGCAGCAACAGGATACATTCCCATGCATCCAGCCACGAGGGGCACGTTGTCCACGATTGACGAGAGCACGCCAATGATGCCATTAATGACGTAGTAGTTGCCCTGGAATGTCTCGTTCAGTCCCTCGCCAAGGGCGGTGAGCACGCCCACCTCCTGCAGTACGGCCACAGCCATCAGTATTCCGAGGAAGAACATGATGGTCGAGAGGTCTATACGGGTCATAATGTCGCTAACACGCTTTGCCATCGTGTCATCCTCGGCGGTGTTGTAGTGGAAAATCTCCGTCACCGTCCACAGCACGCCCAGCACGAGCAGGATGCCCATGAACGGCGGCAGGTGCGTCAGCGTCTTGAAGATGGGCACGAAGCACAGGCCACCCACGCCCAGCCAGAAGATGATGTTACGCTGCACCTTGGTGAACTGCGTCACGGCAGCCTTTGGCAGGTTCTGTTCCTTGTCGAACTTCCCCTTCAGGTGCAGGCTGAGAATGGCCGCCGGGATGACCATCGACACGAGCGAGGGGATGAATATCTCGGTGATGACACCCTGCGTGGTGATGACACCCTTGATCCAGAGCATGATGGTCGTCACGTCGCCAATGGGCGAGAAAGCGCCGCCGCTATTGGCCGCAATAACGATGAGGGCGGCATAGATGAGCCGCTCCTCACGGCTCTGCACCAGCTTGCGCAGCACCATGATCATCACGATGGAGGTGGTGAGGTTGTCGAGAATGGCCGAGAGGAAGAAGGTCATGAAGGCCACGCGCCACATCAGCTTGCGCTTAGAGCGAGTCTTCAGCGTGTCGCGCACGAAGTTGAAACCGCCGTTCGTGTCGACGATTTCCACGATGGTCATCGCTCCCATGAGGAAGAACAACGTGCTGGCGGCATCGCCGAGGTGGTGCTCAATCACTTCGGCCACATGGTGGAGCACACCGTCGGCCGCCACACCAGGATAATAAGCACCAGGGCCAAGCATGAACAGGGTCCAGCAAAGCACACACATCAGCAACGCAATGGCTGCCTTGTTCACTTTCGTCAGGCTCTCCACGGCAATGCAGAGGTAACCCAAACAAAAGACAACGACAATGCAAATAGTTAGTGTTGACATTTGTTGTATTTGTTTATTGTTTATTGTCTATTGGTTAATCATTAGTCGGAACTCATCCTCGCTGACAATTCTCACGCCGAGTTTGCGGGCCTTCTCCAGTTTAGAAGGTCCCATGTTGTCACCGGCGAGGATGAAGGAAGTCTTGCCACTAATGCTGCCGACGTTCTTCCCTCCGTGCTGCTCGATAAGCAGTTTATACTCGTCGCGGCTGTGGTACTGGAAAACGCCACTGATGACAATGCTCTGTCCTGCCAGACGGTCGCTCTGTGCAGCCGTCTGCTCTTCTGAGAGGGCAAACTGCAATCCGTAGCCGCGCAGCCGCTCTACGATGGCGAGGTTCGCTTCGTTATGGAAATAGTCAACGATGCTCTTGGCCATCACCTCACCGATGCCCTCCACCTCCTGCAGTTCTTCCATCGAAGCAGCCATCAGCGCGTCCATCGACTTGAAGTGACGTGCCAACAGCCGTGCCGAGGTCTCACCCACGAAACGGATGCCCAGGGCGAAGAGCACACGCTCGAAGGGCACCTCCTTCGACTGCTCGATGCCTCGGACAACAAGCTGTGCCGAGCGAGTGCGGGAGCCGTCGCCATTAATCTGTTGCACCTGAATGTCGTAGAGGTCGGCGACGTTGTGTATCAACCCCTGACGGTAGTAGTCATCGACAGTCTCCGGCCCCAGTGACTTGATATTCATGGCCTTGCGGGATATGAAGTGCTCTATGCGCCCTTTTATCTGCGGCGGGCAACCAGAGTCGTTGGGGCAGTACCAAGCGGAGGATTGAGAAATGAGAGGTGATAAATGATAAATATGATTACCATCAAGCGCAGCCCCCTGCTCCTGAAGGTTATCATATTTTTCATTTTTCATTTCTAATTTAACAAGCGGTGTCCCGCACTCCGGACAGCGCTTGATGAACTGTACGGGCTGTGCGATGATAGGCCGCTGGTCGATGTCGACACCCACAATCTTAGGGATGATTTCTCCGCCCTTTTCAACGTAAACATAATCGCCCAGGTGGAGGTCGAGGCTGCGGATGAAGTCCTCGTTATTGAGCGTGGCACGCTTGACAGTCGTTCCTGCCAGCTGCACGGGTTCCATATTGGCCACGGGCGTGACGGCTCCTGTGCGGCCCACCTGGTAGGTCACCTCCAGCAGACGAGTACAGGCACGCTCAGCCTTGAACTTATAGGCGATGGCCCAACGGGGACTCTTGGCAGTGAATCCTAAGGCACGTTGCTGGCGCAAGCTGTTCACCTTGAGTACGATGCCATCGGTGGCCACGGGCAGGTTCTTGCGCTCTACATCCCAGTAGTTGATGAAGTCGAGAATCTCCTCCACGGTGCGCACCTTCTTCATACCCTCAGAAATCTTGAATCCCCAGCTGGCCGCCGCCTGGAGGTTCTCGTAATGTCCCTCAGCAGGCAGTTCGTCACCCAACAGATAATACAGGTAGGCATCCAGACCTCGGTTGGCCACCACCTTGGGGTCTAAACTTTTCAACGTACCACTGGCAGCGTTACGCGGGTTGGCAAACAGCGGTTCCTCGGCCGCCTCTCGCTCACGGTTGAGTCGCTCGAAGCTGGTCCAGGGCATGAGAATCTCGCCACGGATTTCGAAGTCCATCGGCAGACGAGAAATGATAGGTGAGAAATGAGAAATATGATTACTTTCAAGCGCAGCCCCCTGTTCTTGAATGTAATCATATTTCTCATTTCTCATTTCTAATTTATCATTTAATACCAGTGGTATCGACCTTATGGTCCTGACATTCTGCGTCACATCATCGCCATGCACGCCGTCGCCACGGGTAACGGCCTGGATGAGGCGGCCGTCATGATAGGTGAGTGAGATGCTCAGTCCGTCGTACTTCATTTCACAGCACACCTCGAAGTCCTCTCCGGCGAGACCTTTGCGCACCGACTCATACCAGTCGCGCACGTCCTGCTCGTTGTAGGTGTTGGCCAGCGAGAGCATGGGATATTTGTGTGCCACCTGGCGGAACTCCGACTGTATGTCGCTGCCCACGCGCTGGGTAGGCGAGTTGGGGTCGTAAAGCTCAGGATGCCGAGCTTCCAAGTCCTCCAGCTCGTGCATCATCATGTCGAACTCCTGGTCGCTGATGATGGGCTGGTTCAATACGTAGTAACGGTGGTTGTGCTCGTGCAGTTGCCGGCGCAGCTCGCTAATCCTTTGTTCGTCAGTAGTCATATAGGGCTATGTAAGTTGGTGGCTGCAAAATTACGAAAAAAATCTGACGGCTGCAACAAATCAGCAAGAAAAAAATCAAGTCAGGCGGGTTATCCACCTGACTTGATTGTTACGGTTAAAAGGGATCTGTGCCAGTGATGTGATGAAAACTCCTTTATAAGAGGTTGTGGGAGTCCTCCGTCGTTGTAATCCGCCGGCAACGATTATGGCAATGTAGCTTGGTTAGCGGCCCGCCATTGACAAGAGAAACCATCCCGGTTTTCAAGGTTATTTGATGAGTATCCCGATCGAACGGACACAGTCCCTATGGGGTTGTTACTAATGTTGATCGTTCAGACCCCCAACCCCCTAACTTAGGGGGCTAAGGTTAGAAGAAGCGATAGCGGAAGTCCTCGACCTTAGCCTTGTTCTGCAATATCTGGAAGCCGAGTCCCAGTGCCTGCTGCAGGGCCGTCTGGCGAATACCACGCTGCACGGCAGCTTCATCGTATTGTACGTCGCGGGTGGTGCGGTCGAGCACCTGGAACAGGTATGCGCCAGCCTTACCCTTCACGACGTTCTTGCTGAACTGTCCCTTCTCTGTGCCAACGACAGCACCGCTGAGTACTGACTCCGGCTGTCCGACGGCCTGGACGAAGACAGGCGAGTTGAAGGTGATAAACTTCACGGTGTCCACCTTTGCACCAGCAGCCTGAGCAGCCGAGATGGAGGTTACACCGTTGAGCTTCTCGGCCAGGATAGCGAACTTCTTGTCGTTCATCACTTCCTGCTTGAGGGCGTCCTCTACCGTCTCCAGGGGCTGGTAGCCAGCGGGATTCACCTTGTCGAGGGCAACAACCACGAGGTAGTCATTGTCACCGCAACGGTCATATACCTGCGACACCTGTCCTACCTTAGCCTCGTCAAAGAGCCACTTCAGAGCATCGTGAGTACCGTGGATATTGGCAATATTATGCTCGGCACTGGTCATGGTGCGTTTCTTCACGTCAAAGCCATAGTCAGCTGCGTGCTCTTCGAGTCCGGCAGCCGTCTGGTTCTCGCTAACGTACTGGCTGAACTTATTGAAAGCTTCAGTATAAGTGTCATTAGAGAAGTTGATGGGGCGCTTGATGATAGCCACGTCATACTTTTCCACGTCGCCCTTGCGGTCAGTAACCTGGATGATAAAGTTACCACGTGAGAGCTTCAGGTTCTTGGTCTCGCCCTTGGGGGTATTGAGCAGTGCCTCGAAGTAGGCCTTGGTGTCAGCGTCGATGTTCTGCTGATTCTGGTAGTTGGCTGAGGTGAACCATGTCTTTTCGGGTGTCTGTCCGTAGTTCTTGGCAATGGAGTCGAAAGGTATGCCAGCCTTTACGGCGAGCATAATGCTGTCACCCGACTTGGCGGCAGCGTCCAAGGGACGGTCCATAATGCTGATAACGCGGAACTCGACAGAGTCAGCCTGCATGACACGACCAACGAGCTTCACCACGTTAAGGGTGTTGTCTGAACGGTTCTCAAAGGGTTCGGTCACCTGTCCGGGTCTCATAGAGTCCACACGGACAGCAACATCAGTAGACAAAGCCATACGCTTCACGGGCAGACCGATGTAGGCAGTCTGTGACTGTGCTGCGCGCACGACCTCTGCCGTTGTCAGGCTGTCACTCTGGAGTTTTGCCACAGCATCCATCATCTGTGCCATCAGCTCGGCGCGGTCAGCCTCAGAGGCCACCACCTGATAAGCCACGTACTTCACGTCGCGGGTCTCATCGTCGGTTTTGTAAGAGTTCTTATGCTCGTTGTACTTAGCCTTTATCTCAGCCTCCGTGGGCTCGGCCTCATTGTCGTTAATGCTTGAATAGGGCATAGCAGCGAGGAGAATCTGGCTCTCCACGTTATTTCCATCGAATGTGGCCTTTGCCTGAATGGGGTTCGAGAGCATACAGCCACCGAGCAGTGCCTGGTACTTGTTGGCGAGGAGCATCTGGCGAAGGGTCTTCTCAGCGAAACGCCATCCATACTCGAACGCTGCTGCCTGCTCAGCATACTGCGGACTGTTGGACGAAGCTTGACTAACAGCCTGACGATACATGTTCACCTGACTGAGGTCGAACTTGCCAGTACTCTGGTTGATAAACTCCGACATGAGAGGAATCTGCTGGAGAACGGGGTTCGTGCCGTCCTGCAGTACATTAATCATCTCCTCGTCGGTAACGGTGATGCCGAGCTTCTCAGCCTCAGCCTCAACGAGCTTATTGCGCACGTAGTTGCTCCAGATGTAGTCACGCAGACTGTTCATCTCGTCTTCACCCAGGTTGTCGCGTCCCTGCATCTTCAGTATCTGCTGATACTCATCGACGAGGTTCTGATACTCCTGAATGGAAAGGCGTTCACCTAACACTTCACCAACGGTCTGTCCGCTGGCAGCAGAACGCGAGCGAATGAAGTCGCCAAAAGGTTCTGCGATGAAAAAGAACAAGACCACGCCCAGGATAATGACCAAGACGGGTCCCCAGCTTCTGATTTTTCCAATTGCTGCCATTTTGTTGTTTTGTTTTTTATTGTTTTTAAGTGTTCTATATCTTATACATAAAGATGTGGAATTGGGAGCCAGATGACCCTAGCGCACAAATCGGCTGCAAAAGTACTAATATTTTGTGAAACAGCGCAAGATTTTAAGAAAAATTGTTATTTCGCTTGAATTTAGAACTTGTAATCAAGTCCCACACCGATGACGTGGTTGGTGCGACTATAGGTGTCGCTGCCGGCGTAAGGGGTACCCAGATAGTTCTTGCTCTCCACGGTGTAATCGCTATAGAGGGAGCAGAAATAGCTGAAGTTCAGGCGCATCTTCTCCGTCAAGTTCACGGCTCCACCCAGTCCTATACTGTAGCTGTCGCAGGCGAAGGAGGTGTTCTGCTGATAAGTATCGGAGAGACCGTAGTCAGTACGCTGTCCGCCGCACGACAGAGTGAGCTTGTCGCATACGTCCCATTCCACACCGGCCAGGAACTCATGTGTGCCATGTGTCAGTTCCTTCTGACGGTCACCCGCCATCTTGGCGTTCTTGTCGTCAAAAAAATGATACTCCACAGCGGCCCTCACCTTCGGAGAGATCTCATACTGTGCGGCCACGGTGAGCAGCGAGGGCATGTCATAACGTGTCTCGGCACCGTCGGCGTATGCTGCGGTCTTTGTACCAAGCGTAGTGGCAATGGTCTGTAGGGCAGCAGGATCACTGGCAGCCAGCGTGGCCTGAAGTTTCTGGCCAAGTCCGGCTTCAAGCTCGTTGGTCTTGTTCTCAGTACAGATACGCGTGCGGAACTCATACTTGGCACCAATGGTAATCGGCCCCTGATGGAAGTCGATACCCACCAGCGGAGCAAAGCCCCATCCACGCTGGTCTACGTCGAGCTTCAAGCTGACGAGGTCACCCAGCAGCTGATGGTCTCCTGCAATGACATGGCCACGATAATATCCGTCATAATAGTTGGCACGCATACCAACAGCAGCCGAGAGGCAATCGATAATCTTGTAGGTAAAGTTCAGTTGTCCGCCATAGATGTACTGCTTGCCCTTCATCTGCGAGTTAAGTGAATACTGGCCTGGCATGACGCCTTTCGATGCCAGCATCGACTCCAGCATGACGTTGAACATGGGCACGCCCTCATCATACTTCACAAAGCCTCCACTACCCACGATGCCAATCATGGTTGAGAGTGCCCAGCGGTCTTTCTTGTACGAGGCAAAGATAGCCGGCACGATGGGTGCCGAAGCCTTACCGTTGAATTTCTTGTTGAAGTCCTGTCCCAGGAAACCAGGAATCGAAGTCTCGATGTCACGGTTCTGCCAAGGCTTCTGCAGGTTGAGCGACAGCTGCCATCCCTCATGTCCCCAAGCCAGTCCGGCAGGGTTCGAGTAGGCTGCGTCAATCTCCGTGGTGGCACCACGGGCAAACATACGGTCAAAGGCGATGTGGTAGTTGGTGTTGGTCATCAGGCCACCTGCCTGTACGGTCGTCACGCAAGGTGACAATGATAAAAAGGCTAAGGATAAGCCAATCGTCAGTTTTCGTTTCATGCTGTTCTTGTGTTAATGGTTATTGTCTATTGTTTATTGTTTACGTTTGTTTCCATTTCCTGTCGCCAGTCGTAATAGCGTGTCGATGGTTTCTCATTCCAGTAGTACGTCATGTTGTCGATGTACCATTCATCACGCTCGAAGGTCATTACCAGCAGAACGGGCACGGCGAGGTTACCGTTGTGTAGTGTCAGGCTGACGGTGGCTTGATCGCCTGTTCGGTCTATCACCTCCAGTTTATTGGTGTAGAGGAACTCCAGCTGTTCACCTCCCAGCCAGTAGTTGCTGGTGAAGAAGTCCTCATCCACCTTTGCCACCTGTGTGTTCCACGCCTCCGAGCAGTAGAGCCGGTCGAAGTCTTTCCAAGTCGCTGGCACACCGTCGGTCTCTCCTGCCAAGCTGTTATAGAAATGTGTCACATCGAACCAGATGCTCTCCACCCGCTCCTTGATATATTCATCAGTGTGTTTGGGGTCTCTGTGCCTGAAGCCCTTCACCTGCTCGAAAAGCAGCGGCAGATAGAGCATTATGGCCAGTGCCATCATCCATTTGAACAGCTGTAGCGTCATGTTTATTCTCTTCGTGTGCAAAAGTACTACTTTTTCGGCATATAGCAAAGAGAAAAGCGGAAAAAAAGAAAAAACAGGCCAATTAACAGACCTTCTACAAGGTCAAGTTCTTTCTGGATGGGTAGGATGTTTTCCCCTGTGTTACTAAAAAGCTTTTTATTCCTCCATCAGCTTGCGGTAGCGGGCACGCTTGGGTTCTTCTATGCCTAAGCGCATGGCTTTGTTGGCCTCGTACTCCGAGAAATTGCCGTCGAAGAAGAACACGCGACCATCGCCCTCGTAGGCTAGGATGTGGGTACAGATGCGGTCGAGGAACCAGCGGTCGTGACTGATGACAACGGCACAACCGGCAAAGGCTTCGAGGCCCTCCTCCAGGGCACGCAGGGTGTTCACATCGATGTCGTTGGTAGGCTCGTCGAGTAGCAGCACGTTGCCCTCCTGCTTCAAGGCGAGGGCCAACTGCAGACGGTTGCGCTCACCGCCAGAGAGCACGCCGCACTTCTTCTCTTGGTCCACGCCGCTGAAGTTGAAACGGCTGAGATAGGCACGGGCGTTCAGGTCGCGTCCACCCATGCGAAGCGTCTCGTTGCCCTGTGACACTACCTGATAGACGGTTTTCTCTGGGTCGATATCCTTGTGCTGCTGGTCGACATAGGCCAGACGGACCGTCTCGCCCACGCTGAAGGTACCAGCATCGGCTTGTTCCAGCCCCATGATGAGGCGGAAGAGGGTGGTCTTGCCCGCACCGTTGGGGCCAATGACGCCGACGATACCGTTAGGCGGTAGCACGAAGTTCAGGTCGGAGAATAGCACTTTGTCACCGTATGCCTTTGCCACATGCTCGGCCTCGATGACCTTGTTGCCAAGGCGCGGGCCGTTGGGGATGAATATTTCCAGCTTCTCCTCCTTCTGCTTCTGCTCCTCATTGAGCATTAGCTCGTAAGAGTTCAGACGGACCTTACCCTTGGCGTGACGGGCCTTCGGAGCCATGCGCACCCACTCCAGCTCACGCTCCAGGGTCTTGCGGCGCTTTGATGCCTGCTTCTCCTCCTGTGCCAGTCGCTGGCTCTTCTGTTCCAGCCATGAAGAGTAATTGCCCTTCCAGGGGATGCCCTCGCCACGGTCGAGTTCCAGAATCCACTCAGCCACATCGTCGAGGAAATAGCGATCGTGGGTGACGGCGATAACCGTGCCCTCATACTGCTGCAGGTGTTGCTCCAGCCAGTCGATGCTTTCTGCATCGAGATGGTTGGTCGGCTCGTCGAGCAGCAGCACGTCGGGCTTCTGCAACAACAATCGACAGAGGGCCACACGACGACGCTCACCTCCAGAGAGATTCGTCACGGAAGAGTCGCCCGGCGGACAGTTCAGGGCGGCCATAGCGCGGTCGAGCTTCGAGTCCATGTTCCAGGCGTCGGTGGCGTCGATAATGTCCTGCAACTCGGCCTGACGGGCCATGAGCTTGTCCATCTTGTCGGGGTCTTCATAAAATTCGGGCAAACCGAATTTGGCGTTGATGTCATCGTATTCGGCCAGGGCGTCATACACATGCTGCACGCCCTCCATCACATTCTCCTTCACCGTCTTTACTTCGTCCAAAGGTGGGTCCTGCGGCAGATAGCCTACCGAATAGCCAGGACTCCACACCACATTGCCTTGGTACTGCTGGTCGAGGCCGGCAATGATTTTCATCAGTGTCGACTTACCCGCGCCGTTCAAGCCGATGATGCCTATCTTCGCTCCGTAGAAGAAGCTCAAGTAGATGTTCTTGAGCACTTGTTTCTGGTTCTGCTGGATGGTTTTGCTCACTCCAACCATTGAGAAAATCACTTTCTTGTCATCAACTGTTGCCATAGTATTTATTTGTTTTCTTGTCTTCAGTAGTCACCCTGCCATGCCTTCTGTTGGTGTGGATTTAGTGCGTGGCAGCAGGTTCAGGCGTGCCCAGCCGTAGATGCCCAGCAGGATGACGAACATGGTCTGCACGGTGTGTACGATAAGGACGAAATAGAGGGCCTGCTCTTCCTGAACACCGTAGAGCAGGAGCATGGTCTTGACGGCGAAATGCCACGGACCAGCACCATTGGGCGTCGGCACCACCACTGCTATCGACCCAATGAGGAAGGTGACCAGACCGCATCCTATGCCCAGGTCTTCAGTAAAGGGGAAGCAGAAAAAAGTAATGTAGTAGTGCAGGAAATAGCATACCCAGATGCCCAGGGACATCAGAATGAAGAGCGTGGCATGACGGACACGTCGCAACGAGGCGATGCCCTCCCATACGGAGTGGAGCGTTTCCTTCACCTTATTATATATAGTAAGGTGTCCCAGCAACACATGGAGCAGCACGAGCACGGCCACTGCACATATTGCCGTCACCAACCATCCAGCCCAAGAGAAGCCACGCAGGATGACATCGAGCGATGTCCCCGTGCGTTCAAAGAATGTTCCGAAGATACTCATCTCCAGCAGGAACGCCAAACCCGTAACCAGTATGATGATGAGCGAGTCGACGGCACGCTCCGTCACAACGGTACCCAGTGCCTTGGGAAACGATACGCCGTCCCATCGTTTGAGCACGCCACAGCGTGTGAACTCTCCGATGCGAGGTACGACGAGCGACACGGCATAGCTGACGAAGATGGAGTAGACGGATACGCGGATACGAGGACGCTCGCCCAGCGGCTCCAGCGTGAGCAGCCAGCGCCAACCGCGAAAGGCCTGGGCCATGATGCAGAAGGGGAATGACAGCAGCATCCACGTCCACGACATCTCATGGAGCAGTACGTGGCGGACGTGCTGGAAGTCAAAGTCACGGTACATCCAGTAGAGGATGGCACCGCCCAGCAAAAGCGGTAACGACACCTTTGCCAGTCGACTGAAAAAACTCTTCTGCTCCATGACTTCTTTTACCAGTTCTTCTCTATCTGCCGGCGCTGACCTTGTTGCATCTGCTGCATCTTCTCCTGGGTCTTCTTCTCTTCCTGCATGGCAGCATTGAGCAACTGCTCAGCATTCTCCTTGCTCATGGGTGGCTCCTGCTGCTGTTGCTGTTGCTGGTCTTGCTGCTGTTGCTGTTGTTGCTGCTGCTGGTCTTGCTGCTGTTTGTCCTCCTGCTCCTGGTTCTGGCCGTTATCGCCGTTCTGGTTCTGGTCGTCATCCTTCAGTTGGCGCTGACAAAGCACGAGGTTATAGCGCGACTCGTCATCGTTGGGGTTGCTGCGCAGGGCGTTCTTGTAGGCTTCGATGGCCTGCTTGAACTCCTTGGCGTTCTGGAAGATGGTTCCCACGTTGTGGAAAGCCTTCGAGCGGCGCAGCGGGTTCTGCTCCAGCTCGGCAGCCTTGATGAGCGTCTGCACCATGGTGTCGGTCTGCTCCTTCTGCACCATCTTCCAGTTCTCGGGGAACATCGACGTGGCGAGGTTATACTGTGCTCGAGCATCTGTGCTGTCGGCATTGACGGCCTTGAAGTAAGATACCGTGGCCTCGTGCTGCTTTCCCTGGCGGTAGAGGCTGTTGCCCTGACGGATGTACTTGCGGGCCTGACGGTTGTCGGCCTGCGCTTCGCTAATGAATAATGAAAAAATAAAAATGAATAAACTTAATACTTTCATGGATTTATTGTACTTTTATTGTTGCGTTTACGAATTCTCCCTCCACCAGCACTGCCTTGGCTGTGCCGGTGTAGGTATTGCCGTCATCATCGGTGACTGAGAAGAAGAACTTGAGGCGTCCGTCGGTTTTGTCAGTCCTTGGGGTGCCGCCGGGAACGAGCGCGACATAGACTCCCTCTTTAGTGGCAGCGGGTAGGGTGATGTTCAGTTTTTTGTCTTCGTATACATCTTGGCCTTCACCTTCGGCATGGACTTCACTTTGTGTGGTCTTGGTCACTACGGTTGCCTTTTGCGGATAGCCGCCACCGGCAGTGTCGTATGAAATAGCCAGCGACTTCACATTGACGGGGGCATCGCCGTTGGCCGTGTCCACGAACTTGAACTTGACGACGGTGAGCAGGCTCTTCATCTTTTCATCCATCGTAGCCGTTGCGGTGGTCTCGGTCACAGTATTGACGGTGGCCACACCATAGACGTAGTGGTAGTTGGAGGCCAGCGTCGGGAGCGTACCGTCCTGGTCAGTGAGACTGATGGTGTAAGAGCCATTGTTGGTGGCCAAGGTCGTTGTTTGCGGATAGATGACGGCCAGCTTGTTGCTCTCGTTGCACATCACGCTTCCCGTGAATGCCGAAGAGGGGGCAGTGGTCTTTGCCGTCAGCGTGCCTTTGTAGTATGAATTGCCGATGTTGCTTAAGGTAGCATACGTCAGCACATCACCGGCTGTCCACGATGCAGACAGTGCCTCGTACTCTTCGCCAAGTGTGGCTCGTGTGCCGGGTTGCTCGACCTGCGTGATGGTGAGCAGCCTCGGCTTTACGATGTCATTGCCGCTAGTCTGCCCGTCGTCATCGGACGAGCAGGCTATCAGCGCCGCCAGTAAAGTGATGAGTGAAAAGTTTTTCATGTTTGCTATGTGTTTAATCATCCTCGAAGGAACTTCTCTCGGCCTTTTTGTAGCCGGAGATTTCGCTATTCAAATTGCCGCTGACATCAGACAGCAGCACATTCTGCACTGCAATGCTGCGGGATATGGGTTTCTGATATTTTTTCTTTTCCATTGTGATGCTTTCGGGCTAGCACGGGGCTTGTATTATTTTATTGTGTTCCACTGAGGGCGGCAATCTCCTCGGCCATGGCATTGAGGGCGACACAGTCGGCACGGCTGATGTGGCGTTTGCCGGCATCGTAGGCCCATGGGCTGAGGATGAGCACACGCCCGGCAGCGACGGCTTCGAAGAGCACGCCAGAGGGCTTGTAATAGTCGCGGAAGCCGTTGTCGGCAAGGAAGATGAAGGGATGCTGCTCGTCCAGAAGGACGGTCATCACCGCCTTCTCTTTTGTAGAGATAAAGGGCGAGACCATCACTGTGCCCTGCCGGGCGGCCAGCACGCAGCCGTTCATATAGTCGCGCAGGGGCTGTGTGTCGCCATGCTCTGCCGCATCTACCATCTTGCGGCGCACGTGGACGGTGGCGTAGCGCTCCGCCTGCAGCAGGGCGGCATTGCCCACCCCGGAGTAGGTGCGATTGGCAATCACGATGTCCTCCTGCACGCGGAAGAAACCGGGCATGAGGCGCTTGGTGGCCAGCCGCTGAGGGTTGAGCTGCACGTAGCGGATCATGGTCTGCAGCTGACCGCGGCGAGACATGGGGCGGATGAAGGGCATCTCGGTGAAGAGCGGGGCAAGGCGGCAGTAGGCCTCGCCGCCAAGCATCTCCCGCAGCGGGTTCTCCCGGCTATCAGCCGGGGCAATGGACGAAAGAGCCAGCGTGGGCGCGGCAGTGCCGGTCATCGAGGGCACGGCGGTGGCGGCGATCATGGGCGTGGCGGTGGCGGCGATCAAGGGCGCGGCGGTGCCGGGCATTGTCCTGCTGCTGTTTTCGTCGGTTTCCCCGCCTGGGAGGCGGGAATGAAGGAAGGAGTATCCCCGCCCCAGCTTCTTCGCAGCCCGCCAGAAAGCCTGCACGGCATAGCGGATGCCCTTCTCCATCGGGCGGCGGACATACCAGATGCTATGCAAATGGTCGGGCATGAGGCTGTATTGCAGAATCTGAATCTCAGGATGAAAGACGGGGATGGAACGCTGGCACTCCAGTAGTAACCGGCCCAGCTCCGTCCGCTCCACATACGCCTTGCACGGGTCGTTCTCTGGAATGACGAGCGCACCCAACAACGGCTCACGTGACGTAACAGTCAGCGTGACATGGTAGATGCCGACGCCCTTCCATGCCGAGCCTGGCTCCTGCCATTGCCATTGTCCTTGCTTTGCTGTCCCTTCTATAGGCATCTTTATTACTTATTAATAGATGTGCGGTCTCCGATGACCAGTTTCTTTCCGTTGCGGATATAGACACCCTGATGCAAAGTCTGGCTATCCATCTTGCGGCCCTGTAGGTCGTAGAGCGTCTCCACAGCGCCGTTGTCGGAGTAGTGGATGTCATGGATGGCCTGTACGTCGGTGAGGTCTATGACGTAGGGTTTCCAGGGGGTGCCGATATTGGCGTCGGTGCTGAAGGTGAGCTTGTTGTCGATGGTGACGACCTGCCCGTCAATGCAGGTGCGCAGCTCTAAGGGCATGCCGCTGCCCTCGCCGGCAATGAGGAGGTAGTAGAGGCCCTCGTAGGTGCGCGTGGCTCCTCGGCACTCGCCGTCGACGAAGGCAGCCACCTCGCAGGTGTCGATGGGCACAGGGGAGGTAGAGGTGATGAGCTGGATGACCATGGTCATGTTGTAGGGGTAGGTGGAGGGCGGAACGGGGGTGAAGGGGTCGCCATCGGCTCCTCGCGCGGAGGAGGTGGTTCCCGCCTCACAGGCGGGGGAAATGGACGAAAGGGGCTTCTGAGCGGGGGCAATGGAGGAAAGGGCAGGACGGGCGGGGGAAATGGAGGAAAGGGCGGGCCAGGTGAAGGTCTTTTTGCTCTTGTCGGTGCTGTAGTACATATATCCCTGACCGTTCTCGAGTGCTCTTAGCTCTCCTTCCCAGACGCCGTTGGAGCCGAAGATGGCGAATGCCATCTGCGACTTTATGCGGTCGCCCTCCTGCGGGTTAGCACCGGCCAGGGCGTGGTCGATGGCCATGGTGACCATGGGCGTGTAGGCTATCCAGTTCCAATCGGGCTCTATGGTCACTGGAGCCTCCTCCGTCGTCAGCTGCCGGCCGGCAATGGGCAGACGTTCAGGCAGGTCTGTGCTGTTGTCCAGGCGTTGCAGCTGAAGCATATACATGGTGTTGGGTTCCACACTCGTCAACGGACCGCTCCATGACGTTCCATTACTATAGCTGATGCCAGTACCATAATCCTTGAGCAGTGCCTCCCATGATTTGATGCCCTTGAACACGGAGTAGGGAGCCTTCTTCTTGGGCTCCACGCCAAGGGAGATCCAGTTCCAGTTAGGGTGCAGGGCGAGGTACTGCTCCACCTGGTCACTCTTTGTCAGAATGACAGGGTAAGAGAAGTCGCCGTAGAACTTGTTGGTGCCGAATAGCACAGAGGTCTCAGAGGATTCAGAGGTCTCAGAGGCAGGAAGGGTGACCTTGACATCGGTGTAGGTAATGCCCGTGTAGGCATCCCAGATGCGGAAGGTGATCGGTTTGCCATCATCGACAGCGACCTGCTCGTTGTTGACCATGGCGTATGACGTGCCATAGACGGTCAGGTTCACGTAAGCCGCCCCGCGCTCCTTCACGGGCGAAGCTATGCCCCGGCACTCATCATCGATGAAGGCGGCGACGATGCTCTCGCCGTTCTCCATGAGATGGCCGTCGAGATACACCTGCCCGACGATGGACATGGAGTTCTCGTAGGCCGTGGCATCGACCGTCCATGCAGGCAGGTCGCCTTGCACCTTCAGCACGATACGCAGCGGTTCGAGGATGGCGTTGTTGCCCTGCAGACCGATGGTGATGTCGTAGCAGCCGACGGGCGTGAGCGGCGATACGGCGAAGCGCAGCGTCTTCTGTGAGAGGGGGGCGAGGTCGCCGGAGGTCTCGACGGGGGAACCGTCGAGGGCGGTCACTAAGGTGAGCCACTGGGGCATATTATATAATGTGTAGTACTCGGTGGTGCCGCCGAGGTTCTCGATGACTACATCGAAGGTGTAGTCATCGCCATAGTGCTTGATGACGGTCACGGAGTCTTTCGTCCACTTCAGCGTGTTCTGCTGCACGTAAGCCTGCCAGCGGATGGGCAGCGACTCGTTGCCGTGCATGTCGTGGATCTTATCGACGGTGATGTTGAGCGTGGTGCCCTCGATGTCGCGGGCCTTGATGCCACTGCCCTCTACGAGGCTGATGACCACCTTGCGGTCGGAGGCCACGGGCTTTACAAGAAGGCGGGTCTCCACGGGGGCGTTCTTCAGCGGCGGTGTGGCCTGCACCATTGTGAAAGAACCGGCGGGGGTGAGGTCGATGGGGGTGGTGCCCGCCTTCCAGGCGGGGGCAATGGACGAAAGGGTGGGTACTTTCGTGGCTACGCCATCGACAGTGCCGGTGTGCTCGAAGGGGTAGTAGGCAACGAGGCCGCGCGAATAGACATCGGCGGTGTCGATGCAGTTATACATGTTGCTCAGCAGACGGCTCTCGGAGAGGGCGGCGTGCCAGATGCGTACCTCGTCGATTTCGGAGTAGCTGCCCATGCCCTTGCCCATCGTCAGGCGCGCACCTTCCAATGGCGGCATGTCGCGCTCGGCAATGACCGCCGTGCGCTTGCCGTTGTAGTAGAAGCTGGCGGCCTGGCCGCGCACCACGTTCAGGGCCACATGAGCCCATGAGGGAATATAGGGGAAGTCCTCATGGCTCACCACCACCTGCTCGTTCTGTCCGTAGCGCAGGATCCAGTCATTCGCCATGTTGATGTAGAGGCCCAGGCGGTTGTTGCGTTGCTTTGCGCCCTCTGTGTCCTCTGTGTTTTCGAAGATGGTCATTTCGTCGTTGCTGCCTATATTTGGCGTGACATGTGCCCACAGCTCAATGGCATAGCTGTCGCCGGCACTGGTGTTGATGTGCGAGATGTCGGCCTCCGCGCCCTGGTCATCGTTAAACTGGAGGGCATAGTTCTTATTTTCCAGCATCCAGGAGTCGTTCACTTCGAAGTCGTGCGTGTGGCGCGTGTCGGCGGCCACATGGCCGTGTCCCTCGTTCATGGGCCAGTAGTTGGCCAGGCCATAGACATAGTTGTCCTTCGCCTGGTATTTCGTGGCGGCGGCCTCGTTCACATCGCGGTAGATGTTGAAGAGGCTCAGGTCGTGGATGGCTCCGTCCATGCGGCCTAAGTAGAGGCGGTTGTCGTCATAGTGGCTCACCGACGGTATGACCCCCTCGGCCACCCGCTCGTTGGTGAACAGCGGCAGTGTCTGCGTGTCGTACTGCGCCAGGGCGGTGAATGTCTGGTCGGCGGCCTTGTAGCTCAGCACCAGGTATGTCCACTTGTTCTTGGGCAGGACATCCTTGCTCACCACCTCGGTGCTGGCGATGCCGGCCACGATGTGTCCCTCTTCATTGATGCTCAGTGAGAGCTGCCCCGTTCCCAAGCGCAGGATGGTTCCGGGATAGCGCCACAGCATCCAGCAGTCTATCGAGAAGTCGCCGTTGAGGAACACGGGGTTCACCGTGCGCTGCTCCTCGCCGAAGGGCTGCAGCTGCTTGGCCACATCGTGCTGCACAGGCTGGTGGTTGAGCTTGGCCGTGACGATGATGTTCTTGTCGCTGACGTAGCCCGACACGATGTCCTCGTTGAACTCTATGCTCAGGTCGTCGCCGTAGCGCAGTATGCCGTTGGCGGGCGTCGGCGTGGTGAGCTGGCGTGGTGCCTGGTTGTCCTTGACGACCGTCACCTCGCTGCTATAGACGGTGGCTGCGTCGTTGGGGTTCTCGCCGTAGGGCGTGGTGGTGAAGGCGCGGAAGTGGTAAGTGCCTTGCGGGAACATATTGTCGTCCATCATGTTGTAGCGGAAGGTCACGTCGCTGCGGTCGGGCAGGAGGCTGAAGCTCCGGTTCAGCGAGTCGGCCTTGTTGGTGACGTAGGTGTGGATGGTGTTCCACTGTGTATCGCCCTCGTAGCGGTACTGAACACCGATGGACTTGAGGTTCTTGAACTGCCGGTCGTAGTTCTGGAGCTTCATGATGACGCAGCTGTCGTTGCGCACCAGCGTCTCGATGTTGAGCACCGGCTCGCTGATGACGAGGTCGATGGGCGACGACGACGGCTTGAAGTGCACGTTGAAGGCTACCTCGTCGAAGATGATGGCAGGCTGGTACTGTGAGACGAAGCGGATCTTCACCCCCTCGTAGTCGAGGCGGCTCTGGTCGGTCTGCTTCACCTTGATAATCTTCGTGATGGTCTCGCCCTGGGTGACGTAGACTCCACGGCCGTTGGCGGGGAAACCGTCCATGAACACACTTAGGCCCTCGTTGTTCTGGTCTTCGAGCACCAGGACGTTGTAGATGAAGGAGAAGCCCATGTTGACCAGCGAGTTGTTGGTGAGGTGAATGGTGAACTGCGCCTCCTGTCCCGACGGCACGTCGGTGAGCGTGGCGCTCTTGGCGCCGACGTTGCCGTCGGTGCTGATCTTGATGTCGGGCTGCTCCATGCGTTGCGTACCGTTCTGCAGCGTGTGCTTGCCGGGCTGGTAGTATTCCGTCTTGGCCTCGCCCTCCCAGGGGTTGTAGCTTTGGCCTGCCACGATGCTGAAGATGTCGCTCCAGCCGGCGGGCGAAGAGTAGATGTTCACCGAGAAGTCCGTTCCGGCGTTGCCGTCGGCCATGCTGTAGCTGAACTGTGCGAAGTCATCGGTGTTGTCATCGTAGTCGGTGTCCGATTCCTGATGCGCCCATCCGTTCTCGGTCGAGAACGAGAAGGAGTCCTTGAAGAGCGCACCGGTCTTCATCTCTGTAGTGGTTCCCCATCCCACGATGCCGCCGACGTGGTGTGTCTCGTAGGACTTGTGTTGATAGGTGGTGTCGAGCTTGCTTGTATAGCTATAGTCCGACAGGCCGTCGAATGAGATGTTCCTCTTGAAGTACTGGCTCTTCTTCATGGCCGTAACCTTGTCAGCCTCGTTGGCGGCGAGCTGACGTTTCCACGTAGAGATTTGGTCATTGCACCACAGCACGCTGTCGGGATAGTAGTCGCCCTCCTTGATGCTGGCGGGCGCCACCTGACGGTAGGCGGTGACGCTGTCGGCCTGCAGGCTGTCCTTGGGGAGCCAGCAGACATAGACGCACTTCTCGGTATTGTTCACGTAGTTCTTGGCCTCGGGCTCGCTGCCTACGAAGGTGAACATGGCGTTGCGGGTCTCCTTCCACTTCGGTATCATGACGTTTTCCAGCTCATAGGCCGAGTACATGAACGTGGTGCGGATGCTGTCGCCGATGGACTTGGAGTCGCGCAGGTCAACGCCGAAGGGCGCGTCGGCCCCGTCGCGGAAGAGGCCCACCTTGCGGCAGTCGCCAATGATGAGGTTCATCGACGCGCCGATGAAGACGTCGCCCTTGGCCGAGGGGTTCGTCACGTTGGCCATCTGGTAGTTGTTGTGGCCTGTCGTCGCCACGGTCTCCGTCACGGAGGTGGTCCATGTCCTCGTCGTCTGATTGCCTATTTCTCCGGAGAGATGAACGGCGCCGTTCTTGTTAAACCATATTTCCTTCTTCGAGCGGACGGCCACGCCAAGACCCGTAGACACATCCACGCTGACGCCGCTGTTGAAGTCGGTGGCGAGCTTCGTATCGTCGTACCAGGCATCGGAACTGAAATCAAGCTTCGTCTTGCTGTGTCCGCGCGTCCAGCTGGTCTTGCCGTTCGAGCCTGGCGCATCGCGGAGCACCATGGTGACGATGTCGGGACCCAGGGTAACGAAATTGGTGCCAGTGTTCAGCGTGCCGAGCAAGATGGCGTTGAAACCTTCCCAGACGCGGGTGCGGCCGTTGCGCTCGTAGCTCATGCTAAGCTGGCGGGTGTAGGGGCTAACGATGTTGGGGAATCCTACCGACCAGGTGAACTCGTTGCGACCGTCGCTGCCGAGTTGTAGCTCGTTGGTCTTCAGGTCGTAAATGTCGCCGGGCTGCAGCTCCAGCTCCTCGCTGGTCACTCGGTTAACAACCATCTGCTCGTCGCTCATCTCGTTGGCGATGACAATCATCTGGCCATCCATGGGGATGTTGTCGGTGACGGGAGTGTCGCCGTCGTAGTTCACGTAGGACTCATAGCCGTAGAGCGTCATCTTCACCTTGTCGCCTGTGCGGTAGAGGGGATAGCCGAAGCGGTAGTTCACTTTGTCATCCTCCACGGTCCAGATGTCGGTGATGTTCGTCTTGCCGAAGTCATCAACAAAGTCGTCGATTTCGCGCAAGCCGAAGACACCCTCGGGGGTGTTACGCTCGCTGCCCACGCTCTTCTGACTGACTTCCAAGCGGGGATTGGCGTAATAGGTGTGGACGGTCTTGGTGTTGTAGCTGTAGGTGCTGGTCACTTTGGTGCCAGACCCTGTATCCTGGACAAGGGTGTCGCGTAGCACCTGCGTCACGTTCGTCAGGTCTACCTCGGGCAGGTTGGTGAACTCAATGTCGCTGTTGTTGTTCACGCGGACGCTCTTCGTGACGTATTTCAGCGGCGGGAGCAGGGCGGAGAACTCGCCCGTCAGGCTGTCGGTCTCGATGTAGATGTACTTCGCGTCGTAGCCTGTGCCGGTTCGCGTATGGCTGTGGATGACCGGGGATTGCAAATCCCCTTGAACGTCGCTCTGCCAGGTACGCTCTGCGTCGGCATCGGTGATGTGGTCGTCCTTGCAGTTGAATGAGAACGACTCATTGTTCAACTTCAGGGTGATGGTGGCTACACCAATATTATTATTAGAGAGGCCGAAGCCCACGGCGAGGGTGTCGTTGCGGAGGCCGCCAGTGACGCGCCCGACGTAGTTGACCAGCGTGGAGTCGGCAAAGTCGTACTGGGTGCGGCGGTCGAAGTTATAGATGCCTCGGGTGGGGAAGCGTCCGCCGCTGACCATCGTGTGACCATCGAGCTTGGCCTCAACGTAATGCTCGCCAATGGGCACGGAGATTTCGTAGTAGCCGTCGCTGTCGGTGATCTTGACCTCGCCGTTGGCGGTCACCAACTCGCCGTCGATGTAGAACCGTATGCCCTCGGCGGGGACGTTGGTACCGGCATAGTAGATGTGGCCGCTCATGGGGAAGGAGCTGACGTCCTCGAAGTCGATGTTATTGGCGGTGAGGCTCGTCGGGCTGACGAACATGGAACGGGTGTTGGGCGAGAACTCATGGACGCCGAGGTTGGGGACGAGCTTGTAGTTGGTACCGCCCTGCTGGAAGGGTACACCTCTTATAATATAGTCGCCCTCCATGTCGGTTAGTCCGTAAAGGCCCAGGTCTTCGGGAACGGTGGCCGACGGCGTGGCGTTGATGCCCACCTCGGGGTGGTTCAGCAGGTAGATGCCATCCTGGCAGGCCACGTCGAAGACGTAGTCGCGCACGTTGATGCCCTCGTCGAGCGGCCAGTAGAGGAGGAGGCCGTTCTCCGTGCCGCTGAGGATGCGGGTGTAGTTGGTCTCTATCTCCTTCTCGCTGAGCGCGCGGTTCCAGAGTCTGATGTCATCGACGAAGCCGCGGTAGTAGCCCACGCTTCCCAGCGTGGGATTATCGCCGAGCGTGCCACCGATAGAGAGTGTCGGGTAGTAGCCCACGCTTCCCAGCGTGGGATCACCGTCATCAATAGTGTCATCAGAGCTGCTCCCACGCTGGGAAGCGTGGGCTACTACTGCGTTCCAGTCTGGGCTTTCCACACTCAGGGTGGCGGTGTGGAGGGTGTCGGTGCCTACATAGAAAGTCCATAGGCCAGAACCATAGACAGCGGCGATGTGGGTGAACTTATAGGGGTCAAAGGTGAGTTCCGGGAAGTCCATGGGAGCGCGGACGTCTCGTCCGCTTACTGAAAAGTCGGTGGCATAAAGGTAGTAGTCGGCGCCGTTGACGGTCTTGATGCCAAGCTCAAGGGCGCCGTTTAGCCGCAGCAGACTCTGCGCTGCCTCTCCCTCGGAGTCGGGGCTTGGCTTCGCCCACAGCTGTAGCGTCAGCTCCTGCTGTCCGTTGAGCTTGTTGGCATACTTCGCCGAGTCTGCCGTCCACTGCAGGCCCTTGCCCTCGCCCTCGATGTAGCGGGAGAGGAACTGCGGCTGGTCGGTGCTCTCTCCGGCACTCGACTTGACGAGGTTCACCTTCACCCCAGCCACGGCGGTACCTGTGCCGTAGGAGATATGGCCAGTAATGGTGCCGCGCGCCTGGGAGAAGCCCGGGGCTATCCGGCGGTCGGTCTGTACCAACTGCCCCTCGCACATCGCGCCGTAGGCCTCGACGCTGTACTCATAGTACGAACCGGCCATGACATTCTCGTCCTTGTATTCATATTCCGTGGCGTGGCCGTGAATCTCGTCGTTGAGCATCGTCCACTCGTCGGTGCCGATGGGTCGCCGCAGCACGCGGAACCAGATGTCGTCGTCGCCGGGTCGCGCCACCTTCCACTTCACCTTCACGAACTTCTCCTCAGAGCCGGTGGTGGCCTTCACGTCGCTGATATAGGCCCCGGCGGGCAGGTTGCAGACCAGCGTGTCGGAGAAGAGTTCCTTGCCGTTGATGGTGGTCATGATGCGATAGGTGAAGAGGTCGCACACTGAGCCTCCCTCCTCAAGATAGGAGGCCGTGCTCTGCTTCGTATCGACGGGGATGGTGGTGACGGGCGTCCAGGTGGTCTGTCCCATGCGGTGCTTGTCGATGCGCCACTCGCAGCCGCTCGTCAGCACGTTGTACTCCCAGACGAGGTGTATGCCGCTGTCGTCGCTGCGGTCTTGCGCCAGCTTCACGGGCACCTCCATGAGCGTGCTCGTCCAGGCCTCGTTCCAGAGGTTCGTGTCCGAATTCTTCTCCTTCTGTCCGGGCAGGTTCACCAGGTCGTCCTCGTACTTGTCCTCCAGCACCTTGGGCAGGAACACCACGCGATAGACGTACTCCTTGTCGTAATCTATCTCGGTGTCCTCCACCTGCAGCGTCGCGGCATCGCCGCGCAGGGGCTGGCCCACGAGAATGTAGTCTTTCGCCGTCTTGTTGCGGTCATAGCGTATGACATACCACTTGCCGTCGGTGCGGCACTCCACCTGCGTCCTCTGGGAATTGTCCCACAGCGTAGCCTTCTCGCGCTTCGTCCAGGTGACGGTGTTGCGCTTCTTCCATTTGTCGAAGGCCACATTCACCTTCTCCGGACGGGTGAAAGGCAATACCGTCAGGGAGAGATAGGGCTGATAATAGTTGAGCTGCGTATAGTGCCAACCGGTAGTGCCACAGTTTGCCTCAGTGACATTCATTAAATGGTTGGCCCGGTAATAGACATAGACGGGAGTCGTATAGGAAATGTCCTTTATCTCATCGCTGGCTTTTGACTTGAGCCATGCAGAGAACTCCATGTTCTCCTTGTTGACTGGCTTCTCGGTGATGGTCACCGACTCGTCTCCACGCTTGAAGTCGCCAAGCTTGCCAAACCTTCCTATGCCGTTTTCCAGGAAGTTGATGCGCACCCAGTAGCCATACTTAAGCATATTGTCATTGACACTGATGTCGGTGGCCGTATAGTGCATCTTGCCGTCGTCGCCCCAGTCTGCCGTCAACTGAGGCAGCGGGAAGTCCTCGTCGATGGCGGAGAGGTCGATGGTTTTCTCATACTGCCACCAGTCCCACACACGGCTGTCCTTGAAAGTGAGGCGCTGGCGCAGGCATACCTTGTTCACGCCCTCGGTGACGGCAGCCTTCCCGGCTAAGTACCTGATGTTGAAATGGCCGTTGCTGGTGTTCATGCTGCTGACGTAGAGGGAGCCGTAGTCGTTCTCGTCGGAAGTGTAGGTTACCTCCTTCTCGTTCGACTTGGGCTTGTTCCATGTGCCTATGCGGTGCTCCGTGCCGTCGGCAGTCACCACATAGACCTCACCCTCGATGTAGGTCTTCGTCCATTCGCTCTTGCCATACTTGGCAATCTCAATGAAGCAGCCGGCCAGCTCGAACTCATAGTAATAGTTTCCCTTGGAGGCGTCGAACTTCTTCAGCGTCTTGAACCACATGATGTGCTCCTCGGCGTTCCAGTGGCTTTTACCATCGTAGCGGAAGTTTTTCTGGTCGTAGCGGAAGTCGTAGGTGCCGCCACCGTCATCGGCCACGCCCTCCTTGGAGTAGTTCCATTTCTTGGCCATCGCGGGGCCACTGGCCATAAGCGCTATCAGCACCACAGCCATTGTACGGATAAATTGTCTAATCTTCATAGTTGTGTTGTTTTGGCTTCGGTCAGTTCTGTTTATTGCGCCGCAAAAGTAGCAAGAAATATTGACATGGCCAAACATTTACGCAAAGTTTAACTAAGCCTATTCCCTCAGGTCAGCATTTCCCCCAGTCATATATTTTGTTAATATTATGGACAGGAATACGAATAATTGATTAATAATGAGTACCTTTGTACTCAGAAACAGGAGCCTTGTGTATAACAAGGCTGATGACGTGAAGGAAGACTATGAATAAAAGATTGGTTCTTTATGCATTAATAGCGATAATGTTTGCTGGTTGCCAGACGAAAAACATGACGGAAGCCGAGCGGTTCGACGCGAGCGTCAGGCGGGAGCTGCCCTTCGCCGTCGATTCCCTGCGCTGGCTCGACGGTGTGGACATGGCGACGTATCAGTTCGCCTGTAAGTACTATATAGCGACACCGCCCGACGCATTCATCGGGATGGATGGTGAATTGAATGTATACAAGACGTCGCTCTTTGACAAGCCCACACTTCAGACGGAAGATGTGGTCTGGCGCAATGTCGTGGTGTCGAAGAAAAACCAGCGTATCATCTGCATCGACCGCTATCTGAGGAATGGGCGGACGAAGGGCTTTGTCTACGTGCTACAAAGTGAAACGAAGCAGTTCCCGACGCTGGGGCTGTACCATTGGGATGTGAGCGACCCGCACCATATTGAGATGGCGGGCGAGAGCCTGGAGCATCTCCGAAAGCTGACGCTGAGGAGAATCAAGGGCGATGGCCGCCATACGGCACCTGCCTCGCAAAACGACTACTGGGCGTTGATATTCCATGCCGACTCGCTCATGGACGACGGGCTGTATGCGGAGGCGAAGCAGACGTATGACCTGGCGTTCACGGAAGACCGCTACATCCTGCCGAGCCATCTGTCCACGGTAGCCAAAAAGATGATGGGCATACACAACGACGAGGCGGCACTCGACTATCTCAGCCATCGCGTCAGAATGGAGCCGGACTTCTACGAGGAGCCGATGGCCTCGACTTTTCAGCATTTACGCGACACGTTTGAGGTGCGCCAGCGTAAGTGGGACTACGACCTCGCCCAGAAGCAATATTTGGAGTGGATTTTCGAACGCGATCAGTACGACCGTATGCTGTGGTTCTTGGCCTCTAATAAGCGCAGGGAATCCCCAGAGCGTATTGAGATGCTGGCGCGCCGGGCAATGGATACGGACAGCACCAACCTTCAGTTGGTTAGCCAGATATTGTCGGAGTCGGGCTATCCCCGGAAGTCGAAGGTGGGCGACTTCGCGACGCAGACCGTCTGGATGATTATCCAGCACAGCGACTTGGGCCGCATCAAGCAGTTCCTGCCACAGTTGGAGGAAGCTGTCCGCCAAGGCGATCTATCCCCTGCATACGTGGCCGCCACGAAAGACCGCATCGACATCCGCGAGGGCCGTCCACAGAAATACGGCACGCAGTTCAACTGTCCCTTACTGGACTCCCTGCACGTCAACGAGTGGCGACAGGAAGTCGGCCTGCCGCCGATAGATGTAAAATAAAAGTCCTCTACGCAGAATGGCAGAGGGCAGTACTTTTGTTGAATAAAAAAAGCTATGGTTTTGATGAGCAAACCAGCCGAGGAGGCTCAGCAAACTAGCTGAGGAGGATCAGCCTTGTCAGCTGGTTAGCTCAGCAAAGGGATATGGGTATGTTCAGCAAGAGCACCGGCAGCCATTCCTTGATTCCTAAATTCCTTAAAATAAGTCTTCCGCAGAGGATTATATTATCAAAGTACTGAATTAGGGTTGGCAACGCCCTAATTCAGTGCTTAGATTGCAACGCTTGGAAAGGGTAGGCGGGCTCTGCTCGGAAATGGCGTTGCCAATTACTGCGTCCTGCCCCGCATATATACAAAAAAAGTCGTAGGTGTCTGTCTCTTTCGCCTACCCTGGCATAACTGGCTCTCGCATTGCCCAACTCACACAGGATAGACAACGCAGTTAGCCCACGCCAGTACGTAATATTATATATTATAGGTATATAAGCGTACCCCGTAGACGTTTCGGCTGTCATCTGCTTGTTGTGAGTTTACGGATTTGCGAGATTCGTTATGCACAACGACAGGCGTTTGAAAACGTCTTTCTCATATATATGGTCACCCGTCCACGTCCTGCGGCTCTTCGCAGTCATGCGGGCAGGCACGGGGCCAGCCCCTACAAGTGACGGTGCAAAATTACGAAAAGTTTGTGAATCGGCAAAGAAAACTGCCAGAAAATTTGGATGGAACGGGAAAAATGCTTTTTAGGTCTGGGATCTTGCATGACTGATTACGTTACGCGGGTGATGGAGCAGCACCTCCTCGCGCAGGGTGTTCATGGAGAGGTGGGTGTAGATTTCCGTGGTGCCGATGGACTCATGACCGAGTAGCACCTGGATGACGCGCAGGTCGGCACCGCCCTCGAGGAGGGCTGTGGCAAAGGAGTGGCGCAGCGTGTGGGGGGAGATGACCTTTTGCAGCCCTGCTTCCTCGGCCTGACGTTTGAGCATGATGAGAATCATCACGCGGGTGAGGTGCGACCCCCGGCGGTTCAGGAAGACGTAGTCCTCCTCACCCTTCTTGATTTTCAGCGTCTGCCGCCAAGGCATGTAGTTGTCAATCTCATGGAGTGCCCGCTCGCTGATGGGAACCAGCCGTTCCTTCGCACCCTTGCCCATGATGCGGACGTAGCGCTCTTCGGGGTATACGTCTGAGAACTTCAGGTTCACCAGCTCTGACACGCGCAGGCCGCAGGAGAAGAGTACCTCGATGATGGCGCGGTTGCGGTGGCCCTCAGGCTTCGAAAGGTCTATGGAGTCCTCCAGGAGGTCTACCTCGGCGGGTGTGAGGAACTCTGGCAGATGTTCGCCTATAGTTGGGTTCTCCAATAGTTCCGAGGGGTCGTTCTCTATGTAGCCGTCGAGGAGCATGAAGCGGAAGAGCGACTTTGCCCCGCTGACGATGCGGCAGGTGGAGCGCGGCCCGATGCCGATGTCGTGGAGGTAGTGCAGGAACAGCTGCAGGTCGTCGAGCGTCACCTCCGTGAGCACCTTGCCGCTACCCTCTAAGTATGTGAGAAGCTTTGAGGCATCGAGCAGGTAGGCGTCGAGGGTATTCCTCGAAACGTTTCGCTGTAGACGCAGGTATCGGCGGTAGGCCGCCATGATGTTCTCGTCGGTGGTCGATGTTTCTGCCATTGAGTTGCAAAGGTACGGTTTTCAAGCGTGATGGCCAAACTTTTTCCCTAAAAATTTGGACATTATTGTATTAATGTGTATCTTTGCACGCGATATGAAGCCAGGAATCATAGTCCTTCGTCTGTTTGCCATGCTCATGCTGCTTGTTGTAGCCTCTGGAACCTTTGCCCAGAGTGACAGCCAGAAGTATGAGCCACGGGAGTACACCGAGGAGAATCCGTTGGTCTATGAGGATGCCTGGGACTTGTGGCCTTACGTGTTTCTCGATGACAATGGCAAGCCCACGGGCTACAACGTGGAGCTGCTCAGCCTTCTCTTCAAAGAACTGGACATTCCCTACGTGATTCGGCTGAAACCCACTTCGCAGGCATTGGAGGACTTGCTGAACGGGCAGTCGGACTTGATGCTGGGCATGATGGCCGGTTTCCACGATGACTATACGCGCCATTACGGCAAGACCGTCGTCCACCTGTTCACCCATAGCGTGGCCCATCCCTCGGACTACAAGCAGACGGTGCACAACATCAGCGACCTGGCCACGCAGCAGGTCATCGTCCATACCGGCAGCTTCAGCCATCACATGATGCAGGATCACGGCTGGGGGCTCAACGCGCAACCCTTCGACGACATGGGACTGGCCATACAGATAGCCAGTGCCGAGAACAGCGGGCAGGTGCTCTGGAACACTATGTCGCTGAAATGGCTCATACACAAGTATCACGCCTCGAACCTTACCCTTTCGCCCGTAGACATACCTTCGGGCGAATACCGCTTCATGAGCAATGACAGCACGCTGCTCGCCAAGCTCGATGAAGCGTACTCCATCCTGAAAGCCAGTGACCGTCTGCAGCCGCTGGAGATGAAGTGGTTCTACCCTGAGGAGGCTGCTGAGAATGAGACGCCGGCGTGGCTTTGGTATGTGGTCTATGGCCTCTGTATCATTGCCCTGCTGCTGACCATTGCCTCCGTTGTCTACCATCTTCGTGAGCGTCGGGCCACTGCCGATGGACGCCGTAGAATCAACCGCCTCGCCTTGGTGCTGAAGACCTGTCAGGTGAAAATCTGGACCTACGAGGTGGGTAAGGACTTTGTCAGATGGTATGGTGACGATGCCCGTACTCAGGAGATGATAACGACCACAGCCTTCGCACGCCGCTACTGGCCCGCAGAGGTGGACCAGCTTCATGCTGCCATTCAGCAGCTCATCGACAAGGAGAAGGAGGAGGTATCCCTCCAGATGCACATCACCGACGTGGCTACGGCTGACATGGAGAACCACATCTTCAGCGTGACGCTCTCTGTGCTGGAGAGCATCAAGGGTAAGCCTGCGGTCATTATCTGTACAGAGCGTGATGCCACCGAAGAAATCAACAAGCAGCGCAAGGCCAACGAGCTGATGAGTCGCTATCGGGCAGTGTTCAGCACGGCCATGGTAGACATGATTTACTGCAACAGCCAGGGCGACGTAATAAATATGAACAAGCGCGCGCAGAGTACCTTCCATGTAACACTTGCGGAAGCCCGTACCAAGCACTACAATGTAAAGGATTTCTTCCCCGACGATGACGTTCTCTCCTACCGATATGCTACCTTGGCGATGACTGCCGACGGAACACCATTGCCTGAAAACCAGCACCCCAATGCTGAGAGCCGGTTCTACGAAATGCAGGTACTTCCAGTCTTTGACCGTGACCAGAAGCCTTTGGGTGTTCTTACCACGGGCCGCGAAGTTACTGAGGTGGCACGCACATACGTGCAGCTTACCAAAGGTCTGAAAGACCTGCGACAGGCCTTGGACGAGCTGGGTGAGTATGTGAACAACATCAACTACGTACTTCAGGTAGGTGGTGTGCGCATTGTTACCTACTCGCCCGACACCCATGTGTTCACCATCTTTCATCGTATGCACGAGGTGCAGTACATGCTAACACAGCAGCGTTGTATAGAACTCACCGATGCTGAGTCACTCCCCCAGGTGATGCGCCTTATCCGCACTATGGACCGCCGCACGAAGGTTTCATGCTATGGTGATATTCGCACACGGCTGCGTGTGAAGGGCGGCCAGACGGTTTGTCTGCTGGTGCAGATGTTCCCCGTCGTTGACAAACAGGGACATGTGACGGCCTACGAGGGCGTTTGCCGCGATGTCACGGAAATCAAGCATACGGAGCAACAGCTGAAACTGGAGACGGAGAAGGCACAAGAGGTGGAGCAGCTGAAGATGAAGTTCCTCCATAACATGTGCTTTGCCATTCGCACTCCGCTCGACATCGTCGTGAAGAGCGCGGAGATGTTTGAGAGAGAACATGACCCTGCCGACGAGCCGGCATGCATAGACACTATCAAGGAAAACTCGGCCTATCTGCTCAAACTGGTGAACGACATTCTCTTCCTCTCACGACTCGATGCGAAGATGGTGGAGTCGACCAAACGTGAGACAGACTTCGCCAAGGCCATCGACGGCCTCTGTCACAACGGATGGCTCGAAGGTCGCAGGGATGGTGTCATCTACGATGTGGAGAACCTCTACGAGCAGCTGGTGCTCATCATAGACCTTACCAACTTGGGTCGCATCCTGGAGCAGCTGCTGCACAACGCCGTCCAACACACATACCACGGAAGGGTGCGTGTACGTTACGAGTATATCGGAGGAAGGCTTGTCCTGGGGGTCGACGATACGGGCGAAGGCATATCCAAGGACGTGCTTGAACACATCTTCGAGCGATTCAACACGCCTTCGGGAAATAACAGCACAGGACTGGGACTGCCTATTTGTAAGGAGCTGGCATCGCTCATGGGAGGTAACATAGACATCACCAGCGAAGTGGGAAAGGGAACCACCGTATGGGTTACCATACCGTGTGAGGTAGAGTCGATGGTCAGGAAGTGATTTTTAGAGATAAAATGACAAGTATGGTTAGGATTGATAATATTTTCAGAACTCTTCTGCTGCAGATAAGGTCTGTGGTAATCATACTTGTCACCTGTCACTTGTCACTTGTCACTTCTACTGCAGCCGAGGACGATACGCTGACCATCGCCTGCGACTGGGATTTCGCACCTTACGAATACAGGAGCAACAAGTTACAGAACGAAGGATTCTGCATAGAAGTGCTCGATGCCATCCTCAAGGAACTGGACAAGCCTTACAAGTATGTCATGGGTTCCCGTCAGCAGGCCGTAGACTCCTTCTTGTGCCACAAGGTAGACCTTATCGTGGACTATGGAGAGCGCTTCACGGGTAAGCCCTACTGTCGCTCGTTGAGCATACTGGGCTATAACCGTTTCGTGCTTGCGCGTAACCGCAGTTCGCGGCCCATATCGCGGGCAGACCAGATAGAAGGCCAGAAGATTGCCGTCAACGTTATCAACGACTCCCTGCCCTTCGATGTTGTTTCGCGCTTCACGGCCAAGAACCATCTGGAAGTTTACACCGGACGCGAGGCCCTTGGAGAACTGGAGAGCGGCAAGCTGGCCTATTTCCTCTTGGGAATGGAACCGCTGAGGTGGAAAATAAGGGAGTTCAACTTGGAGAACGTGGTCATAGACTCCCTCGACATTGAGGCAAAGGAGATACATTTCGTTGGCTACGACTCCCTGCTCATGGAAGACATAGACAACCAGTATGCCCGACTGCAGCAGAGTGGCAAGATAAACATCATTCGTGAGCGATGGTTCCATCCCGACCGTGCTGCCAAGCACACGAGCCTCAAGGTGTGGTACTATGGGCTCGCTGTGTTGCTGCTGGCACTCTTCGTATTCGTCGTCTACAGGATTGCCGTCGTTCGCATGAAGAAGGTCTTGCAGCGCAACAGTGTCACCGAGACCATGATGCGACAGGCGCTGAACATGGGTAACTTCTCTGTCATCACCAACAACCTGCGACACAACCGGGTCACCAACCAGCATGGACATGCCATCCCTGACGAGGGTATCACCATGCAGCAGATGATGGAGTACATACATCCCGACGACCGCGATGCCATGGTCTTGCGTCGTGAAGTCATAAGCAAACTGAAGGGAAAGCCTTATCCCTACCACTTGCGGTGGAACTTCGGCACGAAGGAGAACCCTGAATGGCACACCGTCACGGGATTCTCCTATCCGGAAATGGGACACTTGCCCATACCGAAGAACATAGTCATCATTGCGCAGGACATCACAGAGGAACTGCGACGGGAGCAGGAGGCCAGCGAGCTGACCAGCCAATACATGAAGATGTTTGACTCTTCACTTATTGCCATGTCGTTCTACGACAAGGGCGGACGTCTTATCAACCTCAACGAGAACATGAAGAAGCTTTGTGGTCTTGACGAAGAGACGCTGAAGTTCTTCTGGAATACCAATATCTTCGATACCGATACTTTCAAGGACGTTGATGTCAATTCGAGAGATAATTTCCACACTTGTTCCCACATGTATTTCCCGGCCTTAGGGCTTGACAAGTATGTTGAGCAGCGTTTGAGACTTATTCACGACGAGGACGGCCAACTACTTTATTATGCCGTTACTGCCCGCGACGTCACCGAGGAACGAATGATGTATCTTGAACTGCAACGGCGGCGCGAGGAGCTCGACAATGCCAGCAAGGCCAACCAGCGCTACGAGCAAGAACTGCGTTCGCTGTTGGAGAACAGCAATATGTACGTCTGGCACCTGGACATGGAGAAGCGGCTCATCTCGTTCTCGCGCACGCTCCATGGTGAGGAATTCCACATGACCCTCGATGATTATGTAGACAAAAATGACGATGTGGGGCGAGAGGAGGTAATGCGTAGCTACCATGAGATTATACAGTCGGGCAAGCCTTTCAACGTCACACGTCTCCTGCACCGCACATCTGTGACTGAAACTCCTGCCTGGTATGTTGTCAGCGGAATGCCCCTTATCGATGCCAACGGAAAGGTGAAGACACTCTTCGGCGTGGTGAGAAACATCACCGACCTCATGGAGGCGCAGGAGAAACTGCGCGAGGAGACAGCACGTGCTGAGAACTCTGCCATGCTCAAGAGCACCTTCCTGGCAAACATGACCCATGAGATTCGCACGCCGCTGAATGCCATCGTGGGTTTCTCAGACCTGCTGCAGGCCGTCACCGACCCTGAGGAGCGAAAGGAGTTCATCAGTATCATCCACAACAACTGCGACATGCTCATGCGCCTCATCAACGACATCTTCGAGGCTTCCTCGCTCGACGTCAAGCCCTTGGCCATCGTGCCCCATCGGGTGGACTTTGCCCAGGAGTTCCTCGTTGTCTGCCAGTCGCTGGAGCAGCGTGTGCAGGAGCCTGGCGTGAAGTTCATTGCCGAAAGCCCTGCCGACAGCTTCGTCACCGAACTGGACATGGGTCGCATACAGCAGGTCATTACCAACTTCGTCACCAACGCCGTGAAGTACACCCACGAGGGACACATACGAGTGGGGTGGAAGTTCATTCCCCTCACCTCTAACTCCTCATCCCCCAATCCCGAAAAAGGACTATACATCTTCTGCGAGGACACGGGTGCAGGTATTCCCAAGGAGAAACAGTCACGTGTCTTCGACCGCTTCTATAAGCTCAACGACTTCGTGCAGGGCACCGGTTTGGGACTCGCCATCTGCAAGAGCATAGCCCAGGGATGCGGAGGTCAGATAGGACTTGAGAGCGAAGGAGAGGGTAAGGGTTGCACTTTCTGGATATGGATTCCCTGTAAAGAAATCGTTTGAAAAGGCGAAAAAAATGTTATAGCATTTGTGGGAGTCGTTTTTTCTTCGTACTTTTGCGCCCATATTACACATTATTTATTGTTTTATGGGACTGTTTGATTTTTTCAAGAAGAAGAAGCAAGAGAATCAGGAGACACTTGACAAGGGCCTGGAGAAGACCAAAACCTCCGTGTTTGACAAGCTGGCACGCGCCGTGGCGGGCAAGTCGAAGGTTGACGAGGACGTGCTCGACAATCTCGAGGAGGTGCTTATTACGAGCGATGTTGGCGTTGACACCACGTTGAAGATTATCAAGCGCATTGAGGAGCGCGTGGCACGTGACAAGTATGTCTCCACCTCGGAGCTGAACAACATCCTGCGTGAGGAGATTGCCGCCCTGCTGGCTGAGACCGAGAAAAACACCCTCGACGCCTCGCAAGGGGAAGACAGTGGTGACCCCTACGTCATCCTCGTTGTCGGTGTGAACGGCGTGGGCAAGACCACTACCATTGGCAAGCTGGCCTGGCAGTTCAAACAGGCTGGCAAGAAGGTCTACCTCGGTGCTGCCGACACCTTCCGTGCCGCTGCCGTGGAGCAGCTCGTCATCTGGGGCGAGAGGGTAGGGGTGCCCGTCGTCAAGCAGCAGATGGGCAGCGACCCCGCCTCGGTGGCTTTCGACACCCTGCAGAGTGCCAAGGCTAACAACGCCGACGTGGTGCTCATCGACACCGCAGGACGTCTGCACAACAAGGTGGGGCTGATGAACGAGCTGAAGAAAATCAAGGACGTGATGAAGAAGGTGCTCCCCGGAGCCCCCGACGAGGTGCTTCTGGTGCTCGACGGCTCTACCGGCCAGAACGCTTTCGAGCAGGCCAAGCAGTTTGCCGCCGTCACGCAAATCACTTCTCTTGCCATCACCAAGCTTGACGGCACGGCAAAGGGCGGCGTCGTCATTGGCATCAGCGACCAGCTGCAAGTTCCCGTGAAGTACATCGGCCTGGGCGAGGGCATGGAAGACCTGCAGCTCTTCGACCGCCGCGCCTTCGTGGACAGCCTCTTCAAGAATTAGGAATCCAAAGAGCTTAACGGGTAAATAGCTTCGTAAATAGATATAGTAGACAAACAAAGAATATGATTACAGCATCCACCACTCAGCCACTCCAGCCAGGAGTGCTCACCGTCAGCATCGAGGACATGTCTATGGTACGCGATATAAAGAAAGCCATCAGCATGCTTCGCGGTGTTACCAAAGTCAGCCAGCCGAAGCGCAGACAGCTTTCAAGTATGGAACAATCGATGGAAGACATCCGCGAAGGACGCATAGAGAAATTTGCGTCGTCTGAGGATATGTTCCGTTCATTGGGCATCTGAGACGTTTATGTACGAGGTACAAATGACCACAACGTTCCGTAAGAACACGGAACTTTGCAAAAAGCGAGGTTACGACATGGAGCTGTTGAAAACAGCCATCCATCTTCTTGAGATAAGTGGCAGACTGCCAAAAGAGTATCAGAACGACCAAGCCATGGTTCTCCTTTTTACAGGCACTGGCACCCACGTTGACCTCTTCGAAAAGGGGAAGAAACGTTAGTTTTCGCTTAATAACTTATAATTGCGAACCCACTATTATCGCAATGCCCCTGACGGACTTTTCGCTCCCGTGTTTACAATCGTATCTTGATGGTTTTCCCCTCTGTCTTGACGAGGTAGACCTCGCCCGAAGGCAATGCGATGTGCTCGTTGCCTCCTGTGGCCCTGATGCTCTTCAGCAGTTGTCCGTTCAGGCGATAGACATTGATTAGTTCACCCCGTTTGGTGTTTTCAATGACGAGGCCTTTATCATTCCCCAACACCCTCATGCTGTCGTGCTCGGGCTTCGTGATGCCGGTAATACATTGTTCGAGGGCGACACGGATGACGGCATCGCCTTTGACGACGGGCGTCTGGATGTAGTTCTCCTTTCCGCCCCTGTCGGTAATGTCCTCACCATTGTAGGTGATGCTGTGTACCTGCCACCCTTCTTCCTCGATGATGCGGCAACTGTAGGTCTTGTTGATGTCCACCGAGAGACGCACACGCCCCATCTCGTTCTGCACGATGTCGAGGTTGGCACGGGCAACGTCCCAAAACACCCAGAATACTTCCTCGGGATTGACGCTGCTGACGGTCAGCTGGTTGTCCACGACGTTCTTGCCCAAATAGTCTATGCCGCCGGTGTATCTTAGCTCCACTTCGCGCACCCTGAAGCCGTCGTTGGGCAGGAATGTAAGCGTGAACGGCTCACCCTCAGGTACGAGCAACGAAGACTCGCCCGCTCCAATCACCTGGCCGCAGCAGCTTACGCGCCCGCCCTCCTTGATGTTCAGGGGGACAGCCTGATAGAGCGTGCCGGGGTCGAACTCGGTCACCTGCTTGAAGTTCTTCCAGAAGTCGGCATTGGCGTAGGTGTCCTTGCTGCCTGTGGGTACGCTGAGTTCTGCCTCGTCGAACAGGTCGAGAATTTCCTGCGAGTAGCTCGAGGATGAATATTTGCTTGGCGTTAGTCCACGGACTATCAGGTGTCTGAGGCTTGTGCAGCCTCTGAAGGCGTCGGAGGCTATCATTGTCACATTCTCGCCAATGGTGAGGGTCTGCAGACTCTTACAATCCAAGAACAACTGCGAACCGACAGACTTCAGGGCCGGGGGCAATGTCACTTCCGTCAGGCTGGTGCAGCCGGAAAAAGCACGCATATCTATCTCGCGTACACTATTGGGAATCACTATCTCCTTCAGCGACGAGCAGCCGGAAAAGGCAATGTTATAGATTTTCCGCGTACCTTCGGGAACGGTGAAGCTCTCCAAGGCGGTGCAGTTGCTGAATCCGCCTAGTTCATCGACCGTTCCACCAAAAACGATGGTCGTCAGCTTGGTGCAATAGGAGAAACTGGTGTTCTTGATGTACTTCAGGTTGCCATGAGTGGTGACTTTCTCGAGGTTCTCGCAAGCGCTGAATACATAGCCCTCAAGGGCTTCCACGCTTGCGGGCAGGTCAATCTCCGTCAGGTACTTGCAGCTGCTGAAAGCACCGCTCCTGATGGAGGTCAGACCTTCAGGGAAGTGAATCTCCGTCAAAGGGTTCTCTGCGAAAGCCTCCGAGCCAATGGTCTTCAGGCTGTCTGGTAGGTGTATCTCCTCCAACTGGCAATACTGGAAACATCTGCTGCCCAGTGTCTTGAGGCCGTCGGGCAAGCTGATGCTTTTCAGATAAGCATAGCGGAAGGCATAGTCGCCCACCGAGGTGATGGTCTTGGGCAGGATGAGGGTGTCGATGCGCGACTGGAAGGCATCTTTCCCGATGGCAGTCACCGTCAGCTGGTGGCCGTTGAACTCAACGGTCTCGGGTATCTCGAACCGCGTGGTGTCGATGCTCGCATACCTACTTCTGATGTCCACTTGCTCCACGCTGACGGTGGAAGACGAAGTGAGTGTATAACTGATGTATCCTTGCTTGAAGTCGGCGCCAAGGATGCTGCCTGCGGCGAGCAGACAGATGAATAGTATCTTTGTTCTCATTTCTTCACGTATTTTATTTTGATTTCCTCATCATCACGAAGCCCTAGGCGAAGGCTGAGCGGATCGTTGTCGCTTGCCGTGTAAGTTTCCTTCCACGGGTTCCCCCACTGGTATGTCTTCATCCAGGGGCCTAACGTCACGTTGGCGCGATAGCCCTCGGCGGGCATAATGGTGACGTTAGTCTCGGCATTGGGGGCGCACAGCACCTCCAGACCGCCGTGATCGTCCTGGTAGATGGCAAGCGAGGCATCGTAAACACCAATGTCCACCGTGATGTCAAGGTCTTCCGTCACCTCGTCGATGGTGAGTGTGCCGTCAGTGCAGTCCTGGATGTGCTCCACGCCGTTGACCTGCATACCCCGTAGATAACGGACATAGCCATCGGCAAACCCGTTCTTGTTGAATGTGAAGCGGACGGTGAGCGGACTGCCCTTGGGCTGTTCCAGGTGGGTCTCGAAAAATATCTCCTCGTCATTCACGTATGTATCGTAATAGTTCGACGTGACGTCTATCAGGCAGTATTCCGTTCCGCTGGTGTTCTCCTCGACGATGTTCTCGAAGCTTTTCCAGAAGTCAAGGTGCATGTATTTGTTTTTCTGCCCCTCCGGCACGTGCAGCGTGCCGAAAAAGAAAGAGGCAGGCGAGAAAATCGTGCCATAGCACTCGTCCAGCTTGTCGGTGCGCAAATAGACATCTTCAAGACTGTTGCAGCCGATGAAGGCCTCGCGGCTGATTGTCTCTAAACTGCCGCCAAAGACCACCGACTGCAGGCCGGATCCCTCGAAGGCATTGGCTTTGATTCGCGTCACCGATGAGGGAATATCTATCTGTCTCAGGCTCGTGCAGTTCTTGAACATCTGCTCGGTAATCGCCGTGATGGCCACGCCGTCCCAGTTGATTCCTTCCAGTGCTGTGCAACCAATAAAGAGATAGTCACCGATAGTAGTCACCGACGACGGGATGGTCACACGTCGCAGGCCGGTGCAGTTCATGAAGCAGCTGTTGGACAGTGTGGTCAGCTTTGCGGGCAGGACGATTTCCCTCATGCTCGTACAGCCTTCGAAAGCACCGCCCTCCAAGACTTTCAGACTATCGGGCAGCGTGAAGCTCTCCAACGCAGTACACGTCTTGAAGGCACTACTGCCGATGGTCGTCATCGTCGAGGGCAGTACGACCTCCTTCAGGTTCTTGCATCGCATGAAAATGCCGCTGGGCAGTACCGCCATATCGCCAGGCATCACGGCACGCTCCAGCGAGTCGCAGTCGCTCAACACGGCGTATTGCACATCCTTGGGCGTGTGCCTCAGTTCGATGGTTTTCAGGCCAGTGAACGATAGTGCGCCGATACCCATTGTCTCCACCGTCTCGGGGATGTCGATGGCCTTCAACTGCCTTTGATAGCAGAAAGCGTAGCTGCCGATAGAGGTAAGACCCTTGGGGAGCTGGATGGAGGTGATGCCCTTCTCGTTCCACTCCCATTCGTAGAACGCATTGTCGCCAATGGCCGTGACCTTCAGCCGTTTCCCGTTGAAATCCACGGAGTCAGGAATCACAACGTCGCCCTGCACATCGCTGTTCCTCCCCACCTGCGCAGTGGAGTCCGTCAGGCTGTAATATTTTATGCCCTCATACTCGAACTCCTCTGCCTGTGCCGGCATGGAGGCAAGCATACAGCATCCTAAGACAGTAATAATGCTCTTCTTCATTTTACCACATTTTGAAAATTGACTGCAAAAGTATTCATTATTTCCGAAACTGACAAATATTGACGAATTAATTTCGCGTTTTTGTTATTATTTTAACACAAGGATACCCTTACAGTATATGAGAAAAGACGTCAGGTAGTGACTGCTATAACGTATCTAAGTATCAGATAGTAAGTATCTATCCAAATGTTTCCCCCGTGGAAACAAAATGTTTCCACGGGGGAAACAAACAGTTTCCACGGTGGAAACTGGTACAAAGGCTAGTTGCTTTGACCACTTTCCTCCGTTATATTTGTTGAAAAAGTCCGTTTACTGTCTATGAGAAAAATGCAGACTACCCGATATACTGTAGTATCAGGTCGGCGATTTCATCCTCCGTTTTCCCCTTCATGCTAATGACAAGGTCATAGTTGCGGGCGTCATAGCGGGTGGTGCCTGTGAACTTCTTTATATAGTTTTCGCGCGACGTGTCCACCTTTTCAATGGTTTTCTTTGCCTCCTCGACGCTGAGTCCCTGATGACTGACAAGACGCTGGATGCGCTGCTCCATGGGGGCGGTGATGAGGATGCTCAGGCGGTTGGGATGGTCCTGGAAAATGTAGAAACCGCTCCTTCCTGCAACGACGCACGACTCTGCCTCGGCAATGCCCAGGAGGATTTCCTTTTCAGTCCTGAAGATGTCGTTAGCATTATACAGGTCTGGCTCGTTGATGACAGAGCCGGACATGTCGCGGCCGATGCCTATGACGCGCTTGAACTCACTCCACCAGTCTTGCTTGCGGCCCTTCAAACTCTCAATCTCTTCTATGCTGAGGTTATACTTCCCCATAAGGCCCTGTATGACGGCCTTGTCATAGTAGGGAACCCCCAGCTTGGTGGCTATTTTGCCCCCTACGGTGTGTCCGCCGGAGCCTATTTCACGATTGATGGTGATGACAAATTTTTCGTTCTTGTTCATAGTATTATTGTTTTGGGGGTTAATAGAATAGCATGGAAAGGAGGTAAGCCACGATGGTTGATGTGCCGACGCAGATGAGTCCTGGCATCATGAACGAGTGGTTGAGCAGGTACTTACCGATGACGGTGGTGCCTGAGCGGTCGAAGTTCACGGTGGCAATATCCGAGGGATAGTTGGGGATGAAGAAGTAGCCATAGACCGATGGCAGCACACCCAGCAGCACGGGTCCCGATATGCCGAGGGAATAGGCCAGCGGCAGCATGGCCACGACGACGGCTCCCTGAGAGTTGATGAGCACGGAGACGAGGAAGAAGACGATGGCGATGGCCCACGGGTAGCTCTTCACCACGTCCTCGAGCATGGCTTGAATCTCGGGCATGTAGTTAGAGAAGTAGGTGTCGGCCATCCAGGCTATTCCGTAGATAGCCACCACGGCCACCATACCCGACTGCCATACGGGGCCAGCAACGGCCTTCTTGGGCGATGCCTTGCAGAAGATAATCATCAGGGCGGCGGCAGAAATCATCACAATCTGAATGACGAGGTTCATCTTCAGGGGTTTGCCGTCCCATGCGGGCAGCAGCGAAGGCACTGCGGCAAACAGCACGATGACGCACAGGGCTGCCAGGAAGATGTAGACGGCACGCTTAGCCTCTACGGGTATCACCTTGTCGAGCGTCGTGGCGTTGTTGCCATAGATGTATTCGCGCTGTTCTGGAATGTTCAGGCGAGCCTGGAACACAGGGTCCTTGTCTAGGTCAAGTCCCCGGTGGTAGCTGGCGGTGGCGGCGGCCATCAATCCGCATATACAGGCAGGAATGCTGACCATCAGCACTTGTGGGATGGTGACGTCGAAGCCGTTGGCGTTGGAGATGCTTACGAAGGCCACCACGGCAGCCGCAATGGGCGAACAGGTGATGCCTACTTGCGAGGCTATCGAGGCCACGCCGCAGGGGCGTTCAGGGCGTATGCCTTTCTTCAGGGCGATGTCACAGATGATGGGCATAAGGGTGTAGACCACGTGGCCTGTTCCTACCAGCACGGTGAGGAAGAATGTGCTTAACGGTGCCAGGAAGGTGATGCGGTCTGGGTGCTTGCGCAGCAACTTCTCGGCCATCTGAATGAGCCAGTCCATACCGCCTGAAGCCTGCATGATGCCCGCGCAGGTCACGGCGGCGATGATGATGTAGATGACGTCGGTAGGTGGAGTTCCGGGTTTCAAGCCAAAACCGAATACCAACAGTGCCAGGCCAATGCCTGAGATGGCACCAAGGGCCAGGCTTCCGTAGCGGGAACCCACCCACAATGCTCCTAACACGATGAGGAGCTGAATAATCATGATAACCATAATTGATTTGAGAGTTGAGGGTTGAGATTTGAGGATTTAGAATTGGTAATTTGCTGCAAAGGTAAGCATTTATATCGTATAAACAAAATATTTTGCAAGAAACGTATTGAAATAACGTAATATTGATTAAAGAATGTTACGCGGCTTTGCTGATTGCCCGTTTCCGCAATACCTTTGCATTATGAATTGAGAGTTGAGAACTGAGAGTTGAGAATTGAAAATTAAAGATTATGACTACCATTGACTTCATATCGCTGGGTTGTTCAAAGAACCTCGTGGATAGCGAGGTGCTGATGGGACTCTTCGAGGCCCACGGCTATCATGTGACCCATGATGACCCCGACCCAAGGGGTGAAATCGTCGTTGTGAACACTTGCGGCTTCATTGCCGACGCGAAGGAGGAGAGCATCAATACCATCCTGGAGCAGGTGCAGCGCAAGGCCGAAGGGCTTGTCGAGAGGGTCTATGTCATGGGTTGTCTCTCCGAGCGTTATCTTGCAGAGCTGGAAGCAGAGATACCTGAGGTCGATGGGTGGTATGGGAAGTTCAACTATCGTCAGCTGGCGGCTGACATTGACCATTCACCATTGACCATTGACCATTCACCATTGACCATTGACCATTCAGAACGCGCAGCCAATAATGCTCAATGTTCAATGTTTAATGGTCAATGGGAAAGGAAGCTTACTACCCCTCCCCACTACGCCTACATTAAGATTAGTGAGGGCTGTGACCGTTCATGTGCCTACTGTGCCATACCGATTATCACCGGTCATCACCGCAGTCGTCCGATGGAGGAGATTCTCGACGAGGTGCGGGGGCTGGTAAAGCGTGGGGTGAAGGAGTTCCAGATTATAGCTCAGGAGCTGACGTACTATGGCCTTGACCTTTACGGTGAGCGGCGTATCGCCCAGCTCATAGAGCAGATGGCCGACATTGAGGGCGTGGTGTGGATACGTCTGCACTATGCCTACCCGACGAACTTCCCCTGGGAGCTGCTTCGCGTGATGCGCGAGAAACGGAACGTCTGCCGATACATCGACGTGGCCCTGCAGCATGTGAGCGACAACGTGCTGTCTCGCATGAAGCGCAACATCACTCACGAGGAGACGGTGGCGTTCGTGGAGCGTCTGCGCCGCGAGGTGCCAGGCATCCATCTACGAACGACGATGATGGTGGGCTTCCCGGGAGAGACGGAAGAGGACTTCCAGGAGTTGATAGAATTCGTGAAATGGGCACGCTTTGAGCGTCTCGGTGCCTTTGCCTACAGCGAGGAGGATGGTACTTGGTCTGCCACTCACTATGAGGACAATGTGCCCGAGGACGTGAAGCAGCGCCGATTGGACAAGCTGATGCGCGTACAGCAGAACATCAGCGCCGAGATTGAGGCTGCAAAGGTGGGCACCGTGATGCCCGTCATCATCGACCGCGTGGAGGGCGACTACTACGTCGGCCGTACGGAGTTCTGCTCACCTGAAGTAGATCCGGAGGTGTTGATTCCATTATGGGGAGTTAAAGGGAGTGAAAGGGGAGTTAAAGGGAGTGAAAGGGACGATACTTTCATGCCAGTCATAGGCAATATATATAATGTGAGGATTACCGACTCCGAGGAGTTTGATCTCTACGGGGAGGTTATTACCATTGACCATTGAGCATTGACCATTGAACATTGAACATTGAGCATTGAACATTGAGCATTGAACATTAGAAGAGAAAGTGAATAGACAGAGTGCTATAATAATATGTTTGGGCGTACTGCTACTGTCGCCGGTGGTGGCAGGGTTTTACTTGCATCATGGCGATGGTGAGCGTATCAGCGAGCTGGAGTCGCAGATTGTGGAGCTGCGTGAACATGAGAAACAGTCGGCGGTGGACCGACGTGTGAGCAAACAGATGGAGGAGTTGGCATACGGCCAGCAGACCCTCTCGGAGGAGCGCAGCCAGGAAGCCATCCGCCAGTCGGAGATTGCTCAGGAGATGACGCTCCGCTCTGAGAAGGAGCGACAGAGGGCCATCAAGATAATGGGGCTTGCCGAGGATGCGGCCGAGGAGGCAATGGCTGCCTATCAGATGGCTGAGCAGCAGCGCGTGGAAGCTGAAGAGCAGCGCAGGGAGGCCGAACATGCCAAGCTGGTGGCCGACACGTTGAACTATATCTCGCTGGCACGCAACCTTGGTTCGCAGTCGTACTCCATCTACCAGGCGGGCGAAACGGAACTGGGCAATATGCTGGCCTACGCCTCCTATCTCTACACCATCAACTACGGTGGCGACCTCTTTATCCCCGCCGTGTTCCGGGCCTTGACACAATCGGCTGGTGGCCGGCGCAACTGGAGTGTGCATGGCGGAAGTATAACGTGCACGGAGATTTCCCCCAAGGACGGTCATCTGCTGACGGTAAGCACTTACGGCGAGATTTTCACCCACAGGATGCAGGACGATTCTGCATTGACCATTGACCATTCAGCATTGACCATTGACCATTCGGCATTACATACCACGCGGGTGATGAGCGACAACTACTATTGCTTCCGCGACGGCTTTGCTGCGAAGAACGGCAAAGACTACGCCATCAGCCATACCGGCCACTTGGTGGTTGTTGACGGGAAAACCGTCAACCGCGTCATTTTTCTGGAGGGCGTTGACCGCCCCTTTAGTTTGGAAAGCATGAATGATGGCAACCAGCTGCTCATCGTCGGCGAGAACAGCATCGCCCTGCTCGACATTGCCACAGATAGAATCATTGGCACGCGCCACCTTAACTTCCGTGTGGTCAGCACGGGCAGGCGCGACAAGAAGCCCCTGCTTTTCGACAATCGTGGAGGCATGCATCTCGTCAGCGACCTTGACAACATGACGGATGATAGGGTTCCCGTGGCAGGACAGGTCACCGCCTTTGCCAGCAGCAAGAACACGGGGTTCTCTGCCTACGGTATGGCGGACGGCACTATCTGGCTGATTGACGGGAAGGGCAAGACATACAGGCTCGTGGAACACCTCTCGCAGGTGACGAAGATGAGTTTTAATGGGTATCGTCTCTATTCCTCCAGCTACGACGGCAAGATGCTCTTCTGGATGACCGGCGACTCGCAGATAAAGCCCATCACGTTGTTCCAATGCAGCAGTTGGATTACCAGCTTCACCTTCAGTACCGACAAGGACTACATCTGGACAGGCGAGTACAACGGTACCATCACCGAATATCTTATCTCGCTGCCTCAGATTGCCCAGCGTCTGCGGGAGAACATCAAACGCGACTTCACACAGGACGAATGGAACTACTACGTGGGGAAAGGCATCCCGTATGCGGCCTTCGGCCTAAATAATAATGAATAATGAATAATTGCGGCCTTCGGCCTAAATAATAATGAATAAATAATAAATATGCGGAGGAAAATAGGAACATTATTGGAGATAGCGCTACGTCCCGCCGTGGCTTTATCATTTATTATTTATTATTTATCATTTAGCCCTGCAGGGGCGCAAGGCCTTCCCCTTATCCGCAACTATTCGGCGGCAGAATATGGCGGGCATAACCGTAGCTACGATATTGAGATAGGCGCGGACGGTACGGTGTTCGTTGCCAACTTTGAAGGATTGCTCTACTACGACCGTGTGCGATGGCGCATCATCTATACACCCGACATCAGCCGCATCACGGTGGTCTATCGCGACAGCAAGGACACGCTCTGGGTGGGTGGCTACAACTTCTTTGCCCGTCTGCAGCAACGGGCCAATGGTGAATTGTATATGCAACAGTTGGGGCAGGACGGCCAGTTCGATGGCGAAGTGATGGAAATCTTTGAGGAAGACGGTTTGCTCCAGTTCGTAGCCAGCGACAACAATATTTATAAAGTTAAGGGCAGCACCATATCGCTGAAGGAACACACGAAAGCCAACTTCAGTCCTGGCGTGGAGTCAGATGTCATATCGTTGAAGGCACTGAAAGAGGGCGGTGAAGACGTCATTCTGGATGACATCACCCAGACAGAAGACCTGGACGGCGGCCTTCGGGTGAAAGTAAAGAAAAACTACGGTCTGATTATTTGTGACAACCTGGGCCGCGACCTATACTCCATCACAGAGGCCAATGGGCTGTGCTCTAACCAGGTGGCCTACGTGGCCTACGACGGTCATGGCATGCTCTGGGGAGCCACTGCACATGGCATCTTCTCCATTGAAATCCCCTCGGTCTACAGTTATTTCCTGCCCAAGGACGGTCTTTCAGGCGAGGTTCATGCCATCGCGGCCTTCGACGGCAAAATATACGTGGGCGGCACCAATGGCCTCTTCAGCATCGCCTCGAGGCAGTGCAAGCGTATTCCCGACATCAACAATATCTGCTGGACGTTGTGCCAGAGCCGCGGCGCATTGCTTGTGGCTACCTCCAGCGGCATCTACAAGATTGCACCGGGAGGTAATGTCACCAGGCTGACCTCTAACGCCACCACCGCCATGCTGGTGGATGGTGACAAGGTGTATGCCGGAGAACCCGATGCTGTCTACTGTTATGAAGCAAGCAAGATGGTCAATGGTCAGAAGGTGGCCGAGCTGCCATTGGTGACTGAAATCCGTCAGGATGCTCATGGCAACCTCTGGTTCCGAAATGTTCACGGCGAGACCAAAGGCACAGACCCCGGCAAGCCCTACGAACCTGTTGCCGACTTGTCTCCCCATCTGCTCACGCCTATCAGCGACATAGAGATTCAAGCACAATTCCGTCACGGCGACCAGATTTGGATTGGCGGTGATGAAGTGCTTGCCATCATCGACACCAGCAAAAAGGAGCTTGCTACACTTACCGACAACCGTAACGTGCGCTTCTGTTCCATCCTCATGGGCAACGACAGCGTGCTATGGGGTGGATACGGAGACATGCCTAAGAAGTTGAAGGAGCTGGACAGCGACGAAGGCCATCTGCACTTCTTCTATGCCCTGGAATATGCGCCGCTCTCAGGCAAGACCCTCTATCGCTACAAGCTGAACAGCAATAAATGGAGTGCTTGGACTGACAAGCAGGACTTGGAGTACCTCAACCTGCCCTACGGCTCGTTCACGCTCAGTGTACAGGCCCAGTTGGCCAACGGCGAACTGTCGGAGGTGGCTTCCGTGGACTTCAGCATCGCCTATCCTCTGCTGATGCGCTGGTACATGGTTATTGTTTATTGCCTATTGTTTATTGTACTTGTCTATCTGCTTTTCCGCTACCGTCTGAAGCGGCTGCAAAAGGAGAAAATCAAACTGGAGCAGATAGTGGAAGAGCGTACCTCGGAGGTAGTCAAGCAGAAAGACGAGATTGTAAGACAGAAGGACGAGATTGAGGAGAAGTCAAAGAGTCTGGAGAAAGCCCTCGACGAACTGAATAATGCCCAGAACGAGCTGATACGCCAAGAGAAGATGGCCACGGTGGGTAAGCTGACAGAGGGTCTCATCGACCGCATCCTGAATCCGATGAACTATATCATCAACTTCTCCAAGATGTCCAACGAGCTGTTGAAAGACCTCAAGGAGAACATCGATAACAACAAGGACAACATCAACGAGGATGACTATGAAGACACGCTGGACGTGCTTGGCATGTTGACGGACAACCTGCAGAGTGTCAACAAGTACGGCCAGAACACCACGCGCATCCTGAAGGCGATGGAAGAGATGCTGAAAGACCGTACTAGCGATTATATCAGTATGGACTTGTTGCCCGTGCTTCATCAGGACAAGGAGATACTCAGCAAATTCTATGCGAAGGAGAAAGAGCAGTATCATATCCATACGCCGTTCACCTTGCCTGACGCTTCCATGCCCCTGCACGGCAATCCCGAAATGCTCAGCAAGACCATCATGAGCATACTGGGAAATGCTACATACGCCGTCATCAAGAAGGCGCAAAGGATGTTTAAAAACCAGCCTGTCATTCTTGGAATGGAGACGAGCTACATCCCCGAGGTCTCGCTGACCGCCACCATTGTCGACGGACAATATATCGTGAAGATTCGCGACAACGGCATCGGTATCGAAGAGAAAATCCTTGGCAAGATATTCGACCCCTTCTTTACCACCAAGACCACAGACGAGGCGGCTGGTGTAGGACTCTACCTGAGCCGTGAGGTCATTCAGAACCACGGCGGCGACATCAGCGTGGCAAGTGTCAAGGACGAATATACGGAGATTACCATCACGCTGCCTGGGGCCAATAGCGGCCTACGGCCTAAATAATAATGAATAATGAATAAATAAAAAATAATAAACTATGCAGGACACTATGCAAAGAATGATAAGGAATACAATAGTGGGAATGACACGTCCCGCAGTGGCTTTATTATTTATTTTTTATTTGTCATTTAGCCCCGCAGTGGCGCAGGGGACACGCGAAGTATTGACTCAGGCAGAGAACGACTACCAGATAGGCCGCATAGAGCAGGCTCGCGACGCGCTGTTGCAGAACCTCGACACCTTCCATGGTGTTTTGCGCCAGAACGCACTCAGGCTCATTGCTCTCAGCTATCTGGCGCGTTTCGATATTGAACAGACCGAGCACTACACCTCGCTCTTGCTACAGGAAAACCCATACTACAGTCCGTCGTCTGGTGACCCGGCAACCTTTGCCGACATCGTCGACAATATCAAGGCTGGCATGACCGCCACCATTACCACTGCCTCCAGTCAGGCCGAGAGTCTGGCCGAGGTGCCTGTCCCCACCACGCTCATCACCGCCGAGATGATTCAGGACAGCGGGGCCCGCAACCTGCAGGAAGTGCTGGCTGCCTTCGTCCCAGGTATGAACATCATCGACTGTAACGACGACATCAACATCGCCATGCGCGGTATCTACAGCAATACGCAGGAGAAAATCCTCATCATGCTCAACGGCCACCGTCTGAACAGCTATGCCACCAACACGGCCGCCCCCGACTTCAGTATCTCGCTTGAGAAGGTGAAGCAGATAGAAGTGCTGCGCGGTCCTGCCTCGTCACTATACGGTGGCGTGGCCCTGACGGCAGTGGTCAACATCATCACCAAGCAGGGCCTCGACGTGGACGGTATGCAGGCAAGGATTGCCGCCGGCAACTATGGACAGATAAAGGGCGATGCCGTCTTAGGAAAGCGGTATTTCGACATCGACATGCTTGTATGGGGCAGTGTCTATCGCAATACTGGTGAGAAATACGACGTCACCAACGAGCGCGTCGGCGAGGGACCTTTCCCTATGCCCGTAGATCACATCCGCATCGGGCGTATAGGTGAGCACCCTACCTACGACTTCGGAGTGCAACTTGGCTATAAGGGGTTGCAATTCATGTTCGACACCCACTTCTCGCAGGTCGTTGCACCCTTCACCATAGCATCATTGGCCCTCTCCTACGACCATGGCCGCTATCGCACCTTCAACGGTCTGGAACCCTCCTTCGGCGTCTATTCACGCCATGCCGACCTGAGTTATCAATGGTCATTGTTCAATATTCAATGGAAGGCCGCCGCCACATACGACAAGGCAGACCTCACACGCTATCAAGTCATCAGCGACGATGCGATACCAACACTGAGCACGGTTATCCCAATGCCCGACCTCATGAAAGAGGTGTTCGAAACCGAGGGCGGTATCTTCCGTTACGTCAACGGCCAGGAGCAAGACTATGGCTTCCAGCTGAAAGGCAACTATGCCTACACCCTGGGGGATGACCATAAGGGTAACATCGGCTTCGGTGCCGAGTACGACCACTTCCAGCTCGATGACATCCGCTACCAGATTGGCTACGACTTCGAGTGGACCTTCTATGAAGACCCAGTCATGCGTAATGCCGGCAAGGGAAGCGAGAACAGTGCCAATGCCTATCTGCAACTGAAGCATCAGTGGCGTTCACTCATCCTCAATGCTGGTATGCGCTACGACTATAAGACACGTTATGACGACAGTAAGGTACGTGAACTGTCACCCCGCGTGGCCCTCATCCTGCTGCGCCCTAAGTGGAACGTCAAGTTGAGCTACTCCAAGTCGTTCGTCGATGCGCCCTATATCTACCGCAAGGCCAACGTCATGTCATCGCTCATGCTGGGTGAAGATGCCACCAGCCTCTCGCCCGAACGTGTACACTCTGTCCAGCTTTCCTTTGCCGGCAATAACTGGGTGAGGGGGCTTAGCCTGGATCTCAACGGCTTCTATAACAGTGCTACCAATCTCATCCAGACCAGCATCAGCAACTATGAAAACGTTGGTAAGAACAAAACCTGCGGTGTGGAGTTGATGGCCAGCTATAAACAGCCGAAGTACAGTGTCAACTGGAACTTCACCTGGATGAAAACCTTTGAGTCGAACCTCATCGACCTCGGCGTTCCCGAAGAATTATTCCCCCTCTATTCTACTGACCTCGATACCAACAACAATACGCCTGCCATCATGTCAAACCTCGTGCTTGGATGGCAGGCCTTGCCACAGCTGAAGCTTCACACGCATCTGCTCTTTGAAGGCAAACAGACGTCGTATAATACTGACCTCGTGAAGCTGGTCCAGACCATATCTAGTCTCGAAGATTTCAATACATACATTGTAGAGGACCAGATGGAGAAAGCCGAGGCTGCCTGGCAGAGGGCTGTTGATACCGCCAGCGAGATCACCATGCACAAGGATATGCCTGCCCGGGCCATTGTCAACATCGGTGGCGAATACACGCTCGGCCCTGTCACCTTCGGCCTGAACGTCCACAATCTTTTTGGCACTCGTTACTATCGCAGCGGTATGAACACCAACCTCATCCCCCAGCAGGGGCGTTGGTTCCTAGGCAGTGTCGGAATCAGGTTTTAATCATACATGTTCTGCATGTTAGGAGCTATCAGAAGATATTTATAATAAATGGCTACGCTTATACGTTTAATTATTTGAAATCGGAAATAATTTAACACAAATGGAAACTTTTGAACTTTTAGGTTTTAACATTAATGCGTGGATAACGATAGTAACGGTATTATCGATGTTCAGCATACTGCTGTTCACAAAGTTGCGCTCCGACTTGGTGTTTCTTGGAGCCATCGCCGTCCTCTTTGTGACGGGAGTCTTGGATGCTAAAGAAGCCTTCTCGGGCTTCAGCAACACCTCGGTGGTCATTGTCGGTGTGTTGTTTGTGGTGGTGTCGGGCCTGACGCATACTGGCGTGCTTCAATGGATAGTTAAGAACTTGTTGGGACAGCCGACTAGCTATGGCAAGGCCGTTGTGCGACTGATGGTACCAGTGGCTGCGTTGAGTTCGTTCCTGAGCAATACGACGGTGGTGGCACTCTTCGTGGGCATCGTGAAGATGTGGTCGAAGAAGCTGAACATCTCGCCATCGAAGCTGCTCATACCGTTAAGCTACGCCTCGGGCATGGGTGGTGTCTGTACGCTGATAGGTACGCCTCCTAACCTGATTATCTCCGGACTCTATGCCGACAAGACGGGCACAGCGATGAACGTGCTGGCGACCACGATTCCCGGTCTGTTCTGCCTGTTCATCGGCGTGCTCTCCATCATTGCCATGCGCCGACTGTTACCCGACCGTACGGCTCCTGAGGCTGCCTTCGAGGCTACGTCCGAATATACCGTCGAGTTGCTGGTGCCGTCGGACAATCCCAATATCGGAAAGACCCTTGCTGCGGCAGGGCTGAACGATATACGTGGCGGCCATCTGATTGAAATCATTCATTTTGACGAGATGGTTACCCCCTTCGATAACGACGAGCCGATAATGGGTGGCGACCGTCTGATTTTTGCCGGACAGATTGACGAGATTCTCTCCTTGAAGAAGAGTCATGGCTTTGTCAACGCCGACCACCACGTGTTTACGATGAGCGAGGTGAGCAGGAACCGTCAGCTGCGTACGGCCTATGTCACCCCCGAAAGCAGTCTCATCAACAAGACCATAGGCAAATCCACCTTCGAGAAAGACAACAACATGACGCTTGTGGCCGTGGCCCGACGTGGTAAGCGCATCAACATGTCACCCCGTGAAGTGGTGCTACGGGCCGGCGACACGCTGCTCTTAGAATGTCCGCCACGTGTGAATATCAATACCAAGGAGCTGTCTTCACAGCTACACTTCTTCGACTCAGAACAAGTGCCCAATATCAGCCGAAAGACACTCATCTCTACCACGATTATGATTGCGATGGTGGTGCTCTCAGCTCTCAATGTCATCCCGTTGCTGGAGTGTGCTTTCATTGCTGCAATAGCCATGCTCCTGTTCCGCTGCTGCAATCCCGACCAGGCCATGAAGGCCATCAACTGGGATATACTGATGGTGTTTGCTGGGTCGGTGGTCTTGGGAACTGCCATCCAGAAGACTGGCATTGCCGAGCAGTTGGCCTTTGGCGTCCTCGACACCTGTGGTAACAATCCCATCGTGGTCATGACGGCCATTTGTTTCGTGGGAACGTTTATCACCGAGTTCATTTCTAACACGGCGGCGGGAGCCATGTTCTTCCCCATCATGTATGAGGCAGCCGAGAAGCTAGGCTACGAGCCTTATCCCTTCCTCATCGCCTTGATGGTCAGCGTCAGTAGCAGTTTTGCCACGCCCATCGGGTCGCCCACACACATGCTGGTATACGGTCCTGGCGGCTACCGCTTCAGCGACTTCATGCGCATAGGTCTGCTGATGAACATCATCATCCTGGCTGCTAACATCTTTATTGTCAACATCGTTTACCCATTGACACCATTGCAATAACGAGTCCACAGTATTATTGAAATAATTAACGTAATATTGATTAAAGAATGTTATTCCCCTTTGTTAATTGGTCGTTTCCGTCCTACCTTTGCATAATATTTGACGCGTGCAATGAATAATAAGGAACTCATATCGGCATTGGCAGCCGCCACGGGAAGCAAAGTGGGCGACGCAGGACGGCTCTTGGAAACCGTCACGATGCTGATGGGCGACCATTTCGCCAAGGACGACAGCGTGCAGCTGGCTGGCCTGGGAACCTTTGAGGTGCGCAAGAAGATGGAGCGCGTCATCGTCAATCCTGCTACGGGACAGCGCATGCTCGTGCCGCCAAAGCTGGTGCTGGGGTTCAAGCCTCACCTCGCGCTGAAGGAGTTGGGGAAGTGATTAGTGGAGATGGGAAAGAGAATATACATTGACGAACTGGCCACGGAGTTGGCCGCAAAGCACGACAGCAGTCAGAAGCAGGCAAAACTGTTTCTGAAAGTCCTTGTGGAGACCATCCAGAAGGGTATCGCTGACGACGGGCTGGTGAAAGTGAAGGGACTGGGAACGTTCAAGCTGATTGACGTGGATGCACGCGAGAGCGTCAGCGTGAATACTGGCGAGCGCGTGATGATAGAAGGGCACCAGAAACTCTCGTTTATCCCAGACACGGCGATGAAGGAACTGGTGAACCGACCGTTCTCGGCCTTCGAGACGGTGATGCTCAACGATGGAGTGGAGCTATAACGCAAATTATGATAAACCTTCACGCAAATTATGATAAAACTTCACACAAATTATGATAAATCTTCACGCTAATTATGATAAATATTTGTCCAAATTAGTGTAATAGAATTTATCCCAATTAGTGCAAAAGCATTTATCCCAATTAGTGTAAAGTATTTATCCCAATTAGTGTGAGGAATGGATTTGAAAGTAATAAACATTAAATTATAAAGAAAATGGCAGAAAACATTGACATCCGCGAACTGAACATGCGGATAGAACAGCAAAGTGGCTTCGTCACCAATTTAGTGACGGGCATGGACCGCGTCATTGTCGGTCAGAAACATCTCGTTGACTCATTACTCATCGGTCTGCTGAGCGACGGCAACATCCTTCTCGAGGGTGTTCCCGGCCTGGCCAAGACATTGGCTATCAAGACCCTGTCGCAGCTTATCGATGCACAGTACAGCCGCATACAGTTCACTCCTGACCTGTTGCCGGCCGACGTAACGGGTACGATGATTTACTCGCAGAAGGATGAGAAGTTCCTCACGAAGAAAGGCCCCGTGTTTGCCAACTTCGTGCTGGCCGATGAAATCAACCGTGCCCCGGCAAAGGTGCAGAGTGCCTTGCTCGAGGCTATGCAGGAGAAGCAGGTGACCATCGGTTCGGAGACCTTCGACTTGCCCAGCCCCTTCCTTGTGATGGCCACTCAGAACCCCATCGAGCAGGAGGGTACCTACCCGCTGCCCGAGGCACAGGTGGACCGTTTCATGCTGAAGGTGGTCATCGACTATCCCTCGCTTGACGAAGAGAAGAAAATCATCCGCGAGAACATCGGTGGCGGCCTGCCCAAGGTGACGCCCGTCACGTCGGGCAAGGACATCCTGAAGGCCCGTGAGGTGGTGCGCGAGGTATATATCGACGAGAAGATTGAGCAGTACATCGCTGACATCGTCTTCGCCACCCGCTATCCCGACCGCTACGGCCTGAAGGAGTTGAAAGAGATGATTTCCTTCGGCGGCTCGCCCCGTGCCAGCATCAACCTGGCCAAGGCCGCCCGCGCCTACGCCTTCATCAAGCGTCGCGGCTACGTGGTGCCCGAGGATGTGCGCGCCATTGCCCACGACGTGCTCCGCCACCGCATCGGCTTGACCTACGAGGCAGAGGCCAGCAGCATCACCAGCGAGGAAATAGTCAGCAAGATTATAAATAAGGTGGAGGTACCTTAATTTGAAGGGAGTGAAAGGGAAGTGAAAGGGAAGTGAAGGGGGAGTGAAAGTGACGATACTTTTGTATATAGAGTAGAAACAGTTTTTTATTATGGCATTATACAGTTTTGAGAACGTTGTGGCATGGCAAAAGGCTCATGTTTTCACTGTTAGTGTCTATACTATTACCCGAAACTTCCCCAAAGAAGAGGTCTATGGATTGACATCGCAGTTCCGAAGGGCAGCCGTATCTATCGAAGCTAATATTGCTGAAGGTTATAAGAAACTAAGTAAAGCAGACAAACTTCGTTTCTTCAACATTTCCCAGGGAAGCCTTGAAGAGTGTCGTAATTATATCTTGCTGACACGTGACCTGTGCTTGGCAGATGCCGACACTGTCCAGCTGCTCTATCAGCAATTGGAACAAGCCAGCTGGTTCTTGAACAAATACTGCCAGGGAGTCATTAACAACAATGGTGTTAAGGACGATGATGATGACAAAGGCCAAAAGTAACGTCACTTTCACTCCCCTTTCACTCCCCCTTCACTTCCCTTTCACTCCTTAAAGAATATGGAAACAAGCGAAATAATCAAGAAAGTCCGCAAGATTGAGATTAAGACTCGTGGCCTGAGCAATAATATCTTTGCCGGACAGTACCATACCGCGTTCAAGGGTCGAGGCATGGCCTTCTCCGAGGTGCGCGAGTACCAGTATGGCGACGACGTGCGCGACATCGACTGGAACGTGACGGCACGCTTCAACAAGCCCTACGTGAAGGTGTTCGAGGAGGAGCGCGAGTTGACGGTGATGCTGCTCGTCGACGTCAGCGGCTCGCTCGACTTCGGTACGCAGAAGCAGATGAAGCGCGACATGGTGACTGAGATTGCCGCCACGCTGGCTTTCTCGGCCATACAGAACAACGATAAGATTGGCGTCATCTTCTTCTCCGACAAGATTGAGAAGTACATCCCGCCGAAGAAAGGGCGCAAGCACATCTTATATATTATACGCGAGATGCTCGACTTCCATGCCGACAGCCGCCGTACTGATGTGGCCCAGGCCATCGAGTTCCTCACCGGCGTCAGTAAGCGGCGTTGTACGGCTTTCCTGCTCAGCGACTTCTATGACCGCCAGAACTTCCAGCAACAGCTCACCATTGCCAGCCGCAAGCACGATGTGGTGGCCATACAGGTCTATGACCGTCGTGCTGCCGAGCTGCCCGATGTGGGACTGATGAAGGTGGTCGATGCCGAGACTGGCTTCGAGCAGTATGTAGATACCAGCAGCCGTAAGCTGCGCGACAGCTATCACCGTTACTGGATGAAACGCCAGGCCGACCTCCGCGAGACCTTCGCCAAGAGCAACGTGGACAGCATAAGTGTCGCCACCGACGGCGACTATGTGAAGTCGCTGCTCGGACTGTTCAGACAACGCAGTTAAAACGACAAATGAGAGGTGATAAATGATAAATATGATTACTTTGATGAATAGACTCAGAAAAAGACATGATAAGAGAAAAATGAGGGAGAACATGATTGCGTTGGTAATCATATTTCTCATTTCTCACTTTTCATTTCTCTCTTTGCGGGCACAAGTGAAGGTGGAATCGACCATCAGTGCCATGGAGATGCTGGTGGGTCAGCAGGTGATGCTCACCGTGTCGGCCACTGCCGACGAGGGTGCCACCGTGACGTTCCCTCAGGAGGCCCTGCTGCCAGCGGGTATCGAGTTCATGGGAGCTGTGGAGATGCCCGAGGAGAAGGCTGGCAACGGACAGGTGCTCTACCAGCGGGGCTACGTTTTGACCTCCTTTGAAGATACGCTCTACTACATCCCGCCGATGACTGTCAATGTCGACGGCAAGGAGTACGAGACGAAGAAGCTGGCGCTGAAGGTGCTCACCGTCGATGTCGATACCACCGACTATGAGAAGTATTACGGCCCCAAGACCATACAGGACAACCCCTTCAACTGGGAGCTCGACGAGTGGGCCGTGCCTTTCTGGCTCAGCGTGCTCATGCTCGTCATGCTTGCCGTGACCTACTACCTCTACCTGCGTCTGCGCGACAACAAGCCCGTCATCGCCCGTCCGCGATTCATCCGTCGGCTGCTGCCCCACCAGAAGGCCATGCAGGCCATCGAGGAGATCAAGGCTGAAAAGATGGTTACCGCCGAAGATCCGAAGGAGTACTATACACGCCTGACGGACACCCTACGCAAGTACATCGAGGAGCGCTACGGCTTCTACGCCATGGAGATGACCAGTTCGGAAATCATCGACCGCCTGCAACAGGCCGACCCGGAGTCGCTGGCCGAGCTGTCGCAGCTCTTCCAGACCGCCGACCTGGTGAAGTTCGCCAAGTACTCCACGCTCATCAACGAGAACGACGCTAACCTCGTCTCGGCCATCGACTTCATCAACCGCACGAAAGTCGAGGTGCCGCCCGAGCAGCAGGTCATCAAGCAAGACCTCACCGAGGAGGAGAAACAGACGAAGAAGAGCCGCACCACGCTCAAGACCTCCATCACCGTCCTCGCCGTGGCCTCCGCCGTGCTCTTCATATATATAATATATTGTGTGATAGACCTCCTTTAACCTACATTATTCATGACAATATGGAAGAACAACGGATTAAAACGGATTACACGGATTTTACGGATTATAATCCGTGAAATCAATTATAATCCGTAAAATCCGTGTAATCCGTAAAATCCGTTGTTAAAAAGATTACGAACAATTCAGGCTAAAGTCTATAGTCTAAAGTCTAAAGTCTAAAGTCTAAAGTCTAAAGTCAAAACTCTGAAGTCTAAAAATGGAATTTGCCAATAGAGAATATCTACTGTTGCTGCTGCTCATCCTGCCATACATAGTGTGGTATGTGATGTGGCGCAAGAAGACCGAGCCCACCATCCGCATGGCCGACACCTTTGCGTTCCGCTATGCCCCCCGCTCGTGGAAGGTGGTGCTCATGCCTGTGCAGCTGTTGCTGCGCATCGCGGCGTTCACCTTGCTGGTCATCGCCCTGGCCCGTCCCCAGACCCACGACTCGCTGAAGAGCGAGACCATTGAGGGTATCGACATGATGCTGGCCATGGACGTCTCGACGTCGATGCTCGCCGAGGACCTGCAGCCCAACCGCATCGAGGCAGCTAAAAGCGTGGCCGCTGAGTTCATCACCGGTCGTCCCAACGACAACATCGGCCTGACCATCTTCGCCGGTGAGGCATTCACGCAGTGCCCCATGACCATCGACCATGCCGCCCTTTTGTCACAATTGAAGAACGTGCGCACCGACATCGCCGCCCGTGGTCTCATCGAGGACGGCACCGCCATCGGCATGGGTCTTGCCAACTCCGTAGGACGTTTGAAGGACTCGAAAGCCAAGAGCCGCGTCGTCATCCTGCTCACCGACGGCTCTAACAACCGGGGCGACATCTCGCCCATGACTGCCGCCGACATAGCCAAGAGCCTCGGCATCCGCGTCTATACCATCGGCGTGGGCACCAACGGCATGGCCCGCTACCCCCTGACCGCCGGCGGTCAGACGCAGTACGTGAATATCCCCGTGGAGATAGACACCAAGACGCTCGGCGACATTGCCCGTGGCACCGACGGTAAGTTCTACCGTGCTACCAACGCCAAGGAGCTGCGCGAGATCTATCAGGAGATTGACAAGCTGGAGAAGTCGAAGATCGACGTCCAGCACTTCAGCCGCCGCTACGAGGCCTACCAGCCCTTCGCCCTCGGTGCCCTGCTCGCCCTCCTCTTAGAAGTGCTCCTCCGCATCACCGTTTTCCGACGGATACCGTGATTTCTGTGTGCCCCTATTCCATCGCGCAGCCTTCTGTGATTTCTGTGCTTTCTGTGTGACAAAAAAGTATCATATTTACCTGTGCTAAGTATCATACTTACGTGTGCTAAGTGCCATACTTACGAGGGCTAAATACCATACTTGTGGGACAGTAGACAGTAAAGACAGTAGGAAATGTAAACTTCTTCGCGTACACACGCGCACACGTACGCGAGAAAAGTTTAAAAGTTACTGTCCTTTACTGTCTACTGTCCCTCTCTGGAATGAACATAGGTCAATTATTTTGAGATGGAATGTAAAATTATCGAAAAATATTTTGGTGGTTCGTTGTTTTTGTATATTTTTGCCGCGGAGTTTTTGCACTTCCTGTGCAGACTGCCCCCGGAGAGGGTGTGCAGGGTGGCCGTGAGGCTAGTCTGACTCCAATAACATCGAGGGTATTTTAGGTAGAAGCAAACGCTTCGTCTTGTTATACGAAATCTGGAAAATTTCAATCAACACAAGATGATGTGAAATGACTTCTCCACGTCTATAGGCGTGGAATTGTTGTATCACTATGTCTTTGTTGATGGGCATTCCAGAGCCTCGTATAAGAGACAGGGTCAAGTACGGCTATTCTGCGCTCTTTTTGTGTAACAACAAGGACAACTAATCCCCAAACCATTTGCGAATTTGAGAGTCCATACAGCGCAGCAGCCGTCATCAGACCGCCGTTGCCAATGCTGCATCCCTATATGTCTCCATACGAAGAATGAACAAACATCTATACATTATTTAATTAACAACAAAACAATTAACGCTTATGAAAAAATTAATTACTTTGCTCCTCGCCTTGGCGGGGATGGTGAGCACGGCGAGTGCAGGTGATGCAACAGCAACAACTGTATACTATGCAGTGCCTTCTAGTGTTGTGGGTTCTTATACAGTAAAACTCAATGTGAATTTTCAAAGTGATGCTAATAACTGGCACAGTTATGACATGAACAAAACAAGCCAGACCTATTTGGGGTATGATATTTATTCCTATTCATACACGGATTTGTATGGCGGTGTAAGTGTTATGTTATTCCAGCTATACGATGGGGATGATTGGAAAAGTCAAGATTATGGCGTGGGTTATGCTGAGAATGGGGGAACTCATTGGGTTTGGACAGATGTAACAAACTATAACGGTAAAATGTTTGTACATGGTGAAGGATGGAATAGTTATGAATATGATGGTACATTGAATATAAAATATCATATACAAGCTTCAAACACATGGGCTACTCCTTGGGTACCAAGCAATGCATATGAATATAAAGGAGGCATCAATCCTGGATGGCCAGGTGCTGAGATTTCTGAAAATCCATGGAATGAAGGATGGTATGATTATACTGTAACGAAGCCTTATGCGTACATTATTTTTAATAATGGAAATACTGGAAGTGGAAATCAGACCGGCATTATTGAGATAGACAAAAACAGCAACGAATATTGGTACACATATGTCAATGAGAATGGCGGAACAACAACTTCCATTGGAAAACCTAGTGGCTGGTTGGACGATTACGAGCGCTCGGGTCTGACAATAGGTAACTTTGGTACCATCTGCCTACCTTTCGCAGCCACAATTGAAGGTGCTACTGTGTATAAGATTGTAAGCAAAGTAGTCAAAAATAGCGTTATGACGGGTATTAATTTGGAATCTGTATCAAGTCTGGAGGCTGGCAAGGCATATATCTTTAAGGCTACTGCAAATAAAATAACCGCAACAACTTCTGGTGACCGCGCTATAGCTACTGATGCCAACGGAATGCTTGGCAATCTGTCAGCTACTAATACTTACGCTCCGCTGAACAGCTATGTAGTATCTGGAAACGAGATTCACAAGGTTACTGGTGATGCTGTTACCGTGGGTCAGTACAAGGCTTACATCACACTTACTGGCATTTCTGAAGCCACTTCCCGTGGTGCCATCTTCATGGGTCTCGACGAGTCAACGGGCATCGAAAGCGTTCAGACCGAGAAGGGCAATGGTTACACCATCTATAACCTTCAGGGCCAGCGCGTGACTGGAGCCAACAAGGGCTTATTCATCGTAAACGGCAAGAAGATGCTGATGAAGTAAACGCAAGAGAAATCGAAAATAGAATGTTTAACAATCAATAAAGGAAGAAATCATGAAAAAGACCTATATCAAGCCTTATGCCAAGGCAATATTATTAAAGACACAGAACGTGATGACAACAACGTCAAAAATGGGTGTCGGTGCAGACATGAGTTCCGGTTCAGCTGACAGCCGCCGTGGCAACAGCTCCTGGGACGACGAAGAAGAATAATAATCTTCCCGAGTTGTGAAACTCCGGCGTTTTTTAATTATTAATTAGTTGGCACCCGCAAGGGTGTATACGCAAAAAATTTAATTAGTTGATGTTGGCGGCTGGCCGTGAGGTTGGCCGCTAATTTTATGTGTCTATTGATTTCCTTTCTATGGCCTGAATATGTTTGGGAAAGCGGGCACAAAGGTACAGATTATCCGCATATACCCGATAGTCGGACTGCCGTAGTAGCCCACGCTGGGAAGCGTGGGCTACTGAGTTACCGCAAATCGTTATCGGTTGATTGCGGATAATCATAAACAATATTGGAAAGTCTTTTTTTGCCGAAAATAAACTTTGGAAAGTCTTTTTTCGGATTGCCCTGTCTGTAGCCAAAGTTAAACCATGCGAAAAAGTTTGGCTATGTCGATTATTCTTACTACTTTTGCGGCGCAATAGATAATTCGTGTCAATTCGTGGTTGAAAACAATTCGTGTCAATTCGTGCCATTCGTCTTAATTCGTTGTTGAAATTTCGTAAATCGTAAATCGTTAATTCGTAAATCGTAAATTAAATAGATGTTAGAGAATTTCCGTTTCGAGAGTCCAGAATACCTGTGGTTGTTGATTGTCGTGGCTGTGCTGGCCTTGGTGCGCTTCATCACCTACTTCAACCAGCGCAAGCGACTGAAGAAGTTTGGTGACCCGGAGCTGTTAAAACAGCTCATGCCCGACGTGTCGCGGTGGCGTCCGCTCATCAAGTTCTGTCTGTTGGAGCTGGCCTTGGTGTTCATCATCATCATGCTTGCCCGTCCGCAGGAGGCTGGGAGTATCAGCAGCGAGGAGCGGCGGGGCATAGAGACCGTCATCTGTATGGACGTGAGTAACTCCATGCGGGCACAGGACGTCAGCCCTGACCGTCTGCAGCGTGCCAAGATGCTGATTGAGAACATGATTGAACGGTTCAGTAACGACAAGATTGGCATCATTGTCTTTGCCGGCGATGCTTTCCTTCAGATGCCCATCACCAGCGACTACGTCTCTGCAAAGATGTTCCTCAGCAGCATCGACCCCTCGATGATTCGCAATCAGGGCACCGACATCGCCAAAGCCATCAACATGGCCAACCAGTGCTTCACCCAGCAGGAGGAGGTGGGCAAGGCCATCATCGTTATCACCGACGGTGAGGACCATGAAGGCGGTGTCCTTGAGGCCGCCAAGGGAGCCAAGGAGAGCGGCCGCACGGTCTATGTGCTTGGCATCGGTTCCACGAAAGGCTCGCCTATCCCCAGTCCTGATGGCCGCGGCTTCATGACCGACAACCACGGCGAGACCGTCATGTCGCGTCTCAACGACCAGATGTGTCGCGACATTGCCCAGGCCGGTGGCGGAGCCTTCATCCATGTGGAGAACAACAGCAGCGCGCAGCGGCAGCTCGAAGAAGAGCTGGACAAGCTGCAGAAGGGCGAGACAACTATCTATAGCGACTTCGAGGACCACTTCCAGATCTTCGGCATCGTGGCCCTACTGCTCATCATCCTCGAAATTTGCATCCTCGACCGAAAGAACCCGCTTCTGAAGAACGTCAGACTGTTCACAAAGAAATAATACGCGAGAAACTTAAATCAATTTATTGTTTCGGCAGTATTTCCATTGTCGACGGTTTGGTCTATGAGAGAAAATGGCTTGCTCTGGTGGAGAAAACGGCTTTATCTATACCGGGTGGCATAGAACTTATTCGGCACAAATACGCCCCGCGATGAAGAATCCCAGCAACAAGTAGGGAGTAATTTCGCAGACAACGTTTAAGAGCGATGAGAAGAAAGCCTCCTGATTGTCAAGGACAAACTGTTTGCGGTCTGATGGCTGCAGAGGTACAAGTCTTACGTTCTGTATCATTGTGTACTCATGTGTATTATTTACGAATCTAACCAGCGTTTGACGGTGGCAACTTTGTCCTTGCTGACGATAATTTCGACGTCGGGGAAGGCGGCGACGTGGATGCGCATCTTACCGAGGAAATAGGTGGAGAGTTTGCTGACAGCAGCGGCGCTAACGATGAACTGACGGTTCACACGCATGAAGCGCTGCGGGTCGAGTTGGCTCTCGGCTTCTTCGAGGGTCATGTTCAGGGCGTGGGACTTGCCGTCGAGGGTGAACAGGCGAACTACGCCGTCGCGGATGGTGATATGGCTCACGTCGCTCACAGGAACAATCAAGTATTCGTCGGCACGATGGGGAATCAAGAAGCGCTCGCGATAGCGGATAGTCTGACTCTTTACGGAAGCCAGCAGTTGGGCGATGGCATCGGTGGTGGAGGGTGAATTGACAATTGATAATTGAGAATTGATAATGGGCTTTACCTTTGCTAAGGCGGCCTGCAGTTCCTCGCTGTCGATGGGTTTCAGTAGATAGTCGAGACTATTGAATTGAAAGGCCTGTACAGCGTATTGGTCGAAGGCCGTGGTGAAGATAACGGGAATAGCAGTCGGCACCGTCTTTAACGACTCAAAGCTTAGTCCGTCGCCCAGTTGGATGTCGCTCAGAATCAGATTCACCTCAACATGTTGCCCATCAGCAAAAAACGCCCTCACCTCGGCATTGCTGGCACATACACCTACAATCTCGTGTTCACCCTCCAGCATACGCTTCAGGCGGTCGGCACTACTCTGTTCGTCCTCTATTATCAGTATATTCATACTTGACAATTCGTGTAATTCGTGAAATTCGTTGTTTTGAAAATAATCAGCGGTATCGTCACGCAATAGTCGTCCGCCGTCTCGCATATCTCTACCTTCTTGTCCGTCAGTAATCGATAACGCTCAGCGATGTTGTGCTGGCCCACGTGCGTGCTCTCACCCGTTGTGATAGGTTGTTTCCTGTTGTTCACACTGATGCGCTGGCCGTCAGTCGTCACGTCGATGACGAGTGGACGAGCCGTGGTGTGCTCATTGTGCTTGATGGCGTTCTCGATAAGCATCTGCAGGGCGGCGGGCGGCAGTGAGCCTTCGCAATCCTTCACCTCGTCGGCTATCCTTACCTGTATGCCCTCGCCGAAGCGCTGCTGCAACAAGGCCAGATAGCGCTGCAGAAACTCCAGTTCCTCCTGTAGCGTTACCGTACTGTGGTCGAGGTGCGACAGTGTGTAGCGATACACCTTCGAGAGGTTCATCAGATAGTCGGATGCCCGCTTGGGGTCCACCTCTATCAGGTCGGCAAGGATGCTGAAGTTATTGAATACAAAGTGCGGACTCAACTGGTTCTCCAATGCCTGCAAGCGGAACTTATCGCGCTCGCGTTCAGCCTTCTCCCTTGACCGCCAATAGTACAGCGTTACCACCGTGGTGAACAGACAGCAGGCGGCATAGTCCACGAGTATCATTCCCGACGTCCAGGGCCAGCCGTACTTCAGCATCTCCCTGAACTCCTCGTCGGTTATCAGCCACATCAGGTAGTAGAACAGCAGTCCCAGCACCGACAGCCCCAACACCAGCAACACCCCGTGTATGATTCGTCTCGTCTTCATTCTGCGTGCAAAGATACTGCTTTTTCCTCAGACCGCCAAGCAAAAGCGGGTGAATCGGGAAAAATCGCGGGTGAACCGTCAGCGTTCCGTTAAATCTTGTAGATTTTTCCGAAGGATTGCTGCGAATGTGGGGAAAGTTTCGTACCTTTGCGACCGAAAGGCCGCGAAACAGTAGCCGGCCAACAGACAATTCATTAAATATTAGAAGATATGAGCGAAAGAGACAAACTGATTGAACAGGAGCGCAAGGGCGTAGTCGAGCTGCTCCTGAAGAAGAACGGACTGACACGCAAGCAACTCGTAGATAACCTCGTGGACTTCTGGGCCACCAGCTGGGCTCACACGCTCACCGAGGAAGAGAAGAAACAGTTTCCACACTTGGTATTCTGAACGATGACACGCAGGAAAAGTCCATTCAATTACAACCACATCTTTGTGGACACCAACGTCCTTGTGGGCGGCTACAGCGGCGACGCCCGCTTCAAGAAGGACGAGGCCTGTCTGCACTACCTTTATTCGCTGACGGGCAAGAAACTCTACATATCGACGCTCAGTGTGGCGCAGCTCATCTCCACATTCCAGAAGAAAAAGAAGAACGACGAGATAGTACGCATTGTGCGCGACCTGCAGCACCGTTTCAACGTCATCGACTTCGCAGCCCGTGACATAGATGCCGCCCTCGTCGAGACTGGTGGCGACATCGAGGACAACGTGCAGTACGTGCTGGCACGGAAACAGAAGTGCAGCATCATCATCACGAACAACTTCAAGGACTACCGCCTGTTCTACAACATCAGTGTTGTCAAGCCAGATGATGTAAGGTCTATTCCGCAGTAGTCCCCAACTATACCCCCCAACGACATCACCATGGGTACATCTGGCGATGTACCCACGGCTATTGAGAGGGGACGCTTCCAGCGTCCTAATCCGTTGAATCCGTGCCATCCGTGGTCGGAAAGAAAATCCGTGCCATCCGTGGCCGCGCTACATCCCCCATTCTCCGAATTCTCCCCAGTCGCCGTCCCATTCGTCGCGGCGCTTCTCTTCCTTCAGGGTGTTCTTGCCACCGAGGATGTTGAACTTGTAGATGACGCGGAGCATGCCGTACTGGTAGATGGCATTGTGGCGTGCGTCGGTGCGCTGCAGGGCGTCGATGGTGCGGGTGATGTTGGTCTGCTGGCCCAGGATGTCGTTCACTTCAAGCATCACGGTGAGGGCGCGGGCGCGGAGAAACGAGTGCGAGAGCTGGGCGTTCCACAGCAGTTCGTTGGTGTTCATCTCGCTCTGGGCGTAGCCTCGGCGACTGCTCATGCCGATGTCGGTGGTCAGGGTGGTGCCCCAGGGAGCGGTTCACTCCAGTTCGGCGCCGTAGGAGAAGTCGTAGGTGTTGCGGTTGGCCATTGCGTTCAGGTCGTTCTTGGCGTTGGCGTACATCAGTCGACTGTTCAGGGCGATGCTGAGTTGGTCGGTGCGGTAGGAGAAGTCGAGGCCGCCGTCCAGGTTGATGCTGCGTGTCACGGTCTTCGTGTCACAGGCCGCATCGTCGCTGTTGTAGAAACCCACGTGGCGCTGGTAGTCGCCGCCCAGGTCGATGCCGATGTTGAAGAGCTTCTTCGCGCCCAGACCCGTGTTGAATCCCACGCCGCCACCGCCGTTCCAGTTGCCGTTGATGTTCATCGGCATGGTGGTGCGCACGCCCGTCTGGTTGTCGTAGGTGGTCTTGTTGTCGATGCTGTTACGGGTGGCGCTGAACCACAGCCATGAGTAGACACCCTGCTGGCGCTCGGCGTTGAAGGTGTTGAAGTCGGCCATGATGTTGTGTGAGAACGAGGGCTTCAGTCCGGGGTTGCCCTTGGTGATGACCAGCGGGTTCGAGTCATCGGTGATGTCGAGCAGGTTGGTCATGCTGGGCTGGCGCGTGCGACCGTTGTAGCGGAAGTGCAGGTTGGTATGCTTGTCGAAGTTCCAGCGCAGGTTCACTCGCGGGGCGATGTTAAAAACCTTGCGCGTCACCTCCGGATATTCCTGGCCCATGTACTTATAGTTGAGCGTGGTGCGCTGGGGCAGCAGGTCGAGACCTACGCTGAAGTTGTAGTTGTCGCGCACGCGGCGGAAGCTGAGGTTGATGGTCTGGTTGTAGTTGCGATACTCGCTGAACTGGCTCAGACGGTTGGCCACCGAGTCTGCACCGTTCAACACATAGTGCATGTCGTCCATGAATCGCAGCACGGCGTCGATGTCGTAGCGGTTCGCCGCCATGCTCTCGACGAGCGTCTGATAGGCGTCGCTATCGTAGATGAAGGCGCGGCGGTCGTTGCGGCTGTAGCTGTAGTCGTAAGTGTAGCTCATCTGCAGATAAGTGCGGTCGGCGATGGGTTCGCTGTAGGCCAACTGTCCGCTCAGGCCGAAGTTGCGCGAGGGCGTGTCGTAGTAGCGGTTGTTCTGTTGCGACGTGCCCTGCGTGTCATAAGTGATGCGTGCCGCCGACAGCTGCTGACTTGTGCCGTCGCTGTAGTTGCTCTTGACGAGCAGCGTCACGTTGCGGCCCTTGTTGCCCAGCTTGCGGTTCAGCTGCAACTCGCCGCTTAGGTTGGTGCTCGTGTTGATGCTCATGTTGCGGTTGACGTTCGTGTTGACCACCATCTCCATCAGTTGGTCGCTGTACGAGCCCGACGTTGAATAGCCGCGCCCACGGTTGCGCTGATAGGTCAGGTTGGGACGGAAGATGATGTTCGTCATCGTGTCGGGCTTCCACTCGAAGCGGAAATTGCTCGTCAGCCGGCGGTTCGACGTCATGTTCTTCGAGTAGTCCTGCGCAAACCGTGCCAGCGAGGCATAGAAATACTCCGTCGTCGATGCGTTCTCATTGTCGCTGCCGTCGTAGCGATAGCGCACGCTACCGCCCGTCTCCAGTTTCGGCTTGGCGGTGGCGAAGTTGGCGCCAATCTCCTTGCTGCTCCTCAGGCCTTCGCTGCCCCATCCCCAGCGACCGCCACCGCCGCCGAATCCCATGTCCGCCACGTTGTTAGCGTTGCCGATGAGCGTCGCCTGGAAGTCATCCTTGAACCGGTTCACGTTCAGCCGCTCTGCATAGCGGTGCTTCGTGCCCGCGCCCAGGTTCACGTTGCCAAACCAGCCGTTCTTCATTCCCTTCTTCACCGTCAGGTCCAGCACCGTCTCCTCCTCGCCGTCGTCGATGCCCGTCACGCGCGATCGGTCGCTCTTCCGTTCGTAGGTCTTCAACTTGTCGATCATGTCCGTGGGGATGTTCTTCATCGCCACCTCCTTGTCGTTCAGGAAAAACTCCTTGCCATCTACGAGAATCTTGCTCACCTCCTTGCCATTGATCTTGATGGTGCCATCCTTATCCACCTTCGCGCCCAGTAACTGTTTTACCAGTGCCTCCAGCGTCGAGCCCTCCGGCACGCGATACGCCGCTGCATTATACACCAGCGAGTCGCCCTGCACCTTCACCTTCACGGCGTGGCTCTTCACCACCACGCCCTCCAGTTCCAGGCTCTTCCATACTGTGGTGTCTGTCACCACCGTATCCCTAACGTCATCCTTATTCTGCGCCATCGCGCCAGCGCTCGCCAGCATTGCAACCAATATAAAAACTACTTTCTTCATTGTCATTTCGAATTTGTGTGGCAAAATTACAACCCTTACGCGCGAAATAAAAGAAGAATGTAGGTGAAACGGGAAAAATCGGGGGTGAAGTTTACATTATAACCTTATTTTTACATTATTATTCGTATCTTTGTCCCAACAGGACTGTAAATGATACAGCAGCATTTGGATATTCAAAGCAAGTTTGACAAATTGTCGTATCTGTGTTACATCAATAAAGAAGGCGGGCAAGAACTTTTTGGTCCTTGTCCGCCAAATGTGGGATAAGTTATGCTTGTTGGTCTCTGATGTAATGCATAATCATTCGATGTTTGAGGGTTTGACATTGAGGGACGGGGCCTCGGATGGCGACGCTGCACCCAGGGTTAGAGGCTCGAATACTCTTCCTGAGCATCGAAGCAGGGGCAGTCCTTGTGGACGTTGGGGAGGTCGCGATGGCCGAGGATGCGGGCATCGGGATGGGTATTCTTCAAGCGAGAGAGCAACTTCAGTAGGGCACGTTTCTGGGCTTCCGTGCGGGTGTCGGCGGGATGGCCATGCTCGTCAAGACCTCCCTCGTAGCAGATACCGAGGCTGTGCTGGTTGTAGCCTTTGGCATGGGCACCAATCAGCTGTTCATGGCGCGTCTGGTAAGTCTGGCCGTCGCGGGTGATGTAGTAGTGGTAGCCCGTGAATCCGAATCTTTCCGCGTGACAGCGGATGAGGGCTGTCACGGGAAAGTTCTGGTTCGAGCGCGTTGCTGAACAGTGAATGACAATCAAATCAATTCGTCTCATAGCATTTCAGAATAATCTGTTTCGTATCACCATGCCTTGCAGCTCTGTACAAAGAACGAGCTGATAATGGCGGTGAGCACGGTGATGATGAACTGGATGATGGTCTTCCAAGTCTTCAGGTCTTTCAAGAATTTCATAATCGTTAAGTCTGAGTTTAGTTTGTTGTGTCGGTTTTTGATTTGGAAAGAAATTGGCAGGAATTGGCCATAAATCTTTGTTTGAAACGAATTGCCACTAATTGACCATAAATATTCATTAATGAAAAATTCGTGATTCATTTGTGGCAATTCGTGTTAGAAAAGAGAAATCCGTTTAATCCGTCTAATTTGTGGTCGGGAAAAACAATTCGTTCAATTCGTCAAATTCGTTGTTGGAAAAGCCCTACGGGTTCTGGTCGTCGCTGTTGCTGGCCTTAGTAGTTGCTGTGGCCTTCTTCAGCGTAGCCTCCAGGTTCAGGTTCTTCGTCACCAGTTCGCCGGTGGCACGTGCACGGAGCTTCACGCCCTTGATGTTGCCAGTCACGGTGAAGTCCTTCTCGGTGTTGGCACCACCACGGTTCTTGATGCCGAGGGAGAAAATGGCGAGGTCATCGATCTTCACGTTCTTGCCCTCAAGGAGCAGTTCCTTGATGCAGTTCACCATGTCGGTGAGCGTGCCCTTGATGGCTCCTTTCGAGAAGGGGGTGTTGTGGTTACTCATGTGCTCGGCCAGGCCGTCGAGCGTGATGGTCTCCTCGATGACGGGATAAGCGTAATACTTACCGTAGGAAGCCGAGTTCTCGTTCTTGTTCTGACGCAAAATGTAGAGAATCATAGCAATTTACAATTTACAGATTTACCATTTACGATTTGGCTGCGCGCTTGCCAATGTCGTCTCAGAGCGTTTCTCTGATATTGCAAAGGTACTACATTTTGTCAGGGCCATTTCCGTTTCCTACCGTTTACGCCATATCACGTAGTCTTTCTGTGATTTCCGTGATTTCTGTGTGACATCAACCAGCCACGTCAATGCAGAACTTGTCTGCGAGGAACATCACGACGTGCGGCGGCAGCACCTTCATCCTCGGGGTCACGCCCATTTCCTGTAGTTCACGCTGGTAGGGCCTGCACCAGCTGTTCAGTGTCCTGACAGACACCCCGGCTCGGTCGGCCAACTGTTGTTTGCTCATTGCTTTCATAACTATATTGTTTACGGGTCAAAAGTATAATGTTTACGATGTCTAAGTATCATACTTTCAGGGGCTAAGTGCCATACTTAGGATTGATACACATACAGATACATACAGATGTTTTCAGGAAATATCTCCTGCGTACATATATGCGCACAGGTACGCAGGAAGATTTTCTCAGAATATCACTGTATCATCTGTATCTGTATTCGCATCAGGGGCAGGAGTGGGGTCTGACGACTCCTGTGCCATCGCGTTGCGCAACGACCGCATCTCCTCAGCCGACCGGCGCACGACTATGTAGCCGCGCACGTTCCTGCACGTCCTGCGCTCGAAGCCCAGTTCCATGAACGCCCGCCCCAACAGCACGCTGCTGAGTTTCTGCGTGATGCCAGCGCCCACCATCTGCAGGGCCAGCGCCACACTGATGAACTCGCCTGGCTTCCTGTCCGCTGGACGACGGAAATACAACTGCACCAGTTCGTGCTCTAACCGTGGAGTCTCAAACTGCTTGTTATGCACGGCCAGCCGCAGAATCTCGTCTCGCGTGAACCAGAAGCGGAAGCCCTGACGGTAGAGCGCATACGCCTGCGAGTAGATGCCCGTGTAGTCGAAGGGATGCTCTCGGGGCGACTCTATCGACTCCACCTCGAACGGCAGCCAGCGGCGGTTGCCCGTCGGGTCTGCCAAAAACTGCGCATTGTTGCCCGTTCCGCAAAACGACGCTATGTGCTTGCGATGCTCATGGAAGTGGGCATACGCCGCCCGCTCGTCAATCGAAGGCATGGTCACTGCCGCCTTCAGTTGGTTCAGTTCTGAAGGTCGCATCGTGTCCAGCTCCTCGCAGCACACCAGACCATACTGTGCCAAGGTCAAGAGGTCATCGCGCCCCATCCTCTGGGCATTCGTTTTCGTGTAGAAATAGTTCGATAGTTCCGGCGGCAGCAGGTAGTTGAACCACGTCTTCTTGTACGACCCCTGCTCGCCTATGAGCACCAGGATGACGTTGTTCACCACCGAGTCGTCCACCCATCCCGCCACCATGCCCACCAGCCACTTCGTCAGGTACTCGGCGAAGAGCATCTGCTCCTGCACATCGCCCTTCACGCTCACCGATACCGACATCGCCAGGATATGGTTCTGCCCGTCCCACGGCGGAAGGTGCTCAAGGTAGTAGCGGAACGGATGAAATTCCGGCACGAAGTCCGACTCTATCACCCTGTACATGTCCTGCACCCGCACCACCTTCGTAGCCGACAGTTCGGCCCACAGCGAATTGACGATACGGTCGTTGATGGGTTGCCATGTCTGCCACAAGCCCCCTAAGTTAGGGGGTTGGGGGTCTGAACAAGCGCAGGACATTCCCTCGTTCAGACCCCTGTCGCCCCCTAACTTAGGGGGCATAGAGTCTGGCAGCCGGTATTCCACCCTTCCCGTAATTACATTGTACCGCAGCAGAACCCTGTCCATCAGGAAGTTCTGAATGTCCTCCACCGTGGCCATGTACTCCTTCCAGTTCGGCTTTCGCTCACCGGCGGTTTCAGTTTTTTTTCTTTTTGCTCATATTTTATCCCTGCTTTATAGCCGTCCCTTATCAAGGGACTCAAAACTTTTTTGGTTTGTCCTCATCCATACAAATAGAGATTAGTCGCGGCAAAGATACAAAACATTTCTGATTACAACTCCCCTTAGGGGTACTACGCATGGGTACTACGGTCTGAATAGTTAAAATTATAGCAATATAACAAAAAAGTTACCTAAAAATTTGTTCGTTTATAACTTTTTTGCTACCTTTGCACCGTCCTAAGCGGACAAAGTGTTCTATGTTTTATGAAAACATCTGAATTGTTAGAGAGCCTCAGGGACGCCGGGTGCGTTCTGGCTCGAAACGGAAAGAGGCACGACAAGTGGACGAATCCCAAGACGGGAGCGTCCGAATGGGTGCCTCGGCACGCTGGCGAAGTTCCCACGGGAACAGCGCAGAAAATCTTGAAAAAGTTGGTTGGGGAGTAATCCCCGACCACTTTTGAGAGAGCCGGAAATCAGACGGTTCGGAAAGCAGGAACACTTTTTGACTGACAGAAACAATATTCGATATATGAGGAAAGTATTAGTGACAGTATCGCAAGCATCCGACGGCACATTCTGGTGCCACACAGAGAAGGATGTCTATGGAGCAGGGCTGAATGCTGTAGGCCAGACGGTGAAGGAGGCCAAGGAAGACTTGCAGGCTTGTCTGGAAGAGGCCAAGGCTGACTACGAGGAAAGCGGGAAGACGGCTGAGCCAGTGGAGTTCCGCTATCAGTACGATTTGCAGTCGTTTTTCGACTATTTCTCCTTCCTGAATGTCACGGAGGTTGCCAAGCGAGCTGGGGTTAACCCCTCGCTGATGCGTCAATACACGCGGGGCATCAAGACGGCAGGCGAAAAGACCTACGAGCGTCTGACTGCTTGCATGGCAAGTATAACCAAGGAACTGCAAGCCGCGTCTTTCCGTTAGGATGGCACGGATGTATTTCATAAAACAAGAACAAGAACAGAAAAGTCCTGATGCGTGAGCACCGGGACTTTTTGCTGTTTATGTAAACAGCCGCTTCAGTTCGTCCTGAAAGTCGAGCGATCCCTTTCTGGTGAGTGCCAAGTTGTAATCGCTCCGCATATATTTTCGATTCCAGAGGCCCTCGAACACCTTCCACTTCTCCTTGATGCCCAGCCGCTCCGCCATCGCATCGGCCAGGAGTGCCGCCTGCGTCCGCGAGAGCAGGGGCTGGTAGTGCTCATCCACGTGGCCCGCCCGCTGCGCCTTCCACCATAGTGCCATCGCCTTGTCTGTGGCGAGAACATCAGGCAATTCCCCGCCCCTATTAGGGGCGGGGTGCCCATCGGGCGGGGCGGGGTGTTTCCACGTCACCTTATCAAATATAAACTGTTTATCCACATACTGGCTGCCTGGGGCATAGATGAACACGGGGCTGCCTTGGTGATCCGATACTGCCAAATGCCCACGCCTCCGTGGAGGAATGCGTGAGCAGGCAGCCATCTTGCTTCGTTCATGTCTTGAGTAGCTAATTCGAGAGACTAACAAAAGCTGCGGTTGCTTTGTCTTATATGTATTCGGGTGCAAAATTACTCAAAATCTTGCAAATTCCGATATTATTTGTACTTTTTCTTATGGACTCATAATCTTTTTCTCGATTTTTGGAAAATCTGGAGGGAGCATCACTGCGGCCTCCAGAATCGTCCCGGGGTATTATTTACTAACTTTACTTTTCGTTTGAGCTTAGTTTAGTCTGTATGTCACAGGGATGGTATACCTGCATCGTACTTCCTTGCCACGCTGTTTGCCAGGAGTCCATTTGGGCATAGACTTGATTACACGGATGGCCTCATCGCGCAGGGCTTTCACACCTGCATTATGAGTCTCGGCATTTTGACGTTCTTTCTCGCCCATTTTGGATGTTGCATCTATAGGAATTGCCTCACCGATGCCTGACGATGTTGCTACGATCTCTGGGGTTGTCAGACTTCCATCCTTTTCCACGACAAAACGTACTAACACTCGGCCTTGCACGCCATTTTCTGTCGCGATTTCAGGATATCTGATGTTGTGAGCAATGAACTCCATCAACTTTACATCGCCACCAGGAAACTGTGGCATCTGCTCTACGATGTCGAAGATTTTTTCGTCTTTTTGCGCCATCGTATTCATCGAGAAGAGGGCTACCACAGCCACGCACATTATGCGCAACCATGAAAATGAAATATTCTTGTTATTCATAGCCTGTGAGTTTTTAGTTGTTTGTAGGATTCCGTTACTTGAACATCGTCTGTTTTATCATCTGCTGGATGTCATCGGGTGTATTCTTCATCTTGCAGCAATCCACGATGTACTTGCGCAGCTTCTCAGGCATGTTCAATTGTTTCTTCCAAATGTCGTGGCGCTTCTGCCATGTGCCCTTTGTCGTGGTCTTGTCCACCCATACGATGGCATCCTTGATGGCCTCACGTCCCATTTCTGAATACCAGCCATCCTTGAATGTATAAGTGCCATACTCGTGAGGCATCACCACACACTTGCCGTCCTTGGTCATGGCAATCTCAGCACAGGCATACTCGCCGTCTGCCCCGTAGTACTTGAACTGCGTGTAGCCTGTCTGCCTACCGCACACGGTTTTCTTCTCGCCCTCCCATTGCATCGACTCCATAAGCCATACGCCGACAAGTTCCTTGTCGTCAATCTTCACGCTTTGGGCACTCACCTGCAGCGCACTCATGAGTGCAACTGCCATCACTAACATTACTCGTTTCATAAGCTTTACTTTTTAATTTGGTTTGACTTCGAGTGAACTAACTCGCTGCAAAAGTACGGTCTTTCTGCCACCTGACCAAGGTTTTGAGTTTGCATCTACTTTGCATTCACTTTGCATCTTGTTGGCATACAGTTTATACGCCGATGGAACGGATGAAATCATCCCATTCCTTTGCTCCTCCCTTACGACCGAACACTTTGCCATAGAGTCGACTACGCACGGTGCTGATGGTGCTCATGTCGCGAGCCAACACGGCGGCGATGTCCTTCGGAGCCATACGGAGTTTGATGAGCAGACACACTTCATATTCGAGTTCAGACATGGCATACAGACCCTTCAACTGACTACAGAATCCTGGATATACCCTCCTGATATGACTTTCTATCTCTTGCCAGTCTGCTTCCCTCAGTCGCTGTCCGGTGGCGATGCGACGTTGCAGCACCTCGTAATCACCAGACGCAAAATAGGCATCTTCCACTGATTCGATAGCTTTTCTGACGGATTGTGGACGTTCCTGTTGCACCTCCTGAATCTGCTGAAGTTGCAGTTGGAGTCTTTGCCTGTCCCTGCGGTATTGAATAGCAACACGCACGATGAGCAGCATAAGAATTATGACGAGAACGGTGGAGAGGATAAAGCTGTTAATAACGTTGGCTTGATGTCGCTCCTTGGCTGACAGCACATAGCTCTGCGCTTCCTCCGAAGGGCCGTTTTTTGTGCCTTCGGCAATGATAGAAATGATGTCAGCGCCCCATTCCTCCTCGATGTCATCAGCGCGATGGAAAGTGTACAGTATTCCCTGCTGCTGAATAACTATTGTTGAATCGTTCGCTATAGTCAATGGGCGTGGGCTGTCCTCCTCTATATAGACATATTCGCCATGCCCCTTGTCGACCAACGTCACAGGGCACCGCAGTTCGGGCCTTATGATGAACCCCGACTCTGTCTTGTTCAGCCAACACTGATACACCACGCTGTCGCCGTCATATAGCCGAAGCAGGGTGTTCTCTGGTTTGTAATACGTATCAGGGCGGTCGTAGGGATATTCCACCTGCCGCAGCGTCCATGCTCCCTGAAGGACATTCGATTTGTCGCTACTGTTATTGGAATAGCACCCAATCAGCAGACAAGCAGCCAATGTAATCAGTATTTGTTTCATCTTTTTTGTTTTTGTGCGCAAAACTAATAAAACCAATGCAAAAAAGAGGCAATAGTTGTTTGCATCTTGTTTGCATTTCGTTCACTTCGCTTTTTTTGCTGCGAAGTTACACAAAAAGGCACGAAAAAGCCCCCGGCAAGGCCCGGAAATTGGGTGCCGAGGGTGCAACTCTAAAACTAGTTTTATAAATTCGGGCTATTTTTCTTAGCCAAATGTGATTTCCTTGCGAATCTTGCTTAGATAAACAGGTGTGACATTGAGGAACGAGGCGATGTCCTTGAGCGAGAGCATCTGCACCACCTGCGGACAGCGTTCGAGCAGTCGGCGGTAGCGGCTGCGGGCGGTGTAGCGGTAGTGGTCGAGGTCGCGGCCATAGACCATCTTGAACAGGTTCTTCAGGATCTTCACGTCCATCTTCGCCATCTTCGGGTCGTTGTCGAACAGGGCCTGCAGCTCCTGTCCGCTGATGACGCGCACCTCGCACGGCATGTCCGCCTCGATGCTCACCTCTGACACGTCGCCGTCGAGGCAATAGGGGAAGTCGGACACGAACTCGCCCTCGAAGGCGAAGCCCGTGCAGTAGTCCTTACCCTCCTCGTCGTTGTGAACCATGTACTTGAAGCAGCCCCGCTCCACGAAGGCCACCCACTGCGCCGGCTCGCCCGCCTCCTCCAGCGTCTCGCCCCGCTCCATCACTCGCCGCTCCCCGTGCTCCATGCAGTACTCCCGCAGGAACTCCAGGTCCAGCCCCTCCTTGTAGGTATTGAAGTGTTTGTTTGGTTGGTGTGCCATAAGTTTGTCCTCCCTTTGATTGAAAAAGCGGATAGTGCCGAAGCCGGGCTATCCGCTGTTGTCGTTCGTTTTCGTTATTCTTACAGCCCCTCGATTTCTTCGGCGGTGAGATCGGTGTATTTTGCAATCAGATCTGCTGCCATACCGTCGACCTTCATGCGACGGGCAGTGTCAATATCCTTCTGCTTCAGTTTGGCCTTGGCTTCTTCTGCCTCTGCCTTGGCTTTCTCAGCCTCGCGCTTCACCGCGTTAATCTCTCGTTTACGAGCATTGTCTAACGTTTTCTGCACACTAACATTATCCCAGAACTTGTCGTAAGCCCGCATTTCAGCATCGTCGAAAGCGGCACGCTCCACGATTTCAAGGGCTTCGCTCACTTCGGCGTTCTCTAACAGTTCGGCTGGTACTTCGCGCGTGTCGTCATTGATTTCGGTTAGGAAACGGAGCCATAGCACCTGCATCTTTTTTTCTGCGTATGTTTGCGGCTTAAATTTCTTCAACTCCACGAAGATGAGGTGCAGACCGTCAATCACCTTGTCGGTGTACTTGTCGTGGACGAGGTGGTAGTAATGGTAGTATTCGTCCACGTCGTTCATGAAATTCTCGTTGACGAAGTTCAGCGCATAGACGGGCTGTAGGAGTTCGTAATCGTCACCCTTCTTCGACTGCGCCACGTATGCCTTCGAGGCGTTCAGCAAGATGCGCTTTTTGAAAGAGTCCGTCCATGTCATCTGCATCTCCACGATAAACTCACGGTTCTTGTTATCCTTGCAGCAGACGTCCACAATGCTGTCCTTTTCTGCCAGCGGACGGTCGGGTACTTTCTCGGCTGGCCAGTACTCGATGCTCTCCACACGCTCGTCGTCCTTCAAAGGAAGAAGGGCGTTAAGCAAACTGATGACGAGGTGCTTGTGCTCACCGAACACCTTCTTGAAAGTCAGGTCGGCTCTCGGGTCTAAATACTTTCCCATATTCGTTGTTCTTTAGAATTACGGCGCAAAGATACGAAATATTCCGCAAATTAATCGCAATCGCGCCGAAAAAGTTGCAATGTTTAACGAAAAGCCCTCGGCAAAACCCGGAAATCGGGTGCCGAGTGTGAAAGTCTTAAACTACTTAAAGAAAATGGCGCTATTTTTTCGCTTCGAACGTGATATCCTTGCGGATGGTGCTCAGGTAATTGGGCGTGACGCAGAGAAAAGAGGCGAGGCCCTGCAAGGCAAGGTGATGCACGATGCCGGGACAACGCTGTAGCAGCAATTCGTAGCGCTCGCGGGTCGTGGCGCGGTGGAGGTCAACATAGCGGGCCTGAGTCTGGCTAAGCAGATGCTCATCGATGACACTGCGCAGTTCCATCGTCTGCATGTTCTGACGGAACATCTGCAGCATCTGTGCCGAGGGCTTTAAAAAGGTTGATTTTTCCTTGTATATGGTCAAGCCAGTCGGTAATTATGGATAGGCGTGACTGAATCAGAGTGGATTGGGCGGTGAGCACTTCGAGGTAGGTTGCTGAACTGTTCTGCATCACGACTTTGCTCACCTCGTATGCACGCTCTGCGGCGGCCACTTCCTGCTGACGTAGCACCAGTCGTTCGCTGCTTAGTCGGCAGGCCGAGAGCGCGTCGCTCAGTTCACCGCCAGCTGCCAGCAGTGCCTGATTAAAGGCTACCAGTGCCTGTTCCTGTCGTGCTTTGGCAATGCGTAGGTTGGCACGGTTCTGACCTTTGTTAAACAGAGGTTGCACCAGCGAGTCGATGGCATTCAGGAGTATCTGACCAGGATTCACTATTTCACCCACGCTGTTTGTCCATCCTGCCGATGCTGAAATCGTCAGTTGCGGATAGAATGCCGCTCGCGCCACATTCACCTGTGCCATCTGCGCTTTCAATGCGTATTCCGCTGCTTTCACATCGGGACGGTTGGCAAGTGTTTCAATGGCGTATGTCGTGGTATCTGCTATGCAGACATCTGTGTTTCCCCATGTAGCGCGGCAGATGCTGTCATGCTTCTCGCCGATAAGTACCATCAGTGCATTCTCCGTGGTTTTCAATTGTTGCAAAAGCCCCTTTTCGGATGCAGCTATATTGAGATAAGCCGCACGAGCCTGACTGACAGCGGCTTCGTTTTGCATACCAACCTCTTTCAGAGCCTCCAGCACCTCCACCGTCTGAAGTGCGTTGTTCATGCTCTGGCGCGTCACGCGCAATTGCTCGCCCATCATCACCAGCGTATAGTAGTGTGTTGCCACCGATGCTATCAGTTGTAGCCGCACCGCCCGCTCAGCCTCTGCCGTGCTCCAATAGCTGGCCAATGCCGCCCGTTTCTCGCCGCGCAGCCGTCCTGCTAGGTCTATTTCCCATTGCATCGCCACAGGGATGTTGTACGTCTTCTGCGTCGGCTGCCCTTTTGTATCCGACAATTGTCCTTCAGCGCCAACCGTCAGCGATGGCAGGAATGCCAGCCTTGCAGCCTTCAGTTGCGCCTCTGCCTGCACCACGTTCAGGTTTGCAGTCCGCAGGTCAGCGTTCCGCTCCAGTGCCGTCTCTATCAAATTCCTTAATTGTGGGTCAGTAAAGACGTTTCGCCACGCTGTCGAGTCTGCCGTCTGAGCTGACGCCGTCATCATACACCACAGCCCCGCCGCCATCATCCATATCTTCCTTAGTCCGTTCATATTCATTCTTTTCATAATCACGCCGCAAAATTACATCTTTCTCGCGCGATATAGTACGATAATGTGGGTGAAGCGGGAAAAATCGCGGGTGAAACGGCGGCGTTTTGTTAGTTTAACGGGAAAAACGGACGATAATTGAAAATAAATGCTTACCTTTGTCCCCGTAAACAACAAAACAAGAAAGATTATGCCAGAGATTTGCCACTTCTACGGAATCGTCATCACGATGTATCTGCCCGACCACCGCTCGGCCCTTGGGACGCTTGCCTAAGCAAGAACCCACCGCACTTCCACGTGCGCTACAACGAGTACCGCGCCACCATCGACATACAGACGGGCGAGGTGACGGGGCAGATGCCGCGCCGCGCCCTGCACCTCGTCTTCGACTGGCTCGACCAGCACAAGGACGAACTGATGGAAAACTGGAAGCGCATGGAGAACGGTGAGACGCTGGCTAAGATTAACCCCCTTGATTGAGACGATATGGAACAGGCAAACACTTTGAAATGGGTCACTGCCGCCCGCGTCGTGGGCGACTACCTGCTGGAGCTGGACTTCAACGACGGCCGCCGCGTCGTCTTCGACTGCCAGCCGCTCATCTCGCAGTACAAGCTTTTCGCCCCGTTGCGCGACAAGGATGTGTTCGCCCGCTTCGCCCTCGACGGCTGGACGGTCACATGGCTCGACGGCACCGTGGACATCGCCCCCGAGCATCTTTACGAGCTGGGCAAGGCGGCGTAATAACTAACGAAAACGAACAACGACATGAGCGGATAGACCGACAGACATAGAACGATATAAGGAAGCGTTTACTGCTGTTCAGGCGAATTTGCAATTCGCCAGCCGTGAGTATAAGAATTTGTAATTCGATTAAATATCAGAACACATGAGAAGATTACTACAGCTAACATTATTTCTACTCATTGCCAGCACAGGATGGGCACAGGATTCTCAAACTGTGGAGCATTTGTTCAAAGCATTTTATTATGACAAGGACAGCATCCGGATAGTTATTCCAGAGAATGAGCATGCTTCCACAAAACTTACCGGTTTCATGGTACACAAGGCCAAGATAGTTTTACTCGGTGATAAAGCCAAAACGGAATTGACCAATACAGACGACATCTTCATAGAAGTCATGGACACTTTACAATTGAAGCCACAGTTTTTTAGAGTGATGAAACTGAAAGTTAAAAAAGGCAACCGAGAGGCGACATGCTGGTCAAACTCTCCGTTAGGTGTCAAGGACAGCTCAAGCGATTTCATACCTACGACGCTTTATCCTATCAGGGAAAATATTTATCGCATTAACATCAAGGACTTGCCGAAAGGTCACTATTTAATCATTTACCAAGAAGGCTTGAGCGCGTTGATGGAGCCATATGATTTTGATAAGTAGGCCCATGACTCCCCTCACCACAACGCTCTACTTCACTACCTCAACGGTCATCGACTGGGTGGACATCTTCTCGCGTCCGTCGTACCGCCACGTCGTCGTTGAGTCGCTCGACTACTGCCAGCGGCAGAAGGGGCTAAGGATTTACGCCTGGGTGCTGATGACAAACCACCTGCACATGGTGGTCTCAGCAGAGGGCGGGCAGACGGTGGGCGACATTCTGCGCGACTTCAAGAAGTTTACGAATAAGAAGATACTCAAGGCACTGGAGGAAGACGAACACGAGAGCCGCCGCGTGTGGATGCTCGATAGATTCCGTTTCGCCGGAGCCAACGACCGCCGAATCACGAACTACCGCTTCTGGCAGGAGGGCAACCACGTTGAGGAGATATACACGGCGGAGTTCCTGTGGCAGAAGGTGAACTACATCCATCAGAATCCCGTCCGGGCAGAGATTGTGACGCGGGCAGAGGACTATCTATACAGCTCGGCACAGAACTATGTGGGCGAAAAGGGGTTACTGGACGTGGAGATTCTGCATTTCTAAAGCGGTGTTTTTCATAGGCGCATTGCAAATGCTTATACTCCATGCAGCCGAATTGCAAATTCGGCTGAACGGAGCAACACTCTACCCTTGAAACGGACAAAAACAGGTTTCAGAAGCGACACTCTACCCCTGAAATGGGCTTATGTCACGTGACAGAAGCACGTTTCACCCCTTGAAACGACCTTCTGCAATTCACAGAAGCATCGTTCGACCCTTGAACGTGATTTCTGCATATTGAAAGTAGCGGCGCTCCGGGGTGGAGCGTCGCTACTTTCTCGTTGCAAGGCGGTGTTTCAGCCGCCGGTTTTAGGTCATTCGGGCGTCACGGGTGTCATTTCACCGTCGCTGTCGCCGTCCTGCTGGTCGTCGCCGCCGTCGGGTTCGGGCTGCGGCTCGGGCTTCGGGTCGGTGCTGGGCTTGCCGCTGCTGATGTAGTACTGGCGGGCGCGGTCCTCAATGGCCTGCAGCTGCTGGATGAGCTGGGTCAGGCCTTCGCTGGGCTGCAGCACGGCCAGGGCGTTCAGCACGTCGTAGAGGCGGCGGATGGCCTCGTCGGTGGCCTTGCGGGCATCGGCCAGTTCGCCCTTGCACTTACGGGCGAAAACAGGCTGCGCCTCGGCATAGCTCAAGCAAGCTTGGCTCTGCTCTCGGCTTGCACTGTTTTTCACCTTGGCGCTCTCGTTATCGACGCGCACGGCCACGAGGTTGAGCGCCTTCACGGCCTGCTGGCGGGCTTTCAACACCCACGTCTCGATGCCGAGGGCGGCGAGGTCGTACCACGCTGCCAGACTGTCATTATCAGCAGCTCCCGTTCCCGCCTGTTGCGCCACCGCGGGCAACATACTGAATATGATGAGCGTAATCAGGAAAGCCTGTCTCATATCACGTGCAAAGGTAGGACTACTTGTTATATCCGCACTCGGGGTTTTCGTACATGGTGATGGGGATGCGGAACTTCATCATCTCGTCGAGGTTGTGGACGGGATGTTCCACGTCCTGCGGGATGGGACGGTGGGAGAACGTCTGGAAGTAGAGCAGACAGGCATCGCGCCACCATTCAGAGTCGCGGGCCTGGATGCGGAGCTTGCGCTGCACCTCGCTGAAACGCTGCTGGTCGACGTAGGGCTGAATGGCATCCCAGATGGCGAGGAAGCGGCGAGCCTCGTGTACGCCGTCGTCGTATTTGTGGCAGAGTTCGTCCCAGAACGTGCGACCGCTCTTCATCTTGTGATTCCAAGGGACGTGGTGGAACCATGTGAGGAGTGTCTCTGGACAGGTGTTGATGTCGTTATAGAGCCGGCAGAGCGCCTCGGGATACTGCTTGACATTGGCAGAACCTGTCAATGTGCGGTCAAAGCCCAGTCCGATGCTGTCGGCCTTGTGGTAGTAAGGCGGTGTCCAGTCGGCTCTCAAGCCCCGAGGCTCATACCAGGGTTCAGGTCCGTAGTGATGCCCCCCGGCAAAGATATGATGGAGTCCCAACGGCATCATATAGCTCACGGCAGCCTCGCGACTGTCAAGCATCAGTTTGACTAATTGAGAATTGACAATTGAGAATTGAGAATTTGCTGCCGCCGCTCCCTGTCCATTATCTATTGTCAATTGTCCATTACGGCCGAAGGTCGCTTTCAGCCACTCGTCGGCAATCTCCTCCGGTTTCAGCGCAGGGTTCCATGCAGCACGCCCGAAGGCATACCAGTTGGCTTGGGCAAAATGGTGCCCGCACCAGTTCGTGTCGTCGCCGATATTTGCCACACCAGCCATCGCCTTCAGGCTCGCGGGTTTCACAAACGAGAAGAACTCCTGCCACATCGGGGCGAGATAGACGAGGTGGTTGGCAGCACCGAGATACTCCTGCGTGAGCTGGAACTCCACCATCATCTGCGTCTTCTGCATGGCGGTAAACAGCGGACTGTAAGGTTCGCGGGGCTGGAAATCGACGGGACCGTTCTTGATTTGGATAATGACATTGTCAGCAAATTGTCCGTCGAGAGGCATAAACTCCAAATAAGCCTGATTGGCGCGGTCAGGACTCTGGGGCGCATAGACGAAGGCGCGCCACATCACGATACCCTTGTGGGGCTTCAGGACGCCAGCCAGCATATTGGCCCCGTCGGCATGTGTGCGTCCGAAGTCCTGAGGCCCGGGCTCGCCCTCGGAATTGGCCTTCACGAGGAAACCGCCGAAGTCGGGAATCAGACGGTATATCTCGTTCACCTTCTCCTTCCACCAACCGACGACCTTGGCGTCCAGCGGGTCGGCAGTCTCCAGCCCTCCCACTTTGATGGGCGAGGCGAAATTGATGGAGAGATAGACGCGTATGCCGTAGGGACGCAGTTGGTCGGCAATGGCCTTGGCCTTCTCCAGACTCCCGGTAGAAAGAGCCTCGGGCTTGGCGTTCACATTGTTAAGCACGATGCCGTTGATGCCGACAGAGGCATTGGCTCGTCCGTACATCTTTATTCTTGCGGGGTCAGGATTCAGGAAGATGCTCTTGCCCGCGAAACCTCGCTCACAGGTGCCGTCGGGATTATCCCAGTGGTTCAGGATGCGCAGGTCGTAGAAAGGTTTCTCGCTGATGTCGAGTTGGTCGCACGGCTGCCCGGTCTGCTGCAGGCGCAGCAGGTGATAGGCTCCGTAGAGCAGACCGGCATCATTGGCCGCTGCAATCACGGTATTGCCACCCTGACTCTGGATAGTGTAGCCGTCCTTCGCGATGCCCTTCTGACGTTTCAGCACCACGGACCCGCCCTGCCAGTAGCTTTGCAACTCGATCATGGCCGTACCCTTCACGCCTGTAACCTTGGCTGTTGCGTTCACACTGTCGAGTCGCAGCCACAGCCAGCTTCCGTCCTCGCCATAAACAGTATTCCATCCTGCCATCAGCAGGAGGAATGTAGAGATAATGAGTGATTTTGCTTTCATATTCTTCTAGTCTTAACTTTGTTCGGCAAATATACGAAATAAATCCCAAAGCATGTTGATTTCGCCTTGGGATTTATAGTTTATTGTGAATTTCTCTGTTGCTTTCTCTACCCGCTTTCTATACTTTTAACGCCAGAGGCGCTTGTTATCCCAAGAAATATGCCTTTGTACCTGTTTTAATTACAGGAAGCGATTAACTGAAGGAAAGCTGTGGATGTCTATTACTTTAATTAGGCTTCGAGCCTACCTTCCAATTTGGAATTTGCAGCTTGAAATCCAGGGGGGCCTAAAGCGGTAGTTAGGCTCATGGCCTTGAAGGGACGCAAGGGTGGCCTCTGGCAGTTAATCTTTCCTTTCTACAACATAAGGTAAGCAAAAACTGATATTTCTCTTCATATTTTCTTCGTTTATTCAGCGTTAAATAAATTAAGAGTTCCTTAGGACTCTTACTTCCAAGTAGGTCGGCGGGGTTTCCCCCGCTTTCCCCTTTACGAACCGTGCAAGCGACTTTCACCGCACACGGCTCGCATAATTCTGAATTAATTCTCGTTCTAATAAATTATTGATAATTAGTGTTTAATTTTTGTCAATTCGCACGTTCGGCGGCAAAGTTACAAAAAATCCCACAACTCACAAAAGAATCGCGGGATTATTTCTATATTATCTTTTCGGACGTATCTGTCGATTGATAATTTTGTTTGATTAGTGTCAATTCGAAGGTAAAGAGACGAATTTATTTGAATATCAGTTGTGCAAACTGATAGAGGCTGCGGCGCCAGGTCTGCCACTCGTGGGCTGTCTCAGGCGATACGTAGCTGTGGGCGTTGATGCCGATGCCTTTCAGGTTCTCGGCAGCCTTGATGACGCTGCGGTCACCCTCAACCATACCCGTCTCACGACCACCAGCACTCATGAAGAGCACCTTGTTGGTCTTCTTGAAGTCGGCAGCGTCTTTCAGCTCCTCGGTGTTGAAGGTTCCGCCGCTGAACATGCCTACGTAGGCAAAGGTGGTGGGGTTGGCCAGCGTGATGCTGTGGGTCTGCATGCCACCCATCGAGAGGCCAGCCATAGCACGGTGCTCGGTATCGGCAATAACGCGATATTTGCTCTCGACCATCGGGATGATGTCCTTAATGAGCACTTCCTCGAAGGCGTTGAAGCCACCGAAGCCTCCACGACGGGGACCACCCTGACCGGGACCTCCCTGCGGACGGGAACCGCCGAAGCCACCCTGACCGGGAGCGGGGTCACCAGGACGACGAACGTCGAGGCCATTGTCCATATAGATGATGAAAGGCACGGCCTTACCCTCGGCAATGAGGTTGTCCATGATGATGCCGGTCTTGCCCTGGGCGCTCCAGCCCGTCTCGTTCTCGCCCATGCCATGTTGCAGGTAGAGCACGGGGAACTTCTTGGTGGGGTTGGCGTAGTACTCTGCGGGCAGATAGATGTAGCCGTGACGCATCTTCTCGGTAACGGTAGACCAGTAGTAAACCTCGTTGACAGAGCCCTGCGGCACGTTCTTCACCGTATAGAACTCTTCGTCCTGAGCGGGTACGTCGATGCCGCTGCCCCAACGGCTGGCACCATAGTAGTACTTGCTGCCTGGATCGGGCACGGAGGCACCATCGATGTTCAGCTGATAGTAGTGGAAACCCTCGTCCTGAGGTTCGGAGGTGCCCGTCCATACTCCATTCTCGTCCTTGGTCATGATGTAAATCTTGCCAGCGATGTCGAGACCTACGAAAGTGGCTTCGGGTGCCTTGATTTGTGCACGCACCATGCGCTGAGAGTTCACCATCGGGTACTGCTTGCCACCCTGATTGGTCGATGCAGGCTTGAAGTCTTCAACGACGTCTGCAACTACTGAAGGAACTTTGGGGTTCTCCCTTGGAGCACCGAACTGAGCTGACGCCGTCAGGCATGAGAGCGTCATCAATGAAAGGATAATTTTCTTCATAATTGCGCTTACGCTAAATAATAAATAATAAATAATAAAGAAAAAAGAATAATTAATACTTAGCTTTGACGTATAAGGATGGTAAAAGTAAAATCGTGGTCAAAAATATTTGTTGTTGATGGACTGGATGACGGTGGCGGAGGCTCCTGTTGAGCCGGTGTGCTGGATGAGGATGCCGCCGAAGCTGTTGGGATGGGTCATGGGAGCCGTGAGATGCTGGGAGAGCTCACCATTCTCGATGTGAGCAGAAAAGGTATTGGCATTTGTGGTGATTGTCACTCGGCAGCCTTTCTTGAAAAGGCTACACTTCTCCGGCTGACAAATAGGTGTGACGATGCCGCCTTGGTATTCCACCAATACCACCTCTACGGCATGGTCGTAAGCGGGTGTGCGGACGAAGCGGAGACCATAGCCGGTGAGTGTCTGCGTGTCGAACTTGATGCAGAGGTCGAGATACTGGCCAGTGGCACTTCCGAAGCCCTGTCCGGCCGACTTGCAGGGCGACAGCTCCACGGTGAGCGTCTGTCCGTCGTACTGCTCGCCGTCTCTGCCCGTGTATATCATCCTTGCTCCGCGCACGTTCTGAATCATGCCGTAGCAGCCTTCCGCACCATCAACGCCCTCGCCGTAGCACCATGCAGAGCGGTCGGAGGTCACGTTCCAGTCGTATTCGGCTGTATCTTTTGGCTTGTAGGCATCCAGCGTCCAGCGTCCTGGTGCTATCGCCGGCTGGTTGACTAATGGTAGCAGGGGAGTCGTTACGGGCATCGGCACATCGGGTGTTGGTGGCACGTCGAGCGGCTTTCCGTTCAGGGTGCAGTTCTCCATCAGACAGCGTTTCTTCGGGTCGGGCTTGCGTGTCCATTCTATTCTGAGGTTCGGGTCATCGCTCGTCCAGCGGCAGTTGCGCATCGTTACGGGGTCTGACACCTTCGTCAGGTACTGCACTCCTTGTGTCTTCGTGTGGATGTCGCAGTCGTCGAAAACAGCTCCTTGCGGCGACGTGCAGTAGAAGGGCTTGCTGCTGAAGAACGTGAAACGGCAGTGACGGTAGGTGCCTGTGCCGCAGAGGGCATCGTCGGTGCACTCGAAGTAGCAGTCTTCGAACAATGCATGGCGTGCACCCGCAAACGGGCAAAGGTTGAGCCTTGAGATAAACCGGCAGCGGCGCGCCTCGTAGCGGTCGCCGTGACAGATGATTAGCTGCGCCTGGACGATGGCATCAGCACGCCGCTTGCGGCTCTGGCTTGGGTCGCGCTTGTAATCCAGGTCCACGTTGCAGTAGTTGCCGAAGGTGAGGTTCTCGGCCACGATGTGATCGCCCGTGATATGCAGCATGGTGAAATTGCCCATCGCTCCCTGTGTCTGTCCGCGGTTGCAGGCCAGTACTACGTCCTCAGGCGTGTCGCCCATTCCGATGAGGCGTGTCTTGCTGAGTCTCAGCTTCATGCCGAAGGGGGTGTTCTCGCCCTCCTCCGGCTTGCGCACGTCGGGGTCGTCGGGGTTGTCCATCCAGTAGACACCAGGTTCGATGTGGATGGTTGTCCACACGCTGTCGCCGACGAGTGTCTCCGCATGGCGCAGGGCCTCCTGCACAGTAGCGAAAACACCCTCGGCCATACGCGTCTTTCCCTGCGGCTTCACGTAGAGATGTCGCTCAGCCGCTTGCATACTGGCTCCTGTCCAGCAAAGGCACATTGGCGCTTCGCTAATCAAGAGTGAAAAATGAAGAATGAGAAATAACGAAACCAATGTCCGCATTTACCTACGTACTACCGTTTTCTTTCCGTTCTTGATGTAGATGCCGTGCTGGGAAGGCTCTTAGTGGTCACCGTCGGAACGGGGTTGGCTCCATTACGGTCTACCATGTCCTCGATGACGTTAGGTACTAGGGCGTACTTCACGAAATCGTCGGCCTTGCCGTGAATATGCAGGAAGGGCACAGGTCGCCAGCTGGTGTGGTGCAGGTGGAACTCGTTGATGGGGTAGCCACTAATGGCGGCGTAGGCAGCGAAAATGTGGCTACAGGTGTTGGCCATGACGTAGGTCATCATGCCGCCGTTGGAGAATCCGCAGCAGTAGAGGCGTTGGCGGTCGAGGGTGTATTTTGCGTCAATATCCTCGACGACGGCTTTCAGGAAGTCGGTGTCGAAGTTCTCCTCGCCTGTCGATGTCCAGCCGGGAGCCTGCATGCCGCCCAGTCCGGGGAATACAGTCTGGAGACCTTGTGGGTAGGCCACGATGAAGCTGTCCTTGTCGGCGATGGAATCTTTAGCAGCCGAGAGCATCATTGTGCAGCTCAGTGCCATCATTAGGGTAAGAATTTTTTTCATAGCTTATTTGTTTATGATGATTTTTCCATCGACTATCTGGATGGACTGTTTTTTATTCTTTGTGTTAATCTGTCTGCCGCTTAGGTCGTAAGAGGCTTTCTTGCCTTGCAAGCGTCCTTCGGCCGAGCGGATGGTGGTGGGCTGTGTGTAGAACTGCCAGCTGTCGAAATCCATCTGGGTGGAGGCATCACCTGCGAACCTGAAGTACAGGTCGCAAACGCCTGTGATGGGCGTGTTCAGTTCACAGGTGAAGTCCTGCCACTCACCATTGGTAGGCTCTGCTGTTATACGTGCCCTGATGGTGCTCGACTTAGACCCGATGCGTATCTGAAGCGTTCCCTGCTTCTCGACGCGTAGTCTGGCGGAGAAAGCCTGGGCACCAGCCTCGCCGAAGTCCACGTTGCGCACCTTGATGTAGTCGCCCGAACTGATGTCTGAAACGTAGCAACCGTTGTAGTCGCCCTCGCACTTCACGCCCTGACTCTGGTTGATGGTCTCGGCCTGTTGCAGCTCGTAGGGATTGAGCGTCTGCAGGGGTTCCACGCCTTGTGTGGTAAAGGAAATAAAGGGCAGTGAACCATCGTCTTTTCTCGTGAACTCCTCTACGCAGGTGGAGCGCTTGTAGCCGCCGCCACCCGGCAGGTTTCCGTTGTGGTAGAACATGTAGTGGTGACCCTTGTATTCCACGCTGCCACCGTGAATGGTAAAGCTGTTCTGTGCCTGTCCCATCACCTTCCCCTGATAGGTCCACGGTCCCGTGATCTTGTCGGCAGTAGAGTAGGCCCAGTGCTCGGGCACACCGCCGGCGGCATATTCCAGATAGTACTTACCGTCGCGCTTGTATATCCACGATGCCTCTTCGAAGTTGGTCTTCGGCGTGCCGTCGTCGTTGTATCCCTTGTAGGGACCGAAAGCACTTTCATCCTTTGTCTTCACCTCTTTCTCGCCGCCGGTGATGGCTGTCATGCTCTCAGTCAGCTTAGCATACCAAAGCATGTTGTTGCCGTAGAAGAGGTAAGCCTGGCCGTCGTCATCGATAAACACGCTAGGGTCTATTTTGAACCATCCCTTCACCAAGGGTTTCTTGATGGGGTCTGTATATGGACCGGCGGGCGAGTCGGCCACGGCCACGCCAATGCCGGGATAGGCCTGTCCCTTGATGGTGGCCGTCACGTACCAGTACCATTTGCCGTTGCGCTCTATGCATTGGCTGGCCCAGCAGTCGTTGTCTTGCTTGGCCCAGGAAGAGAATGTGGCCGACGTCAGTGGCGTGCCCCGATATGTCCAGTTCACCATGTCCACTGTGCTGTAGAGCAACCAGTCCTTCATCGTGAAGTAGTTGTTCAGGGTCTGGTCTTCGTCATGGTCCACGAAGAGATAGAGTGTGTCGCCATGCACGTAGGGTGCTGGGTCAGGGGTGTAGCGGTCGCAGATGATAGGATTCTGTCCCCAGGCATCTGTAAAGGACAGGGTGGCCAGCCAAGCCAGTAGTGCCCCTTTCAAAAGTGTAATCTTCATAGTCGTTGCTCTTTATTATTTCAACTAGGGTGTTTCGCGTGCAAATGTACGCATTTTTTATAGATTATCATCATTAGAAATAAAAAAAAGCTGAAAAACTTGTAAAGTAAGCGGTTTCTTTGTAATCTTTTGACTATTTTTGCAGCCTAATAGTCATAACAACCGTATTGAAAGCTATGAAAGAAAAAGCAATGAACTTGAAACTGGTGGTGCGCCCCATCGTGGGATGTCTCACACACTCCCATTTCTGGGAAGGCCCCTGCCGCGCCGGCTATGCCAAGGATATGACTCCCGAGGCCGAGGCTGCCGCTGCCGACAAGGCTTTCCATGAGGCCGTGGAGATGCTGAAAGGCGCGACGGCAGAGATTGACATGCTGCCCGCCGTCGATGCCCGTTACGACGAGAAGTTCGTGGTGCCCCGTGAGGTCTATGCCCAGATAGAGGAGGGTATGGACGAGGTGGACTTCTTCCTTTGTATGAACTGGCGCATACCCAAGCTGGAGCGTTATCGTAAGCCCGTGGTCATCCTGCAGAACGGCAACGAGGGTATTGACTTCGGTGCCTACTGCCGCTCGATAGGTGTGGAGGCCTATGTCTGCATGGACCTCCGCGATCTGAATGAGATAGCACATGCCCTCTGGGTGCGCAAGGTGGTGGCCAATACCCGTGCGCTGGTGCTTACCCACGGTTCGATGCCAACGTTCGGACTGCAGAGCGTCATCCGTGACCCGGAGCTCATCCGCTCACGCTACGGCATGGAAATCGTGAAGCTGCCTTTCCGCGACATCTTTAAATATATGGACGAGGTGACCGATGGCGAAGCAAGGCCTATCGCCGAGCGCATCCTGGGCAGTTCGCTGGAGACGAAGGTGAACAAGGACTGGTTCCTGAACGACATCAAATACTATCTCGCTGCCAAGCGGATGATGGATGACTATGACTGCAACGCCTTCTCCACGGCATGCCACGAGCTATGCACGTCGGAGATTCCGCAGCAGCGGAAGTTCACCCCCTGCACCACTCACTCGCTGCTGAAGGACGAGGGCTACCCCAGTGGATGTGAAGAAGACCTGAACGCCCTGCTGGCGATGACCATCATGCAGGCTGCCGCCATACGCCCGGCGTTCATGGGCAACCCGAACATGGAGACCGACGAGCTGCTGCGCATCCACCATGCCGTGCCTGCGCTGTGTATGAACGGCTACGGCAAGAAGCCCCTGAAGTATAAGCTGTGGGCCTTCACCGGACAAGGCTTTGGTGGGAAACTGCAGGTGGACTTCACGGAGAACGAGGAGCAGTATGTCACTCTGGGCCGCTTTAACCCCCTGGCCGACACCATGAGCGTGAAGCGTGGCGAGGTCATCAAGTCGGAGTTCGACGCCGTCTACTGTTCACCATATTATTATATAAAGATGAACGATGCCCGGGGCTTCATGCACCAGCTGGCGAGCTTCGGCCACCATCAGGTGCTGATTTTTGGCGACTATACGAAGATGCTGCACCAGATAAGCGAGGTAATGGGGTTCCGTGTCATGGAGCATAAGTGATTCGTTATTACTTCATTTCGTTTTAACGTCATTTCGTTATAACGCTTTCCCGAAAGAATGGTTTATCTGAACAATGCTGCAACGAGTTGGCCAAAGCCGCCGTCAGTCATCGAGGCTGTGACGGCGGCCTTGACGCGTGAACCTGTGAGCGCGTTGCGTAGTAACAAGTCGGCGTCTGATGACTTGATGACGGAACTGAGGCAGAAGCTGGGACGGCTGTTCCATATCAGCGACTGTGAGCGGATATTCTTCTGTAGCAGCGCGACGGATGCCTTCAACCGTATCGTGGACGGACTGAAGCTCCATTCGTATGACTATTCCATCGACAGCCATAACAGCGTGCTGAGGCCGTTGGCAAACAAGACCCCGTACTCTGGGAACGCAACGCTAGGAAGCGTTCTTGGACGAGCCAAGCGGACGAGCCGAGCGGCCCACTACGATGCATTGTTCCTGAACCATTGCAGCAACGTGACAGGCGAGATTTGCGATATCGGACGAGAGTGGCAAAACTATCCAATCGTACATCGACAATCAGAAAATCGTCAATTGCTCATTCTCGATGCTGCCCAGAGTGCCGGCTGTATACCCATCGACGTGGACGGCTGGGGTGTTGACATCCTGGTGTTCACAGGGCACAAAGGTCTCTTCGGCCCTATGGGAACGGGCGGTTATTATGTGCGCCGTGGCATCGACCTTCGTCCCTCGCAGTTTGGTGGCACAGGGCGCGATAGCAGCATCATTGAGTATGGCGACGGCGACGAATGGGAGTACGAGGTGGGCACACAAAACATGCCTGGTTTGGCAGGGCTGATGGCTGGCGTGGACTATGTGCTGGAGCGCGGCGTGGAGAACATCCGCACAAAGGAGCTGCAGCTCACGCAATGGCTCATTAACGAGTTAAGGGGCATTGAGAGGGTGCAGCTCTACGTAGCGCCAACAGCCGATGTCCAAGGGCCAGTCGTGAGTTTCAACATCCAGGGGCTCAATCCTTCCGACGTGGGATATATCCTACAGAACAGCTACGGCATCACTGTGCGCACTGGTCTTCACTGTTCTCCCCTCATCCATCACCGTCTGGGTACGGAGAAGTTCGGAACTGTGCGTGCCTCCCTCTCCGACTTCACCACCCTGCAAGACCTCCAAGCCCTGGTGCAGGCCGTCAGTGATATTTGCGCTTCGCTAATGAATAATGAATAGTGAATAATGAATAGTGCGCTTCGCTAATGAATAGTGAATAAAGAATAAAGAATAGTGAAGATTATCAACATCACCCGCTCGCCTGAACCCTGCACCGAGGCAGGATGGATGGCGTTCCAATACTATCTGGAGCGCCCTGTCAGTCGTGAGTTCATCATGGAACTCCGTCCACTCGGCTCGCTGGTGTTCCTCGAAATGCTGGCTCAGCCGTTCTTCAAGATTGAGAACGAACACTACATGATAAAGGGGCTGCTGGGCGACGGAAGCATCCGTGTGGCGGTGCATGGCGAACACCTTGACGAACAGATACCCATCAAGCAAATCATAGAAAGACTGTAAAATAATGTAAAATCTTTATCGTGAGTGGAAAGATTTTTGTACTTTTGCACTCTCAACACTCAACACTCAACACTCAACTCTCAACTCTAAACTCTAAACTCTCAACTTTCAACTGGGCGTTATGAAAATATTTACGAGTAGTCAGATAAAAGACCTCGACCGTTATACCATCGAGCATGAGCCAGTGAAGTCGATCGACCTCATGGAACGTGCCGCCCGTGCCGTTACAAGTTCCATCATGGAACGGTGGACAGCGGAGGTGCCCTTCGTGGTGTTTGCCGGGCCGGGAAATAATGGTGGCGATGCCCTTGCCGTGGCACGTATGCTGGCCGACGACGGCTATCAGGTGCAGACGTTCCTCTTTAATATCTCCGGCCAGCTCTCTGCCGACTGTTCCGTGAACCGCCAGCGACTCACCGACCGTAAAGGACGGGCACTGTTCACAGAAGTGACCCAGGAGTTCGACCCGCCGCGACTGGAGGAAGGCATGGTTGTCGTTGACGGGCTTTTCGGCTCTGGACTGAACAAACCGCTGGCTGGCGGCTTTGCTTCGCTGGTGAAATACATCAACGCCTCACCTGCTCAGGTGGTGAGCATCGATGTGCCTTCAGGTCTGATGACTGAGGATAATACCTACAATGTGCGTGCGAATATCATCAAGGCCGATGTCACGCTGACATTTGGACAGCTGAAGCTGTCGTTCCTTTTCCCTGAGAACCAGCAGTTCCTCGGCGAGTTGGAAGTCCTCGACATCGGCCTGAGCCAAGAGGGCATAAACAGCCTGGATGCCCTCTACACCATGACCGAAATTGACGATGTGCGCCCGCTGCTGCGCCCGCGCAATGTTTTCTCCCATAAGGGCACGATGGGTCACGCCCTGCTTGTGGCTGGTAGCTACGGCATGGCCGGTGCTGCCGTGCTGGCAGCGAAGGCTTGTATGCGCTCAGGTGCAGGGAAGGTGACGGTGCACACGCCTCGGCGTAACGTGCCCGTCCTGCAGACCACTGTCCCCGAGGCAGTGCTTCACCTCGACCGTGAGGAAACTGCCTTCAGCGAGGCCATGGGTACCGACGACTTCCAGGCCATCGGCATAGGGCCGGGGCTGGGCACCTCAGAGGCAACGTCCATTGCCATGATAGCGCAGCTGCGCCGTGCCACCTGTCCCGTGGTGGCCGATGCCGACGCGCTGAACATCCTCTCCGCACGCCACGCATGGCTCATGCAGCTGCCCAAGGGAATCATCCTCACTCCGCATCCGCGTGAGTTGGACCGACTCGAAGGCCAGTGTGTGGACAGCTTCGAAAGGCTGACTAAGGCCCTCCAACTGGCTGATAAGCTGCAGGGCTACGTTGTGCTGAAGGGACATCACACGGCCATCTGCATGCCCGACGGTCGTGTGGCCTTTAACACCACTGGTAATGCCGGCATGGCAACGGCGGGCAGCGGCGACGTGCTCACGGGCATCATCACCGCACTGCTGGCACGTGGCTATCATCAGCGCGAGGCATGCCTTCTGGCTGTCTACCTCCACGGATTGGCCGGCGACCTTGCCGCAGCCGACCTCGGCGAGGAGAGCCTCATCGCCAGCGACATCATCGACTATCTGCCCAAGGCGTTTTTGAATTTGACTATTTGACTATTTACTATTTTACTATTGATTTGACTATTTGACTATTTACTATTTTACTATTGATATGAACCGTGTACTGCTGAGTTTATCATTTATTATTTATTCATTATTATTTAGCGTTAGCGCCATTGCGCAGACTACTGTCAGTGACTACCGCCCGGGTGTGACCACCGAGGGCGCTGTTTATTACCTGCCTCGCACTGCCTTGCGCATCAGCGTGCTCGTGGAGCGTACAACCTACGAGCCGGGTGATTATGCTGGCTATGCGCAGCGCTACCTACGGTTGCCGAACGTCAGTCTGGAACCTAAGGTGAGCCACCGCGTGGTGAGCATCACTCAGGCTCCATTTGGCCAGGCCGACAAGCAGAAAGCTTATTCTGTGAAGTTCAATGCCAAGACCGTGGCTGCCAACGTGGCCCTTGCTGAAGATGGCCGTCTGCTCGCCATCAATGCCGAGGCCGTTCCCGAAGCCCAGCCTACGACGTTCACCCCAGCCCCGAAGGCCGCTCCGCTGAACCCGAGACAGTTCATGAACGGTGAGATACTCTCTGCGGGCAGTACGGCGAAGATGGCTGAGCTGACCTCGCGTGAAATCTATGACCTGCGCGAGAACCACAGTCTGCTCATCAAGGGTCAGGCTGACTTCATGCCCAAGGACGGACAGCAGCTGAAGCTCATGCTCGGTCAGATAGATACGCAGGAGCAGGCCCTCCGCTCACTCTTCGAGGGTACCACCACGTGCGACACTATGGAGTATGTCCTCACCTTCTTGCCAGAGAAGCCCGTCAGTCGCGAGGTGCTATTCCGCCTGTCCCCAGAGCTGGGCATGGTCGATGCCGATGACCTCTCAGGTGAACCGTTCTACATCACGATAGAGAACATCAGCGAACTACCCCCCGTCGACGAGGAGGCTGCTGCCAAGGTGAAAAAGAAGGTTTACGAGTCGGGGGTCTACGTGAACGTTCCCGGTCGTATGCGCTGCACCATTCATCAGGGCATTGACCAGATAGGCCAGGCCGAGTTCCCTGCTGCACAGTTTGGCAACGTGGAGCTCCTTAGTGCCGAGCTTTTCGACAAACGCTACACCACCCAGCTATGGATCAGCCCCACGACCGGAGCCGTAGAGCGGCTACAGGCTGACATGAAAAAATAGTCATCTTCCGGCAGCCTTAAACAAGTCGTTTGGTTGCGCCTATGACGCGAGCTGGAGGAGGACGCTCTTCAGGTGTCCGGGGACGATGATGTGGTGGTTGCCGATGGGGTTGGTGAGGAAGTAGTTGGTCTGGCTAGGGTCAGAGAGGCGTATGACCTGCTGCGTGCGGCAGAGGTCGGGCTTTGATTCGTTCCTGATGAGTGTTCCCTCGGCTATGAAGGAGCGGGTGAGGTCGCCGGAAACCTTGAAGATGGTGACGTCGCCCTTGGCCATGAAGCCACGGACGGCGGTACCGATGCCAGACTCAAAGTGGGTGTCCAGTTCGTAGTGTTCCACCATGTTGAGAGGAATGGTGCAGTGGGCGAAGAGTATTTCGCCTGTCTCGGGATTGATGGACGAGGGATTGGCTTGGAACCCAGAGAGGCCTGTTAGCGACTGTACAATCTTCATGGTCACCAAAGCAGGGATGTCGCCCTCGCAGCCTGCTACGTAGCCTTCAGAGTTCAGCTGGGCCAAGGCCAGGCAGCCAGTGTCCTTGATGGTGGTGAGTAGGTCGAAGCAGCGGAGGGTGAAGCCTTGAAGGGCATACTTCTTGATAATGGTTTTCAGGGCGCAGTAGATGGATTGGCCATTGACCATTGATGATTGGCCATTGACCATTGATGATTGACCATTGACCATTGATGATTGACCATTGACCATTGCGGAGTCATTATTACAGGCATCTAGAAGCTCCTGCATGGGTATGTCTACCATTTCCAGTCCTAGTTTTTCTTTCAGGATGTTGTAGTCGGCGTGGCTGGAGATGAGCCAGTCGGAGGGCTTGCCGATGACACCTAGGCGGCAGCCCCTGAGCTTTTCTTTTGCTTCACTCACCTTTACGAGGATGGCGATGCGATTGCGAATATATTCAGTGGTGCCGTGAAGAATTTCACCCTTGATGCCCTGCTGGTTCAGATAGGATAAGATTTCCATCGAAGCTGCCAGGGAGTTACTCTTGCCAGAGGTGAGCAGGTAGAAGGACTTGTCATACTTCTTCTGTAGTTCGGGCAGCAGTCGTTTGAAGATGCCCTCCGTTCCTCCAGTCCGCACGTAAATCAGGTCGAGCGGATGAGTTCCGAACTCTTCATAGTTGCTGCCCATGAAGTCGAAGTCAATACCAAGCCCATCAAGAAATTCTTTGGTGACGGCTGCAACGGCGGCTTCGTTATGTAGCTCAGAGGTAAGGGTGTAAATTGCGATGTCCATGTTTATTGGTTATTGTTTATTGGTTATTGTTTATTGTTTATAATGATTATCCGCAATCGTCCGCATGGAACCCCGAAGGGGTGGAATCCCTGCTAACGGCAACGGTGAAAAACAACCCCGAAGGGGTGACAGAACATAATCTGTCGCACCTTCGGCGCTCATTCCATATACGGAATGCCCTTTGCAGGGATTCCACCCCTTCGGGGTTCCATGCCCTGCCTGTGCTCTCATCGCCCCTTCGGGGCTTTCACTCGGATAAATGCGGATAATCATTTTGTTTATTGGTTATTGGCTATTGTTTATTGGTTATTGTTTATTGGTTATTGGTTATTAAAAGTGTGTTTGCCTTCCTTGACGTTCACTCGTCTGCCGTCGGGAAGGACTATTTCGGCGTCTGAGCCTTCGGGGATGGTCACCTCGATAGACCAGAAGAATTGAGAATTGAGAGTTCTTGCTTGGGCAAGCGTCCCGTTGGGCAGAGCGGAGGATTGAGGTGTCTTTGTCCAGTGACAGGAAACGAGTCCGTGGGGTGTGTTGAGTGAGGTCTTTGCCCATGTGATGTCGCCCACCATTTGCGGAGCGATTAAGATGTGCTGCCAGGCGTTTGACCTCTCCCCTGGCCCCTTCCCTTGATGGGAGGGGAGCGGCTGCGCGTAGTCCCCTTGATGGGAGGGGAGCGGCTGCGCGTAGTCCCTTTGATGGGAGGGGAGTCGGATGCCTCCAAGTCCGCCGTAGAGCCACTCCATGAGGTGGCCGAGCATAAGGTGGTTGTTCGACACGTTGTCGTATGCCTGCCAGCTCTCGGTGAGAGCCGTTGCCCCGTTCTTCAATTGATAGGCATAGCCGGGCACGGAGTCATTGTGGTTCATCTTGTAGATAATGTCGCTACGTCCGTTTTGCTGAAGGGCCTGGAGAACATAGCGGAAGCCTACGTCGCCGGCTGTCAGGGCGTAGCCGCGTCGCTCGATGTCGCGCACGAGGGCTTCGAGGGCGGGCTGTCGGGTGCTGTCGGTGACGAGGTTCATGTAGAGTGCCATGGCCAGGCCAGTCTGGCTGCCATTCTCATAGACGTGCTCATCGCCAGTGGAAAAATGCAGGTTGAAGGCTTGCTTTACATTGGCGGATATCTCAGCAAACTGTGCTGCATCGGCATCGTGACCTAGGTGGAGGGCAATCTGCTGCATGGTCTTCAGCTCGTAATAGAGCATGGCTGTGGCCGTGAGTGCTACGCTGGTGAGCTGTGCCTTACCCGGACGTTCTGGCCCCATGTCGAACCAGTCGCCGAGGCCGTAGTCGAGGATGTAGCCATCGGCACGTGAAAGCAGATAGTCAATGTAGCGTTTCATGCCGTCGTAGTGCTTGCGAAGGGCGGAGTCGTCGCCATACCATTGGTAAGTGTACCAAGGGCAGAGAATGAACGAGGCTCCCCATTCGGGCGTGTCTTCAAAGCCGCTGCCCGCGTCAAACTGTACATATTCAGGTGCGATGGTTGGGATGGCTCCGTCGTCGTGCTGCGAGTCGGCCAAGTCGTCGGCAATCTTGTTCATCAGCGGACGCATGTCGTACCGGTACATCATGGAGTAGGCCATCAGGTGGTTCTGCTCCTGCCAGCCCAGTTTTTCACGAGTAGGGCAGTCGGTGGTGATGCTGACAAGATTGCTGCGGATGGCCCAGTCGATGAGCGAGTGTATATTATTAAATAATGTGTCGGAGCACTCGAAAGAACTCACCTCCGGGGCATCGGTGGTAGTGTGGAGTCCTGTCAGCTCTAAGAGTTCCACGCCCTCGTCGGCCTGTACCTCGACGTAGCGGAAACCCGTGTAGGAGAACTGCGGCTGCCAGGTCTCTAGTAGGTCACGCTTCCCAGCGTGACAATCTTCGCCAGTCCCACGCTGGGAAGCGTGGGCTACTACCTCGCCACCGAGGGTGTACTTCCATTCGTATCCCGGCATGCACCGCTGGTAGATCTTCCCGTCCTTGAGCACCTCGGCAGGGCGGAGGGTGATGCTCCGGCCCCCCTTGCCACGCACTTTGATGCGGACAATGCCCGAGCAGTTCTGCCCCAGGTCGTAAAGGTTGTCGTTGAGCTGAGCGGCGAGCAGTTCCTGCTTCACCTTGATGAACGTTCCTTCCTGCTGCCTCACCAAGGGCACGTCCCAATGGGGCTTGGTCAGCACAACGGGCTTCCTCTTTGCCTGAAAACTCGCATCGTGGTGCTCTCCGGCGTAGATGCTGGCATAGCGCACGGGGCTGGGCTCGGCCTCCCACGTCTCGTCGCTGACGATGGTCTGCGTGCTCCCATCCTCAAACTCCACGTGCAGACAAAACAACAGCTTCGGCGCACCACATGAGCCACCCATCTTGTGGTAGCCCTTGAGGGGGATGTCGTACATGCCACCGCCCAGCATTACCTTGATGGTGATTTGAGATTTGAGGTTTGAGGGTTGAGTTTTGAGTTTTGAGGTTTGAGGTTTGAGATTTGAGGTTTGAGATTTGAGATGGCTGGTCACGTCCAGCTCATTGTAGAGCAGCCGCTTGTCGTACATCGTCCAGCCAGGACTGAGGAAATAGTTGCCCACCTTACTATCGCCGATGTATAGCTCGTACTGCCCCAGCCCGCAGATGTCCACCCAAGCACGCTTCACCTTTCCCTCCTTCAGGGTGGCGGTCTTCGTCAGCACGGGCAGCTCGTAGGCTTTCAGCGATTGTCCCTTCTCAGACTTCGCCTTCAGCAGGTGCACGTGTGGAAAGAGGATGGTGGAGTCGGCATCCATCGCAATCCATTGCGCATTGGCGAACTCCTCGGGAAGGTTACACTGAGCACTGACGGTTATCCCGGCGAGCAGAAGGATGCCCGTTAGTAATGCTGCAATCTTCTTCATGTTGTTCTGGCGGTCTGGTAGGGGCTGCCCCTACACGGTCAGAGGCTGACACTTTCGATGCGTAACTTCATCACACCTGCTGGCACGCGCACGTCGACGATGTCGCCGCTTTTCTTCTTCAGCAAGGCCTGGGCAATGGGCGACTTGATGGAGATTTTCCCTTCACGCAGGTTTGCCTCATGGGGGCTGACCACGGTGTAGGTCATGCGGCTGTTGGTGGTCAGGTTCGACAGTTCCACCTTGCTGAGCAGTCCTACGCTATTGCTGTCCAGTCTTGACGTGTCTATGACTCTGGCAAACTCCAGGACGCGCTGCTTGAAACGTATGCGGCTGAGGATGCGTGCCTGTTCGCGCTTGGCGGCGTGGTACTCGAAGTTCTCGCTGAGGTCGCCCTTGTCGCGGGCTTCGGCAATGGCATCACGCACCTGTGGCAGGTCGACGCTCTCCAGCTGGTGCAGTTCGGCTACGAGCTTGTCGTAGCCCTCTTGTGACATGTATTCCAATTTACGATTTACGATTTACGATTTACGATTTACGAATTTACGATTTACGAATTTACGATTTACGATTTGTTACTGAAACCTCGGTTAATTTATGATTTACGAAGTTACTTAATTACTTTATGGGTTTGATGGCGAAGGTGAAGTCGTAGTCCTTATAGGGCAGACGATACTCCTCGCGGGGCCATGCACCCCATGAGTTCACGCATCCGAGGCCGAACTGGCGCTGGGTGATGTGCACCTGGGTGATGCCAGGGGCTATGAGGTCGCCGCTGTGGTGTCCCCAGGCCTTGTCCTTGTGTGGGCCGTCGTCGAGCTGCGAAGTGAGGAAGGGTAGGGCAGAGGCCTCCATCGGGGCATCGCCGTAGAAGCGCAGGCCGAGGCCGTCGCTGTTCAGCACTTCAAACCAGCGGACGTCGGTGTGATTGCCGCTCTCCTGTGGACGCACGTAGTCGTAGTACTCATGCGATGTCGTGCTCTCGTACATACCGATGAACTCTGAGTCGTGGCGGTCGATGTAGTTCTCGATGGGGCCGCGGCCGTAGTATCTCACCTTGTTGTACAGGCCGGGCATCTGCAGCGTCATGCCGTAGCGGAAGAGGTCGCTGACCTTGGCTTCCTTGTCGGTGGTGAGCTGCTCGCGGACGATGACCACGCCGTCAGGGGTGAGGGTGTAGGTCATGGTGAGCTGGGCCTTCTGGTCGGGGAGGTCGAAGGTGGCGGTGATGACGGGGGAACCGTCATCTGCAGTGGTGACGCTCTTGAGCTTCATCTGCGGGTTGCGCCAGGTTCCGAAGCGACGCTGGAGGCCTGCACCGTAGTCGTTGTCGGTTGGAGCGCGCCAGAACTCAGGAACGATGCTCTCGCGGTTCTGAAGCATGTCACGGCCATCGACGGTGATATAGTCTATCCAGCCTGTCCACTTGCCCACATAGAGGTCGGTGCCGGCGGCGGAGAACTTGACGTAGCTGTTGGTCTCCTCTTTTTGGATTTGAGATTTGAGATTTGAGGTTTGAGATTTGAGGTTACTCTCTATGCCCTCTGTGTTCAGTTCGGGGAACTGGTATGGATTAATGACAAACTGCTGCTTGGCGAGCACCTGTCCCTTGTCGATGAGGGGAGCCCCTTCTTTGCTCTTGAAGTAGAAGTTGAGGAGCAGCTCCTGGTCGCCGTGGTGACCCGACATCTTCTCGATGATCTGTTTTAGTTTCTCGTCGGTGATGACCTTACGCTGCTGTGGAGCGATGCCGCTGATGTCGATGGTACCGCCGTGGCCGTAGGTCAGTCCTGCGGGCACGCCGTCGCGATGGTGGCCGTTATTACCGGCACCACCCAGGAACCATACCAGCTCCAGGTCGTCGAGGCTCTTGAAGAAGTTCTCGTTGTAGACCTCCAGCTTGCCGTCCTTCAGGCCCTTGTCGGTGATCCATGCGTTCTGGTAATAATACTGCACCTCGTAGGCATGGGGATTCAGCCGACGGTCGGGGGCGATGATGCCGTTGCAGTTGAAGTTATAGTCCGAGGCAGGATATTTGCCGTAGTCGCCGCCGTAGGTGAAAATCTCACGCCCGGTGATGGGGCTGCGGTCGCGTAAGCCCTGGTCCACGAAGTCCCAGATGTAGCCGCCCTGATACTTCGGGTACTTACGAATCAGCTCCCAGTACTCCTTGAAGCCGCCCATGGAGTTACCCATAGCGTGGGCATACTCACACTGGATGAGCGGGCGCGGGTTGTCGCCCTTGGAGTAGCGTTCGCAGTGATTGTAGTCGGCGTACATGGGGCAGAAGATGTCGGTTTTGCCGTTCTCGCGGGCCTGCTCAAACTGGCAGGGGCGGGTTTTGTCCGTAGCCTTCACCCAGTCGTAGGCCTTCTCGAAGTTGGGACCATAGCCGGCCTCGTTGCCCAGCGACCATACAATAATCGACGGGTGGTTGCGGAACGAGAGCACGTTGCCCTCCTGACGCTCAATGTGAGCCTTGGCAAAGTCATCGCGCTTGGCCAGCGTGCCCTCGCCGTAGCCCATGCCGTGGCTCTCGAGGTTCGACTCGGCGGTGAGGTAGATGCCGTATTCGTCGCAGAGGTCATACCAGCGCGGGTCGTCGGGATAGTGGCAGGTACGCACGGCGTTGATGTTCAGTTGCTTCATGATCTTGATGTCCTGAATCATACGCTCCATGCTCACGATATAGCCGCCATCGGGGTCTAGCTCATGACGGTCGGCACCCTTAATCAATATCGGCTGACCGTTGACCAGCAGCTGGCCGCCCTTGATTTCGATATTACGGAAGCCTACACGCTGAACGATGACTTCTTTCGGCTCGAAAGAAGCCAATTGCTTCTTGTATTGCTCAATGACTGCCTTGTCGTTGCCTGAAGAAAGAAGGTCCTTCATGGATTTGTCTACCTTAATCTTCTCAGAATAGAAACTTATTACGAGGCTATAGAGGTTCGGCACCTCTGCAGACCATGGCTTTACTGACAAGCCTCTACCTATGACGCTTCCACAACCAGAAGGAATGGAGAAAACGGTGTTTCCCTTGTCATCAACCAGTTCATAAAATACACTTCCATCCACAGTTGCAGTGGCGGTGGCTTCCAGAATTCCTTCCTTGTAATTATCGTCGAGACCAGCCGTAATGATTATATCTTTAACGTGCTGTTTCGGCCTTGCATAGAGATACACCTCACGGGCAATACCCGTGAAGCGCCAGAAGTCCTGGTCTTCCAAGTACGAGCCGTCGCACCAGCGCATGACCTGCATGGCGATGAGGTTCTGTCCCTTCTTCAGGTATTTCGTGATGTTGAACTCAGCAGCCACCTTTGCATCCTCCGAGTAGCCGACGTACTTGCCGTTGACCCAAACGGAGAGGTTGCTCGTGGCCGAGCCTACGTGGAAGTATACCTCCTGTCCGTTCCAGTTGTCGGGCAGTTCAAACGTGCGGCGGTAGGAGCCAGTGTAGTTGTTGGTCTCGCCGACGATGGGCGGGTTGTTGTCGAACGTAGTACACCAGGCATAACCGGCGTTCTTGTAGGTCTTGTCACCGTAGCCCTCCATCTCGAAGAGTCCGGGCACGGGGAAGTCCACCCACTGCGAGTCGTCGAAGTTCAGCGAGAAGAAGTCCTTCGGCGCGAGGTTGTGGTCTTTCACGAAGTTGAAGCGCCACTTGCCCTCCATCGAGAGGTAGCGGCTGGACTTGGTCTTGTCGCCGGCCTTGGCCAGGTCGGCGTTCTCGAAGGCGAAGAAATCGGCACGGCGGGCTTCGCGGTTCACTTGGTTCACTTCCGGGTTCAGCCATACGGGAGTCACGTCGGCAGCCACGGCCGACAACGACATACTGGCAAAGGAAAGTGTCAGGAGTAGGTTCTTAATCATAGTATTACTTTTTAGTTGGTGTTTTAAATCTATAACTTAAAACGTAATAAAGAGGTATTTATTATATATTGTGAAAGCCAAAAAGCAGTTAAAAAATTTGGCGGGGTTGGAAAAATAGCCTACCTTTGCACGAAATTATCAAATCTCAATCCTCAAATCTCAATCCTCAAATCTCAAATCTCAAATCTCAAACCTCAAATCTCAAATCTAAATGAGACAGAAACTCTGGCCGCTCCTTCTGGCCATCATCATCGCCACCTCAACAAAGGCGCAGGACGCCAACCACAATCTGGAGGTGGGCAAGAACCTCGACATCTTCACCTCGCTCTACAGCAACCTCGACCTGCTCTATGTCGACACGTTGAACCCTGCCGTCACCATGACGGCGGCTATTGACGGCATGCTCCGCTCGCTAGACCCCTACACGGAGTACTACCCCGCCTCGGATACGAAGAACCTGAAGATGATGCTCACGGGCAAGTATGCCGGTATCGGCGCACTGGTGAAATACCACTCGCGGCTGAAGCGCGTGGTCATCGACGAGCCTTATGCGGGTATGCCCGCACAGGAGGTGGGGCTGAAGAAGGGCGACATCATCGTCTCCATCGATGATTCCCTCATGACCGACAAGAACGTCAGCTACGTGAGCAGTCACCTTCGCGGCGACGCCGGAACGACCTTCGTGCTGAAGGTGCTGCGTCCGCAGGCCGGAGGCAAGGAGAAGGAGATGAAGTTCAAGATTACGCGCCGCAACATCAAGCTCCCGGAGATGCCTTACTACGGCCTCTCGGCCGACTCCATTGGCTACATCAACTTCAACCAGTTCACCGAGGGTAGCGCCAAGGAGGTGCGCCGGGCCTTCATCGACCTGAAGAAGCAGGGAGCCAAAGGCATGGTGCTCGACCTGCGCAGCAACGGCGGCGGTGCCGAGATAGAAGCCGTGGACCTGGTGAACATCTGGGTGCCGCAGGAGCAGATGGTCGTGGAGAACCGTGGAAAGATTCGTCAGGCCAGCCGCACCTACACCACGCACCTGGAACCCGTGGACACGGTGATGCCCCTCGTCGTGCTCGTCAATGGTGAGACGGCTTCGGCCAGCGAGATCACCAGCGGTGCGCTGCAGGACCTCGACCGTGCCGTTGTCATGGGTACGCGTACCTACGGAAAGGGTCTGGTACAGGTGCCGATGGACCTGCCCTACAACACGAACGTGAAGATTACGACCTCGAAATATTACATCCCCTCGGGCCGTTGCATCCAGGCCATCAACTATGCCAAGCGGCGTGAGTCGACCACCGACCGCAGAACCGTAAGGAACAGCAGCCTATATGCCGACCGCACGCCCGACTCGCTGACCCATGTGTTCTATACACGCCACGGTCGTGAGGTGCGCGATGGTGGAGGCATCAAGCCCGACATCGAGGCAAAGAACGACACCATGCCCAACATCGCCTACTATCTCTCGGCGGGTGGTGTGGATTCCACCGAGGTGCTCTTCGACTACGTGGTCTCCTACATCGACCGCCACCCGCAGATAGCTCCGGCAAAGGAGTTCCACCTTACCGACGAGGACTGGCAGGAGTTCCGCCAGAAGGTCATCGACAGCGGGTTCACCTACGATGACCAGTCGCGCAAGCAGTTCGACGAGCTGGTGAAGACCGCGAAGTACGAGGGCTACTATGATGATGCCCGCGAGGCCTTCGATGCCCTTGGCCAGCGGTTGCGCCATGACCTCGCCTCGGAGCTGGACAAGCATCGAAGCACCATTCAGGAGGTGCTCGAACTAGATATTATCGCGGCTTACTATTTCCAGACAGGCTCCATTGAGGCCGGGCTGGCATACGACAAGGTCTATCAGGAGGCCGTTGCACTCCTGAAAGATACTGAACGTTATAACGGAATACTGAAGCGCGAGCAATGATGAAAGCAAAAGACAAAGGTGACGTTATCATGGTCACGGACTTGGAGCGCGAGCTCGGCGAGGCCATCGGCGCGTGCAAGGCCGACCGCTTCTTCGTGCTCACCGACGAGACCACGCTCAGCCTGTGCCTGCCTGTGGTGAAGGACTTTGGCTGTCTGTCCGGTGCCGGCATGATCACCATCCCTGCCGGCGATACGAACAAGAGCTTGGAGTCTGTCTGTCATGTGTGGAGCGAGTTGCAACGACTTGGTGCCACGCGCCACTCCTTGATGATTAACCTGGGCGGCGGCATGGTGACCGACCTCGGAGGTTTTGCCGCATCCACCTTTAAAAGAGGTATACAATATATTAATATTCCCACGACGCTGCTCTCCATGGTCGATGCCTCTGTGGGCGGCAAGACGGGCTTCAACTTCGGCGGCCTGAAGAACGAGATTGGCGTGTTCAGCATCCCCCGCCGTGTCCTGCTCGACACCACCTTCCTGCGCACCCTTGACCGCGAGAACATCCTTTCCGGCTATGCCGAGATGCTCAAGCACGGACTCATCAGCGACGATGAAACATGGGCCGAGCTGCTGAACTTCTGCCCAGAGGATTGCGTTGCCCCAGCAGCCCCGGGGTCTCTGGCCCATCTGGAATCCCTGCGCCACCTCCAGCAGATGCTAGCCCGTAGCGTAGCCGTAAAACAGCGCATCGTGGAAGAAGACCCCACGGAGCATGGCATCCGCAAGGCCCTGAACCTCGGGCACACCATTGGTCATGCCTTCGAGTCGCTGGCCATGCAGCGGAACCCAATACTCCATGGTTATGCCGTGGCCTACGGCCTGGTATGCGAGCTGTATCTCAGCGTCATGAAGACGGGCTTCCCCGTGGACAGAATGAGACAGACGGTAAGCTTCATTCACGAGAACTACGGTCGCATGCCCATCACCTGCGATGACTATCCCCTTCTGCTAGAGCTGATGACCCATGACAAGAAGAATACCGCCGGCACCATCAACTTCACCCTCCTCGGCGCTATCGGCGACATTCGCATCGATCAGACGGCCACCAAGGAGGAAATCACCGAGGCTCTTGACTTCTACCGTGAGGGGTAGGCATCTTCTTCATACTCATATCCCTTTGCTCAGCCTCCTAAGGTCGTCATCCCCTAAGGAACAGTCTATGTCTAAGGAGTCAAGGAATCAAGGAGTGGCTGCGCGCAGCTTCCTAAATTCCTAAATTCCTTCCATATAACAAATTCGTAAACCTTTGATAAACAAAGATATAGAATTTTGTTATTTTGGCCTCGTTTTCGGGCGTTGCCAACCCTAATTCAGTGCTTAGACAATATATTCTACGGAGATTTGGAGATAAGGAGAAGCCACGCGCAGCCCTCCCTTCCTCCTAATCTCCGTAGACAATAAAATAATCCGTAGAGTTTAACAAAGGTCGTGCTGAAAAATCTTTACATTGACCCCTCTGAGAATCCGATTTTTTGAATGAGGTGCTTAGTGGATGCGTATGGGCCAGTTTTGACGGGTGGTGTTTCCGCGTTTTTCACGCTACTGCTCAGCTATGGACTAATTGCCCCTTAAAACTGTTTCGTTTTAGTCGGTTTTTACCGAAAAAGGTGGTCTTGTAGTACAAGACCATATCTTTTGTAGTCAAGACCATATCTTTTGTAGTACAAGACCATATCTTTTGTAGTACAAGACCATATCT
>JAFVFY010000109.1 GCA_017475265.1 Prevotella sp. | reverse complement strand
CTTCACCACCAAACGAAGCGGTAGCGGAATCGGCTTGTCTCTAAGTCGCAGAATGGTGATTCAGCAAGGCGGTATGCTCGAACTGGCTGATACACCGCGCCAAGGATGCCATGTCGCTTTTGTTCTGTCACTTCAGACACTTTAATCTTTTCTTTCTATTCGCCTTTTTTTCCACTATCATTTGACTATTATTTATGGGGAAATTGGATAGTAAAGCGAGTGAGATGGTCTTCGGGGTCTGTAAGCAGATTGAAGGTGCAGTGATGAGAAGTAAGGATGTCGCGAATGAGCAGAAGACCGAGACCCTGGCCTTGGGGCTTGGTAGAGAAAAACGGAGTGAAGAGATTCTTCGCTATAGCCGGCGGGATGCCATGACCATTGTCGGTGATGGTGAGCGTAGCAGGCGTGGTGGCTTCAATGGTGATAAGTCCTTGTGACATTCCGATACTCTCCACGGCATTCTTGACAATATTGATAAGCACCTGTTGGAACAGGACGGTGTCAAGATGAACGGGTACGGCTTCGTCGGTCAAACGGAAGTCAATATGGACGTGCGCCTGCGTACACAGGTTTTCGAGGAAGGGACGGCAGGCTTCCACCTCCTCGCTAAGGTCGCAGAGTTGCAGTTGCGGTTGCGGAATCTTTACTACTTCGGCAAAGCGGGAGACAAAGGACGAGAGGGCGGTGAGCCGTTCGGCTTCGTCGCCAGTGAGACTGCCGATGATGCCCGCCACGCTGTTGTTCACCTCGTGGGCAATCATACGAATGACGCGCTCGTAGGCGGCTTTCTCGGCAAGGCGTATTTCTGATGTCAGTGACTCAATGAGGAAGAAAGGATGCTGGAAGCCTCGGTCAGGAAAACTGAGGTGGCTGATGCGGAAGAGTTGCGGGCCGCCAGGAATGCGCACGGTGGTCGCCTCGCCAAGAGGCAGTGCGTGGATGGTTTCCTCGATACTTGGCGACAGCATCTCACGGGCTGCGGGATTCATGGACGTTGTGTTGCCGTCGAGGTCACACTGGATGACACCCATCGGGGAGGCATCGATAAGCAGGTTGAGGAAGGTGTATTGCTCTTCGAGCCTGAGGTGCTCGCTGCGCAGGCGACCCAGCAGGTCGTTGAACGTGCGGACGATGATGTCGGTCTCATGTTGTCCCGAAGGAGCGAGGCGCGTCGTCAGGTCGAGTTCCCGCACCAGTTCCATGCCGCCAATCAGTGTGTCGTACGGTCGGATGGTCTTGCGGTAGAAGTACCAGAGGTAGAACAATATCAGGACTACAAAGCCCTCGGTGACGTAGAACAATGTGGGGTGACTGCGGAACGTAGCGAAGAGTGCTACGCCGGCCAACAGGACAATGCCTACTGCAAGGAGGAGGAAATAATGCTTCAGTTTCATAGTCCGTGCTTTTCTATTTTGCGGTACAGGGCACCACGGCTGATGCCTAATTCCTTAGCGACAAGAGAGAGGTTGCCGTTGTGCTTGGCAATGCAGGCTGCAATGGCGTTGCGCTCCATGGAGTCGAGGGTAGCGGGTTCTGTGCCCATCGGTTTCCCCGACGGAATATCCTTGGACAAGAGTACAAAGTCGGCGGCAGTGAGCTGACTGGCGGCGGGATCTTTCATCAGCAGAGCCCTCTCAACCAGATTCTTCAGTTCTCGGATATTACCAGGGAACGGAAGTGTCTGGAGATAGCCGATGGCCTCTGTCGAGACGGTGACAAGCGGGAGGCCGTTTGCCTCACAAGCCATCCGAAGGAAGTGATTAACCAATAGCGGTATGTCCTCACGGCGGTCACGCAGAGGCGGCAGATGGAGGTTGATGATATTGATGCGGTAGAACAGATCCTCGCGGAAGGTCTTTTCCTCGACCATCACGCGAAGGTCGGCATTGGTGGCGCATACCACACGGACATCCGTTCGGCGTGTCTGACTATCGCCCAGCACCTCGTAGGTCTGGTCTTGCAGCACCCGCAGCAACTTCACTTGGCTGGCCAACGACAATTCGCCAATCTCGTCGAGGAAGATGGTGCCGCCCTTGGCCAGTTCAAAACGGCCGATGCGGTCGGCCTTGGCATCAGTAAACGAGCCTTTCTTGTGGCCGAACATCTCGCTCTCGAACAGCGACGTAGAGATGCCACCGAGGTTCACTTTTACAAACGGCCCATTGGCCCGTTGGCTCTGTCGGTGGATAGCCTCTGCGATGAGTTCCTTACCCGTACCGCTCTCACCAGTAATCAAGACGGGCGCATTGGTGGGAGCCACGCGAGCCACGGTAGCGAGAATGCCAGAGAGGGATGTGCCGACAATGGGTGAACTTTGGACTGGCTGAGTCGCAGGACTTGCATTGTTTATCTTGATGGCCGTCTCAATCCTGTCTAACAGCACGCCATTGTCCCACGGCTTGGTGATGAAGTCGAATGCGCCGGCCCGCATCCCCTGCACGGCCAGGTCGATGCTGCCCCAGGCCGTCATCAGGATACACGGCACCTCGGGGCGGAACACCTTTACCTGCTTCAGCAGCGTCAGTCCTTCCTCGCCGTCAGTTACTCTTGTATAATTCATATCCATCAGCACCAGTTCCACCGCCGGAGTGTTGCGGACTATCTGCATCGCCTCCTTCGGCCCCTCGGCTAGGGCCACCTCATACTCGTTGCGCTCCAGTATGAGCTTCAACGAGAGCCGGATGTTTTTATCGTCATCAACTACGAGAATCATCTTGTCATTTCTTTTAGAGTTATTCTGACTGTCGAATGAAACGTGTTTTCCGCTCCTCAATGACACGCTTGTAAGTGCGTTTCATCTTGTCATTCAAGAAGGAGTGGTCGATGAGTGCGTATGTCTCTTGTGGAATCTCCATAAACATATCGAGCACTGAGGCAGCACGTTTCTTCGGCAATCCGATTCTTTCTGCGAATCGTTCAAAGTCCAGCCTGCATGGATGCAACGTCCTGTCATACACATCGCTTTTCTCAATATCTGGCGAAAGCCCGTCCATCAGTCCCAGGTCGCTGCCACTTTGGATATGGATGCAGGTATTGATAAGATCGTATGCAGGAGCCAGGAAATACTCGCCGTTTCTGTTTATCAATGAAAAGTTCTTCATGTGGGCATCCTCGTTAGCAAACAGATAATCAAACACTACCATCCGGAAGAACTGCTCCATCTGTGGCATCCATGCAGGCACAAACTGCCGGATGGCATCTGCTATCTGCGCATAGTTGCCATGATATTTAAAATTGCTGTCGCTGCCTTCCTCTGTCATCTGCAGAACGGTGGCAAAGTCCTCCTGCGAACTCTCTTTCACGCCGTTTATCACGTCAAAGCGCTTCGTGATATACACCGGCTGGCCACTGCTGCTGAAACACAGACCATTGCTGGCTGTGCGTATGCCATAGACCTGAGATGCAATCTGCATGGTCAGGTGTTCGTTGGCAGGTATCTGTTTGCGGGTGGAGAGACTCAGGTTGAAAGGTGCTGGCTTCAGGATATAGGTAGCTTGTTCGCCTTTATGAGTCAGACGGATTTTCCCGTCATCGACGATGGCGGAGAATTTCTCCTGAGCACCGGAGATAGACATGTTGTTCATGTTCTCCATTGCCTGCTGCTGGTCACGCTCGTTCTCGAAATCGATGTCAATATAGGGCGAAACCACCACACCGTCAAACAATTCCTTGACGGCTTGGGGCGAATAGGTAGAAAAACCTGGCCGCAATGTTGATGGGCAAACTTCTATCGTTTTCATTCTTCTGGTCTTCTAAGTACAAACTTCCCGATGGCATCCATGCCGCAAATCATCTCCAGCATGCCGAAAAAGTCGTCCTCGTCCACTTTCCTCGCTCTACACAAAGCCCTACGGTTGGCACCTTCAGGCAACATGTTGGTGAATACGGGGAAGATGCGCTCCGAGTGATACACCTTCTGACTCTTGGGCAAGTTGACAGACACAGGAGGTGTGCTGCCGTCGGCAAGAAAAGTATCATCGTAAGTAAACTCATAGTTACCCCTTGACAACTCAACGAGCTGTCCAGCATAGACATCACCGTAATACACATTCACTTTTCTCATCCTCTATGCTATTTAACGGTCTGTTTTACCTGTAACACCATTTCCATACCCACCACATCCAGTATTTTCTGTAGTGTCTGTAGCGACGGATTGCCCACGCCTCGCTCCAAATCCTTGACAGTAGAGATGCCTACTCCAGAATAATCCGAGAGGTCTTGCTGCGAGATTCCCAGCAATGCCCTGCGCTCCTTAATCACAATTCCTATATTCATCGGCGTATGATTTATCGTACTTTTGGTGCAAAGATACGAAGAAATACTGATTCGGCAAATCAAAAGTATGATTTTTCGTACTTCCTTAATTCAATTTAACTATATTCCTTTAATCTCTTTCAACTAATTGTGTCCCAAAATACATTCCCCACAAACTTATTTCGACGAAATATGACAATCCCCACAAATTTTTGTCTTCTCTATGGTTTTCTTGTTCATATAAAATATCTTTATTATTGTACTTGTTTTCGTTTTTATTTCGTACCTTTGTCGCCGAAATCAATTAAACGGTATGGACTATGACGTTCTTGAATCAGTTTCACAAGGAAGCGACGGAGCGCAAGATGCGGAAAATAGCCGAATCGCAGCAATCGCCGATGAACTCCGTCGACGCAGCAAACTATATGAAGCGCAACATGGAGATGGCCAGCCACATGTAAGCCCTTTCGAAATCGAACAGCGCATCACCGAATCGTTTGCCAAGGAGCACGGTCTGTGGATACCAATAGATGCCGTGTTCGATTTGGGAACACCGGGACCGAGTGGGAACGAGAATGACACATACGTTTCTAATGACATAATCTACAAGGTCAATAATCTTTTAAACAGCGGTAGTATCCTTCGGCTTTTAGATAAGGTTAGGATGCACAATGAGATATTCCCTGACACTTACTATCGACTCCATGCCTTTACGGGTTTCGATGGCCGGACCGTTATGCCTATTCTGAAGCAAGATCTCGTAAAGAATGCCGAACCTGCGCCGCAGATATCCATCGACACGTATATGGCAGCCCTTGGCTTCAACCATGAGAATGCTGTTGGTCGCTATTCCAACGGTACCTTTATCGTCTGGGACTTGATTCCCCGCAATGTCCTTGTTGACCGCGACGGCGACATCTTTGTAGTCGATGCAGAAATCAAGCGCGTTTGATGTACCTACCACTATAGCAAGGGCGAGCAGGAAAGGCAATGGGTAGGCGAGCCATGCTCGGGAATTGGTGATGATGGTTTGCTTGTACATGTTTTATTCGATGTTTAATGCTTTCTTGATAATCGGCTCCAATTCCTCTGCATCGTTGGAGGTTGAGAGAATAGTGCCGTCACGGTCGATGAGCAGGATTTTACCAGAGCCGTTCTTGTTGGCATGTTTCTCCCAGACACCATAACGGTCTTGATAGTCCACGAGGCTGGGCCACGGGTACTGGTCGCG
>JAFVFY010000018.1 GCA_017475265.1 Prevotella sp. | reverse complement strand
TTTTTAGTAAAACAGATAAATACAACAAAGACAGATAAAAACCATTCGTCTTGTTTTTCTCAGTATTTCTTGTTTTTTCCTGTATTTCTAAAAAACAAAAAGTGAAAACCATTTGACTACTTAATTAAATCACAGTTCCTATATGATGATGACAATATGTGTGAACAGGTAGAGAAAACGGCTTTCTCTGGTAGACAAAACGGCTTTCTCTGGTAGACAAAACGGCTTTCTCTGGTAGAGAAAACCGTTTTCTCTGGTTCAGAAGTACGGAGTGTGTTGCTTAACATAATACTCTCCGAAGTCCTTGCAGCCTGGGGGCAGCTGGTGGTGCACGAGACCGGGCAGCACATCGCATAGTTGCAGGAAGAGCCGCTCGCCGGGGGCGTCCTGGTCGGGGTACATGTGGAATTGGGTTGAGCGTTGAGTGTTTAGAGTTGAGAGCAGTTCCACGTCCTTCTTGGTGAGCAAGGTTGCCGAGGGTATGGCTATCGCCTTGTGCCCTGCGGAAAGCATCGCCCAGCAGTCGGAGCAGCCCTCGGTGATGTAGAGCGACTCGCCCGCACCCAGGAGGTTCAGCACGGGCAGGTTATAGATGCCGCACTCTGACCCTTGGGGGAAGCGGAACCGCGGCAGACCACCCTTCACAAGATTCCTGTACTGCACACCTATGAGCTGCCACCCGCTATCGAAATAAGGGATAGAAAGCCAGGGCACGCCGTTGCGGTCTTTGAATGACGAGAGCCTGCACCAGCGAACGACACGCTCGTCCAGCTGTCGCTCCTCGAAGAGGAACTTCCGTGCCTCCTCGTTGAGCCAAGGACGCTCAATGTACCTTTGGTATCGCGTCGGGTCGAAGGGCTTGGGTGGCTTCACCTCCTCCGGCTTATACTCCGTCAGAATCACGTTGTGCTCGTTGGCCAGCCAGCGGCAGGCCTCCTTGAAATCCTTGTGCAGCACCCGCATCGCCAGGTCTATCGTCCCGCCCTTTGCCCCGCATACGAAGCAGCAGAACGTGTTCCTGCGCGTGCTGAACGACAGCGAGGCATGATGGTCATCGTGGAACGGGCACAGACATTTATGTCGTGAAACTTGGAGTCCAATCCGCTCCGCGACCCCCTCGATGGGAAGGTCGCGAAGCTTCTGAAGTTCTTGCTCCGTAACTCTACGCAAGCGCGGAGCGATTACTTGCTTATCCATAACAATTCGTTTAATTCGTTGTCGTAGAACCACTACCCTTCAGGTATTCCTCCGTCTTGGTGTATAGTCCCGTCTGGTTAGAATACGTGATGAATCCGCGGTTCTTCCAGACGTTAATCTGATGCTTGGTGCCCTCCTTGCTCTTGCCGAGTTCCAGGCGCAGAGCCTCCAGTTGCTGCTCGTTGAACGAGCGTTCAAGGCTGTCGAGCATATTCTTGGGGCCGCTCTTCTGTACTTCGTCCATCTGCGCCTCGCCAAGTTTGAACATATCCGAAAAGACCCTTACCTTCGACCACAGGTCGTAATAGCAGAACCACACCATGTAGTCGCCGATGCTGCGGCAGTAGGTCTGGTCGTTCAGAATCCAGAGCGTAGCAGCCTTTTTCCAAGCGGCAAAGATGCTGCGATGCGATAGTTCGAACAGCATGTCATCGTCGGCAAGGTCGGCCAGGCGTGCCATCTCATCTGCCAACTGGTCGGCAATCTTGTTGAGCGGCCTCACCACGAAACGCCCCTTGCAGTTGTCCAGGCGCAACAGGTATTCATCGAGCATGGCCAGGAACTCATCGTCGTACTGCCCCTGACGCGGAATCTTGCCCTTACGCTCGCCGCGCGCCTTATAGGCAAAGGGAATGCGCCCGAAGAACCCGTTGGTCATATCACGCTTGTAGAACAAACGGGCGGCCTCTGGCGTCGAACTGAACGTAAGGTTGACCCGTAGCAGGGGGTTGCCCGTCACGCCGTCGGCCGTAGCCCTCAATGCGCCTGCACGGGTGCGGTCATAGATATTGCGAACCATCTGGCTCACCTGCTTGTGCCCGCCACACATCCTGTCGGCCATCTCCACCTCAGGCAGGTTCAGATATTGCGTGCGCCCACCCTGATGCTCCAGCGCCAAGGCGTTCTGGAGGAAGGCAGGTGCCGTGATGTCGGCAGGCGGGAACCAGAAACTCACTTCAGGGCGCTCGGGTTTCTCCTTGTTGGCACCACGCGTCTTAACCTGGCGAATCCAGTCGGCCAGCTTCTTGTACTCCACCTCGTCGTGGTCTCGAAACGGTCTCATCACAGCCTCAATTAGGTGCGTCAGCTGCGCCTTTCCGATACCAGAAGGGCCTACCAAATGCCCCATTTGGCCGCAAAGTTCATAATATTGGTTGTCTGAATACATAAACTCAACGTCGGTCAAATGGCTGGCCAGCGCAGGAATTGCCATCGGAACCAGCGGTTCTCGCATGTCTCGAGAGGCCTGTGAGAGGAGTAGTTTCACGATTTCAGTACCTTTTGCAGGTTTGGGCATCGCCGGAGCGGTGCAGTCAAAAATATTGTAACTCATTGCTTTTTAGGGAATTAAATGTTTTTATTGATACTGTTTTTGTTCTTTGCAGTCTCAGTCTCAGAGTCTCAGTTAATTTTCAAGGCACCCCCACAACTCATCCTTATATATATAACTATCTAATTATTAATAAGTTATAAGTATATAAGATAGGCATGTTGAGTTAAATTGTGACTTTTTTTCTAACTGAGACTGAGATTTGAGACTGCCAGGACCATTAACCTACAATCTTCAATCTACCAGGCCCTTGCCCTTCATCAGCTTCATCAGCACCTTCTGCGCAATAGCATTAGACTGCCTTACCAACAGTTCGGGCAGCTCGCCCAGACGCTCCCCAGGCAGGGAGAAGTAGAAGTAGTACTTGCCGTCCTGTCCCTTCGACAGCGTGGCGTTGTCGTCGCGGAAGATAGCCTTGTTGCGGATGCGCTTCTTCTGCTCCTGCATGTAGAGATTGCCGTCTCGCATGCCCTGCACTTTGAAGTGGCTCACGAAGGGCTCCATCCGCACATCCTCGCAGCACATGAAGTCTGCCGTGCGAAGTCCGTTCTCCAACTTGCCGAGGGTCATCAGACCGTCCAGCGTTACCTCACGCTCAATGTTAATAATAATCTTCTTCATAATTTCTGATTCTTTTTTGTTAAGCCTGAGTCTTTTTCGGGAGGAGCGAAGTAGTTAGTTGTCGACAATTTAAACCTGGTACTCTTCCCTCACTCGAAGCCTGCAAAACTCAGAAATTAATTGTACCGCTACCCGAAGCCTCAATGTGAGAGCTTCTTTGTCGGATTGACGATGCAAAATTACAAAGGATATAGGAAAGAAAACAGAAAAAAACAACCTCATACACCCGAAGGTATATGAGGTATATGCAATTTGTCAAAAAGGTATACGACTGAGGTGTACGAGGTACACGTTTTAAGGGTCGTGGATTTACTCTGCAAATAAAAACGCTCTAACAATCAGCGGTTTATAACGAGCGTGCATTTACTTTGCAAATAAAAACCACTATCCGTAGTAGGGAATATATGTGGCATATTTCCTTGAACTAATGTCGGCATCTGATAACTTCAGCAAACCAGCATCAAGTGTGTCTGCTATGATTCGTGAGGCCACTGAAGACTGGTGGTCATTCAGTTCAAAACGCGCCCTGACAGAACGATTACTGATGGGCGTATCTTCCTCATACATCAGGCAGGCATGTTGATAGCAGGCGTCTATCTTCTCCTGCTTCGTCATATCTTTCAAACTCTTCTGAGGATAGAGGAACACACGTGTATGCTCCTCGTCCTTCGTAAACTTCACAGCGGGCAACACCATTTCTTCTATGGCTGCTACGGCTCTGTCAATACCACTACCACGCTTCTCGCAGATGTGCAGCATAAACAATGTTTGTGCCAGCTTCTCATTACGTGAATTTGGCGGCAGGTCTATCAGGCGGTTGATGTTGTTCAATGGAGCACCAGGGTTAGTGAATGTAATGCGATTGGAATAAATCTCAATCATAATGGGCATACCCGTGATTCCGAAATCCTGATGGACCAGCATGTTGGCCGTGATCTCTCTGATAGCCACACGCGGATAGGTGGGTATCTGCTCACGGTTTATGTCAATCTTTTCCGTTCCGGTTATTCGCATCACAAAATTAATCAGGTCTTCAAAAGCAGCTGCATAACCTCGCGTGATATGCTGTTCAAACTCCTGCTGCCGGTTATTGCTGCCTACATACTTGTGAATCACAATCTCTCGACCGCTCAGAGTGGGAAAATCGCACAAGTCATTAGCATACAGGATAGCTCCCAGATTTGTGATATTCCACAGCTCACCGTTCCGCTCGCAGAATCCATAATCGCTCATCTTGCTCAGGATAGTATCTGTCGACGATGGCACATTCCTGTCTAACCGCTCATAGAAAGCCTTGTAATCCAGCAAAGCCAATACCTGCTCCACAGTCTGAGCCTCCTTGGCTGCCTGCTGCTCGAAAGTGATACCCTGCGACTCAGCAATCATGGCCTTCACCTGATTCTTCGACATCTTGACCGTCTGTCCAGCCGAACGGTGATAGGCATCAAAGATGTCACGCCCACGCAGATACACAGGCTTCTCCTTCTGCTCAGGAATATAGATGAACAACAACGAATAGCCCTCGTACTCCATCACATCAGTTACATCATCGCCGCCATCCTTGGCGCAGCTGGCGAAGCCACACTCATGTAAGGACCTATGGAGAACAAAGGCTTCAAAATCTCTCAGTACAGTTGTGCGGTGCTGCTCATCGTGAGCAGCATCGCGCTTGTGGCCTATCAGGTCATCAAGATTGACGATGTGGCCGCAGGGCTGCTCTACTACGTCGCCCAGTCGTTCCTCCTGGCTGGCTCCATCTTCGGCCTCGACCAGTATGTGCGACTCATCAACCGCAAGCTGCATGAAAACCGCCTGTAAGCGTATCGTCCCGAAAAAATTCCGCAACTCACAAAAGAATTGCGGGATTATTTCTATATTATCTTCGCTCGGACGTATCAATAATGAGTCGATTTTTACTATTTAGTAATTTCGCCGACAAAAAGTGAAGCAAAATTTGGCAGTATCGGGGAAAAAGACTAACTTTGCAGCAAATTAATTAACGATAGAAAAAATGAGTACAGAACAGATAGACCAGATTGTAAAAGAAAACTATGTGAAAATATCACCTGAGAGTGAAGAAACCATCCGCCAGAAACTTGTTGGTGCTGACGAGGGGATGGCGCAGACGGCTTTCGCCAACCTGAAGAGCCCTACCACGGTGCTACTGGTGAGCATCTTCCTGGGTGCCCTGGGCATCGACCGCTTTTTGCTGGGGCAGAAACTATACGGGGTGCTCAAGCTCGTTACCGCCGGTGGTTGTGGCATCTGGACAATCGTTGACTGGTTCACTACAGGAGAGCGTACAAGGGCATACAACACCAAGAACATTCTGGAAGTTCTCAATAGACAATAGTTTGCATTATAGCCTACATTATTCATGGCAATTGATAAAACAACGGATTAAAACTGATTTCACGGATTTTCACGGATTTTTTTATTATCATACCATTGAATCTGGAAGAAATCTGTGAAATCCATTATAATCTGTTAAATCCGTGTAATCCGTAAAATCCGTTGTTGAAAAGAGTATGAATAATCCAAGTTAGCAACACCTGATGGAGAAGATTATCATGGGCATCGACCCCGGTACGAACATCATGGGGTATGGCATCCTGCGTGTGACGTCGGGTTTCGATGGTGCTGCCTCGCAAAGGCTTACGGCGGCTAAGAGCGGCACGAGGGCCGAGATGGTCACGATGGGTATCATCAACCTGTCGAAGTTCTCCGACGGCTACCTCAAGCTGGGGCATATCTTTGAGCGCGTGACGGGCATCATCGACTCTTATCTGCCCGACGAGCTGGCCATCGAGGCGCCCTTCTTCGGGAAGAACGTACAGTCGATGCTGAAGCTGGGAAGGGCACAGGGCGTGGCCATTGCCGCTGCCATACACCATGGCGTGCCTATCCACGAGTATGCTCCGATGAAGATTAAGATGGCCTTGACGGGTGTAGGCTCAGCGTCGAAGGAACAGGTGGCGGGTATGCTTCAGCGTTTGCTGAACATTCCCAAGGAGGAGATGAGCCGCTACCTCGATGCCAGCGATGCGCTGGCCGTTGCCTATTGTCACTATCTGCAGATGGGGCGTCCTGAGACTGGCGACACCCACTACCGGGGGTGGAAAGACTTTGTCAGCAAGAACCAGGAGCGCGTTACCAGCGGCGGAAAAGCTCAAAAGTGAACTTGCAGCCGAACTCCTCGTAATGGGTGTTGAAGAAGCTGGCGAAGAAGGCCAGGGAGGCGTAGCGGCAAGTAAATCCGTAACCAACTTCGTGATAGAAGCGGGTGTCGGCGATGGAGAGACCGCTCCAATACAGACGCTCGCGCTCCACGTAGCGTCCCAAGAGCGGCGTGAAGGCTGCGATGAGGAGCGGGGTCTCGTAGGAGATGTTTCCACGGATGTAGTAGTCGGAGACGTTGTAGAGGTCGGAGGAAAGGAGCTGGAAGTTTCCTGCCCAGTCATCGTCCCAGCCTTCGGGCAGGTTACGGTCTCGGAAGTTGGTGTAGTCCATGAAGTAGTTGTTGCCTCGCTTGGTGTAGAGTCCACCTCCGACGCGCAGGTTGAGTGTCTGCAGATGGCTCATGCGATGCAACATGCTCAGGTCTGCCTCCCATCGTTCGTAGGTCATGTTCACGTCGTTGCCTTTCAGGCCGCGCTCGTAGTCGATGCTTAGCATCGGCCCTTTCTTCCAGGGTTGTAACTTCACGCCTAGTGAGGGGGCGAAGGAGCGGAAGGTCGTGGGCTTGCCGAAGGATGCCATCTCCTGAGGGTTCAGCGCATGACGGTGGTGGAACACGAAACCCGTCTCCAGCGTGAGCCATCGCAAGGGGCGGATGCTGTTGAAGATGCGCATGTAGCGGTCGTCGAAGAGGTCTAGCTTCTTGTCTTGGAGTTCCGGGAGGTCGCCGTACTCCTGTTTGATTTCCTCCAGCACCCCGCTATTGCCTATGCGGTTGTCGCTGCCCCAGGCGAAGTAGAGGTTGCCGTTGAGCCGCTTGTTATAGTAAAGGTAAAAGGGCACGTCCCAGTAGAATTCGCGCAACTTGAAGTTATAGCCGATGTAGGGGTTGGTCTCTATCCATGTGTAGGGCGTGAAGTTGTAGCGTGCGCCGAGCCTCATCTTATAGGCGAACCCCTTGCTGCCGCTATAGCTGATGTACTGTGGGTCGAGTATGGGCGAGAGCTTCACGTAGCCGTTGCCGTCGGTTGTCCTGGCGCGGATGCTGTGCAGGAGGTTCTCGCCAATGATGTCCCAGGCTATTTCCTTCAGATAGTTGTGATGCCGGCGTTCAGGCTCCTTGGGCAGGGTATCGGCCGGTATGGTGTCGGGTTTCTCGGCAGGCTTGTTGTTGTAGTCGTTGGCGGCATAGATGTAACGCTCCTCGTCACTCAGGGGGACAGCTCTCAGGGAGTCGATGAACTGGCGGTCGCCACGCACGTCAAGGGTGTCGGGCAGCGTCGTGGGACAGCCGAAGTAGGCCTCGAAGTGGGATGAGACCTTGTTGCCCAGGAACTTGAACTCCACGTGGGTCTCGCTCCTGACGGGCAGCAGCACCTCAGCACCCTCGTTGCCCATCGTGCAACGCACACGGAAGCGCAGCATGTCGAACTCTCCTTCCATCTGCACCTTTTTCAGCCTGCCCGTGGCAATGTCAACTGTGGCTGAACCTTTCACCAACTGCGTATTCCTCACAAAACGTGGCCGGAAGCCGATGACGATGGTGGAGTCGGTGTGGTCGGAGAAGGAGTAGCGGTAGAAAATGCGGTTCTCGCGGTTGAAGGGCGAGAGGATATGGTCTCCATAGATGGTCACGTGGTAGAAGTCGGGGGTGACGTACTCAAAGAGTATCGACATGGTGTTACGCTGGCGAGGTATGGTGGTGTAATAGACCTGGCGGTAGTAACGGTGGTCACCATCGGGCTTGAAGTAGAAACGTCCGTACTGCTCGCTGACGAAGGCACGCTTTCCATCGGCAATGGTGTAGAGCGTGGGTACCGTCCACAGGGTGGGATTCCGCCTGTGGGTCTGGTAGAGGTGCTTCATGTAAACGTTGGTGCTCAGCTCGGGAAGGCTGTCGATGGTCTGGCGGTAGCCCCACATACGACGAAGCACCAGCGAGTCAAGGTTTTCACCTGAAGCGCTGGTGCTGGCTAATAGGGTTATTGTGGCTATGAGCATCAAGAGGCGTTTCATCGCCACAAAGTTACATGTTTTATCCCATACGGCAAGAGTTAAGTGCTCTTTCTTCAACTTTTTTAACCTAGATACTTCATCAGTATCTTGGCGTTGCCGCTGTCGCGGAGTTTGGCAATGCTCTTCTCACGTATCTGGCGGACACGCTCACGGGTGAGGCCCAGCTCGTCGCCAATCTCCTCCAAACCCTTCTCGTGGCAACCTATACCGAAACATTCACGAATGATGATTATCTCGCGGTCTTTCAGTACTTTACTGAGAACGGAGCTAAGCTCCTGAGCCATCGACTCATGGTCTACGTAGCGGTCGGTACGGGTGTCGTCGCCGCTGGCCATGACATCGAGCATGCAGTTGTCCTCGCCATCCTGGAAGGGAGCGTCGATAGAGACATGGTGGCTGTCAGCCTGCATGGACTGTCCAATCTTCTCCTCGTCCATGTCGGTAATCTCGGCCAGCTCGCTGACAGAGGGATGACGCTGGTTCTCCTGTTCGAAACGATTAATCTCGTGGCTAATCTTGTTGAGTGAACCCACCTGGTTGAGGGGCAGACGCACGATGCGGCTCTGCTCGGCAATGGCCTGCAGGATGCTCTGGCGAATCCACCAAACGGCATAGCTGATGAACTTGAAACCACGGGTCTCGTCGAACTTCTGTGCAGCCTTGATTAAGCCTATGTTACCCTCGTCGATGAGGTCGGTGAGCGTCAGACCCTGATGCTGGTACTGCTTGGCCACACTAACCACAAAGCGCAGGTTGGCCGTCACGAGCTTGTCCTTGGCACGCTCGCCGGCAGGGCCGCCCTTGCGTATCTGCTGGGCAAGCTCAATCTCCTCGTCTATGCTAATCAGCGGCGCACGACCTATCTCAACAAGATACTTGTCAAGTGCCTCGCTCGAACGATTAGTAATGCTTTTCTGAATTTTTAGCTGTCTCATCTTTTTACCCTGAAATTTAATTGTAACTTACTGAATTATAGGCTTATATGGTCAATTTTTCAAAAATTGGTGTGCAAAGGTAATAAATAAATAGATACCGCGCCAGTTTTATTTAAATTATTTTAGTTAATTAATATTAAACTATAATCAGTCTCCTTCAAGGAGGGTAGGGGAGAGGCACTCTCAGAAGATGACGATGCCGCCGTTTGGTTGAATGGTGACCTTGGCCTGTTGCTTCTTGTCCGTCTTCAGCGGAAGGGTTGCCACACCTGTGACGTTGCCTTTCTTGTCGGCTATGTCTACCAGTTGGTTTACCGTCTTTGCTGCGTCAAACATGTCGAGGCTCAGGGTGAGCTTCAGGGGTTCCTTTGTTGCGTTGAGTCCTGCTATGTACCATTGGTTGCCATGTCTACGCGCCAGCACCACGTATTGGCCGGGATAGCCGTCGATGAAACGCGTCTCGTCCCAAGTGGTGGGGATGCTCTTGAGGAAGTCAAGTTCTGCCTGAGGTAGCTCTTCTAGGTTATTAGGCTGCATGGCGATGCATTGTACGGCCGTCTGGTTGGTGAAGGCAGAGGCAATCTCGAAAGCATCGGTTGTCTTGCGGGTGTGGCGACTCTTGTTGTCCTTCGACAGGTACTTGTTCATGATGACCCCGCCCCAGTCCATAGTACCAACGGCATTACGGCAGAAGGGATGAATCGTCAGGTCGAAAGGCTCGCGGATGGCTGCTCCCTCATTGAAGAACACGTTCTCAGAAGCCAACACAGCCTCGCTGGCAACATAGTTGGGGTACATGCGTTCCCAGCCTCGTGGCAGCGTACATCCGTGGAAGATTACCTGCAGGCCGTAACGGTTGGCATCGTAGAGAATGTCCTCATAGAGCTTCATCGTCTCCTGCTTGTCGCCTCCGAAGAAGTCCACCTTGATGCCCTTCACGCCAATCTTCTGCATCCAGGCCATCTCCTTGTCGCGGGCATAGCTGGTGTTCATGCAGTCGCGTGGAGTTTGTGGAGCATCGTTCTCATAGCCGTTGCTGTTGTACCAGAGCATCAGGGACACACCCTTCGACTGGGCATATCGAGACAACTCCTCTATGCGGTCACGACCAATGTTCCTGTCCCACCAGTTGTCCACTAGACAATACTCGTAGCCCATTGCCGAGGCCAGGTCGATAAACTTCACCTGGTCGTCGTAGTTGATGCTGTTGTCCTGCCAGATGAGCCAGCTCCAGGTGTAGCGCCCGTATGGGTTTGTGGCTGAGAGCTGAGGGTTGAGCGTGTAGATTGGTTCCACCACGTCGTAGGCGATGGTAGTCTCCACGATGGGCTTCAAAGATGTACCCAAGGTGATGGTGCGCCAAGGTGTGCTGCCCGGAAGGGCTATGCCGGCGTAGGTGTCTCCTCGACTGTTGTTCTCGCCCTCCATGGGGTAGGCGATGGAATAGTAACCTCCTCCGTCTCTTCCGAGGAAAGAATGGAAGTTGCTGAGGTGTGAGCCACAGTAGGCCGATGAAACGCCTGTCTCGCTGATGAGGAGCCAAGCCTGTCCGCTTGGTTGTGACTGATTAGCAGCAAGCGGAACCTTGAACAAACATGGGAAGGTGTACCCCTGTCCATACTTCGACTTCGTATCCATGGGCGCATCGACGGTATACTCCTCTTCGTAGCTGGGCTTCGTGCGTTCCCAGCCTACCATTGGGCCACTCTGGGGAGTGAGGAAAGTTGTGGTGCCGCCAGGCAGCATGAAGCTCGTCGTCTCGCTGTAGATGACTGCTGACTTGGGATTATCCTCCATCTGACGGGGTATCAGGTAGCGGAAGGCCACATCGTTCGCCGATACCGAGAATTGTACCGACATCTTCTGACCACCAGCGTTCTCGAAGTCTACGGTAAGCTGCGTGGCTACATAATGAATATGCGACTGCTTCACCTGCCGCATGTCATATTCGCGGTCAATCTGCTCGGCTGAGGTGTTGACAATCTTCAGCCTTTTGGAGAAGTCGCCGAAGTCTGCCTTGAAGCCAAGCGTAGACGGCAGCACCACTTGCGTGCCCTCCATACTGATGCTGTAGGTGGCTATTCCACCATTGTCGGAGATAGTGACGGTGAGCTTGCCGTCGGGTGATGATACGATGGCCTCGCGGGCCTGTACTGTTAAAGCAAACGAGACAGACAGTAGAAGTAGAAGTTTCTTCATGGGAACGTAATTGTTTAGGGGATATACCTTTATATAACTAAAAAAGGCAGAAATTATTATGAATAACTTCTGCCTATCATTATTTTTTGTTGTCTTATCTGTCCCTTCTGGGTCCACGCGGTCCTTGCTGCATGCGCTTCTCCTGATCTTCCTTATAAGCTTTGTACTGCTCTTCGGTCATAATCTTCTGAATCTCAGCATTGTATTCCTCCATTTGTTTGCGGAATCCTTCACGGTCTCCTCTCATACCGGGACGGCCTTCCCTCATCTCGGGACGTGCGGGACGCTCCTGTCCTTCTTTCATCTCGCCTTCGGGACGCATCCTGTGCTGTCTCATCGAGTCGGGACGCATCCTGTGCTGTCTCATCGAGTCGGGACGCATGCCTCTGGCTTCACGCATACCACCAGGACGCATACCTCCACGGCGGGGACCAAAGTTACCCATGTACTTGGTGTTCAGCTCCAGCAGCTTAGCTGCCTGTTCTTCGTTGAGGCCATATTTCTTCACGGTCTCGTCGGTACGCTGCTTCACCATCTCCGTCATGTCTGGTCTTTTCATTTCGGGCTTTTCCTCGGTAGTTGTCTCCTGGGCTGTCATGGTGACGCTCATCATAAGGGCGGCTGTTATGGCCAAAATCATCTTTTTCATGTTTTCTGAGTTTTTTTAGATTGTTAGACTTGTTGTTTTCTAGTTCTATTGTTCCTGAGTTGCAACTGTCTTTTTGACGCTACAATCTATGAAAAGTTTAAGCCCGAAATGAAAAATTGCGTTAAATTTTTTGATTCCCTTGCTTGAAAGACCTTGACAGGCATTACTACGCCAATGTGTCGAGCATGAGGTAGATTTCCGTGTCCGTGATGTTGTGGCTGGCTATTAGGCTGTGCTCCGTTCCCATGAATTCTTGTTCCAGGTTGTAGTTCTCGTCGCCGTTGGTGAGGAGGAACTGCTTGAAGTGAACGATGGCCTCCATGATGTCTCCCTGGAACCAGAGGCAATAGCCGTAGTTGAGCATGTCGACGGGTTCTGGCTTTTCCTGTGAGAGCAGTTGCTGGTAGGCTTTTCCTGCCTGTTCGTATCGCTTGCTCATGGTGAGCACCCATGCCAGGACACGCTTCACCTTATGGTTATCGGGCTGCTCGTAGTCCAGTTTGAAGAGCAGTTTGAGGGCTTCTTCGTTTTTCTGCAGGTTGGTCATGCAGATGGCTGCATTGAGCATGAATCCTGTGTGTTCGGGTTTCAGCTTCAGCAGTTTCTCGTAAGAGGTGAGTGCCGTCTCGTAGTGATGGTAGCGGAATTGTGCCCGTGCGTATCCTGAGAGGGCTTTCTCGCTGTCTGGGCGCAGGTCGAGTGCATGGCGGAAAAACTCCGTTGCCGATAGCTCGGTGTCGAGAGGCATGCGCATGAGGAGGTTTCCCATGAGCATGTTGTAGTCGAAGGTATTTGCTGCCAGGTCGCAGTTCGACAGTACGGATAGTGCCTCATCGTTCTTTCTATGCTTCATCAGGAAGGCTGCCACCTCGGTCATGTTTTCCTGCAACTTGTTTTTCCCAAAGAGTGGATTGGCGAAGAAGAGGTATTTCTCCCTGTCGTCGAAGGGGCTGGCGAACTCTGAGCGCATGGGGTACAGACGGAAGAAGCGGTAGAGGTTTTGCAGGTACATGCGTCTTATGAAGGCTGGCTGGCGCTGCTCTTCCAGTTCTATCATTCCTCCCAATGGCAGTGGCGATGCCTCTCCGTTCTCAATCATTTTCAGCATCTTGGTGGGAAACTGCTTGAGCACCTGCTCGAAGGCCAGCACGAAGGAGTATTTGTCGCTGTCGCAGAAGGCTCCTATCTGTGTGATGATTTGCAGGAACTTCTTTCCCTTGGTGTTTTCCCAGATGTTGCTGATGGCGGGATGCTGTGGGAAGAAGGGTACGAACCAGTTGGAGAGTTCGTTGTAGAAGGGCATGCGCTTCATCTGTGCGAATCCCCCGAAGTAGATGTCCGAGCCTTCCTTCTGCATGGTTGCCATCTGCTTCATGCTTTCCTCCATTCGCTCCATGTTGCGTTCCGAGGTGTCGGGGTGGAGTATGTCCTCCAGGGTGTCGTCGTCTACTTCTTCCAGTCCGTGGCGTGTCACCTTGATGTTGCTGCCCTTCAGTATGTCGGGTATGATTTCGTCGTGTATCTTCTTTTGGTCATGCTCGGCGTCCATGCAGTAGAATAGCTGCATCTGCAGCTCGGTCAGCTCGTTGCGGCATGTCTCGTCTTCGCACGCCTTGTTTATCATCTCTGCCATTTCCGGGTAGAGGCTCACTTTGCTTTCGTCTATGCAAAGCACCCATCCCACGAGGGCCCGCTGGCGTATGGCCGGGTCGGTGGTTTTCATGAAGACGTTCATGAGAACAGAGAACTTGTTGAACCCAAAGGCGTTGAGTGCCGAGAGGGTGATGGCGCTGACGATGAGCTGCTGGTCGTTGGTGTCGATGGTAGGCGAGAGGAGTATGTCGGTGAAGGCCTCTCCCAGCGACTCCTTCCACAGGCGTGAGGTGAGGATGTAGTCGAAGAGGTCGTGCATGAGCAACTGGTGGTCTTGATACACCTGCTTGCGTCGCTCCTGGCGGTTGTCATCGGTCTCCAGTTCCAGCATGGCTACGTCGCTGACGAAGTCCTCCAGTTGGTGTCGCACGTTGCTCATGGTCCAGTCCTTGCGTATGTGCCTGGGACGGTTATGCACGCTGGTGAGGAACCGGCTGTTGGCCATCTTGTCGCGTGTCATGATGTTTGTGGCCAGGACATAGAGTCGTTTCAGCAGTTGGCTGTATACTTGCTCTCTCTCCGGGTCGTTGAAGCCTCGCTGCCAGTAGTCGGTCATGAGGTTGAAGTCGTTCTGTAGTGCCATGAGGCTCTCCATGTCTCTCTTCAGGCTGGGGTGAGAGAGCAGGAAGTTCTCCAGGGCATTGACGGCGCGTCCCAGTCGGCGTTGCTCTATGAGGTCGATGATTTGACTAAGAGTTTCGTTCTTCTGCATGATGGGCTATTTTTGTTGCTTCTTTTTCTTGTTTCCTTTCTTGCTCTCGTTCTTGGCTGGGCTCTTGGCAGGGCTGAGCAGTCCGAGCCAGGTCTTTGCCCGGTCTATGTCCCGTTGTCGTGGCGGGCTTACGTGGACGTAGCGTTGAGGGTGCTGGAGCATGAGTGAGTCCACTATGTCGTGCTGCACTTGGCATCGTGAGGTGATGAGGTCTCGGTAGTGGTCGAGTCCACGGGTGTTGATGGAGTCGCAGGCCTCATTGTAGACTTTTATGAATGTCTCCATCTTGAAGTTGGAAGATGTTTGGCGGATGGTGTCCTGCCTGTAGGCTATTGCTCCCATAGCGATACTGTCAGCCTCGGTATCGTAGAGCATGTTGCACCCCAGCTGGCGGGCCACGGTGGCCTGTGGCTCTGTCAGGAACATGGCGTCCATCGTTCCCGTCTCCATCATGTTGAGTCTCACCAGCACGTCGTTCACCTGTATGCGGAACACACGTTCCGTCTGTAGCTTTGCGCTGTCTACAAGCTGGTCAGCCAGCATCGCCGTAGCCGAGTATCGGGTCATGGCCAGCATCTTGTCGTCCAGCTGCTCTAGCTTTCTTATACGAGCTGTCTTGGCCGTGAGCAGCTGCCACCCCAGGCCGGTGGTGGTGAAGTAGCGCAGGGGCGTGCCCTTGTGTATGAGTCGTTCGGCTCGCACCAGGTCGGTGGGCATGATGTGTACCGAGCCTCCCACTATGGCCGTGTCGCAGTCCATGTGCGAGGTGAAGGGGATGAGGCTCACGCTGAGACTCTCTCGCTCGAAGATGCCGGTTTCGTAGGCCACGTAAATGGGCAGACAGTCGAGGGTGGGCATAACAGCAATACGCAACATAGTACTGTCGGCCGCTGCTCCCTTCGCATCGCCGACATCACTACTTCCACCGTCGCCACCACAGCCTGTGAGGGCCATCAAGGCGGCGATAACGGACACCATTTTCCTTATCCAGGCTGTCATTCGGCTGCAAAGGTAGTAATTATTCCTCAAAGCACGGCCTTTTTTTCTGCTAATTATTGTAAACGGGAGGACTCACGCCCTCCCGTTGTCTACTTTTTCTTTTAGGTTGTCTACTTTTTCTTTTAGAAAGAACTACTTTTTCTCCTAAACAAAACTACCTTTTCACCTTGTAAGAACGTTTGTGTTTTTCATGGCTGGCTTTAAGTTTGTTATCCTGATTGTTATCCTGATTTCTGATTCTTTGACGCACATCCTAGAAAAAGGTTTAAGTCAACTCATTAAAAACATCTTAGGAACTGACACTAAATATAGTTGACAATTGGAAACGATGTGAAAACCATTTGACTACTTAATTAAATCACAGTTCCTTATATTTCCCTTTAAAACCTAAAAGCAGGGACAGATTCTTTGACAGCCCTAACATAACATTGCGGTATATGTACATTTTTTATGGAGAAAAGTTTTTAAAAACACTATACATTCCTACATTTTTGATGTAATTATCTAATTATAAGTTATTTATGCCGTGTATAGAGCATACATTTTTAATGGGCACTATACACAAATTGAAAATGGACGTAGGACATTGACTACAAAAACGTATCTAAATATCAGATAATCAGTTTGTTTCCTTTCGTTTCATCCGTTGAAACATTTTGTTTCCATGGGAGAAACAAACAGTTTCTACGGTGGAAACTGAATCAAAGGATTGTTATTGTTACTATTTTCCTCCGTCAATTTGGTTGAAAAAGTCCGTTTACAGTCTATGTATAGTGGCGTCCAAAAATGTATGGTCCATACATCATCTAACTTTCTGTATATATGCAGATTACGAGAAAAATGTAGGAATGTATAGAGAAATCAAAAAAAATCTGTGAGAAAAATTGCACAAATTGTTACTGCTCCGTAATGCTATCACGTTTTCCTTACTCATTGCACTTGCAAATAATGGTTCGTTTTTCTCTCTTCGAGGCTGCAAAGTTACGAAAAATCCCGCAACTCACAAAAGAATTGCGGGATTATTTCTATATTATCTTCTTTCGGACGTAACAATCTCCACTTACTCTGCCCCCACCACCATCGGCAGGAGCATCAAGGAGAGCTGCACTCAGCCGACCACTAATGAAAATCTCATGCCTAAGGCATTTGAAATGAGCATGAACGTGGAGAGCTGCATGTCCGTCTGGCCTTGCTCAAGCGACGATATGTACTCCCGTTTCTTGCCTATGCGCTCACCCAGCTGCTGTTGGGTCAGCTTCTGGCGCTTGCGCTCGTCACGCAACAGCTCGGCAAAGTACCAGGCCTTGGCCTTTGCCTCGAACTCTTCACGGCTTGGTGTGCCTCTCTCTCCATACTTCTCTGTCAGATGCTGCGAACCGGTCTTCAGTTCCGCCAGTTTCTTTTCGTCAAGTTTTATCATTGTCTTGTCCTCCTTATATGTATTTGTTTAAAATCCGTCGGGCGGTCTCTATCTCGCCCTTATATTGTTTGGTGCCTTTCTTCAAGAACGAATTCAGGAATAGCACCCTTTTGCTCTCCATGAACGAAATGGAGTCTACTGCGAAGACTATTGTGCGGTGCTCGTTGGTGCCTACCGTAATTCGCGCCTCGTAGAACTCCGTATCCTCGAGGTTCTATACGAATTTCCTGTTTACTACGTACTGGGTCTTTATGATAGTCTCCACGTAGTCGTATTTTGCCTTTGTCTTTTCGTCAAGACCGGCATAGTATTTGTCGTATTCCTCAGAGTGGAACGTTTCTCTTATATCGTCATTCATGCTGCAAAAGTAATATATTTATTCCGAATAGCCAAATATTCTGGGATAAAAAAAATATTTATCCGACCTCTGCCCCCGCCACCATCAGCAGAAGCATCATTGTGAGCAAAGGGAGAGGTTGTCAAAACACGCAAGCCCAACCGAACTTGTGGACAAGCTCATTCAGCAGATTCCTGTCGCGAACGGGGATGGTAACGGCCACCGTCTGGTGTTGGTTGTCCCTTTCGGCAATCTCCGCCACGTCAAGGTCATATTGGTTCTGCATGTTCATCCATATCTCGGCGGGTATGCCAAGAGCTTTTCCCAGGGCTACTGCCACGTTGAGTGATACGGGGCGCTTGCCATTGATGGTCTCACTGAGTACGGAGGGTTTGATGCCGGTCTGCTCTGAGAGCATTTTCTGAGTCAGGCCGTGCTCTTTCAGTTCATCCTTTATCATCTCGCCAGGATGCGTGGCTTCATACGGTGTGAGTTTTTTCTTATTCATAGTGCTTGGGCACTTGACGCTGCAAAGGTAATAATAATTGTTGAATAATTCGCAAATTTGCGAAATTATTTTTTGATATTCCAATCGCGGGATTATTTGCTTTATTTACTTCCCTGCCATCTTGTCTATGATGGTGGCAATATCAGCAACGTCGATAGTGCCATCACGATTCACGTCACTCTTGCTTACTGTGAACTTATAGGTGGCGGGCAGGGAAGTTGAATAGCCTGGGGCAGTGGCAGTAACGGTGAGGATATAGGTTGTGGTGTCGCTGTCCATCACCACCTCATCGCCTGTGAACTGTTCCTCGGCAGTGGCCAGGGTGCTGGTGAAGGTGGCACCGGGGGTGGTACACTGGAATTTGAACTTGTTGCCCAGGACGATGATGGTGGGAGTGGCACACTCGCCGTTGGGGGCAGGGGCAAAGTCCATCTCCTCTATCTTCAGGAAGCTGCGCCAGCCGTCAAAGCGTGAATAGAGGTCTTTCGTGCCTGCGGGAATATAGAGGGTGCCATTCCTGTAAGTATTCTCGCTGAAGCAGTCTGCATGGAAGGGTTCTGTGATATAGGAGCGGACAGTCATGAGGGTGGTCATGTCCTTGAATGAGTTGTTGCTGATGCTCTCCATAGTGCTGGGAAAGGTGACGGATGTCAGCGGGTTCTGCATGTTCACAAAGGTCCAGTTGCCCAAGTCTTTCACACCCTCAGGGATTACCAGGTCGGTGATTTCTTTGCCGTCCTTGTAAAGATGTCTGGCAAAATAGAGCGGATTGTTCGTGTGAATAGTATCACCTTCTAGTCCACTGTTGCCTTGCTGTACGTCAAACTCTATAGCACACCATGCACCAACGTCGGAAATATGAACGGCTCCGAGCTGGCTGCAACCTTCAAAAGCACCCATGCCTATGCTGGCGACAGAAGAGGGAATGGTGACGCTGATAAGTGACGGCCAATGGCAGAAGGCGTTTTGTCCGATGCTGGTGACTCCTTCGGGGATGACCAAGTCTGTAATTTCCTTTCCGTCCACGTATAGATGTTTAGCATGACATAGGGGATTGCCTGTGTATAATACTGGATTTAAGTTAATGCCAGCCGCAGCATTGTATATCTTGACTTCAAAGTCTATGCCGCACCAGGCTGTTAGGTCAGAGATATAGACGGCAGACAGTTGGCTACAGTTATTGAACGCTCCTGAGCCTATGCTGGTGAGCGTGGAAGGAATGGTGACGCTGTTTAATTGTTCACAATCCATAAATGCGAGACTGCCTATTCTTGTCACACCTTCTGGAATGACCAGGTCGGTTACCTCTTCGCCATTCATGTATAGGCTATGAGCGTAATACAAAGGATTGTTGCATTGTGTAGGATACCATCTTGAGCCATAGCTGATGGTAAAGTCCATTGCACACCAGGCTGCCAGGTCGGAGATATGCACAGCGGATAGCTTGTCGAAAGCATAGCCAATGCTGGTTACCGATGGAGGAATGGAAATGCTCGTAAGATTCTGGCATCCGCAAAAGGCTCCTACGCCTATCCCTGTGACCTCGTAACGCACACCTCCCCATGTCACAGCATCAGGGATGACAACATCCCCTTCATAGGAGGACGAATATTGGGGAGTAGAATTTTCATACGTCACAGTTGCCGTCTTCTTCTCTGCGTTGAGATAGTAATAGATTCCATCAATCTTTGCATCGTATGCCCCCACCACTTTCGGCAGGAGTATTAAAATGAAAAGGGATAGTACTTTCTTCATAGTCATTATTGATTATTAGTGATAAATTTTTGTCAATTCGCGTTCGGCGGCAAAAATACAAAAAATCCCGCAACTCACAAAAGAATCGCGGGATTATTTCTATATTATCTTCTTCCGGACGTATCAGGGGTATTTTTCCGGCTGTCCGCTAATGGACATCTGTTCCTCTCCCTGATGGGCACTATCAGGAATGGCAGCACGCTTATCGACGTGCTTGATACTCTTTCAGATAATGGCGCTAGTGCGAAGTTTTTGAGTTATCTATTGCAGAATCGAAATAAAGGCAGTACCTTTGCACCTGTCAATCGCTTCAATACTCATTCATGTGATACAATAATCTATGAATCATTCAACCGCTCCCTTGCTTCCTATCGCGATTTGCCTAATGACCGGCATCGCGATTGCACGCTGGTGGATGCCAGGCTTCCCGCTTCCCATCGTCCTGCTGGCGACAATTGTAGTGGCGCTGGCAACCTACCGCTGGCCAGGAGTGCAGAGCATAAGCATATACGTCTGCTGTATGATGCTGGGCATGACATTGATGCAGCTGCGGCACGATGTTAGCGATGATGAGTTCTTGAACCGCGAACTGGAGGCCGTGGTGATGTCGGAGCCAGCCGAGAGACCCAAGACCATTGGCGTAGACTTGCTCGTGCCCAAAGCAGGAGGGCGTACCCTGCGTTGCTACTTGTGGAAGGATGAGCGGAGTGGGAAAATCAGGCTAGGGGATGAGCTGGTGGTGAGGGCTGAAGCATCAAGGCAAGGCTCTGCAACATTATTCTTCATATACCGCAACGACTGGCATCCTGGTGGTAAAGCTCTCAACGATTTGTCCCGTTGGCAACGATTGCGTCTGTGGTTTCTGAAGCAACGCCATAAGCTGCTGGAACACTATCAGGACTTTAACGCCGAAGCCGATACCTATGCCGTGCTGGCTGCTATGACGTTGGGTGACAAGTCGGCTCAGACACAAGAACTCCGTGAAACATACGCTGTAAGCGGAGCGGCGCACGTACTGGCTATCAGCGGTTTGCACGTTGGTATCGTCTATATGCTGATTACCTTTTTCATGTTTGGCCGACGACGTTTCTGGCTGTCTCAAGTATTGACGGTGGCTGCTATATGGGCTTTCGCCCTACTCACGGGTCTTTCTCCTAGCGTCACACGTGCTGCTACGATGATTAGCATTTATGCTGTCTTTTCAGCTAGGGGAGGCAAGGCATCAGGAGTCAATGTGCTATGCTTTGCAGCTATTGTTATCCTTGTGACTGATGTACGGTCGCTCTTCGACGTTGGTTTCCAGTTGTCGTTTGCTTCCGTCCTCGCCATCCTGGCGTTCATGCCGCAGTTACAAGGGCTATATCAGCCGCAAAACATATTGTTGAGGTGGACATGGAACCTCGGTCTGCTCTCTGTGTGTGCGCAGTTGGGTGTGGCTCCGCTCATTACCTATTACTTCGGGCGTATCTCCATTTATTTTCTGCTTTCCAACTTCCTCGTCATCCCCGCCGCCACACTCATCCTCTACGGTTCTCTTATCTCCCTGTTGTTCCCACCAGCCAGCATCGTGGTTATACACATAGTGAAGGCTATGAATGGCGGTCTGCGCATCATAGCCTCACTACCAGGGGCCAGCATAGAAGGGCTGCACCCTACACCACTCCAGGTGGCACTCATCTATGTGTTTATCTTGCTTTGCTATCTCATCTTCAGAAAGCTAATCAGTTTTTTCCGCAGCAGCATCAATATGCATGACCGTCGGTGGCTATCTCCTCGCGGGTAATCTTGCGGCTGTCTATCTTACGCCAGCAGTAGACGATGTAGGCCAGCACGAAGGGTACGAGCAGCGAAACGTAGAACATGGTGTTCAGAGTGAAATAGCTCGAGCAGGAGTTCTCTAGTGTCAACGATGACTGCAGGTCGGCGGTCGAGGGATAGTAGGCCGTGTGGTTCCAGGCCGACATGAGGAGCAGGGGAAGGACGGTAAGAACCGTACCGATACCAGCATACCAGATGGCTTTCTTCATTCCTGATTCGTCATTTGCAATTCCAGAGTAGATGCCATAGAGCACTAGCACAACGCCAATGAGCAGAACTACAGTGAGATACCACATTTCGATAAAGTTATGCAGATACTTGTTTGGCTCCATGAAGATGACTCCCATTTCGTCGTAGGCAAAGCCGTCCTTGAGCAACAGGTGAATCAAGTAGGCCACGAAAAGAATAACGAATGGAACGGCTGCACCCAACAACTGGCGACGGGCACGCTGGCAGATGGTCTCGTCATCCACATTATTTATAATATAGAGCATGCCGAGCACACGGGCAAGGAACATCACGGCCAGACCAAACACCAAGACCCAGGGATTGAGCAAGGCGTCGAGGCCGTGGCTACCGTTGGCCCAATAACTGACAACTGGATTTGACAATTGGCCCATTTCGCTATTTGACAATACGTATGCCGGCAATTGTGAATTAGTCAAATTGTCAAATTGTACAATGAAATTGCTTCCCTCGAAGAACGTGGCTACGGCACCACCAAGGAGTAGCGGGCCGAGGATGCCGTTGAGCACCAGGAACCATTGGAAGGTGCGTGGGCCTAGAATGTTGCCCAGCTTGTTCTGGAACTCATAGCTCACGGCCTGCATGACAAACGTGAAGAGGATGAGCATCCACAGCCAGTAGGCTCCGCCAAAGCTTGTGCTATAGAACAGCGGGAACGAGGCAAAGAAGGCTCCGCCGAAGGTGACAAGCGTGGTGAACGTAAACTCCCACTTACGGCCTGTGGAGTTCGCTATCAGACGCCGCTCCTCATTGGTATGACCCAGCGAGAATATCAGCGAGTTGGCTCCCTGTACGAACAGCAGGAAGACGAGGAGTGCCCCAAGCAGCGAGACGATGAAGCACCAATAATGTTGAAGAAAATCGTATGTCATGACTTTGGTCCTTTCTTGATTTGTTTCAGAAGAATGCTGATTTCCACGCCAAGCATGGCGGTGAAGAGGAAGAGGAAGAGGAAGAACGTGATGGCCACGCTTCCGGCATTGAGGTCGCTGACGGCGGCCCAGGTGGGCAGCATGTCTTGGATAGTCCAAGGCTGACGTCCAAACTCTGCCACGAGCCAACCACTCTCAGAAGCGATGTAGGCCAGGGGAACCAGGGCGATGGCCGTCCAGCAGAGCCAGGCGGGAAGCGCGGATGGTGTGTGCACATCGGCCTCGGTCTCGGGTATCATGCCAAAGGCAGAGAACAGACGGCGAGAGACCAACGACACGAAGGGAATCTCGAACACCAGCAACAGCAGGAAGGCGAAGAAGGCGATGAACAGGCAGCCAAGCCCCACCATCGTGCGGAACGCCCAGAAGTTGACGGGGATGAAGGGCACCACCTCGCTCTTGTCGCGGATGTAGCCATAGCCGAAGTACTGCATGTTCTCTTTGAGAATGGCGAGCTGATCGTCGAGAGCAGCCTGCTCAGCCCCTGTGGCCTTAGCCTTACGGTAGTCTGCCAGCGCCTGTATGGCTAGCTTGCCGCGTGCAATCTTCTCGTTGACAGAAGGCTCTACTGTACCATCGGGCTTTGTGTAGCCATTGAGGATGTCGTTGACGCCAGGCACGTAGCCGTGGATATCGTTGGTAGCCATGAACGAAAGGGCGTAGGGCATCTCAATCTTCAGCGGAGCCTCAGCCTCATGGGCAAAGTCAGGCTGACATAACGGGTTCACCCAAGCAATAGCTGTCAGTCCCTGGTCGATACCTCCGTTGTAAAGAGCTTCCATAGCAGCCAGCTTCATCGGCTGTACCTCGCCCACGCTCTGAGCACTCTTATGACCGGTAGCGGCTGCACCAACCGAAGCGATGAGTCCTACAATGGTGGCAATCTTGATGCTATCCACAGCCAGGCGCGTCTCACGTTTCTTCAGCAGATACCAGCAAGAGACGGCAACAACAAAGACGGCACCAATAATCCAGGCCGAGATAACGGTGTGGCAGAACTTGTCGACAGCAAAGGGCGACAGGGCCACCTCCATGAACGATGTCATCTCATTGCGCATGGTGTCGGGATTGAACTCGCAGCCCACGGGGTACTGCATCCAGGCGTTGGCCACCAGAATCCACCATGCCGAGATGGTGGCACCCAGGCCTGTGAGCCACGTGGAAGCCAGGTGGAAGCCTCGGCTCACCTTCTCCCATCCGAAGAACATCACGGCCACGAAGGTTGACTCCATGAAGAAGGCCACGATGCCCTCCACAGCCAAAGGTGCACCGAAGATGTCGCCCACGAACCAGGAGTAGTTCGACCAGTTCGTGCCAAACTCAAACTCCAGGATGATACCCGTGGCAACGCCCATAGCGAAGTTCACGCCGAAGAGACGCTGCCAGAACTGTGACGTCCGTTTCCAGAACTCATCCTGTTTCTTGTAGTAGATAGTCTCGCAGATGCCCATGATGACCGCAAGGCCTAGCGTCAGGGGCACAAACAGCCAGTGGTAGATGGCCGTCAGCGCAAATTGCGCCCTCGACCAGTCGATAGTACCGGCATCAATAGTTAATAGAATGTTTTGCATAGTTATTGGTGATTTAGGATTATCTCGGCAAAGATAAACATTATTTGGTAAACCTCCAAACAATCGGGCCTTTTTTTTTATTCGCTATCTGCAAATACCAGATTCGGGCCTGGCTGATTGTCGCCAATGTCGTCACGTCTGATGGGTTTTCCCTGCTCTGTGGTGTTGCCTTGAATGGTATAGCCGTCTGTGCGGGCGTCCAGATAGATGGGGAAGGCACGGTCGTTAGTGGCGTAGGGCGCGGGGCCTGGCGTGCCGATGATGTTGTCGCGGATGACGGAGCCTGGCTGGTTGCTCAGCGTGTAGATGCCGCCGGCGTCGTAGAGCTGGAGGGCATAGTCCGACACATTATTGTTATATATATTATTGTGTCTCATTCCCGTCTCCTTCGCCGTCCATCCCCAGCCTACGCAGATGCCGCTATAGTTCACGTGATCTATGGTATTATGGCATATCTCTGTGTCGCTGACGTAGCCACAGCCGATGGCCACGGCTCCCCAGTCCTCGGTGGTAGCATGGCTGATGGTGTTGCCGCTGATGGTGAGGTGACTGGTGCGGGGTGCCAGGTCGTCGTAGGGACGGTGCACCTCACGGGGGCTCTCGGCGAAGGAACCGGCCATGATGGCTGTACCTCCGATGTCGCTGAACGTGCAGCCTATGACGGAGCAACTGTCTGTATCGTCGATGAAATCGAGGGCCGTGGCTCCTAGCTGCTGGAATGTGCAGCCCTGAAAGTTCACCTGCGAGGCATGGCTCACGCTGACGGCAGCCACAGGGCGCTCCACCCATGCTTGGTTCTCCAGTCCCGTGTCCCAGGGTAATCCCTCGTTCTCCTTCAGCTTATAGGCATCGACGAGCGGCATGCCGCCCTGGAGCGTGACGTGCCCACGATGAAGGGGACGGTTCCAGCAGGTCTTCTCAAAAGTGATATTCTCAAAGCGAATATGTTTCACAGGATGTTCGTCCGTACCACCTATGACCACCAGTTGCTCAACACCGTCGCGCAGTTCGGTTGAGCGAAGCATGAAAGCGCTGCTGCCCTTCTCGCCGCCGATAACAGGCTGCGGCCAGGGATGGTCGAATTCCAGTCGACTCTCAGGCTCCATGAAGGTGACGATGGTGCTGTCGCCTCGCTGCTCCATATCCTTTACCCGCAGGATGGCCATGGCCCATCGCTGGCAGACCACCATCTCTATACCGTTGCCGAAAGGCTCACGATGACCGTCGCCGGTATATTGTACCCTCCTCCTCTGTGAAGGGTCAGGAAGAGGCGGCATCTGTGGAGGTGTCGGAATGGTGATGGTGTGTTTCTCCGTGTCGAAGCCCAGCATCCGCTCCATGCCTTCTCTTGGCCAGAGCTGTAGATGACGTTGACGAAGGTCGCCATAGATGACGGCGCCTTCCTCACCACGTATGATGGTGGGAGCCTCAGCCGTACCACTATCCTCTGGGCGCAGGAAGAGTGGCTCAGACATGTAGTAACGGCCTGCACGTACGGTGACAGTCACGCCGTGGAGGCAACGCTCATCGCCTGTACGACGCCACTCACGCACCTGGCGCAGAGCGGCGTGTAGACTTTCGCCATCGTTAACGACAATCTCGGTGGGGGAAACCTCATCCCCGACTTCACTCCCCAGGAGAGGGGAGAAGGGGAGAGAAAGAAAAGCAAGAAGGACTGATATGTTTCGCATTTTATATTGATTATGTCCGTTTGCAGCTTTTGCGTGCAAATATACGACATTTTCCTGATATGGGAAAGTTTTTCGTCATATAAGATTGAAAAAATATCAAATGAGGTAAACAATTTTTCGCATAAAATAATCTATTAATGAAAAATTAATCGATTTTTTTTGCGGTTTCAAAAATAATCACTACCTTTGCAACCGACTAAGGAAAACATAATACATCTTATAATATATTAGCTTATGTCACAGATTACAGGACGCATATCTCAGATTATCGGCGCGGTCATCGATGTTTACTTCGATACCAAGGGGCTTGAAGCCGAGAAAGTGCTACCGAAGATTCACGAGGCATTGCGTATTGACCGTGGCGAAGGTCGCGAACTCATCGTCGAGGTGCAGCAGCACATTGGCGAGGATACCGTGCGTTGCGTGGCCATGGACAATACCGATGGACTGCACCGTGGCCTGGAGGCCATACCCTTAGGGTCGCCAATACTCATGCCTTCGGGCGACCAAATCAAGGGCCGTATGCTCAACGTCATCGGACAGCCCATCGACGGTATGAAAACGCTCGACATGAAGGGTGCCTATCCCATCCACCGTGCGGCTCCCACCTTCGAGGAACTCTCCACGAAGAAGGAGATTCTTGCAACGGGTATCAAGGTCATCGACCTGCTGGAGCCTTACATGAAGGGTGGTAAGATTGGACTCTTCGGTGGTGCCGGTGTGGGAAAGACGGTGCTCATCATGGAGCTTATCAACAACATCGCCAAGGGTCACAACGGTTTTTCTGTGTTTGCCGGAGTCGGTGAGCGCACCCGTGAGGGTAACGACCTCATCCGTGAAATGATTGAGTCGGGCGTTATCCGCTATGGCGAGAAGTTCCGCAAGGCCATGGAAGAAGGCAAATGGGATCTCTCGCTCGTTGACCCCGAGGAGCTGAAAAAGAGTCAGGCCACGTTGGTCTATGGTCAGATGAACGAACCGCCTGGAGCACGTGCCTCCGTGGCACTCTCTGGTCTGACGGTGGCTGAAGGCTTTCGCGACGGTGGAGGCAAGGATGGTGGTGCTGCCGACATCCTGTTCTTCATCGACAACATCTTCCGCTTCACACAGGCTGGCTCAGAGGTCTCTGCTCTGCTCGGACGTATGCCGTCGGCTGTGGGTTACCAGCCAACGCTGGCCTCAGAAATGGGTACAATGCAGGAAAGAATTACTTCAACGAAGAAGGGATCAATCACTTCAGTACAAGCTGTTTATGTACCTGCTGACGACCTTACCGACCCTGCACCTGCCACGACGTTCACCCATCTGGATGCTACAACGGTGCTCGACCGTAAGATTGCCGAGCTGGGTATCTATCCCGCCGTTAACCCGCTGGGAAGTACGAGTCGAATTCTCGACCCGCTGATTGTAGGCAAAGAGCACTATGACTGCGCACAGCGTGTGAAGGAGATATTGCAACGCTATAAGGAGCTACAGGACATCATCGCCATCCTCGGTATGGACGAGTTGAGCGACGAGGACAAGCTGACTGTGAACCGCGCACGACGTGTGCAGCGCTTCCTCTCGCAACCCTTCGCCGTTGCTTCACAATTCACAGGCCTGCCAGGTGTTATGGTTTCCATCGAGGACACTATCAAGGGCTTCAACGCCATCCTCGCCGGAGAGGTGGATGACCTGCCCGAGCAGGCATTCCTCAACGTCGGAACCATTGATGATGCGAAGGAGAAAGCAAAGAAACTCTTAGAAGCAGCTAAAGGATAATGTTAAAACTGAAGATAGTATCTCCCGAAAGGGTGGAGTTTGACGGCGAGGTAGAGAGCGTGAAAGTGCCCGGCGTAATGGGTAACTTCGAGATTCTCACCGACCATGCACCCATCATCTCGTCGCTGCAGAAAGGCATCGTCGAGTATGGCGGCAAGCAGCTTTCCGTGATGGGTGGCGTCGTGTCGGTGCAGAAAAACGAGGTGTCGGTGTGCGTGGAAATCAATGAGTAAAATCCTTTCCACGCTACTGATAACCCTCCTCGGAGTGGTCTACGTAAAGGGTTACGACATCGTAAAGAGCCGCTTGCGAGAACACCTGCCCCAGTTCTACCTCATCATGGCAGCGGTGCGGATAGTTCTCATTGCTACAATGATAGCCTTAGTCATCATCTTCACGGAGGACAAGGCAGAGGCACGACAGTTCGTCCTATATACATTAATAATATATGGATTAATGATGGTGACAACGCTCGCGCTGAGACATTGAAGATTGAAAATTGAAGATTGGTTGCATACAGCAACTATGAACTTTGAATTATGAATTATAAACTGAAAAGACTGCTACTCATAGCTCTGACTATCTTAGCGCTGACACCTTCGGCACGGGCTGAGGGATTTAGTGCCAAGGAAGTAGTACTTGAGCATATCAAGGACTCACATGAGTGGCATGTGTGGGGCGAAGGAGAGAACAGCATCGTCATCCCGCTGCCTGTCATTGTGAATAGCAGCACAGGCTGGCACGTATTCTGCTCGTCACAGTTTGAGCACCATGCCTCTGCCGACGGTTTGCGCCACGTAAAGGCCGATGCACCTGCCGATATTCAGGGACTGGCTATTGCCACGGAGGGCGACCAGGCAGGAAAGATTGTGGAGAACGGTTCTCCCGTTCTCGACTTCAGCATTACCAAGACCGTTGCCGTGATGTTCATCAACGTTGCCCTGCTGCTATGCATCGTGCTTGGATGTGCCCGTTGGTACAAGAAACGCAAGGCCAGCGATCCTGCCCCTGGTGGTTTCGTGGGCTTAGTGGAGATGCTGGTGATGTATGTCGTTGAAGATATCATCAAGCCGGGTGTGGGCAAGGGTTATGAGAAGTATGCGCCTTACCTGCTGACGTGCTTTTTCTTCATCTTCACCTGCAACGTCATGGGACTCATACCGTTCCCGCCAGGAAGTGGAAATGTAACGGGTAACATTGCCGTGACGTTCTTCCTGGCTCTCTGTACCTTCGTGGTGGTACAGTTCTCTGGTAACAAGCACTACTGGAAAGACATTTTCTGGCCCGATGTGCCTACGTGGCTGAAAGCCCCTATACCCATCATTCCCGTCATCGAGTTTGTGGGCATCTTCACGAAGCCCTTCGCATTGATGATTCGACTTTTTGCCAACATTATGGCGGGTCATGCCATAGCTGTTGCCATGCCATGCATCATCTTCCTCGTGGCATCGATGGCTGCAGGCATTTTCTATAGTATGAGTGCGGTCAGTATCTTCATGAGTATCTTCATGATGTGTCTGGAGTGTCTGGTATGCTTCATCCAGGCCATGGTGTTCACGCTGCTGTCTTCTGTGTTCATCGGAATGGCAAGGGCCGTGCCAGAAGGACATGAATAAAAATGAATGAATTAGATTAAATATTAAACAATTAAAACTTAAAAGATTATGATTACATCACTATTAGCAATCGAAGGTGTTGCACAGTTGGGCGCTGCTGTAGGCGCAGGTCTTGCCGCTATTGGCGCAGGTATTGGTATTGGTAAGATTGGTGGTTCGGCCATGGATGCCATGGCACGTCAGCCAGAGGTTATCAGCAAGCTGATGACGAACATGATTATCGCCGCTGCCCTTATCGAGGGTGTGGCTCTGTTCGCTGCTGTGATTGCATTCATGTGTCTGTAAGTCATTTACGATTCCAATCGTAAATCAAAAACATTCAGTCTATGGATTTATTGATTCCTTCTACCGGCCTACTGTTCTGGATGTCGCTGACATTCCTGGTGGTGCTGTTCATCCTGTGGAAGTTCGGCTTTCCTGTTATCACGTCGATGGTTCAGGAGCGCAAAGCTTTCATCGATGACTCCCTCCGCCAGGCCCGCGAAGCCAATGAACGACTGGCCAATATACAGAAAGAAGGTGAGTCCATACTTCAGGAGGCACGCGATAAGCAGGCTCAGATTCTGAAAGAGGCTGCCGCGACCCGTGATGCCATCGTGGAGAAAGCCCAGGTTAAAGCCCGTGAGGAGGGTGCGCGCCTGATCAACGACGCCAAGGCGGAGATTGAGCAGGAGAAGAAGGCTGCCATCGCCGACATCCGCAAACAGGTGGCAGAACTCAGCGTGGAGATTGCAGAGAAAGTTCTGCGTCAGAACCTCAAGGGCGACAAAGCACAGATGGACCTCATCGACCGTATGCTGAATGATGTTTCTTCTAATGAATAAAAGGAGGTGCGTATGGATATAGGAGTCATATCGGTTCGTTATGCACGCGCATTGTTAAAGAGCGCCACCGACCAGAAGCTGGAGGATAGCGTCTATCAGGAGATGCAACTCGTGGCCAAGTGTTACATTGAGGTGCCACAGCTGCGACAGACGATTGACAACCCCATGCTCTCGAAAGACAAGAAGCAGATGCTGCTTGAGACCACCATCGGTGGCGAGCAGGCTACTCCCTTGTCGAAGGCATTCATTCAGCTCGTGCTGAAAGAGAACCGCGAGAACATGATGCAGTTCATCGCCAACAGCTATGTCACGCTCTACCGCCAGCAGAAGAACATCATTCGTGGAAAACTCATTACTGCCGTAGCCGTGGCTCCTGAAACGGAGCTTCGTATGCGCCAGATGGTGGAGAGCCGCACTAAGGGTACTGTTGAGTTCGAGACAGAGGTGAACCCCGACATCATCGGCGGCTTCATTCTCGACTACGACACCTATCGCATGGATGCCAGCGTGAAGTCGCAGCTCAACGCCATTCTTAACACACTGAAGAAATAATCGACATAACGTCATAACGTTATAACGTCATAACGAAAAAGAACAACAATGTCAGATAAGATTAAACCAAGCGAAGTCAGTCAGGTGCTCCTCAACCAACTGAAAGGCATCAGCAATGCCGAGCAGTTTGATGAGATTGGCATCGTGCTTACCGTCAGCGATGGCGTGGCTCGTATCTACGGTCTGCGCAACGCCGAGGCCAGCGAGCTGCTGGAGTTCGAGAACGGCACTATGGCTATCGTGATGAACCTCGAAGAGGACAACGTGGGCTGTGTGCTCCTCGGTCCTACGTCGGGCATCAAGGAGGGGCAGTCGGTGAAGCGTACCCGTCGCATTGCCAGCATCCGCGTGAACGACAACATGCTCGGCCGCGTCATCAACCCGCTGGGAGAGCCCATAGACGGCAAGGGTGACATAGACCTGAAGAACGCTTTTGAGATGCCCCTCGACCGCAAGGCACCGGGTGTTATCTATCGTCAGCCGGTGAAGGAACCGCTGCAGACGGGTCTGAAAGCCATCGACTCGATAATTCCCATAGGTCGCGGACAGCGTGAGCTCATCATTGGAGACCGTCAGACAGGTAAGACCGCCATCGCCGTAGATACCATCATTAATCAGAAAAGCTTCTACGAGGCTGGAAAGCCCGTCTATTGCATCTATGTTGCCATTGGCCAGAAGGCATCCACAGTAGCCGCCCTTGTGCAGACGCTGAAGGAACGTGGTGCCTTACCCTACACTATCATCGTGTCTGCCACGGCTGCCGACCCGGCTGCCATGCAGTACTACGCACCTTTTGCCGGAGCTGCCATTGGCGAGTATTTCCGTGATAGAGGACTGCCTGCATTGGTGGTATATGATGACCTGTCGAAACAGGCTGTGGCTTATCGTGAGGTGTCGCTGATTCTGCGCCGCCCGTCAGGACGTGAGGCCTATCCAGGCGATGTGTTCTACCTGCATAGTCGTCTGTTGGAGCGTGCAGCAAAGATGAACGAACAGCAGGAGGTGGCTGAGCAGATGAATGACCTACCGGAGTGCATGAAGGGTCATGTACGTGGTGGTGGCTCACTTACCGCTCTGCCTATCATCGAGACACAGGCCGGCGACGTCTCGGCTTACATCCCGACAAACGTCATCTCCATCACCGATGGTCAGATATTCCTCGAGAGCGACCTCTTCAACCAGGGCCAGCGTCCTGCCATCAACGTGGGTATCTCTGTATCGCGTGTGGGTGGTTCCGCACAGATAAAGTCGATGAAGAAGGTGGCTGGTACGCTGAAGATTGACCAGGCACAGTATCGTGAGCTGGAGGCCTTCTCGAAGTTCTCCTCCGATATGGATGCTGTGACGGCCATGACTCTCGACCGTGGACGTAAGAACACCCAGCTGCTCATCCAGCCGCAGTACAGTCCTATGCCCGTAGGTGAGCAGATAGCCATTCTCTATTGCGGTGTGCACGGACTGATGCGTCAGGTGCCCATCGACAAGGTGCGCCAGTGCCAGGATCAGTTCCTCGACAAGCTGCGTACTACCGCTCCTGAGGTCATCGAAACCCTTGCCAGTGGAAAGATTGACGACGAGACCACCGACAAGATTGAAGCCGTCATGGCAGATATTGCTTCAACTTTTGCCCCCTAAGTTAGGGGGTTGGGGGTCTGAACAGGCGCAGGCTCCTTCAAGGATTACAATTTAATGGGTCTGATGCTCGCTTGTTCAGACCACCATCCCCCTAACTTAGGGGGCTTAGATATGCCAAGTCTAAAGGAAATCAAAGGCCGCATTGCCTCGGTAAACAGCACGAGGAAGATTACTTCTGCCATGAAGATGGTGGCTTCCTCGAAGCTGCACCATGCCCAGGTGGCTATTCAGAACATGCTGCCCTACGAGATGACGTTGGAGCACATCATGAAGTCGTTCCTCGCAGCTGAGCCAGCGGTACATTTCGTCTACGAGAATGAGCGCCCCGTGAAGCGTGTAGCCCTCGTGGTGTTCAGTAGTAACTCGTCGCTCTGCGGAGGTTTCAACGCCAACATTATCAAGGTGATGACGAAAGCCGTGGATGCTCTCTCTGGCGAAATAGGTAGTGAAAATGTGGAAATATATCCCATTGGCCGAAAGGTGACAGAGAAGGCTCGTAAGCTGGGCTACAATGTGAAGTGCGACTTGGCTGACCTGGTGGACCATCCCAACGTAAAGCAATGTATCGACCTGGCCATGGAGTTGGGCGATCGGTTCTTAAAAGGTGAGATAGACAAAGTAGAGCTGATATACCATCACTTCAAGAGTGCCGGCTCGCAGATACTCACCCATAAGACATTCCTGCCCATCGACATTGAGACAGAGCTGCAAAGCGACCGTGAGCGTGACCTCTCAACAAACGTCGTCACAAAACAGGTGCAGGACTATCTGAAGAAACACGGCAGGCTGAAAGAAGTGAAGCCAGACGAGGTAAAGCCCCTCAATGATAACTACATCGTGGAGCCTGACCTGTACACCGTGCTCTCACAGCTCATCCCAAAGCTGGCTCACCTGATGCTCTACACCGCCCTTCTTGACAGCGTTGCCTCCGAGCATGCCGCCCGCATGGTAGCCATGCAGACCGCCACCGACAATGCCGACGAGCTGCTCCGCCAGCTTAACCTGCAGTACAACAAGGGCCGTCAGCAAGCCATCACCAATGAGCTGCTTGACATTGTGGGTGGCTCGACGAATAATTAATGTTTCCACAGGAACCAAGAACGAGAGACGTTATATCTTATAAAATCAGCGGTAGGCTATAGACTTACCGCTGATTTTGTTTGACACTAAAAAATGGCAAAGAGTCTTGGATTTTTGCTAAATCGGGGCAAAAGTGTTAATGTTCAAAAATATTTGCTTTGTTTTATTTCCTTTTATGTAATTTTGCAAGAAAATTGTATGATTTCTATGCCCGTATTGAAGTTATTCTTCCGTAGGTTTTTTTATATGCTGGCCTTTGCCATGATGGTGGCAGGGACGGCTGAAGCACAGAACTCCGCTATTCACTATGTGGGTGGTGACATATCGCTGCTGACGAAATATGAGACGCAGAAGGCGCAGTATAAGGATTTGAATGGAAAGACCATCAGCGCCCTGCTGCCATTCCTGAAGGAACAGGGTTGGAACACCATCCGTGTACGACTGATGGTAGATCCCTCGAAGAGCGATGACCCGAAATCCGTTATCCAGGATTTGGAATACGTGAAAGCACTGGGTGCACGTATCAAGGCAGCAGGACTGCGGTTCTTGCTCGACTTCCATTATAGTGACACATGGGCCGACCCTGGATCACAATGGACGCCTGATGCTTGGAAGAGCCTTAGTGACACGCAGCTGCAGGAGCAGATTTACGTTTATACCCGTGACTGTTTGCAGCAGCTTGTCGATGCTGGCGCTAAGCCCGACTTTATCCAGACGGGTAACGAGATAAGCTATGGTATGCTTTGGGGAACCAAAGCTGCAGTGGGTGGCAACCAGACAAATCGATGCTACACAACCAGTCCACAGGCCAACTGGGATCGTTTCTTCCGTTTGCTGCGACGTGCTGGAGAGGCATGCCGCGAGGTGTGCCCGCAGGCCAAGATTATCCTGCACAGCGAGAGGGCACCGAAGCCCAGTGTGCTGACCGACTATTTTGACCGCATGAAGAACGCTAATATCGACTATGATATTATTGGATTGTCGTTCTACCCCTACTTCCATGGCAATATGAGCGTGCTAGAGACAGCCATCAAGCAGCTTGAAGCCAAGAACTACGGCAAGGACATACAAGTGGTGGAGATGGGCTACCCTTCGAAATGGGCCGTACAGGGCACCACCTACGACTACACGTCGGTTTATCCTTATTCTGCCGAGGGACAACGGGCCTTTACTGCCGACCTTATCGCCATGCTGAAAAAGCACCCTCAGGTGAACGGCCTCTCATGGTGGTATGCCGAGGCCAACGCCAAGGGATGCAATGGCGACCTGAATAGCGGATGGTACAACGCCGGACTCTTCGACAACGAGACTGGACGTGCTCTGCCCGCCCTATATGAGCTGAAGAGCTTCAATGACGGATATGAGGAGACGGTGAAGGGCGACGTGAACGGCGACGGCGTGGTCGACGTGGCTGACATCTCGGCCATTATCAGCGTCATGGCTAATGGGAGCGCGGACGTCTCGTCCGCATCAGCCGACGTGAACGAAGATGGAACAGTCGACGTTGCCGACATCTCGGCTGTCATCACCATCATGGCATCGTGAACAATAACCAATAAACAATAACCAATAAACAATAATTTTTCGCATGTATAAAACGACCACAGATTTCACAGATTACACGGATTATTTTGCCTATTACAGCGGCTAAAGCCGCGATTATGTTTGATTTCACAGATTGCTTCGCGCAGCTAATCGCAACTTTAGTTGCTGTAATCGAAATAAAATCCCATTGTAATGCGCAGCCAAAATCTGTGAAATCTGCGAAATCTGTGGTCAAAAATTATATGAGAAACTTGTAACAATAAATAATTATTTAACAACAAAAACTTAGAGACTATGAAGAAACTTTTTACCTTGACGATGCTCGCACTCATAGGCTACTCTGTGGGTGCCGATGCACAGAACTATCGTAAGTGGGACTTCACTAACTGGAGTGCCCAGACTGTGGCTGACCTGAATGAGGAAGCAAAAATGGGTCAATTGGACGGCACTTGGTCGGACATTGAGAAAAAGGACGCTGGAGCCACAACTCCCGGCGGTGGCGTCTGCTTCTGGTCGTATGGCGACAACGTGTCGGAAGACGGCTATCTGATGGCCAACGGAACTGTCATTGCCGAGACCGAAGGCCTTGTTTTCAACACTGGTTATACAACACGTCGTTCACTGGCCCTTGCCGTGAACTATCCCAGCACGACACTCGGCGATTATGCCGGGCCTCAGTATCTCTGGCTTGGCGGCGGCAATGCCAAGAGTGCAAGTGCCCGCATTGCCTGTTTCACCATCCCTAATGTGCGCATTGGACAGAAGATGACGTTCACCGTGGAGAGCCATAAGCCCAGTGACTCTCGTGGCGTGTCGCTCTTCGTGGGCGACTGCACCAACGATGCCTACCAGATAGGCGAGTCGTTCAAGCCAACGACGCTGCAGGCCTACACCTGGGAAGGTTGGGAGCTGCCCGAGGGTGCCACCGACAACGGCGACGGAACCGTGGATGTCATCGTCTACAACACCAACGGCTGCCACATCTACTCCATTGAGGTTGGCGAGAGCGACGAGAAGGGGAAGGTGGCTTACCTCTATGGTGGAGCACTGGAGATAGATCGTGCTTACGAGCCCATCAGTGCTAGCGAGAAATACAGTGTGACTCCTATTGAGGCCACAGCCTCCCTCACACTTGCCGACGTGCAGGACTATGACGCTATCATCATCAGCTCTACCATCAACGATGCTGAGACTTTCGCCGCATTGAAGGCCATCCGTCCCTTTATGCCCACGCTCAACCTCAATGCCTTCGCCTACGAGCCTTGGGGCGTCGGTGCCTGGGTGTCGGAGGATCAGCAGTTCCTTGACGTGAAGATGCCCAACCATGCCCTCTTCAACGAAGTGGAACTGGTAGAGGACGGCGGAATTACAGGTATGTACTTCACCGATGCTGAGAGTATACCGGGTGCGTCGCTCGCCGCCGAGTTTGCCGACGACGTAGTATTTGCCACAGTCATGGGCACCGAGACTGTTGCCATCCACGGCCACAGCCTCAGCCGCAATGCCTACCTCTATGTGCCTTACAATCAGGTTGCCATCAACCACGGTGCCAATCCACAGCTGCTGATGAACGCTCTCACCATTGTGGCCAACACGAAGGCCAAGGTGGCTCAGGCTCCAGCTCCTACCATCAGCCAGGAGTTCAAGAACCAGCTCACCGTTGTCTCTATTAATAGCAGCGTGCCCCTGGCCGAGATATTCTACACCATCGACGGCAGCGAGCCTACCGAGGAGAGCACGCTCTACACCGAGCCGTTTGAGATCTCCAGCGAGGGCGTCACCGTGAAGGCCATCACACGCGGCGAGGGCTACCTCATGAGCAATGTGGCCGAGCAGACCATTGAACTGAAGGACCAGGCTCCGGCTCCCACCATCAGCGTTGACGGCAACACCGTGACTATCACCTCCCAAGTGGAGGACGCTGCCATCTACTACAACTTCACCGGCAGCAACGACATTGCCAAGTCGGCACTCTACTCCGAGCCGTTCACGTTAAAGAGCAGCCGCACCGTCTATGCTTTTGTGGTAGTAGATGGATTCATCAACTCTGAGTTGGTATCGGCAGAAGTCACAGTGGCTGGTGTCAAGAAGCGCACCAACATCCTCTCGCACATGGATTCCAACTCGACGGAGTATAATGGTGGTAGCACATCGACCGCCTACTACTTCTCATGGGGCAAGCAGAAGGGGCAATATCCCTACTACAATCCTGATTCGCGCACCGAAGAGGCAGGCGAGCCCGACCCAGAGACTGGCGACGAAACGATGATAGTCTCCTACACCGAACTGAGCCCCGAGGAGGAGAAAGACTTCGAGACGGGCTGGATACTGCGCTCACGCGGACAGATTGTTGACTGGGAGAACCTCACTACCAAGACCAACTATGGCGACAAAAACGACTACAACTATGCTACGCCCGAGGACGACGACCCCGACTTCCCCGCCACGAAGAGCGTCATTGTGCTGGCTGACAAGAACACAGAGCCAAGTGACGTTACCGTGCCGTTCCCCTACAATGCCTATCTCGTGTCTTCGGCCAAGTTTAAGGGCCCGTTCGACATCGTGGCCAACATCGGTAGTATCGTGAAGCCCGGCAATAACGCCAATCATGTTGCCGTGTTGCAGGTGGCTACCGATGGTAATGCCTGGGACAGCAACTGGCAGACCGTTGGTGACACTATCACCATCTCTGACCGTCAGCGTCTCACCACCAACGTCGTGCGTAGCTACAACGGCGGCGAAGAGGTGTACGTCCGTGCTTATCTCTGCGGTGGTAACTCGAAGGTTGGATTCTACGACATCTACATTGCCAACAATCCTAATGAGGAGGTCGGTCCTGGCATTCCCGGCGACGTAAACGTTGACGGTACTGTCGATGTGGCTGACATATCTGCCATCATCAGCGTGATGGCTGGCACGGCATCTTACGAAAATGCTGACGTTAACGGAGACGGAACTGTGGACGTTGCCGACATCTCAGCAGTCATCTCTATCATGGCAGGTAAATGATACATCTCAACTCCTAGGAGTTAATATCTACTCTCGCGCTTCTGTCCCCACACGTAGGCCGCAAGGCCTGCGACGACAAGGAACAGGGGCGCGAGAAGTAGTATGTTCACCATCGTAAAGTGTAAAAAATGCTGAACTGCCAGAAGCACAACACCAAGCAAAATGAGGCTTATACCAACCCGTTTAAGTGTAAAAATCATAAAAACAAGTTAAAAACGCTGCAAAGGTACTAATAATTCTCAATTCTCAATTCTCAATTCTCAATTATTTAGTACCTTTGCACCCGCATTTTGCAAAAATAACATTTATAAACATTTAAACTGAAGTATGAATCAGTACGAAACCGTTTTCATTTTGACTCCCGTTTTGTCTGACGATCAGACAAAGGAAACGGTCGCTAAGTTCAAGAAAGTGCTCACCGACAATGGTGCAGAGATTGTGAACGAAGAGGCCTGGGGACTGAAAAAGTTGGCTTACCAGATTGAGAAGAAGACCAGCGGGTTCTATTTCCTGATGGAATTCAAGGCTGAGCCAACGATTGTTAAGACACTGGAGACTGCTTTCCGTCGTGACGAGAAGGTCATCCGTTTCCAGACCGTGAAGCTCGAGAAGTATGCCGCAGAGTATGCTGAGAAGCGCCGCAAGAAGTTTCAAACTAAAGTAGAGGAGGCTTAAATCATGGCAGACCAGAGTGAAATCCGTTATCTCAACGCTCCGTCGATTGACACCAAGCGCAAGAAGTATTGCCGTTTCAAGAAGAGCGGCATCAAGTACATTGACTACAAAGACCCTGAGTTCCTGAAGAAGTTCCTCAACGAGCAGGGTAAGATTCTGCCCCGTCGCATCACCGGTACCTCGCTGAAGTACCAGCGCCGCGTGGCCCAGGCCGTGAAGCGTGCACGTCAGATTGCACTGCTGCCTTACGTAACCGATTTGATGAAATAAATCGTAAATCAAATCGTAAATCGTAAATTAGTAAATTGTAAATTACTTGACGTAAGATTATGGAATTGATACTGAAAGAAGACATTATCGGTCTGGGATATAAGAACGATATAGTAAGTGTGAAGTCCGGCTACGGCCGCAACTATCTCATCCCCACGGGTAAGGCTGTCATCGCCTCTGAGAGTGCCAAGAAGGTGCTCGCTGAGAATCTGAAGCAGCAGGCCCACAAGCTGGCTGCCCAGAAGGCTGCTGCCGAGGAGCGCGGAAAGGCTCTCGAGGGTGTGGCTCTGACCATCCCCGCAAAGGTGAGCACCACGGGTCAGCTCTATGGCTCGGTGAACGTCGCTATGGTTGCCGAGGAGCTGAAGAAGCTGGGTAAGGACGTCGACCGCAAGATCATCACGATGAAGGACATCAAGAAGGTGGGCGAGTATGTAGCCTTCGTGCACTTCCACAAGGAGGTGACCGTCGAGATTCCTGTCACCGTGATTGCCGAGAACGCCGAGGAGCTGGCTGCTGAGAAGGCTGCCATGAAGGCTCCTGCCAAAGTTGAGGCTCCCGTTGAGGAGGCTGACGAGGACATCGAAGAGGCTCCCGAGGCTGAGGAGGAAGCTCCCGCCGAGGCATAACCAGAATCATTGCTGTAAGGAATTTAGTTTGTCTAATTCCGATAACATAAGAATTCCAGTCTTTCCTATCATAAAGAAAGGCTGGAATTCTTTTTTACTAGATGGTGATAAGTAAGCTTCATAAAACTTTGTAAGATATAAATTATGTTAAGCAGGTCGAAGTCCTCAATCTTCTTCCCAGCGTCCCACAGCCGTGCACGCTCCTTGGCGAAGACATCCACGCTGTCGGCGAACGGGAGCAACTTCACTTCCTTTATGAACTCGCGCGTCTGCTCCAGATTCTCTTCGACGTGCTTGCTCCTATATGCGCCAAAGAGCAGCTCTGCGACAACAATCTGGGTGATGAAGCACCGCCCCTTCCCCACCTCGTTCATCTTTGCGGCCACATGCCGATTGCCACGGAAGATAGCGACACATATACTCGTGTCCAGCAGATAGCCCCTCATAGCTCCCGTCAATAGTGTTTGCAGTCCTGGCGCTGCGTATCTCCTTAACAATCTCGTCGGCAGAGCGGTCGTCTTTCCATGCCCCGACAAAGCGGTCTGCCCATCCAGCCTCAGCCTTCTTCGCCGGCACCAACGTCCTGACAAACGTCAGCATCTTCTCCATAGCAGCCTCGCTGTCGAGCAGCGGACTCATCTCGCGGAACAGCTCCGCACGTAGTTGTATTGCTGTCATAATCTTAACATATTGGTTTTTCGGCTGCAAAGTTAAGAAGAATAATTGAAATAACAGACTGTACACAATAAAAATAAATCAATACTCCCCCGCTTTTCTATCTTTTAACGCACGAAGCGCACGCTATAACAAAAGAATTGCTTAACTTTGCAGCCGAAAGGCTGCGAAACTGCTCACGCTCGGCCATTGATGCAAGCATCATGGCTCTCGCTTAACCGCAGTTTTGCGCGCGAAAAAAAGCAAAACAGATAAGATATGGAAGCAACAGTACAAATGCCACAGGCAACGCAGATGATTGTGACGTTGGAGACGGGAGCCATGGCGTCAGAAATCCGCAAGGCCCTGAAGCTTATCCGCGGCATCGCCTCCGTGCGCGTCGCCACCATAGCCGACGACCGCGCCATCACCCCCGCCATGCGTCGTAGCATCCAGAAGGCACGTCAGGAGTCCGCACGCGGCGAGACCATCGTGTGCCGCACTCCCGAAGACATGCAGAAATACTTCGACAGCCTATGACCTATAGCATAGAATACTCAAAGGAAGCCGAGGAACATTACAACGACAAGTAAGCCACCATGTCCATCACCACATACATATCACACGGTGCGACCGCTGCCACGACGGCGGGCGTAGGGAGCGTGAGGACGGCGTGTCTGTTAACAAGGTCGCTTCGCTCAAAATTATAGAAAAATTAATTATAAAATTATAAGAACCATGGGCAAGCAAAGTCTGTTTGATAATTTTCCGACCTGTGCGATTGGACTGATTTCTCTGATCTTTTTGCTGTCTACGACGGCTCTGTTCTCCCAGAATCAGTTTAATCAGTAAGATCAGATTAATCAGTGTCCTAAAATATTGGATCAGTGTCTATGGCTGAGTGGTTACCGGTCATGACCGCTGCCACGACGGCGGAATCTACGCCTGCGTAGCATCTCCTTATCTCCGTCTCTCCGCAGAATTTATTGTCTAAGGAGTTTAGGAGTTCAGGAGTTTTCCTACGGGGTCATCGGCGCAGCCGACACTCCTTGACTCCCTGACTCCTTAGAAAAATTATTAGAACGATCTGTACTCGATAGTTAACCAGTGCGCAGCTTCCTAAATTCTTGCTTTGGCAAGCGTCCCTTTGGGCCGAGCGCCTAAATTCCTTAGACAATAAGCCCCGCAGGGAAAAACTCCTAAACTCCTAAACTCCTCAGACAATATTATCTACGGAGATATGGAGATAAGGAGATGCTACGCGCAGCACTCCCTTCCTCCAAATCTCCGTAGAAAAAATCCGTAGAGTTTACTGAAAAATCTTTACATTGACCCCTCTGAGACTCCGATTTTTTGAATGAGTTCTTTAGTTGGATGCGTATAGGCCAGTTTTGACGGGGTTCGTTTCCGCGTTTTTCACGCTACTGCTCAGCTATGGGCTGATTGCCCCCTAAAACTGGTTCGTTTTAGTCGGTTTTTACCGAAAAAGGTGGTCTTGTAGTACAAGACCATATCTTTTGTAGTACAAGACCATATCTTTTGTAG
>JAFVFY010000108.1 GCA_017475265.1 Prevotella sp. | reverse complement strand
TTATATGTATAAGCGAATTGAACGGTTCGTTTCATTTACCCAACGGAAACTAATTGACAATTGATAATTGACAATCGATAATTCCGCTGCTTCTTGTACTACTTCTTCTGTCTATGTAAATCTTTCAAAGAACTCTTTCCTGAGTGCCTCGCGAGGCGTTCCGAAGGGTCGTTTCTCGTTTAGCGGGTGCAAAGGTACTGCTTTTTTCCGAACCACCAAAACTTTTTCGGACTTTTTTTTCAAAAAACGCAAAAAAAGTTCGAATCTTGACAGAAATCAACCCCAAAAGGCAGTTTTTGGCCTAAAAATTTGGCTATTATCATTATTATGCCTACCTTTGCAGTGCAAAACTAGACATGCCCATGAAACGACTAACGACCATCTTGTTTTCTTTTCTCCTGTCCCTTTGCTGCATTCATGCCCAAGGTGTTGTGGAGATAGTGTTCAACGGTACCAAGGCCACCTATAATATTCCTGACAGTGTGCAGGGCGTAAGAGTGGGCACCAGCGGTGCGAGAGTGACTGTAGTGAGCACCACTACGACTAAGGAGTACACATACCGTGTATCAGGAACATCTACGAACGGCTCGCTGACCATCGTCAGCGATTACAAGCTGAAACTTCAGCTGGCAGGCCTGACGCTGACAAACACTCGTGGCGGCGCCGCTATCAACGTGGACTGTGGCAAGCGCGTCGATGTGATTCTGGAGGACAGCACTGAGAACACACTCTGCGACACGAACAAGGGTACGCAGAAGGCAGCCTTCTACATCAGAGGCCACGCAGAGTTCAAGGGCGGCGGCACGCTGAACGTGACGGGTATGTTGAATCATGCTATCTGTGTGAAGGAATACTGCGAGCTGAAGTCGAGCGTAGGCACCATCAACATCCTCGGAGCGGTGGGTGACGGCATCCACTGCGGCGAGGGCAAGTTGAAAGACCTTAACAACTATTTCCGTATGAAGGCCGGCGTACTGAACATCAGCAACACGGGCGGCGACGGCGTGGATACTAATGAGTACGGAGTGTTGTCGATTGAGGGCGGCGAGGTGAACATCAGCGTGAGCGATGACAACATCGGTCTGAAGGCCGACAGCACGGTAAGCATCAGCGGCGGCGTGGTAAACATTGACGTGCCCGGACAGGACAGCAAGGCCATCCGCTCGAACCACACGGTGAACATCTCTGGCGGTAAAAGTACACTCAATGTTACTGGCAACGGCTCGAAGGGTATCAAGGCCAACCGCTACGAGAAAGGTTCGACGGTGCTCGACGGCGGCTATATATATATAAGTGGTGGAGAGACGGACATCAACGTGTCGGGCAGCAACTACATCACCCTTGACAGTGTGGGCGTTGCTGACACCACAAAATGCATGGGCATCAGCATCGACGCCGACATGGTACAAACAGACGGCACAGTGACCATCAGGACGAAGGGCAAAGAGGCCCGAGGCTATAACGTCAAAGGCAAGGAGACGCGCACTGGCGGTACGCTGACCGTCATTGGCGATGCTGAAGAACCAAAGAAGGGCGACGTGAACGAAGACGGCTCCGTGGACGTGGCCGACATCTCGGCCATCATCACTCACATGGCAGGCAATGCAACCTACGAAACGGCCGACGTAAATGGCGACGGCGCCATAGACGTAGCCGACATTTCGGCCGTGATAATGATTATGGCAAACAACTGAGTTCCTTTGCTTAACCACGATTTTCTTAACCACGGTTTTTCTTAACCACGAATTTCACGAATTACACGAATTTCACGAATTTCACGAATTACACGAATTTCACGAATTACACGAATTACACGATTTTCAAGGATTACACGTATTTCACGGACTATGAGCAACAATAACGATGATTTCCAGCTGATACTGGAGAACGGCATCAACTTCGGCCGTGGCGGCGAACGCAAAGACCCCAATGAGGGCAAGGTGAAGACGAAGGCAAAGAAGAAACAATACATCACCGGTGCCCACGGCAGCGGCTCAGCCCGACAGAAAGCCAAATACCGCGAGCAGCGGGCAAAGAGGAAGAAATGATATAGACACTTGAAATCCCGACGGAATTCATTAGAATCACATCGGGATTTACTATTTCTTCTGGGATAACCAGTGTGCGGTTACGTAATAGACTGGGCGATGTAATGCTAGAGTGCCTCCAGTATCCGCTTGAGGACTACGGAACAGGAGATTTCGCGATTGGCGGCTTCGGGGATGACGAGGCTGTTGGGACTCTCAATGACATCGTCGGTGACGATGAGGTTGCGACGCACGGGCAGACAGTGGAGGAACTTTCCGTTGTTCGTCCACGACATGTGCTCGGTGTCGACCGTCCACGAGCGGTCTTCGCAGGTTATCTTGCCATAGTCGGCGGGATTGGTGACGCCGGGATTACTCCAGTTCTTAGCGTAGATGAAATCGGCCCCCTCGAAGGCTTTCTTCTGGTCGTACTCCACGCGGGCACCACGTACGAACTGCGGGTCGAGCTCGTAGCCCTCGGGGTGGGTGATGACGAGGTCTACGTCCTTGTCGGCCATCATCCACTGGGCGAAGCTGTTGGGCACGGCCTGCGGAAGGGCGCGGCAGTGGGGAGCCCAGGTGAGGACGACTTTGGGGGAGTTAGAGGGGGTCCACTCCTTGATGGTGATGAGGTCGGCGAAAGCCTGGAGGGGGTGCACGGTGGCAGTCTCCATGGCGAAGACGGGACGACCAGAGTACTTGATAAACTGGTTAAGGACGGTCTCAGCGTAGTCGTACTCGCGGTCGGTGAGGCCGGCAAAGGAGCGCACGCCGATGATGTCGCAGTAGCATCCCATGACGGGAATGGCCTCGAGGAGGTGCTCGCTCTTGTCGCCATCCATGATGACGCCGCGCTCGGTCTCCAGCTTCCATGCTCCAGCGTTCACGTCGAGCACGATAACGTTCATGCCCATGTTCATGGCAGCCTTCTGGGTGGAGAGGCGGGTGCGCAAGGAGTTGTTGAAGAAAATCATCATCAGGGTCTTGTTGCGTCCCAGATGCTGGTACTTGTAGCGGTCGTGCTTTATTTCCATAGCCTCGGCCAGCGCCTTGTCAAGGGGGCCGATGTCCTGTACGTTAATAAATGATTTCATAAGGGTTTGGGATTAAGCCCCGCTCTCAGCGGGGAGAATGGACGAAAGATTGAAAAGATTGAAAAGCTAGTTTTTTGGAGGGGCGGGCAAGGGCTGCCATTTCGCTGATGATGGCAGAGATGTCGGCCACATCAACAGAGCCGTCGCCATTGACATCGGCCTTTGAACGGGCTGACACAGGGTCTGTCCCTAGACCTGCCATTACGCTGATGACTGTGGATATGTCTGCAACGTCGACGGCACCATCACCATTGACATCGCCTGTTGGACCCATAGCCTCCTGAAGGTAGAGCTTCAGGCAGGGCTGGCTGTCTCCTGCGAAGGTGATGGTGAGGGATGAGGGTTGAGAGTTGAGAGATGAGGGTTGAGAGTTGAGGGGTATGACAAGCGTCTGCTTCTCCTTACCCTCTCCTACGATGACATACTCGCCGTTGGTGAATTTCTGCCCGTTAAGTTCCGTCACCTTTACGTCGCTGCCATAGTTGGAGTAGCCGTAGATTCGTATGCTCTTTACGATGATGTCTGAGGGAATGCTGATAGTGTACTTCTGCGCCCGCAGCTTGAGTGTCTGCTCCTGCCCTGCGGCGATGCTCCCCGACTGGTTCAGCAGTGTGAGGTCGTCGGAGAAGAGTTGCTGCTTTGTACTCTTGTCGTAGCCCTTGAAGGTCAGTGCCGAGATTTCGTGCTCCCCCGGCATACGACGCAGGCAAAGACTGGTGGGCTCCTCAACGCCCATCACCTCACCGCCCACAATGCAGTTGGCGTTCCACTCACGGCGCATCTTGTTCGCCTGATCTTGGAAAATCTCCACATAACTGAGTCCTGCATATTTCGAGGTGCTGCTGCCGCTCCAGAGTGTGCCGCCATCGGTGGAGTCGCTGGTGTCCAGTCCCCACGACTCCTCTATCGAGTCGCTGATGCCATCGCCGTCGGTGTCACTATAACCCGTGTTCTGCGTCAGCAGTCTTGGCCAAGCGCCGTTCTCCACCTGGTCTTCGGTGAGCTGTCCGTTGTAGATGTTGTCCGACTGCTTGTCTATCTGACCGTAACGTGCGCCATTAGAGCCAGACATCTGTTTTCCCCAGCGTTCCAGCACCTGCGAGACAATCATCTCGTCGACGCAGTCGCGATAAAGTGATGCTCCGGCATAGTCTAGTACCTTGTCGTAGGCCTCCTGGGCGGTATGGGTGGTAACATGTACGAACTCCCGCGGCTGGCGCAGATGAATCGTGTCCTTGGTGACAGTAGTCCATGTGCCATCCTGCTCGCTGCCGTTCACCTGGTTCTGTATGCCGATGGTCCAGTTGTCACGGTTCATGTCCTCATGTTCGGGGTTGTAGTTGCCTTCGGTGTAGAAGTGGCCCCATTTATGCAGGTCGTGTGCAAAGGCTGGATAGGTCTTGATGTAGCTGTTAGTGCGGATGTTGGGTGCACAGATACGTTTCTGGATGTTAGCCGAGCGCTGGTCAGTGCTGGGTCCGGGCTTGTAGTAGTTACCCACGAAGTTCACATCGATGGCCTCAGCACCGTAGCATCCGTTGCCACCCCAGTTGTAGAACACGTTGTTGCGCAGGTCGCAGTAGTCCTCGGTGTCAGGGTTGGTGTCGCCACCCAAACGAGGTACGCGACTAGTGCACTGGGCTATAAGATTGTGGTGGAACGACACATTGGTGCCGCCCCAGTTGCCGCCGTAGCCGTGAGCGCCCTTGGTGTGTCCTGCATCGTTAAGCGCCTGACTGATGATGCACCACTGGATAGTGCCGTTAGTGGCTGCCGAAATAGAAAGACATTCGTCGATGCTCCAGCTGACGGAACAGTGGTCTATAATAAAGTTGTTGGCAGCGTTGATGCCGAAGCCATCGCCCTCGTGGTAGGCCACCTGGCGCTGGCCAAGTCGGAAGCGAAGGTAGCGAATAATGGCGTTCTCACAGGAGATGGTGACGGGATAGTCGGCCAGGCATACGCCGTCGCCGGGAGCCGTCTGACCAAGGATGGTGATGTCGCCACAGTTCAGGTCGAGGGCCGAGGTGAGGTAGATAGTGCCACAGACGGCAAAGGTGACGATTTTCTTGCCCGGCTGCTTCACGGCCCAACGGAAGGTGCCTTTCTTGAGGTCGTTCTCAGCGCAGTCGTCGAGCGTGGTGACAACGTAGGTCTTGCCGCCGCGTCCGCCGGTAGCGTAGCGTCCGTAGCCCTCTGCGGTGGGGAAGGCCAACGGCTTCGTCTCCTGGGCGGTGGCCATGAAGACGATGGAGAAGAGAAGCGTCAGGGTTATTAAAGGTTTCAAGAGTTTGGGCTTTTGGGAGTGGGCTGTTCCCGGCTTACAGCCGGGGGAATGGACGAAAATAAAGGGGGGATTTGGGGGATGGGGGATTTGGGGGATGGGG
>JAFVFY010000107.1 GCA_017475265.1 Prevotella sp. | reverse complement strand
TTAGGGGGCTAAAAAAAATGAACATTGCAATTGTAGGAACAGGGTACGTAGGACTGGTCTCAGGCACATGCTTTGCCGAGACAGGTGTCAACGTGACGTGCATTGACGTGGATGCACAGAAGATAGAACGTCTGCAGAACGGCGACATACCTATTTATGAGCCGGGTCTGGAAGATATGGTGAAGAAGAACGTGAAGGCCGGACGACTGAAGTTCAGCACCGACCTGGCAGCAGTGCTCAACGAGCAGGACATCGTTTTCTCCGCCGTGGGTACGCCTCCCGACGAGGATGGCTCCGCCGATCTGAAGTATGTGCTACAGGTGGCTCGTACCATCGGTCAGAACCTTAATAAATATATAGTTGTGGTGACGAAGTCGACGGTGCCAGTAGGTACTGCCCGCAAGGTGCACAATGCCATTAGCGAGGAACTGAAGAAGCGCGGTGTTGACATCCCCTTCGATGTGGCCTCGAACCCCGAATTCCTCAAGGAGGGTAATGCCATTAAGGACTTTATGAGCCCAGACCGCGTTGTTGTCGGCGTGGAGAGCGAGAGGGCCAAGAAAGCCTTGTCGCGTCTCTACAAGCCTTTCATGATGAACAACTTCCGCGTCATCTTCATGGACATTCCTTCGGCTGAGATGACGAAGTATGCCGCTAACTCCATGCTTGCCACCCGTATCTCGTTTATGAACGACATTGCCAACCTCTGCGAGCTGGTAGGTGCCGACGTGAACATGGTGCGTGCCGGTATAGGTAGCGACACCCGTATTGGCCGAAAGTTCCTTTATGCAGGTTGCGGCTATGGCGGCTCTTGCTTCCCCAAGGACGTGAAGGCCCTCATCAAGACTGCCGACCAGAACGGCTACTCTATGGAGGTGCTAAAGGCCGTGGAGCGCGTGAACGAAAAACAGAAGAGCATCCTCTTCGACAAACTTTACAAAGCCCTTGGCGGGCAGCTTGCAGGAAAGACCGTCGCCATGTGGGGCTTGTCGTTCAAGCCTGAGACCGATGACATGCGTGAGTCTACCGCTCTGGTGATGATTGACAAACTGCTCGATGCCGGTTGTATCATTCGTGCCTACGACCCCATTGCTATGGACGAGTGCCGCCGCCGGGTAGGCGAAAAGGTGAAGTACTGCCGCGACATGTACGATGCCGTGCTCGATGCCGATGCCCTGCTGCTGCTTACCGAGTGGAAGGAGTTCCGCCTGCCCACATGGGGAGTCATCAAGAAAGCCATGCGCAATCCCCTCGTCATCGACGGACGTAACATCTTCGATCCCGACGAGCTGGCTGAGAACGAGTTTGAGTATCACTGCATAGGTAAGTAGAAGTGAGAATTGAGAATTGAGATTTGAGATTTGAGATTTGAGAATTGAGATTTGAGAGTTGTTAGTTACATAGTATGCTCGTTGCTGATGCTGGCTTCTTGCCAGCGTCAGCAGTCGGCATCGCCCGTTGTCGCAGATGCCGAGGAGCAGGAAAATGCTGCTGCCAAGGCCATGCTTCAGGGTGTCTGGCAGGAGGAACTAACCGAGGAGGTGGTGTTCCGTGCTGAGGGCGATACCATCTACTATTCTGATCCCAGCGACCAGCCCGCACACTTCCGCATCGTCGGTGACTCGCTGGAAGTGGGTAAACACCGCTATCCTATCGTCAAGCAGACAGAGCACCTGTTGTGGTTCTGTAATAAGAGTGGTGATGTGACAAAGCTGGTGAAGAGCGAGGAGACCGACGACACGCTGGCCTTTTCCCGTCATCCGGGGGAGGTGCTAAGCCTTACTGAGGTGCTGAAGATAGACTCCGTGGTGAACTACGGCGGGCAGCGCTACCACTGGTACATTGCCGTGAACCCCACGCGCTATCGTGTGAACAAGACCAGCTACAATAGTGAGGGCGTGGCTGTGGACAACGTCTACTACGACAACATCATCCACATCAGCCTCTATGAGGGAGCCAAATGTCTTTTCTCACGCGACTTCAAGAAAGACATGTATAAAGGCGAGGTGCCCCAGGCCTTTCTCGAACAAGCCATCCTGGGCAACATGAAATATAGTCTTGTTGACAGCCAAGGCTTGCATTTCGATGCCACATTGTGCATCCCTGATGAAGCCAGTTGCTACCTTGTAGAGACCATCATTAGCTTCAAAGGACAGTTCTCGCTGAAGCTGTTGGAATACTGAAGAATTGAGAGTTGAGAGTTGAGGGTTGAGAGTTCTTGCTGCGCAAGCGTCCTTCGGCCGAGCGGAGAGTTGAAGATGGAGTGGGGTAGGGCAGCGTCACTTATCCATCAACAATTCATTGATTGATAATCTGGGATTGCCGTCCATGTATTCTTCCACATCCTTTACCTTGTCCTTCGTGAAAATCTTACGCCCCATAACCTTGTTCACCACGTATTGAATCTTTGCCATGTGCTCGTCGGCCTGGCTCTCGTCGGTGAAGGGATAGAGGCTTAACAGGTAGAATCCCAGACAGTCGGGAACAATGTATTCGCGACTCATCATGGCTCTTTGCTGGTCTGTGTAGCCGTAACGAAGGTAGATGGGGTGGTTGGTACCCAGGTATTTGTCCAACGAAATGCCCAGCAGTCCTTCGCCCACCACAATGCTTTGGTCGAGCGAACCTATCTGGGCGTACACTTGGGGCATCTGCAGCGTGGGAATCATGTCCTCCAGACGCTGGAAAGTCTCTGACAGTTGTTCCTCGATGTCGCTCAAGTCTGCATATTGCTTTTCCACGTCGCCAATGAGGGCCTGAAGCGTGCTGTCCTGGAAAAAAACAAGAAAACGTTGGTTGATGTCCGGCTCGTCTATGTGGCCTAGTCGCAGCACGTTCTCTATGAGCGTTTGTGTCTGTACAGGGTAGTCGGTTTTCATCTGCTGCAGGGCAGCGGTGTCACCCGTCGTGAGGAAGTGACGCTCCAGACGGTCGTAGCGCTCAATGACGATGCGGCCATTATCATTCTCGGTGGTTGAGTTGCTCAGATTCCACTGGCAGCCAACACAGGCGAGCATGAGGGAAAACAGTATGAAATATATCTTACGCACGGGGCTTTTATGCTTAATTTCGTTTTAGTTCTGTTAAATCACGGTGCAAAATTACTAAAAATACTTGAATTAACCAAATTTTAACCTAAAATATTTAAAGAAAAATGTCATTTTCCTGCGATTTGAGTACTTTTGTGGGAAATCATGAGTATTATGAGACGTTTTTTCCTATCCATGACACTGTGTTGCGCCATGTTTTGCGCAGCGCAGACAGTACTCACTGTGAGTGTTAAGAACCCCTCGTCAACATCGCGTACCGACCAGCCTGTGGTCATCGCCTTGGAAAAGTATGGCTTTGTGTCCTCGGCACTCGTCACCGAAGGTGGCACAGAGATACCCTGCCAGCTGGACGACCTTGACCAGGACGAGACGATGGACGAACTCTGTTTCCTGGCTGACCTGAAGCCAAATGAGCAGAAGATCTACACCGTGACGCTCTTGCCCGACGGTGAGCCTCGGCAATATCCTGCCCGTGTCTATGCCGAAATGGTCATGGGAAACAAGAACGTGAAGGAGAAGAACAAGCAGAACAACTTCATAGAGTCCATCACCGCCCGGGGCGACTGTGCCTACTCCTACAACCTGCAGCACCATCATGGCGTGGACTTCGAGAGCGAGCTGAATGGCATCCGCATCTACTTCGACAAGCGGCAGACGATAGACCTTTACGGAAAATTCAAGAAAAGGCTGGAACTTCAAGATACACAGTTCTATACGAGCGATGAACAGAAGACGCAAGGCTATGGTGATGACGTGCTTTGGGTGGGCAACACCTTCGGTCTCGGAGCCTTCCGAGGATGGGACGGCCAGCAGCCTACGATGATTGAGCCTGTGCGCAGCCGCACCCAGCGTGTCATCAGCTATGGTCCCCTGCGTACCATCGTCGAAGTGTTTGACCGCGGCTGGCAACTGCCAACATCTCAATCCTCAACCCTCAAATCTCAATCCTCAACCTTCAAATCTCAACCCTCAAATCTCAAATCTCAAATCAACCTGACCCTCCGGTATACTCAGTATGCCGGGCATCGGGATACCGATGTAGACGTGATGTTCAACCGCGATGCCTCTGCCTATCGTTTCTCCACGGGCATCATCAACGTGAAGGGCTCGGAGGAGTTCAGCGACAAGAAGGGACTCCGCGCTTGCTGGGGCACGGACTATCCCTCTACTGACACCCTGAAATGGAAGCGAGAGACCGTAGGACTGGCAGTGCTCATTCCCCGTGAGAACATCGTCAGCGAGGAACCCGCCAATAAGGATAACTATGCTTTTGTCGTTTCTCCCAAGGGTAAGGCCATGAGCTATAAGATTTCATATTGTTCTGACAACGAAGAGTTTGGCTATCATAGTGCCAAGGAATGGTTCGACTGGCTGAGCGCCTGGCGTAAGGAGGTAGATGCCCCAGTCATCATCGACATAAAATCAGAATGAAGATGGAAGAGCAGTTGAAGCAAAACAATGACCGTCCGAGGCTGACCATCCGTGTTGGCCGTGGCACGCTGTCTTTTTCTGTTGAGAAAGGGCAGGAGGTGATTTACGAGCCATACGTGGTGAAGAGTGGCGTCTCGATGGCCGCCAACCTTCGTGAGGCTTTCAAGACTGCCGACCTTTTGCAGCTCATCCTCTCCGACAAGGGTCAGTCATGGCCGCTGGTGAGAACGAAGGTCGCTCTTGACACCGACGTGATGATGGTGCCCATAGAGCAATTCGACGAGAACGACATGACCGATATGTACAGTCATGCCTTCCCCGCCAGCAGCCACGATGCCGTAGTCTACGACGTGCTGCCCGACCTCAACGCCGTGGCCGTGTTCTCCGTGAACCGCGACCTGCGGCTGGTGCTCAACGACCATTTCCCCAACGTGCGGTTGATGCCCATCATGGGGCCCGTGTGGCGCCATCTGCACCAGCGCAGCTTCACCGGGCGGCGGCAGAAGCTCTATGCCTATTTCCATGAACGCCGCATGGAGGTGTTTGCCTTCCGGCAGAACCGCTTTAAGTTCTGCAATTCCTTCGAGGCTGTCCGTTCGGCCGATGTCCTCTTCTTCCTTCTCTATGCCTGGAAGCAATTGCAGTTGCAGCCTGAGCAAGACGAGCTGCACATCGTGGGCGACATTCCAGGAGGCGAGACCATGCTTGCCGAGCTGCGCCGTTACGTGCAGAACGTCTACGTGATCAATCCTGTAGTCGACTTCAACAACCATTCCGTCACAGCCTTTAAGGACATGCCTTACGACCTGATGACGCTTTACGCCTGGGGACGGTGACAGTTCATAGGGCATAGTTCATAGTGCATGGTTCATAGTGCAGAGTTCATAGTTCATAGTGCATAGTTCATAGTTATGAGAATTATTACGGGAAAATTCAAGGGGCGCCATTTTGACATTCCCCGCACGTTCAAAGCCCGTCCTACGACCGACTTTGCCAAGGAGAACATCTTCAACGTGCTCAACGGCTACCTGGACTTTGACGGAGCCACCGCCCTCGACCTCTTTGCCGGTACGGGCAGCATCACCCTGGAGCTGCTCTCGCGGGGATGCAGCCAAGTGGTGAGCGTGGAGAAAGACCGCGACCACCATCGCTTCATCCAACAGTGCGTGGAGAAACTGAATCCTCAAATCTCAAATCTCAACCCTCAAATCTCAAATCTCAATCCTCAACTCTCCGCTCGGCCGAAGGACGC
>JAFVFY010000106.1 GCA_017475265.1 Prevotella sp. | reverse complement strand
GCACTTGCCGCATACGGAATACGTTCCTATCCTGAACTGATCGTCATCGATGCAAAAGGAACTATCGTGGCCTGCCCTCGAAATCTGGAAGAGCTCGAATCGGTTTTAAAAGAGTTGAGATAATCGCGAATTATATTGAAACTAATGACAGATTTTGATTCACCCCCGGGAAACGGCATGGGCCGCAGTGATGCGCCCCGTGCCTTTTAGCCCTATTATGAAAATTTCGCTCGGCGACGAAGGATACGCTTGCCAAAGCAAGAACGCCCCCGCAGCGTCATATTTCCTCGATTACGGCGTATATAAACGAAAATGGACAGCATGCGAGACATACATATACAATTATCCCTCTCGCCGGAGACAGGGAGAGGGATGAAGGTTGGGCTATTCTTCCAACAGGCTTTGCAGGAACTCGGCGGCGGTCATGATAGGCAACGTAGAGTACTCCTCGAAGCCTTTCCTGTCGTTTGTGATTATCACATCGCAACCACCGGCGAGAGCACATTAATACTGCATCATGTCCTCAAAGTCGCGCACAGGGCCGAAGGACATAGCCTGCTGGAACTGCGCCGCATCCATCGGCAAGACCTCAATGCCACGGGAGGATTTTTGCAAGCAATCATAAATCTCTTGTCTGCCACGACTATGAAGAAGGTAAGACATCGTCGTGAAAGTTACAGGAGCCACACAATTACAGACCAACCCCCGTTTCCCAAGGTCCAGCAAGAGCGCTGCTTCCGGGCCATGTTCGCGGTTGTCGATGTAATCCATAAGGATATTCGTGTCAAGAAATACGCGCTTCATCGTTTTGGGCTGCATTTACTGAGAATATACTTTGTTCGCTCGTCAGAAAGCTCTTCCTCTGTAAAGTTCACAGGATGTTCGCGGAACCATTTAGTCTCAGGCGATTCAGGGACATTGAATTTCTTGCGTGCCATTTCTACGAGGCTATCTGAACTGACGGCTGCTTTCGTCTCCTCCGCCTCTTCCATCACTTCGTTAAGAAACGTCACTACTATTTGGATGTCGTGCCGGCTCATCCCCCGCATCAGTCCGATATACGGAGCCATCGGGGTGGATTTCACTTGCTGTGCTGTTGCTGTCATAATCTTCTGTGTTTTAGTTTTACGCCACAAAGGTACTAATAATCTGAGAACAAACAAAACAAACAAGAAATATTTTAGGGCGTAAGCCGACGATGGCATCCAAAACTCTTTACCGAAGTTAAGACTTACACTCCGATTAAGAACAATTAACGCCCTGTAGCGTCATATTTCCACGATTACGGCGTATATATAATAAAATGTAATAACAAATAAGAAACGAACAATGAACAAGCAAGCCATCATCACCTGTTTAAGGGGATTTGCAATCCCCGTGCTCGCCCTCGTTGCTTTGACAGCGCAGGCACAAGAGCCGACGGACAGCACAAAGACGAAGGAGCGCAAGCTACAAGTCTATGCCGAGGTGAAAGACCACCTGACGCATGAATACATCAAGGGCGTGAGGGGGGAACTGCTGCACGCCGCCGACAGCACTTTTGCTGACAGCATCAAGGTGCACTACCAGGAAGAGGAGGACTGGAAGTATAGCTATATCCAAGCAGGCATCAAGCAGGCGGGCAGCTATCTCATCCGCTTGGAGGCCGACAGCTTCCGCACGGCTTACGTGCCCTTGGACATCAAGAAGATGTACAAGCGGGAACAGACGCGCAGCCTGAAGACCATCTACCTGCATCGGTTGCCGAAGAAATTAGAGGTGGAGCTGGGCGAGGTGGTCGTACAGTCAACAAAGCTGAAGTTCTACATGGACGGCGACACGCTGGTCTATAATGCCGATGCCTTCCAGATGTCCGAAGGCTCGATGCTCGATGCCCTCATCAAGAAGCTGCCGGGCGTGGAGCTGGAATCGGGTGGAGTCATCAAGGTGAACGGGCGTCAGGTCAGTTCGCTGCTGCTCAACGGCAAGGACTTCTTCGACAGCGACCGTGAGCTGCTCCTTGAGAACATGCCTACGTACATGGTGAAGCAGGTGCGCAGTTACGAGCGGGTGCCCGAGGATGTAAAGGGAACGAACCGCGAGAAGACGGCACAGAAGGAGTTGGTGATGGACGTGAAGCTGAAGCGTGAGTACAACAGCGGGTGGATAGCCAATGCCGAAGGGGGCGGCGGCACGACTTTCTTCAAGAACGACGAGGGACGGCATGACGCGAAGTACCTGGGCCGCCTGTTTGGCCTGCACTTCTCCGACCGTTCACGCTTGGCGGTCTATGCCACCACGAACAACCTGAACGACTATCGCACGCCGGGCGAGAAGGGCGAATGGAGCCCGCTGACACAGTCGGAGGGACTAATCTCGTTAGTCAAGGCCGGAGCCAACTTCCGCACGGAGAAAGAAGATCGCTACCGCTATGAGGGCAGCATCAGCACCACCTACTGGGACAAGAACGATGCCAACAACACCAGCAGCGCCACCTTCCTCGACGACGGCAGCACCTACGGCCGCTCGTTCTTCAAGAAGCGCAGCTACGACTGGCAGATAGAGTCGCGGCATCGCTACAACTACTACCATACGGAGCCCATCGGCGAGTGGCTGAAATACTTCCAGATGAGCATCCAGCCTTACTTCTATTACACCACATGGAACAACCACAGCGAGTCGGCCAGTGTCACGCTGGCCGAGGATGTGGCCGACCAGTTGGGCAAGGACTGGATGGACAGCATTCAGGCTCCCAACGCCGGCGACCTGCTGCGCCGCTACGCCATCAACCGCACCATCAGCCGAACCAAGGGCGTAGGCCACTGGCTCGACACGAACAACGACGGATACCTTTCCGTCAGTCCGGCCCACAACGACTTCATCGACTTCTGGATGCCCTTCAGCTTCCGTTTTACCGACCGCAAGGAGGACAACTACGAGCACAATCTTATAGCGTATGTTGCGACTGAGTCGCTACCCGACGACTTCCGCAACCGCTACCAGCCCACCAAGCGCAGCACCACCAACTTCACTGCCCAACCGCGACTGATGTTTGCCTTCGATGAGAAGCATCGCCACAGCCTCGACCTGGGCTACACCTACAACTATTACCAAAGCCATGACAACTCGCCGCTCTACCTGCTCAACAAACTGAGCGACTGGAACACGCCCGAAAGGCTCGGCTCGCTGCCGTCAATGGACGAGATGCTCACCACGCTCGATGCCAACAACAGTTCGGAACAGCGCAGCACTACCCATACGCACACACCGCAGATAGCCTACCGGCTCAATAAAAGCAGTGAGGACTACTACTCCCAGCTGTCGATCCAGCTCGGTATTCCCATGGCTCACGAGCGTCTGGACTATCACCGTGGCAGCCCGCTCTCGTGGAGCCTCGACACGCTGATGAAACGCAACACCACCTTCCTCGCACCAGGCATCTATTACTTTCACAGCAACTGGAAACGCAACCGTAATATCGATGCCAACTTGAGCATGAGCACCTCGGCTCCCTCGATGACCAGTCTGCTGAATATCCGCGATGACAGCAATCCGCTCTACATCACCTTAGGCAACCCCAACCTGAAGAACACTCGCAACTACAGTCTAAGCGGCCGTTACAGCGACAAGTGCGGCAAGACGCTGTTCAACGTCTCGGCCAGCGCCCAGATTACTGAGAACGCCGTGGCTTCGGGCTTTGTCTATGACCGCTCGACAGGCGTGCGCACCGTCACCCCAGAGAACGTCAACGGCAACTGGACGGCGAACGCCTCGACGGGCGTTGACTTCCCGATTGACAAGAAAGACCGTTGGCGCATCAGGGAGAGCGTGAGCTACAACTACAACCACAGCGTGGACCTCAGCGGCACGACTGTCGCCACCCGCTCGGTCGTGGCCTCTACCTTCCTGACCGATGAACTCGGCCTCACGTGGAAGCCAACAGACAAGATGGAGTACGGAATCAGCGGCAAGTTGAACTACCAGCACTCAGGCAGCGAGCACGGCTCCCTCTCCTCCGGGGAGGGTCAGGGGTGGGGCCTCAACGCCTATACCTACCAGTACGGAGCCAGCGCGCAAGTGGAACTGCCGTGGTCGTTGCAGCTCTCCACCGACCTGACGATGTACTCCCGCCGAGGCTACAGCGAGCCGTCGATGAACACCAACGAACTGGTATGGAACGCCCGCCTGGCCAAGCGTCTCATGAAAGGCAATCTGGTCATCATGTTCGACGGCTTCGACCTGCTCGGCAACCTCTCCAACGTCCGCCGCAGCATCAACGCCCAGGGCCGCACAGAGACCTTCTACAACGTCATCCCCTCATACGGTCTGCTGCACATTTCCTACAAACTGAACAAGGAACCGAAAAAGAAATAAGAAACAAGAATTTATGTTGGTTATAGATATGACAGGTTCTTTGGCATGCGGCTTAAGAGGTTGGCTGGTCTGTAAGATAAATAGTAAATTAGCAAGATGATTCTCGTAGTTGATGACCTAACGACCATCTCACCCGCTTCACCATCCAGTTTCCCACTTAGGAACTGAAAAAAAGAGGATGCCCCTTCACCCGAAGAAGCATCCTCCAACCTAATTATAAAGAACTTTTCCCTATTTCAGGCCACGATTACGAAGTGTGGTGTTAAGCAGCAGGATATAAGTATTGTACTGCTTGTCGTTCAGCACGTAGTGCATGTGACGTTCATCCTTCTTCACGGCCTGGTCAATCAGAGCCTCGCGCTCGTCGCTTTCGGCTGTCGCAGCCATCATCATCTCCTGAGAGAACTGGTGGTGGATGTCCTCCACAGCCTCCATCTGGTCGTAGGTCAGACCCAGGGTAACGGCCAGCTTACGAATATTGACCGTCATGTCGTAGGCCTCAATACCCTTCACAGCTTTCGTGTTCTCGTTCTCAGCGAAGCTCATGGTCATGGTCATCATGGCTACTACCATCAAAACAATCTTTTTCATTTTCTTTTTCCTTTCTTTTCTTTACTCGGAGCAGACCTTGTCGCTTTGTTTGTG
>JAFVFY010000017.1 GCA_017475265.1 Prevotella sp. | reverse complement strand
TACTCATTGTAAGTGATGCCCTGCATGGCAAAGTGCTTGCTGAGGTAGGAGCGGTTGATGCCAATCAATGTGGCGAGTTGGGTAATGGAAATGTCGTATTGTAAATAGAGTTGCGTATCCTCGCAATGCTGCTTCAACAAAAGCCTCATTTTTGCCCCCTCCAAAGCGATTTTTGTTAAGAAAAGTGCTGTTTCAGAAGTTGCAGCACCTTTCTTTATCCTGTTTTTATACAAAAATGAGACATATTTGAAAGTCTATGAAACATAGGGGAAAGCCTAGAGCATTTAAAACATGTACTTTTGCGCAACGGTTTGCGAGCCTTAAATTTATAAAAGAAAAAATAATATTAGTGCACGGCATTCTCAATCTTAACTACGTGCTTCCGATGACCTTAATTTCATTAAACTATTTATATTTTTTAAACAAAATCACTATGTTAAATTTCAAATCACTGGAAAAGCCTTTAGTGTTGCTGTTTCTGCTCTGTTTGTTCCCCCTGGGAGCGCTGGCTCAGAGCATTGTGAAGGGAACGGTGAATGATGAGGCCGGTGAACCTATCATCGGTGCATCAGTGACAGTAGTTGGTAAAAGAACGGGTGGCGTGACCGACCTTAACGGTCAGTTCAGCGTTAATGCCGCTTCTAACGACCGTCTCGAAATCTCTTACGTGGGTTATGTTACCCAGAAGGTGAGCGTTAACGGTAAAAGCAACCTCAGCATCGTGCTGAAGGAAGACGCTCAGATGCTCTCTGACGTGGTTGTCGTTGGTTATGGTACGATGAAGAAGAGCGACATCTCGGGTTCTGTGGCCACCCTCGACCAGGAAGCCGTGATGAAGCGCGTTCCTCAGAACATCGGCCAAGCCCTGCAAGGTGCAGCCGCTGGTGTGCAGGTATTCCAGCAGGACGGTTCGCCCGACGGTAAGGCAGCCATCCGCATTCGTGGTATCGGCACCATCAATGGCGATGCTTCTCCTCTCTACGTTGTTGACGGAGTGCAGGTGGGCAACAATGCCGACTTCGTGAATCCCGCCGACATCGAGCGCATCGAAATCCTGAAGGACGCCTCTGCCTCTGCCATCTACGGTTCTGCTGCTGCAAACGGTGTGGTGATGATTACCACCAAGCACGGTGCCAAGGGTAAGACCAACATCGTCCTGACCGCCGACTTCGGTATCCAGACACTTCCCTACACCCTCGACGTCCTCGACCTCGGCACTTACACCAAGGCCATCCGCGAGGCAAAGGGCAAGGACATGTTCATCAACAACGTGTGGGATTCCAAGTATGACGGCAAGCTCAACGAGATTGACTGGCAGAAGGAAATGACACGCGCCGCCTTCAAGCAGCAGTATGGTGCTTCTGTCAACGGTGGTACTGACAAGACCCAGTACAACCTCTCGTTCGGTTACAACAACATCGACGGTATCGTTGTGAACTCTAACTACCAGCGTTTCACCACTCGTGCCAACATCAGCACTCAGGTGAACAAGTACTTGCTGGTGGGTGGCGACATCAACTACACCCACAGTGAGAGCAAAGGTTCGAACATGAGCTTGGGTAACAACCAGAACATGTCGTCTCTGCGTGACTTCGCTTCTCTGACCCCGACGCTTGACTATCTGTACAATAATGATGCTGCTGCAGGCAAGCTCATCAACGTGAACCTGCGCAATCCTGATGGTTCTTATGGAACTGGTTCTCAGGCAACGGTGAACGGTTGGGAAGGTAACACCAACATCGGCGCTAACCCCTACGCCTCACAGATGGAGAATGGCGACCGCGCCCGTAACGGCTTCGACCGCATCCAAACCACCGCTTTCATTGACCTGACCCTCCTGAATCTCAGCCACCACAAGCTCGACATCCGCACACAGGGTACTTACACCTACACTGGCAACAACAGTTCCGACTTCACGGGTGGACGCCATCGTTACAACTATATAGATGGTGTGCTGACAGAGATTCCTATGCAAGCCGACCAGACATACGCCTTCTCGCTGAGCAACAGCCACAGCTACGGCCTCAACTTGCAGACATACCTTACTTATAATCTGAACTACGACATCCACAACCTGACGCTGATGCTCGGTAACGAGGTCGGCAAGACTTGGGGGCAGTGGGTGAACTCTGGTTCAAGAGACTTCCCCTCCGTCTACAACCGTAACATCAACCTGACCATGGATCTCAACTCCAAGACAACAGGTGGTGCCTACGATGCCGACGTGAACACCATTTCTTATTTTGCACGTGCATCTTACAGCTTGATGGATCGTTACGTCCTGACAGGTACCATCCGTCGTGACGGTAGCTCGAACTTCTCTACGGGTAACCGTTGGGGTACCTTCCCCTCAGTGGCCGGTGCTTGGCGTATCAGCGAGGAGCCGTTCCTGAGAGACGTCAGCTTCGTTGACAACCTGAAAGTACGTGTCGGTTGGGGTCAGACAGGTAACGCCGGTGGTGTTGCTGGTGCAGCCGTCATCGCCCAGAACATTGACGGTGCATACAACACCTATCCCGAAAACGGTTCATCCGGATACTGGGGCAACCGTACCCGCGACATCGGTTTCTACATGCCTCTGAAGGATGCTAACCTGAAGTGGGAAACCACCGAGATGACCAACTTCGGTATCGACTTCGCATTCCTTGGCAACTGGGACATCTCTCTTGACTACTTCATCAAGAACACGAAGGACCTGCTGCTCTATCGCCAGATGCGTCCGTCTGCCGGTTATTCACAGGTTTACACCAACTATGGTAAGATTCAGAACAAGGGCTTCGAGTTCGCCGTTGGCTATCACAAGCAGGTGAACAAGGACTTCGCTTGGAATGCCCGCCTGACCGGTTCTACCATCAAGAACAAGGTAAAGTCGATGGGTGACCCCGTCTACAATACCGCATCAAGCAACGGTGCCTATATCGACGGTTCTCAGGTAGGTGCTGTTGACGGTAACGGTCACTGGGATCGTCACTCCATCTGTATGGAGGGCGAGGCCGTGGGCTCATACTATGGCTACGTGGTCAAGGGCGTTATCCAGAATCAGCAGCAGTTAGATGAGTACTACAACTATCTGTGGGGGAAGTCGGACGAGAAGGATGCAAACGGCGACCCATTATGGGTAGGTGGTGGCGACGCTGAGTCGAAGTGCGACACCGACCACCCGCTGGCCATTGGTGACCTGATGTTCGAAGACCTTAACGGTGACCACCGTATCGATAACTCCGACCGTAAGATCCTCGGCAACGGCTTCCCGACGCTGAACTTCGGTATCACCATTGGTGCAACCTATAAGGACTGGGACTTCAACCTCTATATGTATGGTGTACTCGGACAGGACATCCTTTCTTACTCAGCCATGAAGCTGAGCTCGATGACCCAGCTCGACGACCAGACTACGCCTAACATCTTGAAGTCTGCTTACGACGAGGCATTCCGCGACGGTCATGGCTCCCTCCCCCGTCTCTCCATCGGTGACTATGCCCGTAACACCCGTGTCAGCGACCTGTGGGTGAAGAACGGTAACTTCCTCCGTCTTGCCAACCTCCAGGTGGGTTACACTCTCCCGCGCGAATTCTCCAGCAAGCTTGCTATCCAGAAGGCTCGCGTCTATCTTGGTGTCAGCAACCTGTTCACTATCTCTGGCTACAACAAGTATGGTGATCCTGAGTGCGGTAGCGGTTCCGTCCTCTACCAAGGTCTTGACACCGGTCGTTATCCCCAGCCGCGCACATGGATGGGTGGTGTGAATATCACTTTCTAAGAATGAAATGATAAGAAGGTAATAAAGTAAAATAGTAAAAAAGAATACAGATATGAAGACAAGATATTTTTATGCAAGTGCAGCTTTATTCTGCGTGACGGGTCTTGGCCTTACATCCTGCAATAACGACGAGTATCTGGATGTTACTGCATTCGATGTGGTTGACCCCGCTGCATCATACGAGAGCAAGGCCAATGCCAAGAGGGCACTCAACGGTGTCTATGACCTAATGTACCCGGATGAAACGGATGGCCGTTATGACGGCGACTGGGGCTTCAAGCCCAATCTGTTCACAGGTTGCCACCCGACGATTGATACTCAGGCAACAGGTTGGGATAAAGACTGGAACGTTCAGGCTTGGAACTCCAACTCTTCTGAGTTGCTTAACGGTTGGAAGCAAGCATACGGTGCCATTTGCCGTGCAAACGACTTCCTGGAGCAGCTAAAGAGCTATCCTGCAGATGCAGTGGGCGGCGAAGAGTCGCTGAAGTATCTGGAGGGCGAAGGCCGTGCCTTGCGTGGCTTCTTCTACCACTGGCTCGCCACCACCTTCGGTCGTGTACCCATGCTGGCAACAGGTGAAAACGGTGCCAACACTCCGCTGAAAGCCAAGGCTGAGACCTACGCCGAGATGTGGGACTTCATCATCGAGGACTTCAAGGCCGCTGCTGAACTGCTTCAGTGGGCACCTTGGGACGGCGAATACGGCCGTGCCACCAAGGGTATGGCTCTTGCTTACTTAGGCGATGCCTATATGTGGAAGGCCTATCGTATCACCGATGGCAAGAATGGCATCGAGGGCGTAGGCGAAGCTCCTACGACTGCCGACGAGTGCTACAAGCTCGCTTCTGACTGCTTCAAGGAGATTCTGAACAGTGGCACCTATAAGCTCAACGAGTCGTTCACCACGCTGTGGGATCCCGCTTCTGCTTGGGGACCTGAGGCCATTTGGGTGGAGCAGCTCGACGAAGGCAGCAACTGGGGTAAGTGGGACAACCTCACCTCGAAGCTGATGCTGAAGTGGTACACCGCATGTCCTGAGAACGGCGGTTGGGGTTCTCTGTACCTCTCCTGGGAGTGGTATTCCTGCTATGAGAAGGGCGACAAGCGCCGCGCCGGCTCTTGCTACACGGGTGCCGTTCCTCAGATCGACCCCAACAATCCTGCCTACGACCCGCAGTATGAGGGATGGTACGAACCCTCCATCTACGGTGTGAACCCCTATCTGCAGGAGGTGCTCGGCAAGGGCAATCCTGGTACAGCCACCAAGCAGTTCCACTTCAACAACGGTGAGTGGGCACCTTCCATCTGGAGTTCCAAGATGTGGCGTACCGCCTCTGCCAACTACAAGTCTTGGGGTGACGGCCACTGGAGCCCGACTCCTATCTACTGGAAGCGTCTTCCCAACGTGATGCTCGACTATGCTGAGTGCTGCTTCCGTACAGGCAACGAAGCTGAAGGCTGGAAGCAAATCAACACCCTGCGTAACCGTGCCTTCGGTAAGCTGGAGGACGGCAAGGAGGTTGCTCTGACCGACAAGTACCTGTCATACTACAACAGCTTCGCTAGCTGGGTTGGCCGCGACGAGATAACAAAGGAACAGATTGCCGACTCTGTGGCCGCAGGTGTTCCCATTTCCAAGTTTGACGGAGGTCCTTTCTACAAGAACCGCACCGAGTATCCTATCCCATTCGGAAGCAACGGCGCAGTTGTCGAGGATGCCCAGACTTATTACACCAAGTATGCTGCTGCCAAGGGCTTCAAGTCACCCGTCTGGAAGGTGGCTGTCAACACCGAGCGTCGTAAGGAGTTCAACTGCGAGTGGTGTCTCCGTCCGGATATGCAGAAGTCGGGCTTCATGGCCGACCACGTGGCTACCAACTATCCGAAGCGTAACGTAGAAAACCTGAAGGACGTTCCCTGGACGAACCGCGACTACGACTACAACGACCTGAAGATGGATATGCCTATTCCTGAGGACGAAATCACCAAGAATACGCTCTGCACACAGAACGAGGCTTACGTTGGTAAATAAGCAACTAATAGTAATAAGCATAAGACGAAAGGATGCTGCGCCCACTGCGACGCAGCATCTTTTTTTTGCTATTATTTGGCGGTTACGGGAAAATGTTGTACTTTTGTGGCCATGATTAGATACTGCTTATTGTTCATTGTTTATTGTTTACTGTTCATTGTCTTTGGCTGTTCGTCAACACCCCGTCATTTCGACGGAACCGACGAGGAGCGTGAGTACGACGCGCTTCAACTGAGGGGGAAGTGGGAGCAGATTGTCGAGAAAAACCGTCAGCAACCCACACAGTCGCTGGCATGTCGCAAGGTGGTGTGCCTGGCACAGTATCGCCTGGGGCATACTGACCAGCATGTCGTCAAGGAGTGCCTTTCCGACTCGCGCGAAGTGCTGACAAGCGAGCTGGCCGCCATGATGATGAGCGACGTGTACATGCAGCTGGGCATGGTCACAATGGCACAGCGTGCCGCCTTTGAGGCAATGGTGAAGAAGACGGGGGTAAAAGACAGTGAGCGTGCGCTACGTCGGCTCACCGAGACGGCACTCATCACGGGGCAATACGAGCTGGCGCTGAAATACATCGGCATCGTCGAGGAGAACTTCTCCAGCAAGGAGTGGGTCGGCGAAATGAGAACCCTTGCCCTGCACCCGGAGCAAATACGACAGCACGAAATCTTCAACAAACTGCGTGAGAACTATGAAAACACCCAAGACCAATTCTTCCTGTAGGAACAGGTGCTCGTTCTTGCTCCTGTGCTTGACCGCTCTCCTCGTCGGTTGCGGACAAATTGTCCCCGGGGAGGATGCCGAGCAGAGCGATGAGCTGCCACAGATATATCCCGATTACGTGGGCGTGACGGTTCCCCTCGACATTGCCCCGCTGAACTTCTCGATGCTCAGCGACAGCGTCTCGGCCATCGACGTGGAGGTGACGGGCGGCAAGGGCGGCTCGATGCACGTGAATGGGGAAAGTGCGGAGTTCGACGTAGACGAGTGGCACCGCCTGCTGGCTGCCAACCGTGGCGACAGCCTTAGCGTCTCTGTCTGTGCCCGACGCGACGGCCGCTGGACACGCTACCGCGACTTCTGCATCTACGTCAGCAACGACTCCATCGGCGCCTGGGGCATCACCTACCGCCGCATAGCTCCTGGCTACGAGATGTTCGGCCCTATGAGCCTCTACCAACGCTGCCTCAGCACCTTCGACGAGAAGCCGCTGGTGGAGAACAGCTGGTCGATGGGCACCTGTGTCAACTGCCATACGGCCAACGCCACGAACCCCGACCAGTATGTGTTCCACGCCCGCGCTGACCACGGCGGCACCATCATCAGAAACAGTAAGGGAGGAACGATTGGCGACGAGCTGGAGGTGCTGCAGTCGAAGAACGACTCGCTGGGCGGCGCGATGGTATACCCCTACTGGCATCCCGACGGGCGTTTCATCGCCTTCTCAACGAACAAGACTTCGCAGATGTTCCACCTTTCGAATAAGAAACGCATCGAGGTGTACGACTCGTCGTCTGACGTGTTCGTCTACGACACGGAGAACCATGTCATCGTTCAGGACACGCTCATCATGAAAAGGCTTTGGGCAGAGAACACCCCGGCTTTCTCGGCCGACGGCCAGTGGCTCTACTTCACCACCGCACGACGGCAGGTTTATCCCACCGATTACGACAAGGAGCGCTACAGCCTTTGCCGCGTAGCCTTCGACGCCTCGACGGGCAGCATCGGACAGACGGTCGACACACTGGTCAACACGCGCCTTACCGGCAAGAGCGCCACCTGGCCACGTCCTAGCTACGACAACCGCTACGTCATGTACACGCAGGTGAACTACGGCTATTTCTCCATCTGGCACCCAGAAGCCGACCTGTGGCTGCTCGACCTGCTGACGGGAGAGACGCGACCTCTGGACGAGGTGAATACGGAGAGGGCGGAGAGCTTGCACAGCTGGTCAGCAAACAGCCATTGGTTCCTGTTCACCAGCCGACGCGATGACGGTCTTTTCACGCGGGTATACTTCGCCTCCATCGATGAACATGGAAGGGCAACGAAACCATTCATGCTGCCACAGCGTGACCCCAAGGGGTATTACCGCCTTCTGCTCGACTCCTACAACACGCCTGATTTCTGCCTCCGTCCTGTAACGACAGACACACGTAGCGTCGTCAGCCGCTTGCAAAGCAGCGAACGCATGGTCACGACCGTGACCAGAGGGAATTGAGGGCGACTGTGTTTACTCCTGGCTTCTGTAGAACTTTACTCCTGGCTTCCGTGCTTACTCCTGGCTTCTGTAGAACTTTTCCAACGTGCGGTAGGCGTTCTCCTTCTCAGGGGAAGCAACCTCCTTCGATTCAACGTCGATAATCATGACAGGCGCATTGTCAAGGTTGTCCTTGGTGATGGCCGTCCACTGGGGAAGCCCCTCGCCGTTGGGATTGCCCGTCTTGCAGAAGTTGGCATAGAAGGTGAGGAACAACTTTGAAATGGCAAAGTCCTCTTCCTGCCAGTCGTAGTATTCGTTGGTGTCGAGGGTTCCCATGGCGTACTCGATGTCGGCAGAATGAACGGCACCAGGTTGGATGGGAGGTTGCTGGGATTCAGCCTTCTTCTCTTCCTCGGTTTTCTCACGCACGCCACCGGCAAGGGCACCTGTCTTGTCGCCCATCTTGGCTGATACCTGTGGACGCGGGTGCATGTAGTGGTAGCGATAGACGGGTTGAGTGGAGGTGCGGACGTGGTAGTCGCAAGCCTTCCAGGTAGGGAAGCCGGTGAAGAGGTCGGAGGCGAGGTCGAAGCCTTTCTGACTCAACACATCCTCGTCGGCCGTGATGCCGTAGGCTTCGAAAATCTCGTCGGTCATATCGCCAAAACGCATTCTCATGACGTTCTTGTAGTTCTCGACGGTGGGCGCCTGACCCATGAGCGACTGAAGGGGATGACCCTCGAGGGAGTTCCATCCTGCCAGCAGAGGCACCTGAGATTGCTCACCCTTCTCAAACACGTCGTCAGCACTCTCAGCCAGGAAGTAGCCATCGAGCACCACGTTGGCCATGCCTCTGGGAGGAAGCAGCTTCTGGAGAGAGTCGGCATCCATCGACATAGCGGCATCAAGACTTTCTATGCCAGCATTCTTCAGAAGGGCGGCTCCGGCGGCTTCGGCATCGGCCAGCGAGGAAGCCTTGAACGGCAACACTTCTGCACCAGAAGAGAGCATGGCTCCGGCGATGAGGTTCTTGGAAAGCGGAGAGCACATCAGGAGCGACACGGAGAACGAACCTGCTGACTCACCCACGATGGTGATACGGTCAGGGTTGCCGCCGAAGGCTGCGATGTTCTCCTTCACCCACTTGATGGCCGCCACCTGGTCGAGGAAGCCGTAGTTGCCGCTGCCCTTGTATTCGGAAGCTGCCGTGAGTTCTGGATGGGCAAAGAAGCCAAACACTCCTTCACGATAGTTGGCCGTCACTCCGATAACACCCTCCTTGGCAATGGAGGTGCCGTCGTAACGAGGCTCGCTGCCAGAACCAGCCATCAAGCCGCCACCATTGAAATAGATGAGCACGGGAAGGGCGTCAGCCGTGGTTTTTGCCGTCGTCCAGATGTTCAGGTAGAGGCAATCCTCGCTCTTCGCTTTGCCACGGAACGACATGTCGCCGAAGATGCTGGGTTGCATGGGGTCGTCACCAAATTGCTTGGCATCACGTACACCCTCCCATGACTGAACGGGTTGCGGAGCCTTCCAACGGAGTTCACCAACAGGCGCTTGCGCGAAAGGTACTCCCAGGAATTTCTTAACTCCGTCTTCCTCGATGCCCTCAAGGACGCCATACTGGGTCTTCACTTGAAGGGTAACTTCTTCTGACTTCTTCGCCGTACAAGCACTCAGAAGTGTAAGACTGGCGATGGCAAGCATCGCAAATGTTCTGTTTTCACTCATAATGGTAATCGCTAAATGTTTTCGCTACTAATGGTAATCGCTAAATGTTTTCACTCCTAATGGTAATCTCTAAATTTACAATCCCTTGATTTCCTCGTCGGTAAGGCCAGTAATCTCGGCAATATCCTCAACGGCATAACCCTTGACCTTCATGCGGCGGGCATTCTCACGATTGGTTTCGATACGGCCTTCTGCTCGACCTTCTGCTCGACCTTCTGCTCGGCCTTCTGCTCGACCTCTTCGCTCAGCAGATGCTATTGTATTGCTCATGTCTCGGTATTGTTTTAGACTTTCTTCATAGATTCTTGATTCGTCAAGAGTGAAGCGAGCTATCTCTGCTTGGTCGAATACACGTTGAAAGATGCGCTCCTGCAAAGCAGCGGGACGTTCCATCAGCCGTGTCAGATTCCTTAGTACAAAGAGCCATTTATCGTACATTGAAACCAGCTCGTCCTCGGTCTTGTTGAACTTGGGCATTTCAAGATAAACGTAGGTCAGTTTGTCGTAAAACACATGCTTGTCCTCAATGTCCATCAGTTTCACCTCATGATGGAAGCAATCCTTGTCGTACTCGTCACCAGGGAAAATGAAATTCAGGATGCCGATGGTATAGACATTGTTCAGATGGAAGTCCCAGTCACCTGTTCTGCCCTGCTCGATAATGGGGAAAGCAGAGTAAAACACGCTGCGGTCTTTGAAGAAGTCCTGACTGGCTTGCTGCATCTCGACGATGAATTTCTCGCCGTTCTCACCTTCGCAATAGACGTCAAAAACGGCACGACGCTGACCAAACGACGCCATCTTCTCCGTAGGGAGATACCTCAAGTCCTTGACAACCTGTTTAGGTTCGCCTGGCGACTGTTGGGCAGAGCGGTCGAAAAGGGCATTTAGCAAGCTAATCAGCAAATCCTTGTTCAGCTCTGTACCAAAGAGTTTCTTGAATCCAAAATCGGTGTAGGGATTCACATATCTTTCGCGCTTCCTTTCTTCCATAGTCGTATTGTTTTTGAATTATGCCGCAAAGTTAATGATTATTTTCGTAATATCGTGCGTTTGCCACCTCCTTTTTATATTTTTAAGGCGAAAAGGGCGCGATTCTGGGTTTCATAGATACAGTGTGTTGTCTTTCACCAAGGATTTCCACAATCTTCTTATTACAAAAGGGTCTTTTGTCGGAAAAACTCAAAATATATTTGGTTATTCGCTCTCTTATTCGTACCTTTGCAGCGACTATGAAAAAGATTCTATTCATCATCGGCTCGTTGAGGGCGAAGTCCTTCAACCGCCAGCTGGCCAACGTGGCCAAGGAGATTATCGGCGACCGCGCCGAAGTGTTGGAACTGGATTACAGCGACCTGCCACTGCTGAATCAGGACATTGAGCAACCGGAATTAGAAACTGTTGCACGCATCCGCAAGGCCGTCTCTGAGGCAGACGCTCTGTGGATATTCACGCCTGAGTACAACCTCAGCTATCCCGGCCACCTGAAGAACCTGTTCGACTGGCTCTCGCGTCCCGTCATCCCGATGGATTACACCACGCCGACCTGCATCAACGGCAAGCGCGTCGCCATCAGCGGTGCAGGCGGAAAGTTTGCCACCGCCAACTGTCGCGCCAAACTCACCGAGCTGCTCACCTTCATCAAGGCCGATGTGCTGCCCGAACAGACAGGCATCGCCGTTCCCGCCGAGGCCTGGGGTACGGATGTCCTCACCCTCACCGACGAACAGAAAGCAGAGTTGAAGGCACAGGCCGACAAACTGATAGGGTAAACCACAAACGCTCCAGTAACCATAATGAACAAGCTGTATAGCGTTGGTCACTCCCATCAGACGCAGGAGGAGTTCTTGGAGCTGCAAAATAATCATGACAAGTGATGATGAAAGAAAAGCTATTATCGGTATTGATAGTTCTGCTGACCGGCTTAACGGCAGTTGCACAGGACATAAGCAAGCTAAAGGTGCTTAGTGATTCTGCATATCAGGCCAACACAATGTACCAGACATGCAACAAGTATCAGAAAGATGCCATCCTCTTTATGGATTTGGTGGCAGAAACGCATCCCTATTACGTTAAACCCGAACGGCGCGAGGAATGGTTCTCCAAGAAGGTGGCGCTGTTGGAGCGGTGCAAGAGCCTTGAGACGGACGAAGCTCTTGCCGATGCCCTGAACGAGGTCTTGGGAAAACTGAAAGACAAGCATACCTGCGTAACAACAACAAAGCAAGTAAAAGAGGCCACATTAGCAGAGAGGAAGAAACTGATGGAGGCGGGCATCACGTCTTTCGCTCCCGACAGGGAACACATTATGCGTCCTCACGCTACGGTTTACGACTACCAGATTTTCCCAGACAAGAGCATCTGCTATCTGCAATTCAACAAATGCGCTAATAACCCAGCCGACCCTTTCCCGACGTTCCTTGACAGGATGTTTGCCGAGATGGAGGCGGGAAACATCAAGACGCTGGTGGTGGATGTGCAGTACAATGGCGGCGGTTCCGACCAGTATTGTAGCATGCTGATAGAACATCTTTATCCAATAAACAAGATAAAGACCTTCACCGCCTACACCCGTCTTTCCAACTTCATGACGGAATACTTTCCGAATGCTGTTGAACTCAAGAAAAACTGGGAAAAAGAAGGCCACAAGGACGAACTCTATCAGGAACCTGCCAACAAAATCGGCGACTATCAGCAGCCAAAGCTCTACGAGGGACAGGTGGTCTTCGTAATGGGGCCGAAGACCTTTAGTAGCGCAGGAAACCTCTTAACCCACGCCCGTGACAACCACTTTGGAACTATCATCGGCACAACCTCCACTTTCGGGCCTTCCCACTATGGTCACGTCCTTGCCTTTCGCTTACCCAATACGGAAGTTTATGGAAGTGTCTCGTGCCAGTTCTTTGCCCGTCCAGATGAATCCAAGACCGACGAACCCTGTATGCAGCCAGACATCGAAGTCAACCTCGACGACAAGGATGCATCATGGAAATTTGTTATTGAGAAATATGGAATAAAACAATGAAGGATACCTACAAGGATATATAGTCCTTGCGCTTGGGATTCTTCGGGAACCAACCCTTCTCTACGCGTTTCTTCTGTGAGAACAGTTCGCCGATGCCCCAAAGGGCAGAAGCTCCAAAGACGCCGAGGAACGACGAGAGGTAGACGTTAGCGATGAACAGGGCTGCCACGCAGCAGCAGATGCCTACGAGCAGATAGAGAATCCAGGGACGGGTTCCCCAGTAATATTCCGTCTTGATGACGATGGGATGCCAAATGCCTATGGTGAGAAAGGTCATGATGGCGATGATGATACCTGTGAAGTACATAGTTTCAGGGGTTTAACATTACTGGGTGCAAAGGTAGTCATTAATTCCGACCTGTGCAATTTTTGCTTAACTATTTGATACGTGAGTGAAAACCTATATGGTGAATACTCACTAATTTTGCAGCAAACTCCGAGATATATGAAACGACTCATTCTTTCCTTGTTTGCTTTGCTGCAAATGTCTATGCTCTCAGCCGCAGAGCAGTTCATCAGTTTTTCCCAACAGCCGGGAGCAGTCAGCCTCGTCAATGCTACCATCGGCTATAGTGACAACGACGACGAGGGCGTGAAGATTGCCATCCGCAACCTCCAGGCCGATATGGAGCGGGTCTTGGGGAAAGCCCCTACCCTATCTGTTGTTGAAGGGAATTTGCAATCTGTTGGAGGGGATTTGCAATCCCCGACCATCCTTATTGGCACCCTCGGCAAGAATCCCGTCATCGATGAAATCGCAAATCGTAAATCAGTTAATATTTTATCTGACCTGAAAGGCAAGCGCGAGAAGTTCATCATTACCGACATTCAACTCTCAACTCTCAACTCTCAAACCTCAAATCCCACCATCGTTATCGCTGGCAGCGACCGCCGAGGCACTATCTACGGCATCTACGAGCTGAGCCGCCAGCTGGGCGTCTCGCCTTGGTACTGGTGGGCCGATGCTCCCATAGCACGTCACGACGAGGCTTTCTTTTTGCCCGGCACCTATACCGACGACGAACCCGCTGTGGAGTTCCGAGGACTCTTCCTTAACGACGAGGCCCCCTGCCTCACCTCTTGGGTGAAGAACACCTGGGGCACCGACTATGGCGACCACCGCTTCTACGAGAAGGTATTCGAGCTGATTCTCCGTCTTAAAGGAAACATGCTCTGGCCCGCCATGTGGGGATGGGCCTTCTATGCCGACGACCCCGAGAACGGCAAGACCGCCGACCGCATGGGCGTCATCATGGGCACCTCGCACCATGAGCCGATGGCGCGTAACCACCAGGAGTATGCCCGCCACCGTCGCGAGTGGGGAGCCTGGAACTACCAGACAAACCAGGCGAAGCTCGACCAGTTCTTCCGTGAGGGCATCGAGCGCATGAAGGGCACCGAGGACATGGTGACCATCGGTATGCGCGGCGACGGCGACGAGGCCATGAGCGACAAGGCCGACACGCAACTCATGGAGTGCATCATCAACAACCAGCGCAAGATTATCAAGGACGTGACAGGGAAGCCCGCCGCGAAGACCACGCAGGTGTGGGCATTATATAAAGAGGTACAGGACTACTACGATGCCGGCCTTCGCGTGCCCGATGACGTGATGATTCTTATCAGCGACGACAACTGGGGTGACATTCGCCGTGTGCCCACCGCCGCTGAGCGCAGCCGCAAGGGTGGATGGGGCATCTATTATCACGTGGATTACGTGGGTGCTCCCCGCAACACGAAGTGGCTCAATGTCACCCAGACGCAACAAATGTTCGAGCAGCTCTCCCTGGCTTACGACTTCGGCATACAGCGTATGTGGATTCTTAATGTCGGTGATCTCAAGCCTATGGAGTACCCCATTCAGCTCTTTATGGATATGGCCTGGAACCCCAAGGAGTACACCCAGCAGAACGTCACCGACCACACCCGCCGCTTCTTCGCTTCCATAGTAGGTCACGCTTCCCAGCGTGACAATCCCTCTTCGGTGCTGCCACGCTGGGAAGCGTGGCCTACTATAGCTGCCGAGGCCGCCGACATCTACAACCTGAACTGCAAGTACATGGCCCGCGTCACCCCCGAGATGCTCGACGCCCGCACCTACAACGTGGAGACAGGCGAGTGGAAGCAGGTGGCCGACGACTACCAACGCTTAGAGCTTCGCGCCCTGCGCCTCTACGAAGAGATTCCCGCGGAGGCCCGCGACTTCTACCGTCAACTGATTCTCTTCCCCGTACAGGCGATGGCCAACCTCTATGATATGTACTACGCCCAGGCCATGAACCAGCATCTGGCCAAGAGCAACGACCCCGATGCCAACCTCTGGGCCGACCGCGTGGCACAATGCTTCCACCGCGACTCCCTGCTCTGCGCCGCCTATAACACAGACATCGCCGGAGGAAAATGGAAAGGCATGATGACGCAGAAGCACATCGGCTACCGCTCATGGAACGACAACTTCCCCCACGAGATGCTACCCCGCACCACCACTGTGCCCGTTGGTTCTGCCAACGAGGGCGGCTACACCTTCACTCCTAACAACGGCTACATTTCTATGGAGGCCGAGCACTTCTTCAAGACTGAAGCACCAGAGGGCACCTTCTGGACGGTCTATCCTTACTATGGCCGCACCCGCAGCGCCGTCGCCCTCACGCCCTACACCGAGCCTGTCGGCGATGCCACCCTCACCTACCGTTTCACCCTACCCGACTCAAACACCTCGCCCCTTGACTCCGTGAAGGTACACATCATCGTGAAGTCTACCCTCGACTTCCTCAACGTCGGCGGATTTGAATATACCGTCAGCCTCAACGGCTCCGAACCTCAGGTGGTGAACTTCAACAAGACGCTCGTAGACCGTCAGCCCTATATGTATTCCGAATACTATCCCGCCGTGGCCCGTCGCATCGTGGAGAAGGTCGTCACCCTTCCCGTCAGCAAAGCCGCCAAGATTCAAGAGCTTACCCTCCATCCCCGCCATCCCGGCATTGTATTCGAGAAGATAGTAGTAGACTTCGGAGGCTATATGCCGTCCTACCTTTTCATGGACGAGAGCAACCACACAAGGACAAAATAATCCAAGCTAGATAGTGATGATGACCCTGCGATATGCCACGAGGTGGAAGGGATCATTGTCGTGGACTTCGCAGATGATATGGAACGTCTTTCCCTTGGCATTGGCAGGGATAAGGATTGAGGCCTTTGCCTGATTAGCGCCGTCGATGGAGAGACGCATGTCGCCGATTTCGGGCTGCTGCCACCAGACGAAGGAAAGGGCATCGCCGTCAGGGTCGGAAGAGCGCGACGCGTCGAGACGGACTACCTGTCCGGGCTTCGCCTTGACCAGGATGGGCGACAAGCCTTTCTGACTATTGACGACCACCTGTGGATTCTTGTTGCCGCGCCCCTCGGCAGCCCATTGCATGCGAGCCATGAAGTCGTTGAGCTCGTCGGGATAGAAACGCTGCTTGTAGCCTACGGAGATGCTGCGCACGGGTTCCTGCCAGCTGTTCCAGGCCGTGGTCAGCGAGTCGGGGCTGATGCCGCGCTCGTGATAGCCTGCCCATCCCGCCTGTACTGGCTGTTCCGGGTCGCTGAGGCCATTGGGCATCACATAGAGAAAGCTCGGCGTGTCACCCTCCACACCCCATTTGTAGTCAGGATATTCGCCGCCCAAAACCCCATGACCCTGAATGTTGTCCTTGTGCTGTTGCCAGTGGCGCTTTCCCAGTTCACATTGCTCCTGCCAAGCACCCTCGTCCCAGACGAACTGCAAGTCGTCGGCAAACTCTTGCCGCAGCCACATGTGCGAGCTATAGGCACGGTTCATCCGATTGTTGTAGGCCATGTCCTGGTCGGTGATGGTATAGATTCGAAACTTGCGTACAAAACGGCGAAACTCGTCGGCTGTGCGTGTCTGCTTCACCCGCCAGATAGCCTGTGCCAATGTGTTGGCACCGCCCCATGCCGCCACATAGATAGGCCGGGGGTCGTCCTCGTCGGCCAGACGAATAAGAAGTGCGCTGCCCGGCGAGTCGTTATTCTCACCGATGGCCTTGATGCCGCCATTCACGCTGCCCATCACGGCACGCTGCGTCAGATAGTCGGCACTGGGCCAGTAACCCATCTTTTGCTTAGTGTCCTCTTGTTCCAGGGGTAGAAAGCCCTTCTGTCCAGAACGCCTCATCAGCCGGGACACATCCTTGCGGTAGGCCTCGATGACACGTGTCAGATATGCCTTCCACTCCACAGGATAAGGGTCACAGTTCCACCCCACAGAGGTAATCAGCGCCTCTATCTCGAAACAGTCGGCGTAGGCCATCAGCCTCACCATCGACTCCATGTCATCAGGTTCGACATCGGCAGGAGCAATGTCTGTAAACACTACGAGACGCGGCTTCAGCTTTGTCTCCTTTCCCTTGGCGGGGCTTGCTACAAGGATAGCCAGCAGCACCGTCACAATCAGAGCTAATCTATTCATCATGGGCTTTAGGATTTCGTGAGGGTGCAAAGGTAACAAAAAAAGAACGGAAAACCGCCATTTGCCGATATTTTTTTGTTCAGTTCATATAAATGTAGTATCTTTGCACCGTTAAAATCACCTTACAAGCTATGAAGACAATATCAGCACTCAGCATCCTGGCATTTCTATGTTTGTTTACACCCATATCGGCCTTTGCCGAAGACGGCCACCGTCTGTGGCTCAGGGGTGAAATGCCTACCGACATCACCACGCGTATTGACAGCACCATGCCCGCCGACGACGGCTACCGCATTACCGGTCGCCTCGTGGAGGCCCGCACGGAACAGGGACTGCTCTACGGGCGCTATGCCCTGATGCGCGGCGAACAGGGCGAGAGCCATCCCGCGTTCAAGTATCGAATCATTAACCACTGGGACAACCTCGACGGCAGTATCGAGCGAGGATATGCCGGAAAGAGCGTCTTTTGGATGAATAATGGAAATCTCTCACTCATCAAAGAATACGGTGAAGCCCTGGCCTCCATTGGCATCAACGGCTCGGTACTGAACAATGTGAACGCCTCGCCGAAGATGCTCACTGCCGTCTATCTGGACAGCGTGAAGACGATTGCCGACCAACTGCGCCCCTGGGGTGTGAGGGTTTATCTGTCGGTGAACTTCGGCTCGCCCAAGGCACTTGGCGACACAGAGACCGCCGACCCGTTGAACCCACAGGTGCAGCGTTGGTGGAAGGCTAAGGCTCGGGAAATTTACAAGCTGATTCCTGACTTCGGCGGTTTCCTGGTGAAGGCCAACAGCGAGGGACAGCCCGGTCCCTTCGACTACGGACGCACTCATGCCGACGGTGCCAACATGCTCGCCGACGCGCTGCAGCCCTATGGCGGCATCGTGATGTGGCGATCGTTTGTCTACGGTGCCAAGCATAAGGGTGAAGACCGTGTAAAGCAAGCCGTCTCGGAGTTTGCCGAGTTGGACGGGCAGTTCCGCCCGAACGTCATCCTTCAGTCGAAGAACGGCCCGCTGGACTTCCAGCCACGTGAGCCTCACGCTCCCATCTTCGACCAGATGAAGAACACGCAGCAGATGGCCGAACTGCAGATAACGCAGGAGTACCTGGGTCATAGCACGCATCTGGTTTATCTGGCTCCGATGTGGAAGGAGTTCTTCCAGAACGTAGGAATAGGCGCGTCGGATGGTGTGAAGAATCTTGTGGGTATCGCCGGCGTGTCGAACATCGGACTCGACCGCAACTGGTGCGGCCACCACTTCGCCCAAGCCAACTGGTACGCCTTCGGTCGCCTGGCCTGGAACCCACAGCTGACGTCAAGGGAGATTGCTGAGGAATGGATTAAACAGACATTGACCATTGACCCTGCGGAGGGCAATTGTTCAATGGTTAATCATCAATTAATCAGCATGATGCTTCGTTCGCGCGAGGCCTGTGTAGACTACATGATGCCGATAGGTCTGCATCATATCTTTAAGTTCGACCACCACTACGGCCCTGAGCCCGACGGCTTCATTGCCCGCTATCCGATAGAGTGGTGCCCCGTCTATTACCACAAGGCCGACTCGCTGGGCATTGGCTTCGACCGCACGATGGCAACGGGCAGCGGTGCTACGGGACAGTATCGTGAACCTTTCCGCTCACTCTACGAGGATGTGAACACCTGTCCGGAGAACCTCCTGTTGTGGTTCCACCGCGTACCCTGGACGCGCCGCCTGAGCAGCGGGCGCACCGTCATGGAGGAAATGGAGTTCCGCTACCAGCGGGGAGTGAACGAAGTGGAGGACTTCATCCGCATCTGGCAGGAGGAAAAACCTTGCATCGACCAGCAACGGTGGAACGAAGTAAATGCAAAACTTCAGGAGCAGCTCCTCAACGCAAAGGAATGGCAGCGTGTCTGCACCACCTATTTCCGCTCTTTTACTCAGAAGCCATAATCGTGATGACCGCCGACACGTCGGCAACATCCACAACGCCGTCGCCGTTCACGTCAGCTGATGTGGACGAGACGTTCGTGCTCCCACCAGCCATAACGGTGATGATGGCCGAGATGTCAGCCACGTCAACACTACCATCGTCGTTGACATCGCCCTCTATGTCAGCATCATCGATATCCACGAGACTCGTTATCTGACCGAGCACGATGTCTGAACGATAGGGGAAATACTGCGTGAGCAGCCGGTTACGCTCAGCAGCATAGTGGTCGTCTACGGTGTAGAGCTGACCCTTAGTGGTGTATTTGTGTACGTCGCGGCGGTAGTCGCCCCAGCGGGCAGACTCAGCGTAAAGGGCCGAAGCGATGACATCATGCAGGCTGTCCCATAGTTCGACGACGCTTTGCTCACCCAACAGACCTTCGGGAGCAAGCAGTTGTTTGGCACGACGCACGTATCTGCGGGCGAAATCATCGTTGTGCAAAAGGTTATGGAAGATGCCTGTAGGGTAGTTCTTGCCATTGTTCTTCCCAAGATTGTTCTCGTTAACTTTCTCTTCAATGACTTCCGAATCCCAGCTAAGGATGCGGAAGCCCTTGTTGTCGGCACCACGACTACGCACAGCATACCAGTTATGATGGTCCCAGTCGGTATTGCCGCCATACTGGTTGATGAGCATGTAGTCGATGAAGGCGGGGATGTCCAACAGCGAGTCCTTGAGGGCTTTGTAGGCTTCGTCGGCAGAGAGGTCGGCAGGAATACCGGGAACATTGACACTAGAGCCGCCGACAATGGCAGCAAGACCGGTCGCGCGCTTCCAAGAATCTATGTTGCCCTGGGCTGCCTCTAGGTGGTTGCCGCCCGACTCCTCAATCTTGATGACGTCCACGTCGGCCTTCACACCGCCGATATGGTCTTTACCGAACTGGTCATCGACGCGCTCGGCAATGTTGTAGAGTCCCCAGTACATGCCGTTAAGAAAGAGGTTGACGTAGAGGGCGTTGACACTGGTGCGGCCCAGGCGGCGCTGCATGCGGCGAGCCCATACGTCGCGGGTGTACTGTGCCTTCTGTCGGTTGTCCTCTTTCCAATGTTGCCAAGAGTTGCCAAAATGACAGCGCAGTATGAGTTGGTCGAACTTCGAGGGTTCGTCTTCGCCGAAGAGCGGGTACTTCAGCGTCTTGGGACCGTATTTCTCCTTGAACACAAGGCGGAAAGAGTGCTTGGGATTCTTCTCAGGCAGACGGCCGTGGCCACCATGAAGACGAAGACCGCAGGACCATTGGCCATTGACCATTGAGGATTGACCATTGACCATTGAAGATTGAGGAGAAAAAATCTCCACGCTTGCCGGCCGAGTCCATCCGTGGCCGGTATTATCGCCAACTGGAGGGCCGGTGAAGATGTAGATGCCGCCACGTACGGAGTCATTCTCATGGCTAAAGAGATTGTCGGGGTCGGTGACGATGCTCACTACGGGTAGCGACTGCAGACCTTCGATAATCTTCGGACGCAGGACGGGATCGTTGGTCATCTCTGGATCCATCTCGTAGTCGGCCTTTGCTGTGCCATTAATCTGGCAGTAGCGGCCCCAGGTGTCCGGGTAGCCCTCAGGCGTGTTTGACTGTTTGAGGATGTCTTCAACGAAAAGATAGGTAGCCGTCGTGACCGGCGTGAGGCATACATCACCGTCGAAGATGGCAGCCCGCACAACGGTAGTTCCACTGATAACCAACGGCTTACCGTCGTAAACAGCACTCTTCTCCGTGGGGGCGCAGCCATCTAGTGTATAGCGCAAGGTGGCAGTACCTTCGACATCAGCCTCTATGGTCAACACAAACGGCTCGTCATAAAATCCATGTTCATGGCTGAACACAGGTTCCTGCGCTAGTGTCCGCCAAGGGGAGATGGCACAGGCCAGCAGTACGAGCAATAGTCTGAGTTTCATTTCTATATAGTACATAATGTTCACCAACTGGTGTAACACCAACTGGTGAACATTATTGTATAGGTCGCTATTCGGGTACTTAGTTGAACAGATAACGCACGGTGAACATGATGCGGTAGGTGGAGGGAACAGTGTTCACGCCTGCCGTCATGTTGGGTGTGGTGCCAGTGAAGTTCTGCGAGGTGGAGAGGTGACGCTCGTTGTTCACCAGGTTATAGGTGTACTCGCCGGTCTTGGCATCGTAGGAAAGGAGGGCGTTACCCGTTATCTGCTTGTTGACGCCCCAGTCCTTGCAGAGGAAGTTGAGCACGTTCTCCATATCCAGTCCGAGCTGCAACGTATGCTTCGTCTTGCCCAGCATGATGTTCATGTCGCGCATATAGTGAAAATCCAGCTGGTGGTGCCAGGGCATCTTCGCTCCTCCACGCTCTGAATACTGTCCCTTGCGGTTCTTGAGGTGGTCGTCCTGGTTGATGAAGGTCCAGAAATCGTCACGCTGCATTTCAGCCGTGTAGGGCATTCCATCGACAACACCCTCCTTGAACTTCCAGGAATTGAGTTCTTCACGCGAAGCCGGCACGTAGATAAGGTTGCCCGGTGCATAGCTGTCGTTGTTGATGTTCGAACTAAAGATGTAGGAGTAGCGATTAAAGGCATAGTCGCCGAGGAATCCGTACTGGTAGCCGTCATAGACGAGGCTGAAGGTCGATGTGGCGTTGTTGCTCTCCTTCAGCTTGTAGCGCAATGCGACGAGCAGGCGGTTGGGAGCCACGTAGGTTGCATATCCCGTCTCATTGTCGTTCACGGCGTTAATGGAGCTGCGGTAGTTGTTGTAGGCCGACGACACCTGGTCGCCGATGCCCTCGGTATAAGCCTTTGCGCGCGAGATGGTGTAGGAGGCTGAGAGGTCGAGGCCGAAGGAGAACGACTTGCGCAACTGTGCGGTAAGTGACATGTAGTATGCCTTCGAGCCGGAGTTCTCTAGCACGTAGGCCTGCTGCTTGTTGTAGGAGCTCATCAGGTGGCGCACGTCACCGTGTCCCAGGTCGATGGTCGAAGTGCCGTCCCAGTAGACGTTCTTGTTCGACACCACCACGGGGTTCAAGTCACGATTCATGATGCCTTCCAGGGAGAAGTCGATGTCGCCGGGCAGGTTGACATCGACGGCCAGCGAACTCTTCCAGGTCTTCGGCATACGCAGGTCTTCGCTGAGGATGGTCGGACCCGAAGGGATGGACGTGGTGCTCGTGGCCCCTATCTGTTGTAGCATGTCGGCCTGGCTGGTGACCAGCGTGGGGGCTTTCAGACCGTTAGTTGTCGTGGCCACGTAGGATGTCTGGCCCATGCCGCTGTTTCCCACCGCCGAGACGAGCCACACGAAGGGCATGCGACCCACGAAGAGACCTGAACCGCCACGCAGGATGACCTTGTGGTTGCCCAGAACGTCCCAGTTGAAGCCCACGCGCGGCGAGAAGCTCACGCTGGCATCGGGCACGTTGTCGGTACGGAAATGCTGGCCGCCGAAGTCCAGGTTATAGTAGTCTTCGTTGTAGTTGTTGGCTAATGAGGGGTATGACGGCAGCTCGAAACGTGCTCCTACAGACAAGCGCAGACGCTCGCTGAGGCTCATGTTGTCCTGCAGGTAGAGCGACCACTGGTTGGTTTTCATCTCCGAGGTGAACATGGTGTGACCCTCGTTGTTGCCGTAGGTGATGCCGAAGACACGGGGCGTGCGTCCGAAGACAGCAGCCCAGTTGCCGGCACTCACCTCTTCCTGCGTGGCCTCATAGGCGTAGTAGCCTGCAGCGGCCTGGGCATAGCCGTTGGCAGCGTAATTGTGCTCAAACTGCACCCCAGCAAAGAGGTTGTGGTTGCCCAGCGTCATGTTCAGCTCATCGGTGATGACGGTGTTCTTAGTCTGCGCCAGGTTGCCGTATGTAAAGATGTCACCCATCATTGCCCAAGTGGGGAAGTGGCCCTGTCCGTCGCTCATGACGACCTCCACGACGGGGTTGGAGTCGCCATGCTCCGTGCTTCGCGGCTGGTCCTGGAAGGAGTAGGTGCCGCGCAGTTTGTTGTGCAGGTGTCCGAACTGGCTGTTCAGCTCGGCTGCCACCGATGTGAACTTGAACTCCGAGTAGTAGCGGCTCGACTCCGGACTCATGCCGTAGTACGAGTTGCTGCCGTAGGTGTTCTGGTGGCCGCCGTAGATGGCGGTTGCCTGGCTGGAGCCTATGGTGCGCGATGCCGATGCGGGCGAAGAGGTCTTGCGGTTGGACTTCGTGAATCGCGCACTGAATTTATGGTCTTTGTTGATGTTCCAGTCCAGGCGAGCCAGTATGCGGAAGGCTGGTGTCTTCACGATGTAGGCCTGCCAGGGGCCAGTGGTCAGCCCATAGGTCTGCTGCATGTAGTCGGAAAGGCTCTCCAGCTCTTCTATCTGCGGACGCCGTGCCGTGTTGGAATAGGAAGAGCGACCCTGTCCGGCGCGTGCGTTGGGGCCTGCCGTAACGTTATCCTCTATCTCGCCGTTGACGAAGAAGAAGAGCTTGTCCTTCAAGATGGGACCGCCGAGGGTCAGGCCGTATGTGTCGTAGCGCCCGTCATCGACGGGTATGGTCGTCGTTCCCACACGGTTGCCCATGAGCGAGGTGCTGGTGATATAGGAATAGAGGCTTCCCTTGAACTCGTTTGTTCCGCTCTTGGTCACGGCGTTGATGCCGCCGCCGATGAATCCGCTATGACGCACGTCGTAGGGTGTCAGCGAGATAGTCATCTGTTCCAAGGCGTCGAGCGAGATAGGCGTGCCGCCACCGGGAAGTGGCGAGGCATTGAGTCCGAAGGCATTGTTGAACGAGGCGCCGTCGATGGTGACGCTCGACTGGCGGTAGTTACCGCCGCCGATTGCCATACCGCTATTCGTCGTGCTCTGCGGTGTCATCTTCATCATGTCGGTCATGCTGCGGCCTACCGTGGGCACGGCCTGCATCTGGTCGGTATTGATCACGGTGACGGCACCTGAACGGTCGCTGCGCATGGTGTTGCGCCCACCAGAGGAGAGCACCTGCACCTCTTTGAGCACCTGAGAGTTTTCCTGAAGGGCTGCGTCAATGACGGAGTTCTGACCCAGCACCAGTTGTATGCCGGTGAATGTCTGCGGCTGGAAACCAATATATGAAATCTCCACACTATAGGGGCCTCCGGCACGCAGTCCCATCAGCGAGTAACGGCCTTCGACATTGGTCACCGCATTATATACGGTGCCCGAAGGAGTATGACGAGCGGTGACGGTGGCTCCGATGGCTTCCTCGCCACCAGCAGTCACCTTACCATTGATACCCGACGTGGTTACCTGCGCCATGACCGTTAACGAGAGGGTCAGCAGCATGGCTACAAGAAAAAACAGTTTCTTTCGCATAGTGTCTTTAATGGTTATTCTGTTTCGCGTGCAAAATTACACATTTTGTGTGAACTGGCAAAAAATGAAGGTCTCTTTTTGGTCAATTCGCACAAATTGTTTACCTTTGCAGCACATTATGTCAGAAAAGACCATCATACCAGCGACAATGACCGACGTTACCGTGCTGCTCATCTTCTTCACTCGCACGGAGACGCTGCGCCGCACCTTCGACGTGATTCGCCAAGCCAGACCCGCACGGCTATACCTCTATCAGGACGGTCCGCGCAACGCTGAAGAGGCTGAGAAACTGGCAGCAGCACGTGAGATTGTCAGCGACGAAAACATCGACTGGCCCGCCGAGGTGCACCGCAGCTATCACACGGAGAACGGCGGGGCCTGGGCTTCGAACTACCGCGCACAACGGTGGGTGTTTGGAGAGCAGGACCGATGTATCGTGCTTGAGGACGACAGCACGCCGTCTGCCTCGTTCATCCCTTTCTGCAAGGAACTGCTCGACCGATATGCCGACGACCAGCGGGTGGGCCTCATCGCAGGGTTCAACCACGAGGAAGTGACTGACTCACCCTACGACTACCTTTTCACCACCGTCATGCCCATCTGGGGATGGGCCACGTGGCGGCGCGTCGTAGATCAGTGGGATGAGCACTACTCCGTCATCGATGACAATTATAATATGCACCAGCTGGAGACCCTCGTCGACAGTCGCCACTACGGGTGGAAGGAGATGGTGCGCAAGATGCGTAGCCATCAACAGGCTGGTCAGCCCATCTACGAGACGCAGCTCTGGCAGGCACTCATGTTCTCCTCGGGCCTTACCATCGTGCCCACCCGCAACATGATTAGCAACAGCGGCGTTTCCTCCGAGTCGGCACACTTCACCAGCTCGCTGAAGACGCTGCCCAAGGCCATGCAGCGACTGATGACGATGCCCAGCCACGACGTCAGCTTCCCCCTTCGCCACCCGAAGTACGTCATTGAGAATGTGGAATACAAAGAACGGGTGTTCCGTATCATGGCATGGGAACACCCGCTCGTTAAGACTTCACGAAGCATGGAGGAGCTATGGCGAAACTTGCGCTACGGCAGTTTCCGCAACATCTGGGCCTCCCTACTCCACCGCATCCGCAAACTCACCGGACAGCACGATTACCTATAAATCTAAACAACGAATTACACGAATTACACGAATTGCACGAATTGACACGAATTCATATTTAATTTTACGAATTGCTGCGTCAGAGAATAATTCGTGAAATTAGTAATAATTCGTGTCAATTCGTGCAATTCGTGTAATTCGTTGTTTATAAAAAAAGGTCAAAAGTTGATTTGGTGTCAGTCCCTTACTTTATCTGTTTCAGTGCGAGTTTCACCACCTGTTCTACGGGCAGGTCGGGTTGTTGTTGCAGGATGCTGACGACAACCTTCTGAGTAGGAGCCGGTGAGAAGCCAAGCATGGTGAGTGCGGCCACGGCTTCGTCGCGCACGGCGTTGTTCACTGGTGCCTGCACAGTGCCACCGGCAGGAATCTCGTCGGCGATGCCCAGCGCCACAATCTTGTCCCTAAGGTCCACGATGATGCGCTGCGCCGTCATCTTACCGATGCCCTTGATGCTCTGTATGAGCTTCGCGTTACCCGTCGAGATAGCATTGCACAGTTCCGGCACGCTCATCCCTGAGAGCATCATCCGCGCCGTGTTAGCACCTACGCCGCTCACGGTAATCAGTTGTTCGAACATCTCGCGTTCCTTTTTATTATAGAAGCCATAGAGCACGTACGCATCTTCTCGGATGGCCTCGTAGACGTAGAGCCGCACAATTGCCCCCTTGCCAGACGTCTGGGGGGAAGCCGACTTCCCCTGTAGTGCCGAATAAGTGTTCAATGAAATGTTCAGGCCGTAGCCCACGCCACCAGCCTCGATGGTGGCCAGAGCCGGTGTCAGCTCAGCCAGTTCTCCGCGTATGTATTCTATCATATACCTTATTATATTATATGGAATTAACGTCCCCCTCACGCCATTTATTGTGTGACATCAACCATTCACGTCAATGCAGGGCTTTGCTCATTGCTTTCATAACTATATTGTTTTTGGTTGCTAAGTATCATATTTACATGTGCTAAGTGACATACTTACGAGGCCTAAACAACATACTTACGAGCCGTAAGTGACATGTTCTTGTGGGACAGTGACAGTAATGACAGTAGAAAATAGAAACTTCTTCGCGTACACGCGCACACACGTACGCGAGAAAGTTTAAAAGTTACTGTCATTTACTGTCACTATCACTCTCCGGTTTCGCTTCGTCGGTCCTATTGAATAGACATTTTCTCGTTATCTTCCAACTTTTCGAGCAGAGGGATCGAGAAAAAGTCCATTTTCTTTGATGAATTTTATTGTTTTTCACCCTAAATGGCATTTCTTTCCCAAATTATTCGTACCTTTGTAGCCGTTAACTGTCTATGGTGACCGTGATGTTGCTTGCCACACTATTCAGGTATATATGGCTAAGAAAGTAAAAGAGGAAACGCTGAATCTTGATAAGATAGAGCAAAACAACTGGACGTTGGTGCCCAGCAAATACATTGAGTTCATCGACCACGATTTGGAAATTGAAAATTGAAAACACATGAGAAAGACGATAAGGCCCATATATGAAGAATACAAGCAACTCGGCATAGACCAGCAGATAGACTATGCCAAGTTCTACCTTTATTCTATTATCACACATTCCACCGCCATCGAGGGTTCGACGGTAACAGAGCTGGAGAACAGGCTACTGTTCGACGAAGGAATAGGTGCACAGAAGCCGCTCATCGAGCAGATGATGAACCTCGACCTCAAGACGGCCTACGAGCAGGGAATGATTTATGCACGACAGCACACAGACTACAGTGTCGATCTGTTATGTAGTCTTTCGGCATTGGTGATGAAGAACACAGGGTCGGAATATAGCGCAATGGCGGGTAATTTCTCCGCAGCAAAGGGCGAACTGAGGTTGTTGAATGTGAGTGCCGGTATTGGCGGCAGGTCTTACATCGCCTATCAGAAAGTGCCGTCAAGGACTGAGGCATTCTGCCAGTGGCTCAACGAGGAGCGGAGGCATATCGACCCGAAAGAGATAGAGAAAGTGTATGACCTGAGTTTCGAAGCTCACTACCGCTTAGTGGAGATTCATCCGTGGGCAGACGGCAACGGACGCATGAGCCGACTGGTGATGAATATGATTCAGTATGAGTTTGGCGTCATACCATCGATTGTTAAGAAAGAGAAGCGCAAGCAATACATCACCTCGTTGGAGCAGAGCGAAAAAGAAGATTGTTCGGACAGATTCAAAGCCTTTATGCTCGACCACCATTGCGAGAACCTTATCAAGCAGATAGCGGAATACAGGAAGAGCATGGAGGAGGATGAACCGACAATCAGTACACAGGATGTCGCAGTAAATGTCGCAGAAGAACTGACTGAAAGACAGCGAGTTATTGTGGAATTGATTAAAAATGGTGTCGCAGATGGTGCCGCACTAAATGTCACAGTAAACACAAAATATCTCTCGGAAAAACTGAATGTAAACAGAAAAACCATTCAGCGTGATATTGCGCACTTGCAAGAGAGAAAGCTCATACAATGGGTTGGATCATACAAGACTGGTCATTGGGAAATCATTAAGGATGAATAGGGCTATGGCATCGAATAGTACAAAAAAGTCTATCCGCTTCTTCAACGACCGTGAAGTTCGGGCTGTTTGGGACGAGGAACACAGTAAGTGGTGGTTCTCGGCAACTGACATCGTGCGGGCCATCAACGATGAGGAGGATTATGTAAAAGCGGGAAACTATTGGCGTTGGTTGAAAAAGAAGCTGGCGACAGATGGTGTACAACTCGTGAGTGTCACTCACGAGTTCAAATTCCAAGCACCAGACGGCAAACAACGTGCGGCTGATGCGCTGGATGCCGAATGTGTGCAAACGCTGGCAAAGAACTATCCTAACAATCGTGCCAGAGCATTCTTGGATTGGTTCACCTATAGCGACAACAGTATTGACGGACAGAGCAAAAAGAAAGCTTACACGTTGATTGAGAGCGGATTGCTTGAAAGCATGGAGCCAGGAACAGTGAAATGCCTACAACAGATACATGCTTACCTCTTCGGTGGGCTATACGACTTTGCCGGACATATACGCACCAAGACCATCTGGAAGGACGGCACTTTGTTTTGTCGTGCGGAATATCTGATGCAGAATCTGAGGATTATTGAAGGTATGCCAGAGACCACTTTCGATGAGATAGTTAATAAATATGTGGAGATGAATGTGGCTCACCCCTTTATGGAAGGCAATGGCCGCAGTACCCGCATTTGGCTGGACCTTATCTTCAAGGCGCGCCTGAAGCTTTGTGTCGATTGGAGCAAGATAGACAAGAAAGATTATCTCGCTGCTATGCGCACAAGCACAACAGACCCTATGCCAATAAAGGCTCTCCTGCGAGGGGCTATGACCGACCGCATCGATGACCGCGAAATCTTTATGAAAGGCATCGACTATTCTTATTATTACGAACAGGAAGAATAGGCTATGGGAAACATTCCATCTTATGCCCGCTACATTTACGCCACCCGTTAGCTGATGCTCATGCTGAACACATAAAAAAAGCCCCGCTTCACAGCGGGACTTTTCCAATGAAATTAATCAACCATAAACCTTAACCATTAAAAAAATCTTATTTGACGAGTGCAAAGGTAAGACATTATTTTCAAATAGAGGTTCAATCATGGTTAATTTAGGTTTAAAAATCGTGATTTAACTATTTTTCTACCTAAAATCACGTATTTTAAACCCGTTGCGTACTATTTTTCCCCAAAAAACTTTTCTGTTTCAGAAAAATGGCGTACCTTTGCTCACGTTTTTTCAACCATATAACACAAAAAGCGGGTTATCGTTCCCGATCCTGTATTAATATTATTATGAACACGGCCTTTATATTATTAATTATTGTGGCACTGTTAGGGTTGCTAGGGCTGCTGGTATTATTGCGTTACCTTTATATTCGCAGCATGCGCATCCGCAACCGACTGCAGATGGCCAGTGTATTCACCAACATATCGCACGAGCTGCTCACCCCGCTCACCGTCATCTCCGCTTCCGTGGAGCACCTGAGGGCCCGTGAACCGCGCTTCGCCACTGACTACGCACTCATGGAGCTCAACGTGGAGCGCATGACACGACTGCTCCAACAGATACTTGAAACTAGCAAATCGCAGTCGGGAGAGCTGAAGCTAATGGTATCACAGGGCGACGTAATGGAGTACATCCGACAGACGGCGGTGTGCATAGAGCCGCTGATGAGGAAGAAAAACCTGGAGTTCAGTATCAAGTGCGACCCACACTCGATGATGGGTTGGATAGACACCGATAAGGTGGACAAAATCATCTACAACCTGCTTTCCAACGCGTTCAAATACACCAACGCCCCTGGAAAGGTAACGCTGGAGGCATACACCAACGACAAATACGACCACGTTACCATCTGCGTCTCTGACACAGGTATCGGCTTTTCGCCCGAGCAGCGGCGCAAGCTATTCCACCGATTCCACGATGGCGACTACCGTCGTGTGAAAGCCAGCGGCACAGGACTGGGACTGGCGCTTACCCGCGAACTGGTGTTCCTGCACGGAGGAACCATCGACTGTGACACCGAGGAAGGTAAGGGCACGACTTTCACCGTCACGCTGCCAATCACCAAGGAACACTACAACCCGGCACAGATTGACCGAAGCCACACCATAGACCTGAGCACGCCACGAACGGCTATCATCGACCTGCCCGCACTCTCAAGAGAGAGGGAGGAACCAAAGCCCACCATCGACACTACGCCTGGTGAGGATGCCTATCACATTCTACTGGTGGAGGACAACAAGGAACTCCTCATGCTCATGAAGACTATGATGGGCAGCCACTACCACATCACCACGGCCTCAAACGGGCGCATAGCCATGGAGGTGGTGCAACGGGAAGAACCTGACCTCATCGTTGCCGACGTGATGATGCCCGAAATGAGTGGTAATGAGCTGACACGACAGATAAAAACATCGGAAGAGCTGAACCATATTCCCATCATCCTGCTCACTGCCAAGACCAGCGAGGAAGACCGCAAGGAGTCGATGCTCTTGGGTGCCGATGACTACATCAACAAACCCTTCCGTCTCGGCGACCTGGAGCTGCGCATCAACAACCTCGTGGAAAACCGTCGACGCATACTGCGCGAACGTGTGACGGCACTGGTCAACAACACCCCCGAGGCAGGGCAGCAGCAGCAGCCTACCGCCGACGAGCTTTTCCTCACAAAGGTACGCAAATGTGTCATGGCACACCTCGACGATGCAGACTTCGACCGCGATGCCTTCGCTGCAGAGATGGGCATGTCGGCCTCCACGCTCTACAACCGTCTGCGCTCACTGACAGGACTCAACGTCACCGCCTTCATACGCACCCTACGCATGAAGGAGGCACGACGACTGGCAGAGGAACAGCCCGACCTCCGCGTCTCAGACCTGGCCTACAAAGTAGGATTCCGAGATCCCAAGTATTTCGCCACCTGCTTTAAGAAGGAGTTTGGTATCCAGCCCAGCGAAATGCTGAAAGCAAATGACCAACAAGGCCTTTAACGTCTAGAAGTCTGGCTGTGCTGCTCATCATGGCTATCACATGCCGAGGATGCCCTCTAGGACACCCATGATTTCGCTGCCGATGTTCTGCAGCTTGTCGAAGAAGCCTTCCTTGGCTCCCTTCGCCATGTAGCGGGCACAGTCGCCCTCCAGACGGCCAATCTTTGCTTTTTCCTCAGCGGTATAGTCAAACTCGTGCTTGCTGACATTCTTCCGGATTTTCAGGAATTTCTTGCCAGCCTTCTGCCAGTCCTCTACATCATAGTTGCGGCTATTGTCGCGCAGCTCGTAAGTAAAGTCCTCCAGCTGGGTGATGGCATTCTCCTTCGTGGCGCATGATGTCAGCAACAATCCCACTAAACCACAAAGTATCAGATTCTTTATTTTCATTTTGCTCAGGATGCTGTCTACACGATGTATTTACTTGTTAATGATTTTCTTTCCATTCTCGATGAACGCTCCCTTAGCGGGCTTTCCGTTCAGCATACGTCCTTGTAGGTCGAAATAGCGGCTGGTGCCGTCGGCCTCGATGGCAATGATAGTGGGCTGGATGCCTACGGTAATATCCTCGATGTAGGGGATGACGGGCTCGTAGCTTAGGTCGTCGAAGCTGATGTTCTCGCCTGTACTGGTGCCCTGTTGGTCGACGTTCTGGAACAGCGTCTTGTACGTGCCGGGAGCGGCAGGTGCGTCTTCTCTTTCTTGGCAGAGAACACCAGCGTCTCGCCCTCGTTAACCACAAGGGGCGGAGTGAGCAGGTAGTTATCCTCGTCACCGCCACCCATCAGAGAACTGAGGAGCTCGCTAATGTCGGGGCTTCCTTCACCTTGACCCATAGAGCTAAAGTCAAAACTGGAGGATGCCTTCGTCCGAATGACGCCGTCCTTTACCTTCCAGCCCTCAGTAAACCATCCGTAGGGCAGATTGGTGCTGTCGTTGAAATGCTCGTCCATCTGCTCGGCAGCGACAGACTGAGCCTGCATGCTCACTCCCATGAACAGGAGCAACACGGAAAAGAGTAATTTCATTTTCATCATTGGTTAGTTTTGTATTTATTAAACAGAAAAAGTTGACATTGATAAATACGGTGCAAAATTAAGGAAAGTTTGCGAAACCACCAAAATATTATCGGCAAAAATTGGAGTTTCTCCAAATAAGCCGTTCAAAACCATAGAAAAGATGCCCTTTTCTCGTAGTTTGTCTATATTTTAAGGCAATTTGTTAAAAACTTTCCAAATTGCTTCGCTGTTCTAACCTTTTTTCGTAACTTTGCAGCCATTAATCATTCGTCTTAACCAATTAACATTCAAAAAACAATGAAAAAAAGCATTTTACTTTCGTTCTTGCTGTCGATGGCAGCAAACACCTTTGCCATAGAAGTGCAAATCGGCAGTCTGTGGTATGACCTTATCTCCAAGACAAAGGGAGCCACAGTCCTCCAGTACAAGGACAACGTCAAGTACAAGGGCGACATCGTCATTCCTGAGACCGTGACTCAAAACGGTGTCACCTATCCCGTGACGTCCATTGCAGCGGAAGCTTTCTTGGGATGTACAGAAATGACTTCCGTCACCATTCCTGCCAACATGAAATTCGTAGGAGACGGGGCTTTCTATGGTTGCAACAAGCTGAAGACCAAGGGTGTTCATATCTCAGACCTCAGCGCATGGTGCAAGATAGAGTATGAAGCAATTCATTATACTACGGGTGCACAGCCACTCTATTGTGGCCATAGCCTTTACCTGAACGGAACGTTGTTGACCGACCTGGTGATACCCGACGACGTGACCAGCATAGGGCGCCTTGCTTTCCATAGCTGCACGTCCATTACCTCCATCACCGCTCACTCCAACTTGACGAACGTTACACTGGGTGCTTTCGGGGCTTGTAGCAAAGTTACTTCGATTTACATCTCCGACTTGAAGCTGTGGTGTCAAGCCCCAATACCAGTTAATCAGGCCCACAGCCTTTACCTGAATGGAGAAAAGATAACGAACCTGGAAATACCAAGCGGTGTGAAGAGCCTTGCACCCTGCGCTTTCTATTATTGCACAGACCTGACCTCCGTCACCTTCCCAAGCAGCCTGACAAGCATAGGTAGGGAAGCTTTCAGTGGTTGTAGCGGCCTCACTTCCGTCACCATTCCCGATAAGATTACGACAATAGAGCCATACACTTTCGCCTATTGCAAAGGCCTCACCTCTGTCACCATTCCCAACAGCGTGACGAGTATCGGGGGAAATGCTTTTAACGGCTGCAGAGGCCTCGCTTCCATTACCATTCCCAACAGCGTGACGAGTATCGGAAATTCTGCTTTCGCATATTGTTCCGGTCTCACCTCCATTACAGTTCCCCAAAGCGTGAAGGAATTAGACAGTTATGCTTTCGGAAGTTGTAGCGGACTCACCTCAGTCAACATTCCTAACAGTTTGGATAGCCTGAAAGAAGGAACTTTCTATAGTTGCTATGGGCTTACCTCCGTCACTATTCCCGACGGCGTGAAAGTCATAGACAAAAGGGCTTTCTATGAATGTAAGAACCTCACTACCGTCAGCATGGGCAAAGACATAGCAGCCATCAACGACTATGCCTTCTACAATTGCCCCGAGCTTGCCGACGTGTATTGCCAAGCAGTAAAAGTGCCCACAGCCAATGACTTGACTTTCAAAGACTCCCGCATAGACTACGCCACGCTCCACGTGCCGACGGTTGCCGTAGACTCCTATAAGGCAACCGCACCTTGGAGCGGGTTCAAATACATCTATGGCAAGTGCGCCAAGCCCGCCATCACCCTCAACAACGGCAAACTGACATTCAGCAGCGAGGACGAGGGCGTGGAGTATCACTATGAGATTTCCGATGCCGACATCAAGCAGGGTGGCGACACCGAGGTTAGCCTCACCTTCCTCTACACCATCAGCCTTTATACCAGCAAAGCGGGCCTCGACAACTCCGATGTCGTCACTATGCAAATACAACTCTCGCCCGGTGCCGGCGGCGGTAAGAAGGGTGACGTGAACGCAGACGGCATCGTTGACGTGGCCGACATAGCCAACGTCATCGACATCATGGCCGGTAAGCAATAGAACCCTTTTGGAGTTTAAGCCGTTTAATCTATGGGATTGAACGGCTTAATCTATGGGATTGAACGGCATAATCTATGAGATTGAACAGCTTTCTGCTCCTCTCGCTCCTGCTCTTGACGGGATGTCGGCACCATGACAACGTGGTGCCAACGCTGCCTGTGGAGAACACGGCCTACTACTGGCGCACCACATGGGGCCTGGATTCCGCAGAGACAGCCTTTCTGCAAGAGCACGACATACACCGCGTCTTCTGCCGTTACTTCGACGTGGTGATGACCGACGGGCAACCCATGCCCAACGCCACGATACGGTTTGAACTTCAAAGCCCCCACATTGAACTGGTACCCACTATCTACATCACCGAGGATTGCATGAGACCGTCTGCCCTGCAAGGCAAGGACCTGGCTAGGAAGCTCGTAACCCGTGTCGTGCAGATGAATGAGACCCACGACCTGCCACCAGCACGTGAGCTACAGATTGACTGCGACTACACGCTGCGCAGCCGAAAGACCTACTACGACTTCCTCTCGGAGGTGCGCCGCGAGGCGCAAAGCTACGGTATGGCCCTTTCCACCACCATCCGCCTGCACCAACTGTCGATGCCCGCACCGCCCGCTGACTATGGAGTTCTCATGGTTTACAACACCGGCGACCCGCAAAAATTCGCAGAGCGGAATCCCATCCTCGACCTGCGCGACGTGCAGCCCTACATGCGCTACCTCGCCGACTATCCGCTGCCCTTGGCTGCCGCCTACCCCGTTTACGCTTGGCAGCGCACCATTGGTGGCGTGCGCATAGAGCACACCGTGGAAGCCAACGAGATTCTCGGCGCGAAGGAAATGGTAGAGAAGGTTCGCGACGACATGGCCAACACCATCATCATTTATTGTCTTGACAAAGATAACATTAATCGATACGACTATGACACATACCAGAAAATCTATCGTCACTAGCATTCTACTCCTCGTGTCGGCATTGCCCGCAGCTGCCTGCATCTGGATGGATTCACACAACAACTACCTCTACAGCCTCTACGACCGCCAGGAATTCAGCGACCGTGCCGACAAGGTGTGCAACGCCAACTGGAAGGCCTACATGGGCATGGGCGATGAAGTGGAGTACTATTATTTCAACATGGACGAGACAAAGAAGTACGCTGCCAGTCACGGCGACCAGCTCATGTCGTCCTATCTGGAGAACCTCGACCTCTACCTGAACTGTGCACGCGAGGTGAGATACGAGCAGTGGGAATACCCCACGAAGGAGCAACTGGCCAAGCGTCGCCAGACGTTGCTGCAGGTTCGTACCTACGCGGAAGGGAAACTGAAGTCGAAGCTACGCAGCCAGCATGCCCTGCTCTTCATGCGCTGCAATATGCTCCTGGGGCGCCACGCCGAGAACGTCAGCTTCTGGGAGCAAACCGCCACACAGTTCATCGAAACCATCTACAAGGACATGATGCACGACATCTATGCCGGCGCACTCCTCCACACCGGGCGTTCCGACGAAGCCGGAAAGATATTCGCTGAGCTTGGCGACTGGCAGAGCCTCATGACACAGTATTACCAGCGCCGCTCCTACAAGGCCATCAGCGAGGAGTACAACCGCGATCCCAACTCCGCCGTGCTGCCCTTCTTGCTGCAGGACTTCGTGAACAATGCACAGGAGGCCGTCGACGTGGACGAAGAGGGATGGGGAGTGCAAGGAAAACTCTTCATCCGCGACATACAGAAGAGCGAGGCGATGGAGATGTGTCAGCTGGCACGCAAGGCCGTCAGCGAGAAGCGCTCGAAGCAACCCGTCATGTGGCAGAGCGCGCTGGCATGGCTGGAGTTCCTCTTCGGCAACCAGTTGCTGGCAAGAGCAGACATCAACAGGACAGCAAACCTGGAAGGCACACAACGCATGAAGGATTGTGCCCGTGTGCTGCGGCTCTACATCTCCGCAGCAACCACCACCAAAGACGATGCCGCCTTCGACAAGTTCCTGGCTGATGAGCTACCGTGGATTGACTCGCTGGCACCTAACAACTACTTCTTCTTCGGAGCAAAGGATCGTCTGGTGCACAAGGTGCTGAACGACCACTACACCAAGGTCGGACGCTTCAACACAGCTCTGGCACTAATGCAAAGTGTTGACGAATACGCCGTGAAGGAGCAAATCGACACCATGAGCATCGCCAACACGAAGAAGCTCATCGACTATGTACACAACCCAGGCATATCACCCATTGACCGTTACGCCGCGCTGCAACTCGACGACAACGAGATGAACGACCTCATGGGAACCAAGTACATGCGTCTCTGCCAGTGGAAGGAGGCCAAGCAATGGCTGACCAAGGTGCCGGCATCATTCTATCAGAAGAGAGGTTACGCACCCTATGCCGCCTTCCGACAGTGGAAAGTGGAACCTTGGATAAAGCGCCAGTGGCTCAAGGAAGACCAAACCTATAACTCCATTGACCCCACCATGCTCCTAGCCAACCCGAAGCTCGTATTCTCAAAGGAGATGGAATCGCTGGAAGGCGAGCTGAGCGTCCTTGCCGGTACATCACGCCAGCAACGCTGCTACGACCTCGCCGTAAGATATGCACAGGCATCCTATACCGGTGACTGCTGGTACCTCATGCGCGACGGAAAGAGCGTCAACGACACCCTGCGTGCAAACGAAGCCGACCTTCTGGCACGTACACGCGACCTGCTCCGACAAGCCAGTCAGACGGCCGACCAGAAGCTGAAAGAACGTGCTCTCTTCGCCCTATCCTATGGCGAACTATACAGCGAAGACCAGACGTGGTACGACCTTGACTGGAACAGTTCGGAAATGAAGTACGACATTGTTCCGCGCCCCAATACCCCGCAATACAAAGCCTTCACGGCCCTAGCAAACTTCGTCCATTTCAGCAACGCCACGGAGAGCGACTACGTATCGCGTTGCGATGAGTATAAACAGTTCAAGAAACGCTTACAGAAATGATTAGAAAAGCCAACAAAGAAGACATCCACCGTATCATAGAACTGCTGCATCAGGTGAACATGGTGCACCACAAGTTACGCCCCGACCTGTTCAAACCCTACACGACCAAGTATAGCGCGCAGGAGCTTGAATCCATTCTCGTCGATGACAACACCCCCGTCTTCGTTTACGATGACGGAGGGGTGCAAGGCTACGCTTTCTGCCAGATTACGGAACACAAAGGCGACCAACTGCTTCAAGACATCAAGACATTATATATCGATGATATTTGTGTGGATGAAAAAGCACGCGGCAAGCACGTAGGCAAGGCGTTGTACGAATATGTCAGTGATTATGCCCAGTCAATCGGATGCAACAACATCACCCTGAACGTGTGGGAAGGAAACGACCCCGCCCTGCATTTCTATAGGAATATGGGGATGCAGGTACAGAAAACAACAATGGAGGTTATCCTGAAATAGACGGGGAAAAGTACAAGCCGGTTTTTGTCAGTTTTTGTCAGTAAAAGCGATTTCGGTTAAAATAATTAAAAACTTTCGCATTTCTCGTTTTTTGTTCGTACCTTTGCACGCGCTTTTCGTAACAATAAAGCAGGTGACGCGTCCAAGCGTCACAGCAGCACACAAAAGGAGAGATGCTCGAGTGGCTGAAGAGGCACGCCTGGAAAGCGTGTGACCGGCAAAACTGGTTCGCGAGTTCGAATCTCGCTCTCTCCGCTCCAAGAATTTAAGAACCCACTGATTTTTCAGCGGGTTTTGCTTTTCTTTCCTTTAGAGGTTCCGTTTTAGGGGGCATTCCATTTTTACAAAAGTTTAACTCTTGATGATACCCAAAGGAGAAAAATTCTCAAGCATTTGCTTATTAAACAAAAGTTTATTATCTTTGCATCGTCAAAAGAGGTCATTAACTGTTGAACCAGAAACAAAGCGAATGGAACTACAAGAAGGACTTGACTTCTATCGAAGATGTCTGGAATACACAAAGCTTTCCATCCAAGAGGTGATGAAAGACAAAAGCATTCCCGAATGGAGAAAGGGACCTCTCATCGACAAGCTGCTTGACAGGATGATTGAGTTTCAGAAAAACATCGATATGATAGAAGAATTGCTAAGGTAATTAACAATCCCCACTCTTTCTGTAGTGGGGACTAAAAAAACAAAATTATGGAGAATCCAGTAAACAGTATCAAAGACCCGAAGATAAGGGCATATTTTGAGGAAATAACAGAACAGCGGCCACATGCAACGGCATTGTCTGGAGATGAACTTGAAGAAGGTGTTAATCAGTTCGTCGACGGCCTTGACAAGGTGCTTGCCGAGGGCGAGGAGATGATTGCCCGTGCAAGGCTGGCCAAGATGGGAGACGTGCCAGAGGCCATATCGTTTAGCTACATTGCCAAGAAATACTTCGGCAAGTCACGCGGATGGCTCATGCAGAAGGTGAATGGTAACACTGTCAATGGCAAGCAGGCCGCCTTCACCGAGGACGAGCGTAGGCAGTTCCGCGCCGCCCTCCAGGATATCAGCAAGCAGCTCTCACTTGCTGCACTGGCGTTTTAGTTCAAAGAGAGGCGAACAAAGATTGAAAGACTGACCAATGAGATGGGCTCGCTGATGGGCGAGATTGCACTTGAAAAGAGAAAGAGATTTGATGAAGTAGTTGCCCGGTACATGAGCCTGTGCCAGGTTTTTCCCATAGCAGACCTATCCGAAAACATTTACATTGAGAAAGCTAAAAAAACAAAGGGAAAAAGAGAAAAAAGGGAGAAAGTTTTGCACTTTCAGCTATTATTCGTAACTTTGCAGCACAGAAACTAAGCTACGACTCGAATGAGAACCTATGAAGAAATGGTTTAACAACATATTGCAGGACATCCACCATCGGGTGAACGGTATCGTGAAGCTATACGATACCGCGTTAGTGATAGTGCTGTCTGCATTGCTACTGAACTTGACGGCTTGCCAAAACGGCAGGACGCAAGGCAATAATAGCAGCGTGGCCGACTCACTAAGCTTGGCAGCGGAGGAGATGGTGCGCGCTGTGGCCAGAACTGGCGACGTGGAGCGCATCATTGAATTGACAGACAGCCTCACCGACGAGAATCTTCTGCCACCCATCAAGGCAGACTTTTACAGGGCCTTGGCATACACCAACCGAGGAGACTCGAAGGAGTCATATGAGTATCTGAAGAAGATAGTCGAGACTAACGATGCCGACGAGGAGCCTAAATTATATAGCAGGGCCGCTAGCAGCTTGGCTAGCTATTACATGTCGTTGAACCAATATGAGGAAGCCCTGCGTGTAGCGCTGCCCGCCTTTACCTGTATCGCACAGGACCCCGACATAACATCGGACAGGAAGGGTAACCTTCTCACCGTCATTGGCGGTTGCCAAAAGGAGCTGAACCGGATGGACGAGGCAGAAAAGAGCTTCGAACAGGCATACCAATACTACAAGAGGTATATGGAAAAGGAGGATGTCAATCTTACCTATTTCCGCAGTTGCATTATCGGGGTGACCAATATATCCTCCGTGTATAATGGCATAGAAACACTCCATGAGCAGCAGAAATGGATTGACCGTTGCGACTTGTTGCTCTCTTGGTACAAGAAACAGCCGGGAGCTGACTCCGCTTTTGTGGATCAGATAAACGGGCAAACTTCCTTGAAACGTTCAGAGATACTACTTGCCCAAGGAAAAAAGGAGGAGGCGGCCAAGGATTTCGAGGAATTCCTGAAGACGGAATACTCGAAGACCGACGAGGCGCGTATTTTCTCGTGCAACTATCTGAGTAGTGTTGGTCGCAATGCCGAGGCGGCCGACATCTTCCAGGACTTTGACCGCATCGCAGCCGAATGGAACATGGAGCCAAACCTCGAAGTCATCAGGACCTATCTTTTCCCCAAGTTCGAGTTTAATTACAAGGCTGGTCGAAAGGACTCCGCCCTGGCCGTAGCAGCAAAGATTGCCTCGCTGATAGCACCTGCCATCGAAGCGCAGAAGAACGACGCCGCCGCCGAGCTGGCCACCATCTACGAGACACAGGAGAAAGAGGCACAGATAGCACACCAGCGGACAGAGCTCTCTCAGCAGCGCAACGTCGGCCTCATCTTCGCCATCGTGTCCCTTTTCATATTCTTCAGCATCTTCACCCTTGTACGCCACCGTGCCGCCAAGCGATACGCCAAGGTGAAATCTGCTCAGGAGCTGATGGAAAACGAGCTTAAGATCGCCCGCCACATACAGATGTCGATGGTGCCCAGCACGTTCCCCAAGCGCGAAGGGCTCGACATGTATGCCTCGATGACTCCTGCCAAGGAGGTGGGTGGCGACCTCTATGGCTACGTGCTCAGTAGCGACAAGCTCTACTTCGCTGTTGGCGATGTCAGCGGAAAGGGAGTACCGGCATCGCTGTTAATGGCGCAAACCACCCAACTCTTCCGTACGCTTGCCGCCCAGCTGCTCATGCCCACCGAGATTTGTACACGAATAAATGATGCCCTCTGCGACGACGATAGCGAGAACGGCATGTTCGTCACGTTCTTTTTGGGGCTCATTGACCTAAAGACAGGACACCTCGACTTCTGCAACGCAGGACATAATCCGCCCGTCATCGGCGGCGGGGAGAACAAAGGCGACTTCCTCGACATGGAATCCAATGCGCCCTTTGGCCTTTGGCCAGGGCTGAAGTATGAAGGAGAGGAGATAGAAACCATCAAAGGACGCCCGCTGTTTATCTATACTGACGGACTTAACGAGGCCGAGAACAGTCAACAGATACAGTTGGGCGACGAACGTGTGCTTGACCTGCTAAGACAGACACAATTTGCCTCTGCCCAGCAGGTAGTTGAGACAATGGCCGAAGCAGTAAGCTTGCACCGCAACGGTGCCGAACCCAACGATGACCTCACGATGATGTGCATTAAGATAGAAACAAAGTAAAAAAGCCTATTAGGTATGAGAAAGGTAATAAACATTAAAAACCAAATCGCCGAACTGGAACATGTGGAACAGTTCATCGAGGAAATCTGCGAAGAACTGGGACTCAGCATGGAAATGCAGATGAACCTGAACCTCGTACTGGAGGAAATGGTGTCGAACATCATTTTCTACGCCTATCCTAAGGGAACAGATGCCCACATAGAACTAGTGGCAGAGAGCGACGGCAAAGAACTAACCTTTATGCTGTCAGATCAGGGGAAGGAATTCGACCCAACGATGAAAGAAGATTTTAATGTGGAAATCAATCCCGCAGAGCGCGACCTCGGCGGAATGGGTATCTACATCATGAAGAACATTATGAATCAAGTAACCTATCAGCGGCTGGAAGGTAAAAACCTACTGACGATGAAGAAAGAACTGAAAGACTAAACAATCATTGAAATAAAATAAAAGGAGAACCAAAATATGACACAGATTTTGAAAGAAGGTGGTAAGACCATCATTAAGACCGACAAGCGTATCGACACGATGAACGCTGAACAGTTTGAACAAGACATTGAGCCAGTGTTCAGTGAGCCGAACATCGACCTGGTAATGGATTGCTCGGAGTTGAACTATATGGCTAGCTCAGGGTTGCGCATCATACAGAAGACGATGCGCAAGGTGATGATGTCGAAGGGGCAGTTCAAGATGACCAACGTTAATCCTGAAATCTACAAGGTGCTGGCCATGACGGGATTCACCAAGTTTATGACCGTTGAGCAGAAAGCAACGAATTAAGAAGGAAATGCAAGTCACACAGGAAGAATATCAGCGGGTACTTGACGAACTGCAGCACCTCAAGGAGGAGAACGCGCTGCTGGAGCAAAATTTCGACAGTATGTCGGAAGGCTATCAAGAGTCGTTGCTGCTCTACGACAAGCTGGAGGAAACCTACCACCAACTGGAGGAAACCAACAAAGAACTGGACAAAGCGCGTGCACGAGCTGAGGAGTCATCGCGTATGAAGACCGATTTCATACAGCAAATCTCTCACGAAATACGCACGCCATTGAACATTCTCAGCGGGTTCACCCAGATTCTCACCACCCCGGGGATGGAGCTAGACGACACCACCCGTGAGGAGGTGACCCACGGCATCAGCGACAACACCAACCGCATCACCTCTTTGGTGAAGAAGATGCTGGAACTTGCCGATGCCAGCAGCCAGACAGAAATTGAGCGCAACGACGACGTGCCGGGGGTGCAAGTGGCCGCACAAGCTGCCGACGAGAGTGGTATCACCGTAGCCGACCATCTGACCTTCGACATGAAGATAGCCGAGGGTGCCGACACGGTGATACTACACACCAATCTGGAACAGGCAACACGTGCCCTGTCACTGCTGCTCGACAATGCACGGAAATTCACACATCCGGCTGAGGCAGACATCGCTGCCGGCAAGACGGTGAAGGAAGGGAAGGTAGTGCTAGGCATGGAGCTGCAGGGCGACAAACTGGCCTTTGTCGTCGAAGACAACGGCATCGGCGTGCCACCAGAGGAAGCAGAGCACATCTTCGACGAGTTCGTGCAGCTCGACGAATACTACGACGGAACAGGCATTGGCCTCACCGTTGCCCGTAGCATCGCCCGCCGCCTGGGAGGTGACATCGTGCTCGATACCAACTACACCGGCGGTGCCCGCTTCGTATTTACGCTGCCATGATTAATTGATGATGATGTGCCACGCAATAGTCATTGCTTGGAATCACAAAGCTGTTGTTTCTCGATGACTTTCCCGTCAACAACCTCAAAACGCTCATTGAACTCTTCGCGGGTACGCTTCCAACGATTGTGGCTCCAAAGCCACAGTTCTGGCTGTCGACGGATGGTCTCCTCAAGCATACGATGGTAGATGTCTGTTGGATCATACTCAGGCATCAGCTCAGGATGTCGGGTGATAAGGCGGAATTCACACTCGTAGTAGCCACGACGTAGACGACGTATGTCGATATAGACGATTGCCTGATGGTTTTTGCGCGCTATACGCTCGGTGCCAGTCATGACGGGCGTATCGTGGTTGAGGAACTGACACCAGTGATGGATGTTGTTCCAATGCGGCACCTGGTCGCCCACGTAGCCAATGACCGTAGCCTTGCCTTGACGCTTGAACTCGATGGTCTTACGCAAAATGTCGGTAAGAACAATACTGACCGCTCCCCAACGCTGGCGGAGATGAATAAAAAGTCTGTCGAAAGCCTTATTCTCCAATGCATGGTATAACTGTCCACACTGTGCTTTAGGACTCACCCACATAGGAAGTGAGGCCACCCACTCCCAGTTGAAAGTATGACCCATGAAAGCTGCCACTGGCTGGCCAGCCTCAATACTCTCGTTAACCACTTCAGCACCTTTGAACACGATATGACGACGCATCTGCTCACGACTCATGGAAATCATCTTCACCGTCTCAACGAAATAGTCGCAAAGAGAGTGATAGAAACCTCGCTCTATCTGAAGAAGCTCCTCCTGGCTTTTCTCAGGAAACGAAGTGGACAGATTATTCCGTACGACATCGCGACGGTAACCAAGCAAACGGTATACAATGACGTAGAGCAGGTCACTCAACACGTAGTGTACACAAAAGGGCAGAAGCGATAAAGCGTACCAAAGGGCAAAGAGTGGATAATACATAGTATTAAAATGGTGCTGGAAGTAGAAAAAATACCGGGTCGTGAAGCATATCACGGCCCGATATATTATTAGTTCTCAATCCGGGAAACAGAACCGGCAGGCGATGAAGAATCACGGACGGTGAGATACCACTGTCCATCACGACGAATTGGCTGGAGGTAAAGGGAAGTAGTACGATCCTCGCCCTCAGCACTACGAGCGAACGTGATGTTGAACTTCACCTGACAATCCGTCTCGGTGCGGAAGCGGATGCTCTCAAACCGATAATCCAGGACAGGGAAAGTACGGAAAATCTGCTCCTGACGAATAGCTAGATTTCGAGGCATAGGCACGATACTTGAATCAGGATGCAGATAATAAAGCATCGAAATAGCATCTTCATACTCTTTATTCTTCAGGTGCTCAATAAACTCAGTAGCAAGCTGGTCAACGATAATAGTGTCCTGAGAGTCAAGAGTCATCCTAGGCATGTTAATATCTTCCTTGACACTACCGCCGTCTTTCTTCTCACCAACGCAGGAGAAGAGGAAAAGAGGAGCGGAAATAGCTACCAGAACGAAAATACGAATGTTTTTGTAATTCATGTGTCTAGAGAGTTAATAATTAAAAGGGGTGCATAACATTGTATGCCATACACCCCTTTCTTAGTTATGAGTTTTGTCCTTGTATGGGGACAGAAACTTGACAATTCTTAGTTGGCGATCGTAGGACCAAAGTGAACCTTGATGTAGTTCATGTTGGCGTTGTGGAAGTAACGATCGTTCGTGCGCTGGATGTTGTTGGTGCTCTCCCACTTACCAGTGGTAGTGATGTCACCCCAAGCATACTTCACAGTCACAGGAATCAAGATGTCGAACGGACCGCGGTTCACGAGATCATTCGTGTAAGTGAAGGTCGTGCTCTTGATATTGCCAGTGGTCGGATCAATGTTGTGAGTGATCTGGAGATCCATGATAGCAATGTTCTTGCTCAGGAAGCCCTCAGTACCGTCATAGTTGGTCAGCATGTGGTCAACCATAGGAACAACGTTCATCTCGTTCCAGCTGTCAGCATAAGTGTCGCTGGTGTTCGGAGTGTATACCCAGTTGTTCCAGTTGTAGAACATCATGTTAGAGCCACGGTTGATAGAGCTACGATCGAGATCCATGTACTTGAAGCCGTTGATGTAGCCGAAGCCATTAGAAACGGTGCGCTTCCAAGGAGCCTGGTTCCAAACGGTAACACCATCATTAGCGTTGTCGTTGAACACACCAGGATTCATCTTACCCTGATAGTACTGGATCCAATCCTTCTGATCCTTCACCTGAGTGTAGTTACGCCAATCCATCGGGAAGATGCGGCTGTAAGGCGAACCAGTCTGGTTGCGGAACATGTTAACATAAGTAACAGTGAATGAGTTGTTACCTGCAACAGCATCCTCAACAGCGTTGATAGCTGAAGTCTGCCAAGGTGTCTGGAACTCGACGCTGATCGGACGCAGGAAGCGAACGACGAAGTCAGGATTGTTCAGCATTACAGGAACACCAGCGGGACGGTGGAAGAAGGTATGGAACTCGGTTTCTGCAGGCATTGAAGGACCATTTGCAGGAACATAGTTCATAGCAGCTGAGTGATGGATATCACTACCGTCGGTCAGAGCATAGTTGTCAACATAGTCGGGACGAACGATGTAGTCCTGTCCAGCAGCACGCTCAGAAGCGACGGGATTGACAGCGAGGATGCAGTCGCCCTCGAAGAGGCTGAGGTGGCAGTATACGCTGAACGGATTATCAGTAGCCTTGCTATAACCATCCTGTGTACCGTTGTTGCTCTCAGCATAGCGACCAGCACGGTTGAGCAGATCCTGAGCGAACTTACTGTTGAAGTTGAGGTGTACATTGACATTCTCATTCAGATTGCCCTCACGGTCGAGGTTAGCGAACGGATAGCGGCTGTTCTCTGCCTGATAGGTGTCATAGTTGTCAATCCAAGCGATAAGCTCACCACCAGCCATGTCGAAGTGCGTGTAGTTCAGCACAAGTGCATCGTCAGCAGTACGAGGATCACCAGTCTTGTCAGTCCAAGAATCTCTATAGTCAGCGTGGTTCTCGATATACTTATAAGCGAAGAGGTACTTACCGAGCTTACCGATGTGGCGCTTACCCTGAGCTTCCTGAGCCCAAACAACTGTATCAAGCGGGTTCTTGGTGTAGCAAACCTTAATCAGATACTTGTCAGCATAGAACTTGTCGCCCTCAATGCTAATCTTCTCATGGTTGTACTGATCAACAACAACATCCTTAGTACCATCGTGCCAGTAAGGAGTACCCTCCTCGATGTCACCGAGCCAGTGCTTGGTGTAGAAGTAGAGGTCACCATGGAGACGTCCAAGCTTAGCCTTCTGGACGCCGATACGCTCAGCGGCACGGTCGCCAGTGATTTCGCTGTAGAAGAAGTCGAAGGCGTTAGGATAGTTGCTGAGAGAAGCAAGCCATCTCTGGTTCTTCAGGCACTGCTGCAGGTTCAGCACGAAGCGACGAACATCCCATACATGCTGCTCACCATTCTTGAACGGATCAACGTTAGCATTGACAAATGCATTCTTACCACCGTAGACACCAGCGATGCTGTACCAGTTACCGTTTTCATTAGCACGGCTAGGACGATTCATAGTAGCCTTGTTCAGGTGAACGCGAACCTGGAAGCAGATTGTAACCTCGGGCCAACCGTTGTGGTTAGGATCAACGAGCTTAGCAGCCACCTTAGTGTCAACGTAGGGATAGAAGTCAGCCTCAGAGAGGTAAGCAACCTTGTTGCCAAGACTGTCAAGATAGACACCCTCGTGGTCACGCTTTACAAGCTGCTGCAGCATCTGCTCAGCTGTGAAGGTAACACCAATGAGGTTGGTCTCACGATGCAGCCAGTCGTAGGTAGTGTAAATAATGTTACCATAACGATCAGGATCAACGAAGCGCTGCTCCATGTTCGGACGGAGAGGATACTCATCATACTCGGTGATATCACCATTGAGGACAACCTGCGGGAGAACCCAGTTCTCAGAACGGCTGAGGTCAACGCTGGATACCCAGTTCTGACGTGTACCGATAATCTGAGTCTTACGAGTGTAAGGAACATAAACCTGACCATTGATGCTAGGAATAGCACCACTCATGATGAGCTCACGGAAAGGATACTCCTCACCGGCGACACCACGGAGGATGTAGTTGCTCTCGAATTCAGACTTCGAAATGCTAAGACCCTTAACCTTGATAGCGTCGAGGATCTGCTCCTCAACCTCGTACCAGTTGGTGAGGATAGTATCACCAGCGCAGCTAGCGTACATGTTCTCATTCTGGAGGTCAATCTTAACGTTCAGCAGCGTAGGATCGGTCTCGTCAACAATCTTGAACTTGATGAAACCAACAGCCACGAGGTTGTGACGAGGATTGTGATCCTTAACAACAGCCTCCCAGTTCATGTGATCGGGATTCCATGCCATCTCGTCGAGAGTATCAATGAGCTCAATCATCACCAGAGGCTCACGACCGATAGAGGTGCGGCTGGTCTTAGTGATATCACGCTTACCATTGGTGATGAAGTTAGCCTTCAGGAGGTGACCATCCTCAATGTGAGCGTGCTGAGACTCCTCAGTACCATTGATGTTGATACCCTGGGTTTCAGGATACTGATAGTTAACGATAGTGTACTTGCGAGCGAAACCGAGCTTCTCGATATCAACGGGAAGATCATACTCACGGTCGCCAGAATCATAGTAGTGATGCAGAGCGTGAACCTCGATAACCTGATCCAGGTCAACAGCGGTTCCATCCCACTTCAGAGTGTGAGTGTAGGGGTTCTCAATGGCCCAACGAGCCTGACGATAGACGTGAACGATGTCGCGGTTGTACTTGGTCTCGCGAGTAGCGTCGTCGCTAGAAACGTGCTCCTCTGTCCAAGTGTACTGCTGAGCATCCATCATACCACAGTCGGTATCCTGGGGCTTGTCGATGTGAGGATAGGTCTCGTAGTGAGTGATGGTAGCGTCGTTGTCAGCGAGGCAATAGCCATGCTGGTGAACGCGTGCAACAGCACCCCAGTCAGAAGTGACGGTACGTGTGCCATCAGCAGTAGGAGCAGTAGCCTCCAGAGAGACAACAGTCACCTGACCACCAACGGGGCTTCCGTACAGCTCGATACGATGCCACATGTCAGCGCTATTGGTGAAGTAAGCATGGAGAAGACCATCCTCAATCTTGTACACCTGTGGGCCGCAAACATCAAGAGCAATGTCATAAGAATTGCGCTCGGCACGTGTCTGAGTGGTGTTGACATAGGTAAGATCCTCAGTGTTGATGGCGATGTCGCCAATCTCAGCACGGGTGAGGTGCTTCGGGTTGATGTGATAGTAAGCATCGATAGTGGGATACTTGTAAATCAGATCGTTCTTCGGAGCATACTCATAAGTAATGTCATAAGCATTGGTAGAAGTAGCAGCATAACCTGCACTCTCCCAGTCACGCCAGTTTGTGGTGTTGTTGGGATCATACTCGTTATTAAGAGCATTTTCATCACCTGTTCTGTCAGCGTTGTAATCCTCATCGGCATAATAGATAGAGAAGCCGAGGGGCTGATACTGACCGTGGATAGCCTCAACAGCCTCGATACCACCGTAGTACAGAGTGGGTTTCAGAACGAGACTTGTCAGAGCGTTGTCAACCATCACATTCAGAGTGCTGAAGTAGGGGCTTACATTGTCCATCTTCTCAACAGCACCGTTGATGGAAGCCTGCATGCTCTCGAGCTGGCTCTTAATCTCGCTGATGCTGTTGCTGTTAGCATCAATCTGATCAAGGCGCTCCTGGAGCTTCATGATTGAAGACTCAGCCTCAGCAATCTTTGCCTCAAGCATAGTCATAATGCTCTCCTCGCTCAGGAATGAAAGCTTGGCAGTCACATCGTTCGTGAAGTTCTCGATGACGGCCTTCTGAGCAGCCATATCGGCCTGAAGAGCCTCAATAGCCTCAGCAGCTTCCTTCTTGTTGCTCTCAATCTGACCCTTCAGAGTAGCGACCTCAGCGATACCCTCGGTGAGCTGGTTGAGAACAGGATCGATAGCGTCGATACGTCCGGCAACCTTAGCAATCTCGGCGTCGAGAGTCTTCTGGTCAACCTTACCTTCGGCGATAGCCTTAACATCATTGATAGCCTTTTCAAGGGCCTCAATGTTCTCCTGAAGGACAGCAGTCTTTGCGAGAGCATCAACAGCTTCCTTAGCCTCCTTAGCCACGGCGTTGGCATCTGCGCCATTCTTTGCGGCTTCCTCGGCGGCCTTCACAGCCTTGTCGGCAGCAGCCTGAGCAGCTGCGAGCTCTGACTTTGCAGTGTTCAGAGCGTTCTCAAGGCTAGTCACCTGGCCTTGAAGGACGGAGGCGTTCTGCTCAATCTTAGCGATGTCGCCGTCGTAGTCCTTACAAGACTGGAACGAGCCTACGGCAGAGACGAACATCGCTGCCATAAGCAACTTACTGAAAAATTGTTTTTTCATACAGTTAAACATTTAAATTAATAAAAAAAATTAAAAAGTTAATACATCAGTTGTTTAATCTTTCTTTCTCTATACATCTTTTCTCTATCTATTTTCATCTTCATCTTCACCCTTTTTTCCATTCTATTTGCTAGCTCTCCTGCATGTGTTTTAGGGCCTTTACGGCTAGCTCACAGACGCGTCTCTGGCGCGGAGACACGATTTTTGGGTGCAAATATAGACATATTTTCGGTTTCGTGCAAATATTTTTAAGGTTTTTTTCAAAAATCTATAAAAAAAATACGACATTCGGGGTTATTAGCCACATTTTTCCTAGAAATCGGCTGTTTTTGGCGTTCTTGGGAAGGGTATGACATCACGTATGTTTTGCATGCCCGTGACGAAGAGAATGAGCCTCTCAAAGCCCAATCCGAACCCAGCGTGCGGACAGGTGCCCCATCTGCGTGTGTCGAGATACCACCAGAGCTTGTCGGTCTCCATGTTTCGGCGATTGATTTCAGCCATAAGCTTGTCATAGCTTTCCTCACGGACGCTGCCTCCGATAATTTCTCCGATTTGGGGGAAGAGGACGTCAGTGCCCTGCATGGTGGGGCCAGGAGCGACGGTGCCACGATAGCCAACGGAAGAACCAGATGGCGTTACTTCCTTGTTCTGCTTCATATAGAAGGCCTTGATAGCTGTGGGATAGTCAGTCATGATGACAGGCTTCTTGAAGTGCTCCTCGACGAGGTAGCGCTCATGCTCGCTGGCAAGGTCGTCGCCCCAGTTGCACGGGAACTCGAACTTACGTCCGTTCTTGATAGCTTCCTGCAGGATTTCGATGCCCTTGGTATAAGGCAGACGAACAAACTCGGTGTTAATGACCGACTGGAGACGCTCGATGAGAGTCTTGTCAATCATTTGGTTGAGGAAGGCGAGGTCGTCCTTGCAGTTGTCGAGCGCCCAGCGTACACAATATTTAATAAAGTCCTCCTCGAGATCCATCAGTTCCTCCTGGTCGAGGAAAGCAACTTCGGGTTCAATCATCCAGAACTCGGCGAGGTGACGCGGTGTGTTGCTGTTCTCAGCACGGAAGGTAGGGCCAAAGGTATAGATGGCACCGAGAGCGGTGGCTCCCAGCTCGCCTTCGAGCTGTCCAGAGACGGTGAGCGAGGTCTGCTCTCCGAAGAAGTCATCGTCGTAGATGATTTTCCCCTGCTCGTCCTTCTTCAAGTCATAGAGGTTCTTGGTAGTTACCTGGAACATATTTCCGGCTCCCTCACAGTCGCTGGCGGTGATAAGTGGAGTATGGAAATAATAGAAGCCGTGCTCATGGAAATAGGTGTGGATGGCCATTGCCATGTTGTGACGGATACGCATGACGGCTCCGAAAGTGTTGGTACGCAGACGCATGTGGGCGTGCTGGCGCATAAATTCGAAAGACTGACCCTTCTTCTGCATCGGGTAGGTGTTGTCGCAGAGGCCGAGGATTTCGACGGAGGTGGCCTGTACTTCTGAGGGCTGTCCTGCTGCGGGGCTCTCTACGAGGGTACCAACAACTGAGATGCAGGCACCGGTGGTAACGTCCTTGAGGGAAGGCTCCTGAGCGGCGCAGCTAGCACCGCTTACAGGACAAGCAACGGGGTCAACGACAATCTGGATGGTCTTGATAGTGGAGCCATCATTAAGGGCAATGAAGTCGACGTTCTTGTTGCCTCGGTGCGAGCGTACCCAGCCCTTCACGCAGACTTCTTTTCCATATTCTGTGCTCCTTAGCACGTCAATTATCTTTGTTCTTTTCATTATTATTATGGGCTTAATGGGCTTTATGGGGTTAATGGGGTAATGGGGTAAGCTTATTCGTATGCTCCCATGCGGAGGCGGTCAACTTCCTCTTCTGTGAGATAGCGCCAATCACCACGGCGGAGGTTCTTCTTGGTGAGACCAGCGAACTGCACGCGGTCGAGCTTTTGTACACGATAGCCAAGCGACTCGAAGATGCGACGCACGATGCGGTTCCTGCCAGAGTGAATCTCAATGCCCACCTGCTTCTTGTCATTGGCATCGGCATACTGCACGTCGTCGGCCTTGATTTCTCCGTCCTCCAGCATCACGCCAGTTGCAATGGTCTGCATGTCGTGAGCGGTGACGTTACGATCGAGGTAAACGTGGTAAATCTTCTTTTTCAGGTACTTAGGATGTGTGAGCTTCGAGGCGAGGTCGCCATCGTTGGTGAGCAGGAGCACGCCCGTGGTGTTGCGGTCGAGGCGTCCCACAGGGTAGATACGCTCAGGGCAGGCACCCTTGACGAGGTCCATGACAGTCTTACGCTGCTGCGGGTCATCGCTGGTAGTAACGTAGTCCTTGGGCTTGTTGAGGAGCACGTAGACCTTCTTCTCCAAGCTTACTGGTTCCTCATGGAAGCGCACGACATCGGTACGCAGGATTTTCGTTCCCAGCTCGGTGACCACCTCTCCGTTGACGGAGACAACACCAGCCTGGATGAACTCGTCGGCCTCGCGGCGGCTGCAGATGCCGGCATTGGCAAGGAACTTGTTCAGACGGATAGGCTCGTTGGGGTCGTAGTTCACCTCCTTGTACTCAATGCGTTTCTTCATGGAGTACTTGGCGTTGGGGTCATAGTTGCCCGTGTGTGGGCGCTTCTGGAAAGGCTTACGCGGCCCACCCTGCTGATAGCCACCCTGGCTATTGTAGGATCGCTGCGGACGGGACTGGTATCCTCCTTGGCGCTGCTGATAGCCACCCTGCTGGTAGTCACCACCCTGGGGACGCGGTTTGTAGCCTTGCGGACGGGACTGGTACTGCCGAGGTTGATAGCCTCCTTCTTCGCCCTCCTGATTATAGCGGGGACGATATCCCCCACCCTGCTGCTGATAACCTCCACGCTGCTGGTAGGGGGCATTATTATTAAATGTACGCGCGCGATAGGGACGCTGCTCCCTGGGCTGTTGCTGCAGAGAGGTTCCGAAGCCTTCCGGACGGAAGGCACCCTCGTCATCGCGCTGCTGATAGCGGTTATAACTGTTGCTGCGGTCGTAGCCCTGCGGGCGTGGACCATTGTGGCTGATACGCGGGCGCGGCGAGCGTCCTGCGGGCCTGAAATCCTTCTGATAGCCGTCGCGGCTAGAGGACTGCTGCTCGTTGAGCTGATCTTTTTTCTCGTTTTCGATGTCCATGGTGAAAGTTTTTGGGGGCCTAATGGGTTTAATGGGTATCCTTAGAGGCCAGTGTAATTTGAAGGTGTGATGGAGGCAAGCTCCTGTTTTACTGAATCTGATACGTTTAGTGTGTTGATGAAATTTGTTATTGTCTCCTGATTGATTTTTTCGTTTGTACGTGTTAATGCTTTAAGTGCCTCGTAGGGGTTCGGGTAGCCTTCACGGCGGAGTATGGTCTGTATGGCCTCTGCTACGACGGCCCAGTTGTTTTCCAAGTCCTGGCGCAGCTTGTCTTCGTTGAGAATGAGTTTTGAGAGGCCTTTCATGGTGCTCTGAATGGCGATAAGTGCATGTGCGAGAGGCACGCCGACGTTGCGGATGACCGTAGAGTCGGTGAGGTCACGCTGCAGGCGGCTTACTGGCAATTTCTGTGCCAGGAATGCGAGGACAGCGTTGGCCATACCCATATTTCCCTCGCTGTTCTCGAAGTCGATGGGGTTCACCTTGTGTGGCATGGCACTTGAACCTACCTCTCCGGCCTTGATGCGCTGCTTGAAGTAGTCAATGGAGATGTACATCCAGACGTCGCGGTCGAGGTCGATAATGATGGTGTTGATGCGACGCAGGGCATCGAGGATGGCTGCCAGATAGTCATAGTTGGAGATCTGGGTAGTGTACTGCTCACGCTCCAGTCCGAGACTGTCGGCGAGGAAATGGTCGGCCCAGTCGGCCCAGTCATACTGTGGGTAGGCCACATGGTGGGCATTGAAGTTTCCAGTTGCGCCACCGAACTTGGCGGTGACAGGCGTATCCTTCAGCGTACGCAACTGCTCCTCCAGACGGTAGACGAATACCTTCAGCTCCTTACCCAGACGTGTAGGCGAAGCTGGCTGTCCGTGGGTACGGGCCAGCATGGGGATGGTTTTCCAGGCCTCGGCAAGGTCGTTGAGCTGCTCAATGAGCTGTTCAAGGACAGGGATGAAAACCTCCTCTAGTGCTTCCTTCAGCGAGAGGGGCACGGAGGTATTGTTGATGTCCTGCGAGGTGAGGCCGAAGTGGATGAAGTTCTTGACAGATTTGAGATCTGAGATTTGAGATTTGAGATTTTCATCACTATCCAAGCACTCCTTGATGAAGTACTCCACGGCCTTGACATCGTGGTTGGTCGTGGCCTCAATCTCCTTTACACGGAGGGCGTCGGCCTCAGTGAAATGGAGGTATATATCGCGCAGTGGCTGGAAGAGGTCTTGCGGGACATCCTTCAGCTGTGGCAATGGCAGTTGACAAAGTGCTATGAAATACTCTATCTCTACGCGGACGCGGTAGCGTATAAGTGCGTACTCCGAGAAGTAGTTGGCCAAGGGTTCTGTCTTACCCCTGTAGCGGCCATCAATAGGCGAAATGGCCGTGAGGTTTGTTAATTCCATTATCGTAAGTTTCCTGAGTGTCTTTCTCTATACTCTATATTCGGTGGGCTTTTTGCCCTCTCATCTGCGTTGGTGATGCAAAGGTAGTACTAAAAAAGGATATGGAATGTATCTTCTGACAAAAATTAATATTTTTTAATCATTTAGTCAGTTCGTAGGCTAGCTGAACTACGTCAGCGGGTTTGCTGAGGTAAGTGCGTGGGCTAGATGAGGTAAGTGCGTGGGTTAGATGAGGTAAGTGCGTAGGTTAGATGAGGTAAGTGCGTAGGTTAGCTCAGCCTCGTCAGCTGGTTAGCTCAGCAGTGGCCAGCTAGTTTGCTCAGCCTCGCGCAGATGGTTTGCTGTTCAAACTCGCTGAAGGGCTTTCCAGAGGCTATCGTCGGGTATGGGAGCCTGCAAGGAAAGTTCCTCCCCAGAGACGGGATGAACGAAGCTAATGCTTCGGGCAAGGAGGGAGATGCTGCCGTCGGGATTGCTGCGCGGCGCACCATACTTGAGGTCGCCCTTGATGGGACAGCCGATGGCGGCGAGCTGACAGCGTATCTGATGGTGACGGCCCGTGAGGAGCTGCACCTCGAGGAGCTGATAGCGGTCACCAGTGGCCAAGCAGGAGAGGCGCAACTGAGCCTTCTTCGAGCCGGGAACCTCGTGGTCGTGAGCGTAGGACTTGTTTTGCTGCTCGTTACGGGTGAGCCAGTGGGTGAGGGTTAACTGTCCATTGACCATTGAACATTGTCCATTGACCATTGACCATTGTCCATTGACCATTGACCATTGAACATTGACCACTGAACATTGACCATTGAACATCGTCGGGGCACAATTTCGGTCAATGGTCAATGGTGAATGGTCAATGGGAGTGATGGCCCAGTAGGTCTTGTGCACCTCTCCATTGGCGAACATACGGTTGAGGCGAGAGAGGGCCTTCGACGTTCGGGCGAAAATGACGAGGCCACCGACAGGACGGTCGAGACGATGGACGACGCCGAGAAAGACGTTGCCAGGCTTCTGATACTTCTCCTTGATATACTGGCGCACGAGGTCTGCCAGGGGCACGTCGCCAGTCTTGTCGCCCTGAACAATCTCGCCGGGAGCTTTGTTCACAACTATAATATGATTATCCTCGTAGATGACTTGCATTAGAGTGGGGGTGATGGGATTGATGGGGTTAATGGGGGTGATGGGTTTAGTAGGGTTAGTGGCGCAGCTCTACACGGAAGGTGGTGCCCTTGCCAGGCTCCGATTCCTTGACGAAGATGCGGCCGTGGTGATACTCCTCGACGATGCGCTTGGCCAGCGAGAGGCCGAGACCCCAGCCGCGCTTCTTCGTGGTGAAGCCGGGGCGGAAGACGGCCTTGAGGTTCTTCTTCTTGATGCCCTTGCCCGTGTCCACGACTTCAACGGCAACGGTACCGTCCTCCTCCAGCAGCCAGAGATCTATGCGACCGCTGCCACCCTCCATAGCGTCAACGGCGTTCTTGCAGAGGTTCTCGATGACCCACTCAAAGAGCGAGGCATTCATCGAGACAACGACATCGTGACTGGGGTAATGGCCTCGGATGGCCACCTTCTGAGAGGTTCGCTTGTCCATGTATTCTATGACGCGGTCAAGCAGGGCGTTCATCGACTCCGGCACCGGCTCGGGCAGGGAACCAATCTTCGAGAATCGCTCAGCGATGCGCTCCAGACGCTTCACGTCCTTATCCAGTTCGGGAATGAGCGTGTCCTCGGGATAGGTCTCTTTCAGCACCTCCACCCATGCCATGAGGCTGCTGATGGGCGTTCCCAGCTGATGGGCGGTCTCCTTCGAGAGGCCCACCCACACCTTGTTCTGCTCAGCACGCTTCGAGGCCATCAGCGCAACAATGGCCACGACAGCGAATATCATCACCAGACCCAGTGCCCAGTAGGGATAGAGGGTGAGGCGGCGCAAAAGTGTAGACTCCTCGTAGACAAGCAGTTGGTAAGGGCTGATGCGTATGCTGTCGCCACTGGCCAACATACGGCTGGCGATGTTCGTGGTATCGTCGATGTTGCGAAAGTCGGCAACATTACCCTCCTGGTCGAGCACGATGACGGGGATGGTATTGTTCCCCTCTATGACGTGCATCACCAGGCTGAGGTCGGTCTCGTCATCGGCCTCGCTGAACTGTCGCATCGCCTCTGCCCACAATTCCATACGTCCCTGTTCCTCACGCTTCAGGTCACGCACCAGGAAGTGTGACACGAGAAGCGACGTGGCGGTGAGAACCACGGCGGCAACGACAAGCCAGAACTTCAATTCCTTCATTCTAAGCACGATTTCGGACATACATAAGTATGTCCCTACGGTCTTCGGCTGCAAAGTTACGAAAAAAAACGCTTATAATGATAGGAATGGTATGATATTAAGAGAATTTAGGTAACAATAGTACAACTGATTGCCCTTTTTTTAGTACCTTTGCACTCTAAAATCAAAGAGAACGGAAAAATTGATGAGACTATTCCACAAGCCGATTTCGCTTTTAGCCTTTTCATGTATCGTCAGCATAGGGACTTTGTTGTTATACAACATACCTTTCTTTCGTTATGTCGCTGACAATACTAATGAAAATGCAGGTGGACGAATCTTCCTGCTGGCGTCGCTGGTTGTCGTCATGCTGATGCTCAACTTCATGATGACCTATCTCTTGATGTTCGTTATGCGGATGGTTGGCCGTATGCTGTTGGCCATTCTTTCACTCGTCAATGCCACGGCGGTCTATTTCATCCTTACCTACAGCGTCATCATCGATGCAACGACCATAGAAAACGTGTTCAATACCCGATACTCCGAGGCTTCAGGATTCTTCAGTTGGCCGCTATGGCTTTTCATCATTGCCTTCGGCGTACTTCCTGCCTTGTGGTGCCTGCTACAGCCGGTAGTCTTCGGTAAAGCGAAAAAGCTGGCTGTCTACTGCGGCAGTTCATTGGCTATTGTCCTTCTGGTAGCATTGGCGAATATCGGTCAGACGCTGTTTATCAGTCAGCATGATACTGAACTGGGGGGATTGCTACAGCCGTGGTCATACCTGGTGAATACCGGTCGCGTGATAAGTTTCAGTCATGGCGAACAAGCCGAGGAGATAAAATTACCTGATGGCAAGATTCTGGACAACGAGAAGGCTGTGGTGGTGCTCGTCATCGGCGAGTCGGCGCGGAAAGCCAATTTCCAGCTCTACGGCTATGAGCGCAACACCAACCCGCTGCTGTCCCGTCAGGAAGGGCTGAAGGTGTACGAGGCCACCTCTTGTGCCACTTACACCACGGCTGGTACCAAGGCTATTCTTGAACCCAAAAACAGCGATGACCTGTATGAGTTACTGCCTAACTATGCCTTCCGGACGGGTGTCGACGTATCATGGCGCACCTCCAACTGGGGAGAGCCGCCTATCCATATTGACGAGTATCTCACGAACGAAGAGCTTGGCAAGAAATATCCTAGCGAGAATATATACCATGACGGAATACTCCTGAAGGGGCTTCGTGAACGTATAGAGTCAAGCAAGAAAAACAAGGTGCTGATGGTGCTGCATACCAGCACAAGCCACGGGCCCAAATATGCCGACAAATATCCAAAGGAGTTTGAGATGTATAAGCCAGTGGCTGAGAATGTGGAAGAAGGTCAGAAAAATGTCGGTTTGTTAGTTAATGCCTACGACAACACCATACTATACACCGACTTTCTTCTGGACAGCCTTATCAACACCCTGCGCGCTATGGAAGAATGGAACAGCACCATGATCTTTATTTCTGACCATGGCGAGTCACTTGGCGAGAACAAGATGTTCATGCACGGATTGCCCATGAAATTGGCACCAAAGGTGCAGTATGAGATACCATTCTTGGTATGGACCTCGGATACCTTCAGGGTATTTAGACCACAGACTTCAGACAACAAGTATTCATCAAACGAGAAGGAAGAAGGAGAATTGCCAGCGGTACTCGAACAGCATTACATCTTCCATTCCGTGCTCAACCTGCTGTCTATCGATTCACCTGCTTACAACAAAGACTTTGACATATTTAGAACAACAAAACAATAGAGATGGAATCGAACTTCGTTGACTATGTGAAAATACAATGCCGCTCGGGCAAGGGTGGGCGCGGCAGTATGCACCTCAAGCATGTGAAGTATAACCCCAATGGTGGCCCTGACGGCGGCGACGGCGGCAAGGGCGGCAGTATCATCCTGCGCGGCAACCACAACTACTGGACGCTGCTCCATCTGCGCTACGAGCGCCACATCCGAGCCGAGCACGGCGGCAATGGCGGCAAGGACAAGTGCCACGGCACCGACGGCAAGGATGTTTACGTCGACGTTCCCTGCGGTACAGTGGTCTATGATGCTGAGACAGGTCGCTATGTCTGCGACGTGACCTACGACGGACAGGAAATCGTTTTGCTGGAGGGTGGACGCGGCGGACTGGGGAACTTCCAGTTCCGCACGGCCACAAACCAAGCGCCACGCTATGCACAGCCCGGCGAACCTGCACAGGAGATGACCGTCATCATGGAGCTGAAGCTGCTGGCCGACGTGGGCCTCGTGGGATTCCCCAATGCTGGCAAGTCGACACTCGTCTCCAGCCTGAGCAACGCCCGGCCGAAGATTGCCAACTACCCCTTCACCACTATGGAGCCCTCGCTGGGTATCGTCGGCTACCGTGACGGCAAGTCGTTCGTCATGGCCGACATACCAGGAATCATCGAAGGAGCCGCCGAGGGCCGAGGCCTGGGACTGCGATTCCTGCGACACATAGAGCGCAACTCCCTGCTGCTCTTCATGGTGCCGGGCGACACGGACAACATCTGTCGCGAATACGAAATCCTGCTCGGCGAACTGGAGAAGTTCAACCCCGAAATGTTGAAGAAGCACCGCGTGCTGGCCATCACGAAGTGCGACCTGCTCGACAAGGAGCTGGAAGACATGTTGCGCGAGCAGCTTGAGGCCGATATGACCGCGAAGGGACTGGAATCCCTGCCCATCGTCTTTATTTCGGCCGTCAGCGGTTATCACCTCGACGAACTGAAGGACGTGCTCTGGGAGGAACTCAACGCCGAGAGCAACAAGCTACAGGCCATCACCGCCGAAGACACCCTCGTGCACCGCGACAAAGACATGAGCCTCTTCCAGCAGGAATTGGCCGACGAGGGCGAGGACGAAGAGCTGGAAGAGGTTGATGCCGAGGACATTGAAGACCTCGATGACTTCGAGTATGAAGACTATGAGAATAGTGACTAGAAGAACCAGGTGGCAGAGATTTGCCAAGTGCTCGACTTGGGCTTGAGCTCGTTGTTGTTGGCCTTGGCTTTGTCTATCTCAGCCTCCAGCTCACCGGTCTTGGAGATGCCGAGACTGTAAACGCCGCCCACCTCAAGATGCTTGCTAAGCATGGCACCGATGCCGAAGTTCCAGTTGAACATCGACTTCTTAAAATCGAAAGTGTTCTTGTACGTGCTTGTCTTGTTCCATTCGAACTCTGAGTTGCCAACGTTGAAGCAAAACTGCGGGCCGGTGGCCAGATAGAGACCGCTAGTCTCATTCAGTTTGAGGTTCAAGCGGAGATCAATGGGCAGGATGATGCTCTGACGCTTGAGTGTCTCATCGTCCACCTTGCTGTTGGCCTGCTCATACATCAGGGCTCCTTGGACACCGAGGAACGAAAGGAAGTCGATCTTCAGCGTCGGGCCGACGAAGAAGCCAACACCAGCCTCTGACTTGACGGCATCATTGTCGATGCTCATCTTGGTAAAATTCACACCACCCTTTACACCAAATGCTATGCCTTGGGCATTTGAAGGGATGATACTCGATGCGATAAAAGCTAAACACCAAAATAGTTTTTTCATAAGACTTAAGGTTTTTAAAGTTAATACTGTAATTATTAATGACCGGCTTTTTTACGGAGTACACCATTGCTTAGGTCGAAATAGTTGGCAGGATTCTGAGGCTTGCCGTTTACTCGCGTCTCAAAGTGCAGATGGGGTGTGGTGGCGCGACCCGTCTGTCCGACAAGAGCAATCACCTGACCAGCCTTGACGTACTGGCCTTTCTTCACCAGGTTCTTCGAGTTGTGGGCGTAATAGGTCTCCAGCCCGTTGCCATGATTGATGCGCACGAGATTGCCATAGCCTGAGAAACGATCAGAAAAGACCACCTCACCGGCAAAGGCGGCGTAGATCTTGTCCTTTGCCTTGGTCTTGAGGTCGGCACCCGTATGCATCCGGCCGCCACGCTGACCGTAGGGACTGATGACCTTGGCTCCGGGCAGGGGGAAATGCCATGAGGATGAGGATTGCAAATCTCCGTGAACAGTTGTCGGACCGGTTGAAGATGTGGGATAGTTGCGGTGTGAACAACCGACGGCCAGCATGGCCAGGATTAACAAACAAATCAATTTTTTCATCATTTCTCCTGCTCCAATAGTTGCAATGCCTTTCGCACAATATCGTTCTCCTCGTTAAAGATAGAGAAATATTCGTTCATGTCCCACAGGTCGCGGGCAATGAGGGCTTTCAGCTGTAGCTTCAGATAGGGCATGGTCTTGTCGCGCTCGGCATCGTCGCGGGGCTTCACGTTCTGCTTCTCGCCCTCGGCCACGATTTTGTCAATGAGCTCCTGCGGCACCTCAAACTCCTGCTTGTATTTCTCGAATGAGGGGTAATTCTTCTTCAACTCCTTGCGGTGCTGGTCCACGAAGCGCAGGTTCTGCTGAATGATGATGCTCTTGGCCGCTAGTTCGCGGTGATAGCGCGTATAGCGCGTGGTGTCCAGCGGCACGAACACGTCGGGTGTGATGCCACCTCCACCGTAAACGGTGCGATGCTCCTTCAAGGTCTGGAATTTCAGCGAGTCGGCGAAGTGTATGCTATCCACGTTTGTCAGCTCGCCGCTGTTCAGTCGGTCTATGAGGTCATGGTCGTAACCCTTCTTGTTTCCTTTCTCGTAAGGCTTCTGTATGCACCTTCCCGACGGCGTATAGTAATGTGCCACGGTGAGACGAATCATCGAGCCGTCGGGCAAGTCGATGGGGCGCTGCACGAGTCCCTTACCGAAGGTGCGGCGTCCTACGACGGTAGCCCGGTCATGGTCTTGCAAGGCACCGGTGACAATCTCCGACGCCGAAGCCGAGAACTGGTCTACGAGCACCACCATGCGACCCTCGGTGAATCGTCCATTGCCTGGAGCGTGATACTCCTGACGAGGCACCCGACGTCCTTTCGTATAGACTATCATGTCGCCCTGACTTAGAAATTCACCCGCCATATCAGCTGCTGCCTGCAGATAGCCGCCGCCGTTCTCCTGCAGGTCAAGGACAAGGCTCTCCATGCCCTGCTTTCTCAGGGTGTCCATGCTCTCCAAGAACTCCTTGTAGGTCGTAGCACCGAAGCTTCCCACACGGATATAGCCTATCTTAGGACGAATCATATAAGTGGCGTCAATGGAGTGAACGGGAATCTTGTCGCGTACCACGTCGAAGCGCAACGTGTCGCGTATGCCCTGACGCACAATCTTCAACCGCGCCACAGTTCCCTTCGGCCCACGCAGACGGCGCATGATTTCCTCCTTCGACATCTTCACGCCGGCAATAGTGGTATCGTTGACACCAACGATGCGGTCGCCGGCGATGATACCCACCTTCTCCGACGGACCGTTGGTGACGGGCTGGATGACCATGAGCGTATCCTCCACCATATTGAACTGCACGCCAATGCCCTCGAAGGAACCATTGAGCGGTTCAGTAAACTGCTTCGTCTCCTTGGGGGTGGTGTAGCTGCTGTGAGGGTCTAGTTTCTCGAGCATACCGCGGATGGCATCCTCGGCGAGCTTGTTATTGTCGACCTCGTCTACATAGATACTGCTGATAGCTACCTGAGCCATCTGCAGCTTGCGCAGGGACTCCTCAAGGGGGGCAGACTGCTGGGCCAAGGCCTGCATGGCCAGGACTATGAGGGGAATGATAATCAGGAATCTTTTCATGTCGTTTGTTTTTGAAGGAATCTTTTCATGTCGTTTGTTTTTTGAAAGTGCAAAGTTACACCTTTCTCCCCACACAGGCAAGAAAAAGGCCAAAAATTTTGGCCATCTACGGAATAATGCGTAATTTTGCACCCCTAAACTTATCACTCTTCCAGTTTTCGTCCATTGTCCCCGCTGAAAGCGGGACATAACCCCCAATCCCAACTATGACCGATATTATCACCACTGAACAGGCCAGCCTGCTAACAGAAATCATACGTGACAGCGAAACAATAGTGTGTGTGTGCCATCAGAACCCCGACGGCGACGCCCTGGGGTCGTGCCTGGCGTGGGCGGAGCTGCTGCGCACCGTCTACGGCAAGGAGCCTCAGCTGATAGTGCCCGACCAGTATCCCGACTACCTGCAGTGGCTGCCCAACAGCGAGAAGATTATCCGCTACGACAAGCATCGCGAGGGCTGCGACTGGACGCTGGCCCATGCCGACCTCATCTTTTGCCTCGACTTCAACACCGCCTCACGCACCGCCGACATGGAGTCCGCCCTTTGCGGTTCACCCGCAAAGAAAATCCTCATAGACCATCATCTCGACCCAGACGTGCAGACGCTTGTCACCGTCTCGCGGCCCCAGGCCAGCAGTACCTGCGAGCTGGTTTTCCGACTTGCCTGGCAACTGGGATGCTTCGAGCAACTGGGCAAGCACTTCGCCGTGCCCATCTACTGCGGCATGATGACCGACACAGGCGGCTTCACCTACAACAGCTGCGACCCCGACATCTTCTTCATTATCTCGCAGCTGCTCACCAAGCGCATCAACAAGGACAAGATTTACCGCAACGTCTACCACACCTTCTCCGAGAACCGCCTGCGGCTGATGGGCTATGTGCTGTACAAGCGGCTGGTCATCGATGCCAGTCGCCACGCCAGCTATTTCACCCTCACCCGCGATGACCTTCGCCGCTTCCACTTTATGAAGGGCGATGCCGAGGGCTTGGTGAACTTGCCGTTACAGATGAAGGGCCACCGCCTGAGCATTTCTTTACGCGAGGACACAGAGAAGGACAACCTTGTGTGGGTCTCCCTGCGCAGCGTTGACCAGTTCCCCTGCAACGAGATGGCCGCACAGTTCTTCAACGGCGGAGGCCATCTCAACGCCGCCGGTGGTCGGCTCTACTGCACCATGGCCGAGGCCGTTGCCACGGTGGAGAAAGCCCTCAAGACCTTTGAGGAAAAACTAAGGAACTGACGGCTCTAGCTCTCCGTTTCTCTTCTATCTTCCTTCTGTACATAATGATGACGTTTACACTTTTCGGGGCGACTTTCCAAATGGGAGGTGTGGCTTTTCAGAATTATTAACGTCCGAATAGATCATCGAGCGTTACTACACTTTGCACCTGACTGCTGTACTCGTTCTGCTTCAGACCGTAGGAAGCAAGGAAGGTAAGGTGGACGGTCTTTTTTCGGGGCAGATGGTCTGTCAATGTCTGTGTGCGGCTGCGGAGCAAAGCATCGTATTGTCTGTCAATAGTAAAGGCATCACCATAGAATTTGATTTCGCAAAGGTTCACCACATTGTCGGTGCGGTCGATGAGCATGTCCATTTGCTGCTTTCGGTCGGCAGTCTCTACTATCCATGAAGACTCTGTGGTGCTGACACCCGCTATTCCAAGTGCTCGCTTTATTTGCGGAATATGGGCGAAGCAAAGCTCCTCAAAGGCATACCCTCGCCACGTGTTCAGACGCACCGAGCGATTGTTCTTCTGCCAGAACTCCGGGTCAATGCTTTTATGCCCGTCTATGAAGGTGAGGTGGAACCTGCAGAAGGAGTCGGTCAGTTTATACCTTTCTGTCTTTCCCTCGCCGAAGGGACAATATGCCGCAATGAAATCGCTTGCTGCCAGACCCTTCAGAATGTCGGAAGCACCGCCGCCGTCTTTCAGTCCCGTCGCCTCGAGAATTTCTTTCCTTGTGCAGCCACCCCTGCGCTGGGCCAACAGACGGATTACCTTGATATGGTCTTCAGGATTCTTGAAGAGCGAACCGAACAGACGGTCAAACTCTATCTTCAGCTTTGCGTCTTTCTTGAAGAGCAGCAGGTCAATGTTCTGCGGCGTGCTCAGTCCTTTCTCAAAAAGGCTGAGATAATGGGGGATGCCTCCAAACACCATGTATGTCTGTGCAAGGTCATAGCGACTCATTGCCATCCCCTTGCTGTGGAAATACGCTTCACATTCGCTGAGGGTGAAGGGGTAAAGCTTTATCTCATGATGCAACCTATTGAAAAGGCCGCCTTTGCTGTTGATGAGGTTGTCTTCCATCCATGAAGTGGCCGAGCCGCAGACAATGAGCATGATATTATCCCGCCGAGCCGCCCACCCATTCCAGAAATGCTCGAAGGCAGGTATGAAGCGCGAGCGTGCGGTGTCCATCCAGGGCAGTTCGTCAATGAACACCACCTGTCGGCTCCCGTCGTCTTTCTGGTCAAGCAGCTTTTCCAACAACCGGAAAGCCTCAAGCCAGGACTTCGGGCATGACTCGCCTTGCAGCCCATAGTCTTGCAGTGAATAGTAGAATGTCTGCAACTGGTCGCGCAACAGGTATTTCTTGTCGCGGTCGTAAGGCGAAAGGCCGGTATGCCAGAAGGCCACACGGTCTTTGAACAGCTCTTTTACCAAGAAAGTTTTGCCTACACGTCTCCGACCATATATTGCCACAAACTCAGAGCTGTCAGTGTTGTAAAGCCTTTCCAGCTCCCTGATTTCCTCTTTCCGTCCAATGATATTCATAGTCATAATTGCTTTATTCGTCTGCAAAGGTATAAAAAACAAACGATTCAGACAAATAAAATGCTTTATTTCTCTGAAACAAGGTTCTTTTTGCACTTTCTAGACGAATAAAGAGCAGCCACGAGACCTACCTCTACATCTGCAGCAAGAACTCATCTTCCACGACTGTGCCGAATTTAAAGGGGTGCTCTGAGCACCCTGTTTGGAACCACTTACAACTTCATACCACTCATATCCGTCGCTTTCCACTCTCTTTTCCTTGCTTAGGAACTGACACTAAATAAACTTTACAATTGACTTTTTATGAACAACGAATTACACGAATTTTACGAATTATTATTGATTTCACGAATTTCCTCTGGCGCAGCAATTCGAATAATTTAAAATCAATTCGTGTAATTCGTAT
>JAFVFY010000087.1 GCA_017475265.1 Prevotella sp. | reverse complement strand
CTAATCATTCGTCTTTCTGCTCTGAAGTTTTAATGCGCCGTTAGTAGTTATGTTCTCTTTATATTCTTGAATGATGCGTTGAGTTTATTGCCGAGCATCGTCAGATCGTTGTCAAGTTTCTGGCTTGTGATGCGGGCGTAAATCTGGGTGGTCACGATGTTCGTGTGTCCCAATACACGGCTCACGCTCTCGATGGGCATGCCCTTTGAAAGTGCCAAGGTTGCGAATGAATGCCGGCCGCAATGGTAGGAGATGGCTTTCTCAATGCCGCAGGCGGTCATCACCGTTTTTAATTTCTTGCACATCGACCAGTAGTTCATCTTGCCGAACACCAGTTTGTCTTCCTGTAGGTGTTTGTAGCGGTCGATAATCTGCAAGGGTACGTCCATCAGCTTCACCTGGAAGGGGATGTTGGTCTTGTGTCGTTTGCTGATAATCCATTTGTCACCATTGATGTCCACGATGTTGTCCGTCGTCAGGTTCTTCACGTCGATGAACGAGAGGGCGGTGAAGCACATGAATACAAAAATGTCACGCACGAAGGCTAGATTGTCATCCTCAAACTCATGGGTTACCACGGCCTTCAGTTCATCCTCAGTCAAGAACTCCCTTTCCTTACAGTTGGGGCTAATATGGAACTGCGCGAACGGGTTACGGGGAATCTTGCCGTTATAGTGCGCTCCCAGAACAACACCTTTCAGCCACATGCATCTCTGCCAGATAGTACCGTTTGCTAACCCACGCTCAGTACTGAGATAGGCGGCAAAGTCCTTGATGAACTCTGGCGTCAGTTCAAGCATTGACATATCTGTACGGCGGTAGTGCGACTGGATGAAGTCTGCCACATCCTTCCGCGATCGCTCCATAGCCCAAAGTGTGCTTGCCGACCTGTCCTTGCCCACACGTTTCTTCTGGTTGGCGATGTCCTTATCGAAAGCACTCAGCAGCGTCTCATACTCGCTGCCGAAACCCTGATAGGAGTTGCGCACCATCTCTGCCGTCACAAAAGCCTCCCTATCCGAAAGATGCTGATAATGCTTGATGATCTGCGCCTTGATATTATCAAGTTCGCGGTTAATCTGCAAAGCCTCCTTGCTGCGGCCCTTAGCACAATTGCCTTTCACGTCCCACATGTCAAGCGGAATCGTCTTCTTACAACTGAACTGGCTCTGAGTTCCGTTAATCGTAACCCTGCCCATCACGGGCACTACACCATTCTTCTCCTTACTCTTGTTCACATAGAACAGAATGTTAAAAGTACTTCTCATGTTTCTTACTCTTTTTTAATTTTGGCTGCAAAACTACTCTTTCTTTTGGCATCCATCGCTATGCAAAATGTAGCAGTTTGCGGAATAAGAAACGGACGGAGAACATGCGGTGAAAGGTGCATCATTCTGCCCCGATTTGCGTTGTCGTTTTGGGAAGTTTTACCCGCCTCAGAACCCTTCTTTTGGGTTACGATTTGGCAACCTAACTCTTTCACCTATCCTCCCCAATTTGCTTTTTGTTCCAAATTGGATTTCTTCATTCTTCCCCCTCTTTGCCTTTATTTCAGGCCGAATTGCGTTAATCTTCCAAAATCGCTTCGCAGTTACAAGCTTTTTTCGTAACTTTGGCTTCGCCGAACTTACTTGGCACTCGGAAATGAAAAGAAAAGTAAACTTTCCTTTTGCGTTTCTCTCGTTTTTTCGTAACTTTGTCCATCAGATGAAGACAGCAATTATAGGCGGTGGCGCTGCAGGCTTTTTTCTTGCAGTCAACTTGAAAGAGATGATGCCAGAGATGGAGGTCACTATCTTTGAACGTGCCCAGCGGGTTCTTTCAAAAGTGGAAGTCTCTGGTGGTGGACGTTGTAATTGTACCAACTCTTTTGAGGATGTGACGGACTTGCGGATGGTTTATCCTCGTGGGCATCGGTTGATGAAACGTTTATTCAATGTCTTCGATTACCAATCTGCCTTTGCATGGTTCGAGCATCATGGTGTCCCCCTGATAACACAAGATGACCAGTGCGTGTTTCCTGCAGCCCAGGACTCACATGCCATTATCAATTGTTTCCTTACCTTAGCTCGTCGTCATCAGGTACAGATATGTCTTGGGAGGAAAATACAATCACTGGATGCCCTCCAGGATTATGATTTCATTGCTGTCACCACGGGAGGTTCTCCAAAAGGGGAGGGACTGAGATGGCTCGCCGACCTGGGACATGAGATAGAGCAACCGGTACCCTCGCTCTTCACCTTTCAGGTCGCTGACAAGTCGTTGACAGCATTGATGGGAACAGTGGTGGGACAGACAACGGTGATGATACCAGGGACCAAACTGCATGCAAGTGGTCCTTTGTTGATAACTCATTGGGGAATGAGCGGTCCTGCTATCCTGAAACTCTCCAGCTATGCGGCAATATTGTTGGCGGAGAAGGAATATAAGTTACCTGTCAGTGTTCGCTGGACGACCGCCCGGGACTCCGATATAGAGAACATCCTTCATGAGACCATGAGGGTTCATTCCTCAAAACAACTTCCTACCTTCAATCCTTTTGGACTGCCTCAGCGTTTGTGGGCTTTCCTTATGACGAGATCATTGGCAGACAGATGGGAGGTGAGATGGCATGAACTGGGCAAGAAGGATGTCAACCGTATTGTCAACGTTCTTTGTAACGATACTTATCAGATTAGCGGACGTGGAACTTTCAAAGATGAGTTTGTTACCTGTGGGGGCATCTCGCTGAAGAGTGTAAATCCATCGACCCTTGAGAGCAAACTCGTGCCCCGTCTCTTTTTCGCTGGTGAGGTGCTGGATGTGGATGGTGTTACAGGTGGCTTTAACTTCCAAGCAGCATGGACGACTGCCTATACGGTAGCCTCTGCTATCGTCTCGAAATTATCTTAATTGTAACAATCATTTTCGCTGGTGTGTCATTTTGCAGTTCTCCTTATCATAAAGTTGGAGAATACAGATTCTTTTTGTATTTTTGCATCCAAGGAATTGAATACTAACTGACAAAAGTAAAATGAAAAGATTGATAGTAAGACTAGTAGCGGCTGTTGCTGTTTGCATGGCAACTGAGGGCTGGGCTCAACAAACCGATGGTCAAAAGTCAATTGTCTGTCACGATGACGGGACAGTGACTTTTTATTACAAGAATGACAAAGCAAAGTCTGTTTTCGTTGATGTACAGTTTGCCGGTCGTCAAGAGATGAAACGTGATGCTGGTACGGACAGATGGACTGTGACGGTCGGACCTGCGGCTCCTGATATGTATCCTTATTGTTTCATCGTGGACGGTGTCGGTGTCATGGACCCTGAGAATCCTCAGTATTTCCCCAATGAGGGTTTTAAGAACAGCCTGTTGGAGATTCCCTCGAAGACTGGGACATTGGCGCACGATATAAAAAAAGTGCCTCATGGTCGATTGGAGTATATTCATTACTATTCCAAGAGTCTGGGCGGTACGAATCATGCGGTCGTCTATCTGCCACCTAATTATATGATGGATATTCAGAAAAAATACCCGGTGTTTTATCTGATCAGTGGCACTACGGATACGGAGGAGGTTTATTATAAGGTAGGTCGTGTCAATTATATCTTGGATAACTTGTTGGCGGAGAAGGCTGCCAAGGAAATGATCGTTGTGCTCCCTTATGGTAATCCTTATAAATTGTTGCCTGCCAAGCAGGATAGTCTGGGTATGCCCCAGACACATTTCGGCGGGGATGTGTTCAGTAAGGATCTCATTCATGATTTGATGCCATATATCGAAAAGAACTATCGTACGAAGAATGATGCGGACCATCGTGCCATAGGCGGTTTCTCTCGTGGTGGTAACCAGGCGCTCTTCAATGGATTAAGCAATCTTGATAAGTTCTCATATCTCTGTTCCTATAGTTCCTTTACATCAACGGATATCCCCTATGTCTATGACCATGCTGATGACACTAATAAGAAGATCCATTTGTTCTGGCTGGGCGTTGGAACGGATGATTTCCTTTATGGTAATGCCCGTGACTATATGGAATTCCTTGATAAGAAGGGAATTCGCTCCGTTAAGGAATTCACTAACGACAAATTTGGTCATACCTGGATGAACGCCAAATACTTCTTGTACAAGACGCTACCTTTATTATTTAATAAGAAAGCCGCTGAGGCTGCGATGGCAGGGGGCAGACCGGCTCCTGCCGCTACCGGTAAGGAACCGCAGTTTACACCAGGTGTGATGGCACGCTTGTTCCCCAAGCCAATCATCTCCCCAGAGTATACGGAGCAGGGTGTCACTTTCCGTTTTAAGGCACCAGAGGCACAGAAGGTGGAACTGGAGTGCGAGATTCTTCCAAAGCCCCTGCCGATGGCAAAAGATTCAGATGGTGTGTGGACCGTGACGATGACGGATTTCCTCTTCGAGACTTTTAAATATTGTTTCGTGGTGGATGGTACTCAGGTGGCAGACCCTAGCAATATGTACCTGTCACCCGACAAAGGCTTTAAGTACAGCATTGCCGATAATCCCCAGTCACCATTCAACTTCGCATCCCAGGGTGATATCGCACATGGCAGGGTAGGCTATGATGTGGAGCGACAAGAAGCATGGTATATGTCTCCTATGCCGGCGACTCCTATCATGCCTGTGTTCATCCAACTGATTCCTGGTGAGGGTGATACGATGGAGAGCTGGTTTAAAGTAGGTGGCGCTGATGCTATTGCCGACCGTTTAATCGCTGATGGTAAGTTAAAGTCGTGTGTATTGACAACCAGTACACTGGATTTTATGCGACAAGGTCCTCAAATGCCGGATTTCAAGGTTATCACACTTCGTGCAGATGATTATCCGACATGGTCACAACGTCGTCGTGCTTTGATAAAACTATTGATGAATAAAAATTAGTTATGATGAAAAATATCGTCTTTCTCTTTTTGACAATCTGTCTTTCGGTAAGTAAGACTTCTGCACAGTATCAATATCCGTTCCAGAATCCTAAGCTTTCTTATGAGGAACGAGTGGAAAACCTTATTTCCCTGTTGACGCCAGAGGAAAAGGTGGGATTAATGATGAATAAATCGGCATCTGTCGACCGTCTCGGTATTCCATCATATAACTGGTGGAGTGAGGCATGTCATGGGGTACGTCAGAGTGACTATACCGTCTATCCGCAACCCATCGGTATGGCTGCGGCATTCAACGCCCCACTGTTTTACGATGTCTTTTCAACTGTCTCTGATGAGGCTCGTGCTAACTGGAACCGCAGTGACCATAATGTCTTCAACGTTCCGATGGGCGTGATTTATTATCCTGGGAATCCTGAGCTTACCTTCTGGTGCCCGAATGTCAATATCTTCCGTGATCCCCGTTGGGGACGTGGTCAGGAAACCTGTGGTGAGGATCCTTATATGAATGCTGTATTGGGTGTACAGACTGTATTGGGCATGCAGGGGAATGACAGTCATTATCTCAAGACCCATGCCTGTGCTAAGCATTATGCGGTGCATAGCGGACCAGAGCCGTTGCGTCACTCCATGAATGTGGAACCAACGAACCGTGACTTGTGGGAGACCTATCTGCCTGCTTTCAAAGCTTTAGTGAAAAAGGCGCATGTTCGGGAGGTGATGTGTGCTTACCAGCGTTTCAAAGGGAAACCTTGTTGTACGAGTGACCGTCTGCTGATTGATATCCTGCGTAACAAATGGGGTTATGATGGCTTGGTGGTTACGGACTGTGACGCAATCAATAATTTCTATAGCAAAGGACAGCATGAGACACATAAGGATCCGTTGTCGGCAAGTGTCGATGCGGTACTGAACGGTACGGATCTGGAGTGTGGCAAGGTGTTTATGTGTCTGACAGAGGGCTTGAAGAAAGGATATATCAAAGAGGCTGACCTCGATCAGCACCTGCGTAAGACTCTATACGGACGTTTCGAACTGGGTATGTTCGATCCTGCTGAGATGTTGCCTTGGGCGAACTTAGGTCCGGAGGTTATCAGTAGTGAGAAAAATAATGAGCTTGCCACCCAGGCTGCTCGCGAATCGATGGTACTGTTGGAGAACAAGGTGCGCTCTCCGTTAAGCGGGGAGGCGGTTTCCGCCGGTGGGGCAAAAGTTCCCGTCCTCCCACTTTCAAAGAGTATCAAGACGATTGCTGTAATTGGTCCTAACGCAGATGATGCCGCGATGCTGAATGGTAACTATGGTGGTACACCGACAAAGGCGCATACTCACTCTTTATTGGAAGGTATCAAGGCTGCTGTGCCAAACACAAGAGTCATCTATCATAAAGCCTGTGAACTGAATGACGAGTATAACACCATTCATCATCTGCAAGACTTCAATGACGGTAAGGGTGTTTTGGTGGAATTCTGGAATAACCGGAGATTAGAAGGTGAGCCAGTAAAGAAAGACTATTACAAGGAGATGGCTTTTACGACTTTTGGTGCATGGGGCTTTGCCGAAGGTGTCAACAATGATTCTCTGTCCGTTCGGGTGAGTGGAACTTATAAGTCGACATTCACTGGTGAGATGAAGTATTCGTTGACTTCTGACAATGGTTATGTCCTAAAAGTAAATAACGAGGTAGTGGAGACAGCGAAGCCGTATCTTCCTCAAGGTGGCTATTTCCATCGTTCAATGGAGTATAAGTCCTTCCCCGTCAAGGCTGGTGAGACTTATGAGGTTGTGATAGAGTACCGTCGTGGCAACGGACAGTTTGCGATGCTACGTGGTGATATTTGTGAGCGTATCCTTGTTGATTTCACACCTTTAGCCGAGGAGGTGAAGAATGCCGATGCCATCATCATTATCGGAGGAATCTCCGCACAGATGGAAGGCGAGGGTGGCGACAAAGCGGATATTGAGTTGCCGAAAGTACAGCAACGTCTGCTACGTGCTATGCATGCTACGGGTCGTCCGGTCATTTTTGTCAATTGCTCTGGATCTGCTATTGCTTTCGGCAGTGTGGAGGGACAGTATGATGCACTTTTGCAGGCATGGTATGCTGGACAAGGTGGCTCCAAAGCTCTTGCCGATGTGCTCTTTGGAGACTATAACCCTGGTGGAAAGTTGCCAGTGACATTCTATCGTTCTACCAATGACTTGCCAGACTTCCTCGACTACTCAATGAAGAACCGTACGTATCGTTACTTCACAGGACAGCCGCAATATGCGTTTGGTTATGGGTTAAGCTACACTACTTTTGCGCTCGGAAAAGCTAAACTGTCTGCGAGATCAATGAAGAAGGGAGGAACGGTGAAAATAATGGTCCCTGTGACGAATACGGGTAAGCGTGAGGGAACAGAGACGATACAGATCTATGTGAAAGCACTCGAGGATGCGGAAGCACCCATCAAAGCACTGAAGGGATTCCAGAAACTGAGCCTGAAGCCTGGTGAGACGGCAACGGCTGCCATCTCATTGGATGATGAGGCGTTTGAATATTATAACGAGGCTATCGACGAGTTGTCTGTCAAACCGGGACGTTACCAGATTCTCTATGGTACGTCGTCCCTCGATAAAGACCTACAGAGTTTTGACTTCGTAGTGAAATAACAAAATAAGAAAGGCATTCGATGGGAATGCCTTTCTTGTTTTTGTATTTGTTTATTATTCTTTTGCTTTCTCTTCTAACATCCAATTGTTACGTTTTAAGGTCTCCACGAACTCACTGATCTTCTGGAGTTCTCGTGGGATACGGATGTTTTGTGGACAATGCGGCTCACACTGACCGCAACCGATGCAGTGGTCTGCTTGTCGGAAACGAGGTACGGCACGGTCGAGGCTGATAAGGTAGTTACGGCGTAACTTGGCATACTCGTCATCCATCTTCAGACGGGGCAGGGTACCCTCGTTCTTACATTTATTATAATGGACGAAGATCGCTGGGATGTCAATGCCGTAAGGACAGGGCATACAGTACTTGCAATCATTACAAGGAATGTTCTCCAGTCCCACAATCTTCTCCGCAATCTCGCTGTGCAGGTACTCCTGTTCTTTCTTGGTCAGAGGCTTCAACGGGCAATAGGAGAGTAGGTTGTCTTTCAGATGTTCCATATAGGTCATACCGCTGAGTACGGTGAGCACACCTTCAGGAGTGCCTGCATAACGGAATGCCCATGAGGCGACACTGCGTTCGGGAGCATGCTGTTTCAGTTCGTTGACGAGATACTGGGGCAGGTTTGCGAGTCGTCCACCTAATAATGGCTCCATGATAACGGCAGGGATATGGTATTTCTGCAACTCTCCGTACAGATAACTGGCATCCACATTACGGTTATTAATCTCGTCGGCATAGTTCCAGTCCAGGTAGTTCAACTCTATTTGTACGAAGTCCCAGTGATATTTGTCGTTCATGGCAAGTACCTCGTCAAATACCGATTTCTGACCATGGAAGGAGAAACCAAGGTTGCGGATGCGTCCTGCCTCACGCTCTTTCATCAGGAAGTCCATCATGCCGTTGTCAATATAACGACGATTAAACTCATCCATGCCTCCACCAATAGCATGCAGCAGATAGTAGTCGATATAGTCTACCTGCAATTCTTTCAGAGATTTCTGGTACATGCCGATACTTGCCTCACGTGTCTGTGAGTCAGGGTGGAAGTTTGAGAGTTTAGTAGCAACAAAATACTCCTCACGCTTGTGGCGGCTGAGGGCTATGCCAGTACAAGTCTCCGACTTACCCTGGCAGTAGACGGGACTTGTGTCGAAGTAGTTGACTCCATGCTCAATAGCATAGTCAACCTGTTTGTTGATCATCTCCTGGTCGTAATCGTCCTTGTTCTCTGTCTTTGACGGCAGGCGCATCATACCATAGCCGAGGATGGATACTTTCTCATTCGTCTTGGGATTGATGCGATAGGTCATCTGACCTGTCGGCGGTTCCACTTGTTTGGTATATTCGCTGACCGCCTTGGTCTCGGTCTTTGACTTGCAGCCCGTCAGGACGGCAGCGGTTGTCACTGCTCCACCTCCTAACAACTTGAGGAAATTTCTGCGGTTTATATCTTTTTTCATCTCTTTAAGTTCTAAACGATCAACTCTAAACTTCTTTATGTATCTCATGTCCCTCCACATAGATTGCAGAGAATGGACGTGCCGGGCACAGATACTCGCAGGCTCCACAGCCAATACAGCGGTTCTCATTAACGGCGGGAATCATAGGTGACTCCTTGTCGTCTGGACTGGAAGGTACCATCTCGATAGCACCGACAGGACAGTGTCGGGCACAGTTGCCGCACTCTACACCGTCAGTCAGCGGAATACAGTTTTTCTTTACCCAAACAGCATGACCGATCTGCGTTGATGCTTTGTCTTCATGACTAATGGGCTTGATAGCCCCGGTAGGACAGACCTCTGAGCAACGGTTACATTCTGGACGACAATAGCCACGCTCATACGACATGACTGGTTGCAACAGATGAAGCCAATCACTGGACGGACGCAATACTTCATTTGGACACTCAGAGATACAGAGTTGGCATCCCGTACAGCGCTTTGCCATGTTCTGTGCAGATAAAGACCCTGCAGGTGTCAGTGGTGTCTGTCGCTCTGGTGCCACCTTGTCCTCAATCTCAGCGAGTCCGCCGTCTGTCTTCTTTGCCTCTTGGGCAAGGGCGGCAGTGGTCAGCAAAGCGGAAGAGAGAAGGAAACTGCGCTTGGAGGAATCAACGGTTTCGCTGGAGTCAGCAGGTTTATCGGGTTGTCCGTTAGATTTGTTAAATCCATACCTCAACGCTCCGAACTTGCAATTCTCGATACAATTGCCGCATACCACACAGCGTGTAGCGTCAACGGAATGTGTCTTGTAGTCGATACATGCTGCCTTGCAGTTCTTTGAGCATAGTGAACAGTTTCTGCATTTGTCTGCGTCAAAGTGAATCTTCAAAATAGAGAAGCGGCTCAGGAACGAGAGAACAGTTCCCACAGGGCAGACTGTGTTACAATAGGTTCTTCCATTGCGCCAAGCAAGGAAGAAAAGAATAATAAAGGCAACGATGGCTATCACCAATGACGGCAATGCTCGCATCCAGATATTACTGTGATAGAACATGTAGCTGTCGTTGTGCTCAGCAATGAAGGCAAGTACATTGTTGCCTGCCTGATAGATAGGTTGTAACAGGTTCGTAGCAATGAGCCCGAAGGTGGAGTAGGGCGCTAGCAGTTGTACGACCACGCCGATACCTAAAAACCAACACGCAATACCTAGTACGAGGAAAGCATAGCGCAGCCACGACTTCGCTTTCGAGAAAGTGTAACGGTTCTTCTTCGCTTTCTTTCCGAACCAACCGAAGATGTCTTGTAGGATACCTAATGGACAGATGACGGAGCAGTAGATGCGTCCGAAGATGGCAGTCAGCAGTACGAGTACCACGATAGCCGCCACGTTTAGTGCCAGAATCGCTTCTAAGAATTGTAGTTTCGGCATCCAACTGACCCAATGGTGCATTGTTCCCGTGAAGTCAAGGAACAACAGCGTGATGCCTATAAACATCACGGCAGCCAGTGTGATTCTAACTTTCCTTAACATAAAGTATTGTTTAGTTTTATTTTGTTATTATTTTTACAATCAGTATACTCAGTTCATATAGCAGGTAGATAGGTAGTGCCACGACGAACAGTGTGAAGGCATCAGTAGTCGGTGTGATAATCGCTGCCACAATAAGTATTGCCACAAGGGCATGACGGCGGTAGGTCGTCATCAGTCGTCCGTTAATCAGTCCCATTCTCCCCATCAGCGCACAGACTACAGGTAGTTCGAAGACCACTCCCATGACCAGACTCATCCCCAACAAAGTGTCGACATATGACTGCAACGTCAGCATGTTGGTAACATCAGGTGATACCTGATAGGTACCTAGGAAACGGACGGTGAAGGGGAATACCACAAGGTAATTAACCAGTGTTCCGATAAGGAACATCAAGTATGCGGCTCCCACGATCCACACGGCATAATGCCGCTCGTTGGCATAGAGTCCGGGTGACACAAAGCGAAAGAGCTCATATAATATATAAGGTGAGGCGACCAATAATCCGGCATAGATAGCCGTCTTCATGTGTATCATGAACTGTTCCGTCAATCCGGTGTTCATCAGGTGGATATTGAAATCCTCAGTGTCTAGCAGACGGTAGGTGATGAAGTCACTCGAACGGGGAGCCAGTACGATAGAAAACAATTCGTCTTTCAGACAGAATGCAATGATGCCAAAGAGGACAATGGCACCAAGCATTCGGAATAGCGTGCCTCGTAGTTCGTCCAGATGATCCCAAAACGTCAGCGGCTCACTCATTCCTTCTTGGCTTCTTCCTTCTCGTCGTCGATGTTGACATCCTTCATGCCGTCTTTGAAACTCTTCACACCCTTGCCTAGTCCTTTCATGAGTTCAGGAATCTTTTTGCCCCCGAACAGCAACAGGACGATGATGGCAATCACGAGAATCTCAGTCGTTCCTAATCCAAACATATTTTTGCCTTTAGTTATTATTTATGCTGCAAAAATAATCATTTTTTGGTAAATATGTGTATCTTTGCCTCAGAAAATCAAATGAAAGTAATAAATGACACCTGAATTAGAATTCTTATTGCGTCTTTTCTGTGCTGCGGTCTTAGGTGGAATCATCGGACTGGAGCGCGAGTATAGGTCAAAGGAGGCGGGCTTCCGCACCCATTTCCTGGTAGCCCTGGGCTCTGCCTTGTTTATGATCGTGTCGGCATACGGCTTCAGTGATGCCATGGACAATGAGCTGCAGCGCTGGGATGTGTCACGTGTCGCTGCCCAGGTGGTCAGCGGTATCGGTTTCATAGGTGCCGGTACCATCATCTTCCGTAAGACGGAGAATATGGTCAGTGGACTGACTACGGCAGCAGGTCTGTGGGTGACAGCAGCTATCGGACTTGCCTGTGGAGGGGGAATGTATATCCTCGCCATCGGCAGTACGCTGATGGTGCTCATTGGTCTGGAGGCTTTCAACTACTTCCTCCATAAGTTTGACAAACACAGGAAATAGTCTTATTTCTTATAGCTCAATGCTGCCCCGATAGCGGTACAGAACTCCGCATACTTGGGGATGTGGAAGTGTACGTCATAGAGTCTCTCTAACATGGGGTACACCTCTTTGCATTGGGGTGTCAGTGTCAGGTTGCCGATCAGCACGAAATCCTTGATACCTGAGTTCAGTGACGACAGGATGGCTGCGGAGCCGATGGTCTGCAGTACCATGATGGTGATACCTAATGCGATATCCTCCTGACTGGCATTATACTGCGCCTTGCTGAACAGGGACGCGGTGGCATCCATAGGCAGTCCGGGCAGCGGATGGGTGGAGATGTCACCTATCAGCAGGTTGATATTGTGGATGTCACCTTTCATGGCAAGTGCCTGGATCTCTTTGGGGTCACGGGTGTTCAGCATCACACGGCTCAGTCCCTGCAGCGTACCTCCTCCGATGCCGATACCTCCGATATGACGGATGTCGTCTCCCTCACATTGTACGAAACTAGTACCTGTTCCCATGGATACTACAATCGCCTTGGTGAGTCCTGACTCAAAACGGGCTCCCAAGCCATCTGCGATAAACTCATCGACCTTCTGGGTGGGAATACCATAGACAGGCTCGTCGATATAGGCGGCACCGACTCCAGTGAGCATCACCTGCTCAACGTCTCCTAACGCTATCTTGTTGTCATGCAGGTATTTACCGAAGGCTCCATAGAGCGAGGTTACTTGGTCTGCTGCCGTGATACGTATCGGGGAGATGACCCGTTTGTCACGCAGTCCTACTATCTTTGTCGTGGAGATGCCCACGTCTATTCCAATGACTATTCCCATGGTTGTTTTATTGTTTGATTCGACAAAGGTACGAATAAGTGAGAAGAAAACCAAAAGATTTTTGAGTTTTCTCGAGCGCAAGTACTTTCGACGAAGTCAAGGGTACGAAAAAACGTTACAGCCGTCCTCTTATTTCAACAGCATCGTTTCTGTATTCTCTATATGATAGGTCTGCTGGGTGCCCTCAATATTGAATGTCAATACAGAATTCTCAGAAGTGACAGTAAGCGAACATGGCGCACCTTCAATAAGTGGGATACAACTGTTACTACCGACAGGGAAACCACAGCAGACAGGAATTTCAAGATCATGCAGATGAGTTAACAGCATCTGTTCGACACTACCAAACTGCAGATCGTATCTAATAGAATTGAAGCCTCCGAAGATAACACCCTTTACCCTTTCGAAACTGTTCTGCAAGCGTAGCATATAGAATAATCTGTCGATGGTATGCAGCGATTCTTCTACCTCTTCAATAAAAAGGATGAAGTCTTGATTTTCTGGCAACTGGAATCTTGAACCTGAGATCACAGCATAACTTGAAAGATTTCCTCCCACAAGGATGCCTTCCGCATGACCACAGCGGTTATAGGGATTGCCAGGAATAACGTACTGTGGCAATATACCCATCAGTAAGTTATGTGTGATGGTGATGGCTGGTTCTTGTTGGTTGGCAATCTGGATTCCCATTGGACCATGAATACAAAGTGTTCCTGTAGTTGCAACGACATAAAGCAGCATCGTGATATCACCATGCCCTATCAGCCATTTGGGATGTTTCTGGAATATCTCCAAGGGAATCCGGTTCAACAGGTGCATGGAACCGTATCCCCCCCGTGAACAAAATATGGCTTTAATGGTATCATCCTCTAACGCCCATAAAAGGTCGGCTGCGCGCTCATCCGCTGTTCCCGAATAGGCATCCACATTTAGACTTGTGGTATGAGGGCCGATGACGGGCTGCAGTCCCCAACTTCTCAACACATCCGCTGCTTGAATAATAGCCTCCCCCGGCACCCAATAAGCAGGGGACACAAGGGCCACCCTTTCCCCTGCTTTTAAATAAGGTACTCTCAATATCTCTTTACCTTTTTCAATCATTACTTGTATATTAAACGACATTTTGACCAGAAGGGCTACAAACTCTGGCGGTATTCCTGCGGGGTGACTCCGTACTGACGCTTAAACTGTTCACGGAAGTTGGCTGGTGTGAAGCCCACAGCAGCGGCGATGGCAGCGATGGTCATCGAGGGGTTATCACGTAGCAGAGGAAGTGCCTCCTCCATACGGATATTATTGATGTACTGCGGGAATGAGGAACTGCCAGCATACTGAGCCAAAAGGCTGTTGAGCGTATGACGGGTGATGCAAAAACGCGTACAGATGTCCTGACGCTGAAGCGAGGCATTGGCATAGAGTTGCTCTATGTGGATGGCAGTATTGATCGTGTCAAAGAGAGCGGAATTGGTCTCTGGTTCCTCTGACTCGCTGACCTCATCGGGCTCTTCCGTTCCTTCCGTCTCATCAGCAGGCGCCACAAGCGGCGTGCCGTTGATCATACGAACCAAAGCACGGTTCTTCTCGCTGATAATCTGGCGTTGACGACGATAGTAGAACGAGACGACACCAGCAATGATTAACAACAATATGATAACACCGATGATGATTGATTTAATGCGACTGGCCGTCTCAGCCTCCTGAATCTTCAGTTCCTGCTCCTTGGCATGATAGCGGGCGGCATAGTTGTGGGCCTCACTGGCATGCAGACTGTCACTGAGCACCTTAGCCAGATTGGCATGACGGTTCATCAGATTGTAGGCCTCAGCGAGACGCCCTTTAGCACGGGCAACGATAGCACGGTCGCGCAGGATCACGGCATAGTCGTCATTAACGGTATCATTGCCCATACGATACACAATCTCATCACAGGTGGCCATCGCCTCGTCATACATACCTAGCGCCATCTGCGTCGGAATAATCATCCTACGAGCACTGAATGAATGACCATAACCGCTCTGGTCGAAGCGGGCGAGACATTCACGGGCATGGATGGCATCACCCGTCATGGCATAGGCACCAGCTAGGAAGCCGTTTGCCTGGGCACGGCTGAAGTCAATATAGCGGTCGCGGTCGGCAGGCTTGTCACTCCACGACAAGCGATAGCTGTCTTCGGCATAGTCCTTGGAATGCTGCTCGTAATGATCAAGCCGGTCAAGGATACGCTGTGCCAAGGGTATGACCTCAGCATGACGCCCCTGATCATTCAATACAGTAATCTTACGTTTCACGGCAATGATGAAGGCATCCATGCGGTCGATACTGCCGGGTGCATCCAGCTGACGGATCGCCTCGTCGATTTTCGACATGCCTTCCTCTGGCTGTCCCAGGTGAGCCATCACCATACCGATCTCTGCCTCCGTACGCCATTCTTCCGTATCTTCTCCCAGCAGACGACAGACCTCGACCTTTTGCGTCGCCCACTTCACATAGCCTTCAAAGTCGGTCTTGGTACGACTGGTGATCATCAGCAGGTCGAGAATGTTCTCCTGCTCATGGAGTGTATTAATCACGGAATCATGCTTCAGCAGCTGCTCGCAGATTAGGATGGCAGAATCCTGCCGCTGCTTGAGGAGCGACTTGCTATAAATCTTGGCACGGATAAACTTGGCACGGTATTCATTGATATTGCCAAGCAACAAGGCAGAGTCAAGCATCACGAGTGCCCGATCCGGATGATAGCCATAAGCCACCAATACGGAGTCCTCCTGATAAGGTGTATCACCCAAATTCGGAATATGTCTTGCTGAATTATTTCTACCACAACTGGCGAAAGCCATCATAGAAACAAACAGCAGGACTTGAAGGACATTTCTCATACTTTAATACAATAGTCTTAGTTTCTTAATCTTCCTCACGGGAAATGTAAAACGACGGAATGTCACGACGGAGGGTCAGCACCCAGTCGTCACCGTCAGATTGATATTTTGCACGGTCAATATGATCATCCATCAACCATATCATACGGTTATCGATAGGTTTACCGCCATGACGGAGCGTCAAGGTAAAACGTTGCTTTGAGGTTGTCACACTGACTTCACAAGGACGACCTTGCAGTTCACCCATTACTATCTCCACCAGCTGCACTACAATGCGCAGCAGTTCTCTGTCGGATTGTTCTGCAACCACACGCTTCACAAACGCGATTACCGTCTCGTTTTGATTTGGTATATAAACGATTTCATTCATAACCAAATGCAAAAATACGCAAAAACATCTATTCTACAAAAAAAATGATGCACGCATTTGGGCTTTATACCAAATGCGTGCGATATTTCGTAGGTGTCATGCCATAATGACGCTTGAACTGATTACGCAAATTAGGAGGTGTGAAACCTACTTCAAAGGCAATTTCTGTAATTAACATTTCTGGGTGATGGGTTATCAGCTCGTGAGCCTCCTTGACACGGATATCATTAATGTACTGAGGAAATGACAATCCACCAGCATGTTGGTTCAGAAGGTCATTCAGACGATGACGACTAATGGCGAAACGGCTCATCACGTCTTCACGCATCAGGTCCACATTGGCATAGAGTCGTTCATTTCGTATTACAGAATCAATTCTCTTAAAGAGTTCTTTGCTCATATTGATTTATAGTTTCATGGTGCAAAGGTATGCTAAAAAGAATACATTTGAATAAAAACACATGCACGCATTTGGGCTCAAACCCAAATGCGTGCATCAAAAGGCGAAAAAAAACGACATCCAACGATTTATGTAGCTGACGCAATGTCATAAACAGTTAACAGTTAGTATTATACAAGTATTCAACCGATGGTAGGGATAAAGCGTGACAGTTAGTGAAAAAATCACAGATCACAAATCACAGTTAACAAAGGGTTATATCAAATATCAAATATCAGTTAATTAAAATTGAAAAAATGTGATATCAAAT
>JAFVFY010000016.1 GCA_017475265.1 Prevotella sp. | reverse complement strand
TGAAGGCGGCGGTGACCATGCCCTCCATCGACGAGCGGGCGGCCTACGCCCACTTCCACGAGCACCGCAAGCATATCGCCTCGTTCTGCGGCACGGGCAACAACGTGCAATTCCTCTCAGACCCCACGGGCAACCGCCGCTGGCTGCCCTTCGAGGTGGAGTCGATAGAGTCGCCGCGTGAGCATCCCTTCGACTACGAGGGCATCTATTCGCAGGCGTATGCGCTCTACCAGCAGGGCTTCCGCTACTGGTTCACGCAGGAGGAGATCGTGCGGCTACAGCAGCACAACAGCCAGTTCGAGGCACCCAGAATGGAGAAGGAACTGGTGCATCTCTATTTCCGCAAGCCCGTAGGCATTGAGGGCGGCATCTTCATGCCTGTGGCCCGTGCCATGCAGATAGTGAGTGCGAACATTTCGCAGAAACTCAGTGCCGTCCATCTTGGCAGGGCCTTCAACGACCTGGGCTACAAGAGGGTGAAGCATGGCAGTCAGAGGGGCTACATCGTGGTGCAACGCACAGGCGAAGAGATGGCTGCGGCACAGCGCATCATGGCCGACGAAGCGAAACCGGAAAGGGACAGTGGACAGTAAAGGACAGTAACTTTTAAACTTTTCTCGCGTACGTGTGTGCGTGTGTACGCGAAAATGTTTCAATTTTCTACTGTCTTTACTGTCCTACTGTCCCACAAGAATATGTCACTTGCGACACGTAAGTATGGCACTTGGACACCGTAAGTATGGCATTTATCACCTGTAAATATGATACTTAGCAACCAAAAACAATATAGTTATGAAAGCAATGAGCAAACAACAGTTGGCCGACCGTGCCGGGGTGTCGGTCAGGACACTGAACAGCTGGTGCAGGCCCTACCAGCGCGTACTACAGGAAATGGGCGTGACCCCGAGGATGAAGGTGCTGCCGCCGCACGTCGTGATGTTCCTCGCAGACAAGTTCTGCATTGACGTGAATGGTTGATGTCACACAGAAATCACGGAAATCGCAGAAAGACTGCGCGATATGGCGCAAACGACAGGAAACGGAAATCGCGCTGACAAAAAGTAGTACCTTTGCAATATCAGAGAAACACTCTGACAGAGTTGCAGGGAATGTGATTCGCGATAGCATATCTGGCACTCTCATTTTTCAAACCAACACAAAAAGTAAACGATTATGATTTTGTACATTTTGCGTCAGAACAAGAACGAGAACTCGACAGTCTTCGGGAAGTTCTTTGCCTATCCCGTCATCGAGGAGACCGTAACACTCGATGGGCTTGCCGGGCACATGAGTAAGCACAACACACCCTTCTCGAAGGGGGTCATCAAGGGGATGCTCACCGACATGGTGGGCTGCATCAAGGAACTGCTCCTGGAGGGCAAGAACGTGAAGATCGACGACCTCGCCATCTTCTCCCTCGGCATCAAGAACCGTGGCGGTGCCGACACCGAGAAGGACTTCACCGTGACGGGTAACATCAAGGGCGTGAAGCTCCGTTCCCGCGCCACCGGAGAACTGGTAGCCAAGAACCTGAACCTGGAGGCTACACTGAAGAAGGCCACGGCGACCACGAAGGCCAAGAAGGACGACGATGACACTCCGAACCCGTAGTTCTTTTTCAACAACGAATTGAACGAATTTGACGAATTGAACGAATTGTTTTTTCCGACCACAGATTTGACGGATTAAACGGATTTCTCTTTTCTAACGCGAATTGCCACGAATGAATCACGAATTTCTCATTAATGAATATTCATGGTCAATTTGTGGCGATTCGTGTTCAAAACAAAGATTTCTGGCCAATTCCTGCCAATTTCTTTCCAAATCAAGAACCGACACAACAAACTAAACTCAGACTTAACGATTATGAAATTCCTGAAAGACCTGAAGACTTGGAAGACCATCATCCAGTTCATCATCACAGTGCTCACCGCCATCGTGACCACTCTTACAACCACATCGTGCTTGAGCCCTGCATTATAGCAGTCCCTTATCAATGGACTCTAAATGTGCAGAGCTGTAAGACCTGGTGAAAAAACTGATTATTCAGAAATGCTATGAGACGAATTGATCTGATTGTCATTCACTGTTCGGCCACGCGCTCGAACCAAAACTTTCCTGTCACGGCGCTGATACGCTGCCATGCCGACCGTTTCGGCTTTACGGGCTACCACTACTACATCACCCGCGACGGACGGATCTACCAGACACGCCATGAACAGCTGATTGGTGCCCATGCCAAGGGCTACAACCAACACTCACTCGGCGTGTGCTATGAAGGTGGTTTGGACTCACAAGGGAACCCCGCCGACACCCGTACCGCTAAACAGAAGAAAGCTATGCTAACGCTGCTCAAACGGCTGAAGGCTGAGCATCCACAGGCAGAAATCGTTGGCCATAGTGACCTGCCTGGAGTGAAGAAAGCCTGTCCCTGTTTCGACTGCTCAGAGTACAAAGACCTGTAGCTACCCTACAGTAAAATTCCTTTTGAAATGCTGCCCGAATACCATATAAACGGTATTCGGGCAGTGTTTAAAATTCAGGTCTACCTCTATGTGAAGAACCATCTGCTACGCTATTGGTACTACGTTTAAAAAATATATTCTTCTTCGTCAGTCTGAGGTGTATCAGCTTCCATAAACATCACGAAATAGACGGGCATATACGTCACTTTGCCTTCTTGATAGACCTTGCGCTCGTTGGAAATGACAGTGGCCGCAAGGACATTGTACTCAGGAACTTTCAGAAGATTGTTGAGAGCACTGTGTTCGGTGTAGTCCTTGCCCGACTTGACTTCTATCGGGTGGGCGCTCATCGTGGTGTGGTTGTCAACCAGATAGTCAACCTCGCCCTGCTTGCGATTGTCGTAATAGTAGAGCTTATGCCCATGTGCGCGAAGCTCCTGGGCTACCACATTCTCATAGACGGAACCGAGATTGATGCTGCGAACATCGTCGAGAACGGGACGGATGTTGTTTCGATAGAGTATGCCAGTAAGGAGGCCCACGTCGTTCAGATAAAGCTTCAGAAGGTTTTTCTGGAGTGACTCACTCAATGGGAAATGAGGGTTGGATATGGCATTAACGGCCAAGGAAATACCTGATGATATCAGGTACTCGAACTCTTCCTTGTACTGGTCGAAGCGGTCGCCCTTCTTGTCACGGATGTTTTGAACCACCACACGCTTCTTCTTGTTTTCCATCCGTGAGGGAATCATCTCGTAGATACGGCGTATGAGCAGTTTCTTGTTGTGCTCCTTCTCGTACTTGGAAGCATCGCTGGCATAAAGGCTACGGATGCCATCCTGTACCTCGCGCACCTTCACAATGTTATGCGTTTCGAGGTAGGTATTGACAGCATCGGGCAGACCGCCTACCAGCAGGTAGCGACGGAACAGGTCGAGTACATGGTTATGGTGCTCTTCCGAAAGGCTCTGGCGGTTCTCGTAGGACTTGCGCAGCATGTCAATAGCCTCCGTGCCGAAGCCGTTGGCAATCAGGAACTCCTCGAAATCGAGCTGGAACATATCCTTGATGGTGATGCTGCCCACTGGAATGGAGGTGGTGTCTTTTAGGGTGATACCCAACAGACTGCCACTGGCAATATAGCGGTAGCGGTTATCCTCACGCAGGAACTTCAGCATGGTGAGGTACTGCGGATAGTGCTGAATCTCGTCGAGGAACACCAGCGTATCATCGCGATTGTTGAGCTTGTCACCTGCCACCATGCTAAGGGTCAGGTAGAAGTCCTCTTTCTTATGGATGTTCTTGAAGAGCTGCTCACCCTCGTCATCCTCCACGAAGTTGATCTCCACGAAGTTCGGGTACAGACGAGTACCCGCCTCACGAATACTGAACGACTTACCTACTTGGCGGGCTCCCTCCAGTATCAGAATCTTGTCATTATCGGACTTCAGATAGTCCTCGATGTACGATGTAATCTTCCTGTACAGCATGGCAATTTACACTTTTCAATAACTTTTGGCAGCCAAAAACTACACTTTTCAATAAAATTTCGTGCTGCAAAATTACACTTTTCAATCGAAACGACCAAACAAATCGGCAAAAAAGTGCGAATAATGGCTTTGATTATTAACACGAATTAAACACAAATTATTCAAAAATTAAATTAATGAATAATTCGTGTGAAAAAGAAAAGTTAATGAATAATTCAGGCTAAATATCCAACGCGGCGTGATAGGCCTCGTAGATGGCCTTAGTGATGTTGGCGGGACGGACGCAGTCGCCTACCTCACGGACGAAGGGGGCGCAGCGGCGGAGGGCTTCGACATCGGCACGGTTGGCACGCTGGCCAAGGGCGCAGATGACAGTCTTGCCTGGAACGAGCACCTCGTGGCCGTCCTTATCCTTGCAGACGACACCATCGGCTGTAATCTTCTGACCGGTATATTCCGTATGAGCCGTAGAGAACTCAGCCACCTTACGCATCAGGATGGGGCGCTGGCGGATGTTGCAGTCGGCAGCCAGGGTGTCGCGCATCTCAACCAACTCCACCTTCTTGCCTTCCATACCCAGATGGATGGCACACTCGCAGCCAGCAAGCCCGCCGCCCAGCACGACGACGCTATCAGCGACCTTATCCTTGTTGAGATAATAGTCGTTGACGATGATGACGTTGTCGGCATCAATGCCGGGGATGGGCGGAACGAGCGGCGTGGAACCAACGGCGAGGATGAGTGCATCGACACTTTCGTTCTCCACATACTCAGGCGTGACGGTGGTGTTCAGACGAATCTCCACACCCTCATCCTTGGCCTGGCGCTCCAGGACGACACCCAGTTCATACATCTCGTATTTGAACGGGAGCGCCTGTTCCGACTTCAGAATACCGCCAACCTTGTCCGTCTTCTCGCAGAGAATCACCTTGTGGCCGCGCTGGGCAGCCGTGACGGCAGCCTTGAGTCCCGCAACGCCGGCACCCACCACCATCACCTTCTTGCTCTGACGGGCAGGAAGAACCTCCATACCCTCTATCTCACGGCCAATCAACGGATTGACGGCACAACGGCGAGTGAAGGTCACGGGGCGCTCCGCCATACAGGTGTAGCAACGCAGACACTTCACGATACGGTCTTCCTTTCCGGCCATCACCTTCTGCGGATGGAACGGATCAGCCAGTAACTGACGACCCATATACACCACGTCGGCCTTCCCCTCGGCGATGATATGCTCCATCTGCTCGGGGTCGCTCAGTCCGCCAATCGTGGCCACAGGTTTGTTGACGTGCTTCTTAATCTCTGCAGCCAACCATACGTTCACGCCGTGCTCATCGAACATCGGCGGTGTGGTGTTGAAGAATCCGAACTGATAGGAACCGGCTGAGACGTGAATCAAATCGACATACTCTTCCACAGCCTGTGCAATCTTGATGCCGTCCTCAATGCCATAGCCGCCATCGAACAGTTCGCTGCCGCTGAGACGCACTTCGACGGGGAAACCAGGGCCTACAGCGTTGCGTACTGAGGCAAGCACCTCGCGGACAATACGGATGCGGTTCTCCAGCGAGCCACCGTACTCGTCGGTACGATGATTCAGATAGGGCGACAGGAACTGGTGCAACAACCAGCCATGACCTGCGTGAACCATAATCATCTCATAGCCAGCACGCTTACAGAGCGCAGCCTTCTCGCCGTATGTCTTCACAATGTCGGCAATCTGCTCCTTGGAGAGCGCCTTCACAGGACGACCGTCAGGACGTGTGCCGTCGCTTGGCCCCCATTGGTTGAGGCTCGCCTTCTTGTTCTTGTCAGACATATAGGTACCAGCATACTGGCCCGAGTGCGAAAGCTCGATGCTTGGCACAGCCCCATGACGACGGATGGCATCGGCCACGAAGGTATGGGCAGCAAGGCAGCCCACCGTCTCAAGGTCGAGGTGAAGCATGTGGCTGCCGTCGGTTTCAGGATGAACAACGAGTTCGCTGACGGTAACGGCAGCGGCACCGCCCTTGGCGCGAAGCTCATAAAACCCTTGCGTGCGGGGGCCGGGACAGCAGTCTGCGGTAATGTCTGTCGCACCCATTGGCGCGGAGAAGATACGATTACGGAATGTCACCTTGCCCAACTGGATAGGGCTGGTGAGATGGGGGTATTTGTTATAGTTCATGATGAGACGGTCGTTTTTAGCGGTACAATTATTTCAGGTATTTTGCCAGTTCGTGATGAGCGTCGCGAAGGCCCTTGGCAAATGACTGGGCGTTCATCTGGGCACCAAGCTTGGAGGTGTGGGTGTGGTCTTTCTTGAAATAGGTATCACCAGCCTTCTGCTTGATGTCGGCAAGCTGTTCCTTGGCTTTCTCCTTGTCGGGCGAGAGGCGCTTTACGGCGAATTTCTTGTCGAGGAAGTCGGCAGAGATATTGTGCATGTCGATGAACTCCACACCTGTCTCCTCCACGACCTCACGGTACCATTTGCCGTAGGTGCCGTCTCGACGCTCAATCTTGCCGCCGGGCCATTCGTTGCGCGGGGTAAGGGAGACGAGGATGGGCGTGGCGCCCTTCTCGCGCACGTCGTCAATCATCTTGCGCAGGTACCAGCCGAAGGAGTAAACCACCTCGTAGGTGTCGTTGTCCATGTGATAGACGTGGAGCGTGTCTGCAGTGCCAGGGATGACGCCACGGGCCTTTTGGTCGGTGATGGGACAAATGTCGTTGTGGCCGAACTGGATGGTCACGAAGTCGCCGGGTTGCAGGGAGTTGTAGACCTTGTCCCAGAGACCCTCACGGATGAACGAGCGAGTGGAGCGTCCGGCGCGGGCTGCATTGACTAGCACCACCTTCGTCGTGTCGAAGACGGTATATGCCTGCGAGGCCCAGCCCCACATGCCGTCGTCGTCCTTGTCGGAGTTTTTCACGGTGGAGTCGCCGGTGAAAAAGACGCGGGGACGACTATAGTGGGTAACGCTTCCAAGCGTTGCAGAAGAGGCAGGATTGGCACGCTCGGAAGCGTGCCCTACTACGTAAACCTCTGGCTCGACGTTCTGCATTATGGCCTGCAGCGGCTTGAGCAGCGGGTTCTTACTCTCCCAGAGACCTTCGGCGGCACTGAGGGCGTTCATCTCAGCACCGAACTTCGAGGTGTGGATTTTGTCGCCAAGGAAATGATAGTGTTGCTTCCACTCGCTATAGCTGTCAAGCTTTGCACCGCTGCGCTCGTTCAGGTCAACGAAGGGAACACCCTCCACGGCTGCGATATAGGCTGCCCACTCCGTTTGTGGCTTGCGGATAATCTTACCTGTATTCTCATCGCGGGCATCACGGGGGGTGAGCGACATAAGAATGGGGTTGGCACCTTTCTGTCGGATGTCGTTGATATACTTCCGCAGATAGGTGCCGTAGCTATAAACAGTGTCCTGCTTTTGTGTACGCTCGTTGAAGCCGACAATCATCGTGTCGGGGTCTACGCCGGGGATGACGCCACGGGCTCGTCGGGCATCAAAGTAGTCGGCGGTATCGTTGTGGCCTATAGAGACAATGACCCAGTCGCCGGGCTTCAATGCCTGATGAACAGCGGGCCAGAGGTCGGTGTAGAAGGTTCGGGTGGACATGCCGCCGAGCGCCTGGTTCTCAACGGTGATCTTGCTTTCGTCGAAGTATTTGTTGGCGAAATATCCCCAGCCCCACTGTCCGTTCGAACCGTTGCCCTTCGTGCCGTTGCGCATGGTAGAGTTGCCGATGAGGAAGAGCACGGGATTGGCGCCTTTGCGCGAGCTGCCGGGCTGAGGGCGTGACATGAGTGCCTTTGCGATGCTGTCGGGGGTGTTATCCACCACCTTGTTCGCATCCTCAATAGGGTCGGGCAGGTTGTCAAAGGCCTGACCAAATGCCATTGTTGTGCTCAGGGCAATAACGATGGCCATCATCAGTCTCCGATATATGCCTTTCCCTCTACGCTCTATGTGACTCAGCAGTTCCGGGTCGGTGATATTTTGCTTGATTGACACATCGTAGAAATATGGAAGTGACGACTCTGACAGTTTGTACATTACTTCCGTGAGGTCATCATCCGTCAGTTGATCGCCAAGGAGTGTAATGTCCACATCCGAGAAAGGCTTGTTGGTGCCTTTTGCACGCGAACCATATAAAGTTACTTCCTCGATATGTGGCACAGACGCGAAGATTTCATGCATCTGTTGTAGCTCTTCAGGTAACATTCCGTATTTCATGCCAGAAGGGATTTCATTGTTTCCTCAAAGTGATTGAACATGGGCTGATAATAACCGATAATTCTATTTCTCACGGCTTCCGCCGTAGCACTGTCGTAATGATGTGACGAAAGGTTCCTGTCCTCAATCGATTTCATCCACTCCCGCTCGTTTACGAGATTTGCCTGTAGTGCATATCTGATAGCGTCGCGGGAACCTCGTATGTCTGTCATACCCTGGTATTCAGCATAGTCTTTCATCACGTTCCATGCCAGTTCATGGGTATATTCGAATCGTTGTATAAGCCCCTCATTTATAAGCTCATCCACGTCGTAACCATATTCGGCCGACCGAGCCACTATGGCGGCCGCCTCGTTCAGTTTAGCCAGTGCCCGGCTATAGTTGTGCAGTCGCTGTTGCCAGCGTATGTCATTGTTCTCCATACACGTTCTTACCGTTTGGCGTTGCGTTGCTGCTGTTGCATCTCTGCGGCGCGTTTCTGCATTTCTTCCAGTCGTTTTGCCAGTCCGCTCTGTTTCTTCGGGTTGTTCTGGTTCTCCTTGTAGCGGGCCTCGAGGATGGCGAGGAGCTTGGCGTCATTGGTGGTCTTGCGGAGCAGCCACATGATGGCGGCTGAGAAGAACAGCGAGATAAAGTAGTAGAAGTTCAGACCCGAGCCGTAGTCGTTGAAGATGAAGAAGAACATCAGCGGCATGACGTACATCATATACTGCATCATCTTCATCTGCTCAGCCTGCTGTCCCACCATCTGGTCGCGCTGCTGGCGCATGGTCATGTAGGAGTAGAGCAGGTTGCTGACGCAGAAGAGGATACACGTCAGCGAGAGGTGGTCACCGATGAGCCACAGCTGTTCGCTCCACTGTCCGATGACGGGAATGGGGTCGTAGGTCGAGAGGTCGTCCATCCAGAGGAAGGAGACGCGGCGCAACTGTATGGCGTTAGGCACGAAGTTGAACATCGCAATCCAGATAGGCATCTGGATGAGCATGGGCAGACAGCCGCCCAGGGGCGATACGCCGTACTGCGAATAGAGTTGCATCATAGCCTGCTGCTTCTGCATGGCATCCTCGGGCTTGTCGTATTGCTTCGTGGCCTCGTCGAGCTTCGGCTTCAGCACGCGCATTTTGGCTGACGACATGTAGCTCTTCTTCACCATAGGGTAGGTGATGGCCTTCAGCAGCAAGGTGATGAGGATGAGCACGATACCCATGTTGAACCCAAAGCTGGTGAGCCAGTCGAAGACATAGAGCGTGAACCAGCGGTTGATGTAGCGGAAGAGTGGCCAGCCGAGATAGACGAGCTGCTCCATTTCGAGGTCCTTGCCAAACTCGCTTTGCTCCTCTACGTCCTGAAGCAGACGGAAGTTGTTGGGACCGAGGTACATCTCAAACTCCGACGGCTTCTCGCCCGTGGGGTCAAAAGCCGTGGTGAGCCGTGCATCATAGTATTTCAGGATGTGCGTGCTCTTGTCCTGCGGCGTACTGGTGAGCATGGCTCCTGGTTCGAAACCGTCCTTCGAGATGAGCACGACCGAGAAGTACTGGTTTTTGAAGGCTACCCAGTCAAGGGCATCTTCGGTGGTCTCCTGTTTGTCGCTGGTCTCCGTAAGATAGTCGGTGCCTCCACCGCGTTTCTTATAGGTCAGAGCCGAGCGCTGGTTCTCAAACGTAAAGCCCTTCTCCTGCTGGCGGCAGGAGTCCTCCCATTCTATAGCCATCGTCTTGCGGGTGGGGCTGAAGAGCTTGCCCATGCCGACGGTCTGCAAAGAGAAGTGGAGCATATAGTCGGGACCCAGGCGGTAACGGAGCTGGAGATACCCTCCGGGGGAACCGGAGGGGGCGGTAAGCGTGAGGGTGCTGTCGGTGGCCTCGGTGGGCGTGAAGAAGAGGTCGCGGGTAATGATGTTGTCTTCCTTAGCCTCGAGGATGAAGTTCATCTGCTGTCCTTCGCGGGTGAAGAGCATTACGTCGTCCGTGTTGTCGCGGTTGAGGAATCCCTTCATTCGTGCGCTACTGATGGTGCCGCCCTTGGTATTGACGGTCAGCTCCACCTTGTCGTTCTTTAATGTCAAGGGCTGGTCGGTGCCGTTGAGGGCGGCATAGAAAAGGGCCGTGGTGTCGCCCTGTGCGGCGGCCTCGGCCTGTTGTTCAACCAATTGTTGTGCCTCAGCCTTCTTCTTCTCGGCATTGGCCTGGGCAGCAGCAATACTGTCCTGCTGACGATAGTAGGCATCAACCTCTTCCTGCGACGGCTGGTTCCACCAGCTAAAACCGATGAGGACTACCGCAATGAGGATGAAGCCAATAAGTGTGTCTCTGTTCATTTTTCTCTATTACTTTTTCGTTTTATTTTGCCTTGTTTTGTGATTTTTGGCTGCAAAAGTACGAAAAAGAATTGAGACGACACCTATTTCTTTAGGAAAAAGCTTAGATTTTACAGTTTTTTCAGAAGGAAATGGCTGGATTAACGGGTGGCATACTTTTTGAACACATCTTCCAGCGTTTCTCTCGACAGTCGTTCCTCCTCTGGGTAGATGGCTTGTTCGTGCTCCAATATCTCGTCGATGGTCCATTTGAACTTGATGAACCGTGCTGGCACGCCACCCACGATGCTATAGGGCGGCACGTCCTTGCTTACCACGGCTCCGGCACCGATGATAGAGCCTCGTCCGACAGTTACGCCCGAGAGCAACGTCACGTTGACACCTATCCAAACATCTTCCTCGACCACCACGTCACGGTCATAGCTGGTATCGGAGGCATCTTTCTTAATCATGTCGAAAAACTGCCTAGGCAGGTAAGGATGACCGCCAGTGACAACGTTAAGTCCTTGGGCTGCACCACTATGCTGCTTCATGATAAAGCGTGCCTTTGGCGACAGAATACGTGCGTCGAAGATGCCGTTGTAGCCATAGAGATACACGTTATGGGGATTGGTGATGGTGAGTGGCGGGATGAGTGACACGTGCTCGCCGTAATAGCCGAAATCCTTCTTTCGGAATCCAAAGTAGCGGTGGTAGAAAATGTAGAGTCCGCGCTTATAGCGGAACAGGTATTCTTTCAGTGCTGAAAACATAGTCGTTATTATTTGTATTTACGATGATTAGGTCTTTCTTTTTCCGACAAATTCTGCCACTGCGGCCTCGAAGCGTTTCTGGTCTTCCATGAACTGTGCCAGCAGGTCGTCACAACGCCGCTCGTAGGCAGAGCGGTCTTGGTTGAGGAAATCACACAGACGTTCGGCGAGGTCGTGACAGTCATCGACGGCAACGCCCACGCCATAGCGCTCGGCATAGTCGCCCTGTGTAGTGCCCCGTGTCACAATCATGGGCTTATGGTGCTGAAGCGAGAGGTAGAAACGGTTGGAGAGGGCCGTATCGTGGGTGATGACACGGGGATAGAAGATGTTCATTACTGTACACTGCTCTACGTATGCTGCTTCTTGCTCTTTCTCGTAGAAACCGGTGAACGACACGTTCCTGATGTCGTGTTCCTTGCAGTAGTTCTCTATGATCGGTGCAGCATGGCCTTTGCCAACGAACTGCATAGCATAGCCTTCTCGGTTGGCAAGCGCTTTCACCACTTCCATATTCGCCTCTAGGTCGCGGATGGCACCGATGGTGAGGACTTTATAACCCCCTCCCTCAACAGTGAGGGGCCGGGGGTGGGTCTGTAGATTATGTGACAGTATGTACTCTGCTTTCGGTAGATGTGGCAGGAAACCCGGTGAGGACACTACGTTGGCGCAACTGTAGCGCAGCATGAGAGCAAAAAGCTGGCGGAAGCCAGGACGCTGCTCGATGCTGAGGTCGCGGTAATCGATGATGTAACGATGGCGGAAGCGGGAAAGCAGTAGCGGCGAGAGCAGGCAGGTCATCTGCGGGCCAAAGACAATGAGACGGTCGAATCCCTGTTCACGTATTGTGCGACGGATGAAGCTGATATAGCCACGGTAGGCACTGAAACTGGCAGAGCCGTGGCCCTGCGGACAGGACACCTGATACTGGAAACCCTCTGCGTGGTCATCGCCCTCACGGTTCCACGAGATGATACCATAAGGGATGCCCAGCCCGTCGAGAAGGCGGGTATAGATGCGCATGTAGGGTGCGTACCAAAGGGAACCGGGGAGGATAAGGCCTACATTCATCTTTTTCTTATGTCGGTTAGGAATGGCAGATAGCGTACGATAACGAAGGTGATGGCAGCTGCGAGGGCTATACAGACGGCAATGTAGACAAGCAGGTCAACAATGCCGGGCATGGGTATGATGCGCTTGAACGCCATGTTTACGACCACTGGCACGGCACCGCTCAACAGGTAGAACACGATGCTGTTCTGGCCAATAAACGTGAGAAAACCAATACGTGGCAGCCGCTTACATACTGCGACCATGAGCAGGCAGCCTAGGGCACTGCCCACGAACCCCGGAAGATTGAACAGTCCCATGCTGATGACTGTCAGGGCATCATGGCGCAGGATGATGAAATAGGCCACGTAGACCACAGTCATACCCAGGAGCATGAGGGCAGAGCGATGGAAGGTGAGACGTTGCTCATAGTGCCAGTAGAGTGCTCCCAGGGCGAGAAAACTCATGCATAGCGGCGCCAGCTGGAAAGCATAATAGTTGGGTATGAAGTCATAATAGGGTAGGGCAGCGGTGCCTGCCACAGCCACCAGTCCAAGCACCACGGCATAGAACCACACGGAACGTTGCCGGGTGAGCAGCAGGGAAAGGATGAATAGCTGACACACGAGAAGTGCACCGACAAACCAATAGGTGCCTCCGCCGACGGTCTTGTACAGAAAACTGCCTATCAACGAGGTCTCGCCCTTGAGTAACATGTTGGGCAGGAAGCAGATGATGGAGAAAATAAAAGCTGGAAGCCACAGGCGGAATATGATGTTGGCCAACATCTTACGACCTTCCCCGCCATTTGAAATGTATTTGTCGCGTGGCTCGTCGATAATGGGCTGAGACAGCTGTTTGCGGAACAGCAGATAGCCACTCACGAAGAAGAAAGCATTAACATATACTGGGTGCAGGAAAACGTTCACGTGGCCTAGCCACAGGCCGTAGTACGACTCGCAGTGGACCACATAGACCATCAGCATACAAATGGCCTTTATGGCGTTTATCCAGTTAATGTCTTTCTTCATTGCCATTCGTGAAATACGTGCAATTCGTTGTTCATCTTTTTTTGTTCAGCCAATAGTAGAGACGAGGTGCATAGAGGTTTAACTTCCTGAAGAACCAAGTGAGAGGATATTTCGCCGGCATACACCGGCGAATCATCGTGAGGTAGTCGGCATCGCTGTGTAGCGGGTGATTCAGGTATTCGCGACGCTCTGTAAGTGTCATGGCGCATAGCCGCTCCTCTATGCCTTGAATGTTGGGATGATCGAAAGGACAGGTACCACATGCCTTTGGTGTCACCACCACTGGGATGCCCTTTCTGCGGGCACGGTAGCCATAGTCCAGGTCGGCCTGACCGTGGCGGTAGCCCTCGTAGAGGATGCCGTGCTCTTCCACCACACATTGTGGTACAAGTAGGATATTAGCGTGAGTCCAGTCGCAGAGCTGGGGTTCGTCAGCGGGGCCGAGCATACGCCGACGGCCTGTGAAGCGGCTGATGAATACCTCGCCGCCATAGGTGATGCGCGAGGTATCGGAGGGGTCGCAGACCATGCCCGAGACGATGCCCTCACGGCCGAAATGTTCCTGGCAATAGCGCTCGGCGTCGAAGAGCGTGACAAGCGCGTCGTTGTTGAGCACGGTGTCATCGTTGAGCAGCAGGTAGTAGTCCCACGGGCCTTCTTTCATGGCCTCACGCCAGGCAAGTCTCATTCCGCCGGCCCAGTAGAGGTTGCCGTCGCCTTGGATGATGTGAATGTTGGGCGTTGGGTATTGGACTATTGGACTATTTACTATTTGACCATTGGAGTGTTGGGCGTTGGAAAGAACGGCCTCGGCAGTGCCATCAGTACAGCCATCGTCGGTGAGGAACACCTCGGTAGAGAGTTGAGAGTTAAGAGTTGAGAATTGAGAATTGAGAATTGAGAGTTGAGAGTTGAGAGTTCTTGCTGCGCAAGCGTCCTTCGGCCGAGCGGAGAGTTGAGAGTTGAGGGCTTCATACAACGACTCCAAGCACCGCAGGGTCTTTTCCCTTCGGTTATGACATGTCATCAATACTGCAACGGTTACCAAAACTCTTTCCTTATTACTTAATACTTAATTGCTTGTTTCTTAATCGCTTATCACTTTTATCTCCTTTGCAGGATTTCCTGCTACGATGGTGTGTGGCGGCACGTCCTTTGTCACTATCGACCCTGCTCCGATGACTGCTCCCTGGCCTATGGTCACGCCTTTGAGGATGATGGAGCGTGCCCCGATGAACACATCGTCGTCGATGACCACCGGACTGCTAACGGTATTTTTGTAGAAGTTTTCTTCCTGCCGCTGCCTAGCGTCCAGCGGATGGTCGTCGGTGTCGGTAATGAGGCATCCCGAACCTATCATCACGTTGTTTCCGATGGTGATGGAAATGGTGCTGCGTAAGGTAGAACCCGATATTCCCACATTGTCGCCAATGCATATTTTTGCATTGGGAAAGACGGTGAACAGGCACGGCTGTATCAGTCCTATGGTGTTGGTGGCAAAGCGGTTGATACATTTGAAGTTGCGCCCCACCTCTATTCTTCCCCGGTGCTGTCCCTTCAAGTGGCGCAGCAGGAAGTTGGGTTCCCATACGTAGCAGCGGCCGTCCATGAACATCCCCTCGTTCCAAGGGAAGCGGCTTCGCCAGGCGTTCCAGCGACTCACAAGGTGCATGTATGATTTATAAAGTTTACTCATTATCCGTTCTGTTTTTCACTTATTAGGCATCCGCATCTTTCACCTTTGTCAGTAGCAGGGTGTAGAACAAGAAAGCGTAGACAGGGAACATGTCCATGAAAAACGGTTCCAGTGTGTTACAGGCCACGATGAGGAAAGCCGAGTTGGCGATGACCGCCGTACGGTAGGGCGAGTGCCACTTGAGTTTCTTCAAGGGTCGGCAGATGAGGGCGGTGAAGAATAAAAGTCCTATGATTCCGTAGCTTACGAAGAAGGCCAGGAAGTCGTTATGGAAACCCACGTTGTTCTTGCCTATTATCGGCGTTATGCCTACTCCCTTGTCCTTGCCAACACCGAAAATCAAATCGCTGATAGTGACGCTGTCTACAAAGGCGAAGTACTTCTTTCTCCATATCAGCAAACGGTTCGACCCCGTGCCATCCTCTGCCTCGGCACGGTTTGCCAGAAGCTCGAAATACTCGTTGGTATAGAGATAATACAGGAAGCCCAGGCCCATCATGACGAGCATGGCTTTCCATTTCTTCTTCGCTTTGGAGAACATCAGCTGCACCAATACGCTTACGACGAGGCACAACAACGCCGTGCGAGAACCCATCATGAGGAGCACCGGGATGCTGACGCCAAACACGGCGATGCTGTAAATGAGGAAATACCAGCGGTATAGGCGGGCGTGCATGAGGCAGGTGAAGGCGATGGACGCTCCCATGGCCACACCCAGGCCCAGATAGTTCTGGTCGCTCCAGCCTATGCGGTCAAGCTCTGGTGTGAACCCCGTTGAGCCGTAGGTGAAAATGTCTCGCGTCAGGATGAGGTAGTACGACAGCACGGCGGTGATGGTCATGAAGCTAAGAGAGAAATAGGTCACCGTGCGGCGATTGATAACCGGCACGAAGGGCACTATCATCGTCATCGTCAGCAGTGTGTAGGCGTTGTAGCCCAACTGTGACTCCGTGTAAGCGTCGCTAAGCCACACATAGATGAGGAAGAAGAACACCAGACTGTTCTCGCCTCCCAGCAGACGGCTGGTAATCTCCTTATGGCGGTCCCAGAAGAGCCAGAGACCTACGGTCAAGGCTATCACGTAGATATGGGGCATTGTAGGCATGAAGGAGTAGGTGTAGCCTAGCGAGGCAATGCTCCAGAAGCAAGTAAGAGCAGCCACGAATAGTCCGCGCACATCGTTGAGACCGGGATAGACCACTGCCACGAGGAAAGCCACACGCACTGGCAGTGGTGGCGCAGCAGCCACATTAGTCCAGGAGACCATGACACCCAACAGCAGCAGGTAGTAGAGCAACAACTTCCAAGGTCTCATCGTCTCAGCTTTCTAAGGTAATTCAATAAAAGCTCCTTCTCACTCTTGCCCAAGACCAGGAAGTATGCCAGCAGCAAACCTGCAATGCCTTCCGCGATGCAGACAGCCACAAGACGCAACCATGAGCTGTCCATCAGTCGGCAGACCATCAGCGGAGCCACGACGTTCAGGCACAGGAACAGGAAGCACGGCAGCAGCACCCGCCTTAGGTATTCCGTCACGGAATAAGTAAAGATGCGATGTAGCATCGTCATGCTCGCCGTCACCTGAAGAACGGAGAACACAATGGTCATGGTAAACACCGAAACGGCGCTCATACCCATCCTCAACCCTACCCAGGCCGTGGGTAGGAGCAACAGAGAAACCACGGCTGGCACCACCTTGTAGTCTCGTATGCGCCCCACGGCGTAGGCCACCTGCGTGCAGGGCATCTCCAGCGTGCACACCAGCGAGTCGATGAGCACCAGGATGGTGAATATCCTTGTCTGTGGCGGAACGCTGTCGCCCAGCCAAAGGCTCAGCACGAAGTCCATCTCCAGAACCAGTGGCGTAATGAGAAAGGCTATGAGCACGAAACAGATGCGTGACTCGGCATAGAAGAGGTTCATCAGCCGCGAATGTTCGCGGGCTGCATAGCTGTTCACAATCTGTGCCTGAAACGACATCGCCACGTTGTTTGAGAAACCAGTAATGGCTGCGTTCACCTGGAACGCAACGGCTCGGGCAGCATTGACAACCGTGCCGAAGAACACGTTGAGCAGCATGTTCACACCCTGACCCTTCAACACCTGCGAGAATGTACCCAGAACGTTCCAGCCAGAGAACGACAGCATCTGGCGGAGGAGAGAGGGAACCTCCCCCTGCCCCTCCAAAGGAGGGGTGTAATTGCTTTCTGCCTCAGAGGTATATACTCCCCTCCCTACAGGGAGGGATTGGGGGAGGGTCTTTTTCTTTGCATACACAAAGAACATCAGGAAGCGTACTGCCGAGATGGTAATCGTCAGCGTGGCCAGGGCGATAACTTTGTCGTAGGGCAGCCAGGGAAGGGCGATGACGGCCAGCAGCCGAAGTGTCACCTCCAGGATGCCCACAAGGGCGTAGAAGTCGAAGCGCTCGCGTGCCAGGATGGATGCCGTGTAGGGAATCTCCAGCACGACGAGGAGCAGCGAGCCGACGGCCATCTGATAGGCCACGTTAGCGGCCAGCAGTCGTTCTGGTGGCACCACCATCACATTGTTTACATACCACCAGCCCAGTGTCTCCATCAGCACCAGTAGGACAAAGGCAATGGCCAAGTGAATGGTCAGGCCTGTGGCATAGACCCTGCGGTAGCCCCACTTGGCATCGGAAGTACCTTCGTAGTTATAGAAGCGCTGCATGCTCGCCGCCAGTGTGACGTTCAGGAATCCGAACATCGACACGAAGCCCGCCACCACGTTGTAGACACCGTAGTCGCTAACGCCAAGGGTACGCAAAATAACCCTCGACGTATACAGCGATACGGCGAGGACGAAGAACATCCTAATGTAGAGAAACAGGGTATTCCTGGCTATTCGCGTGTTACTTCCTGTCATTCGGGGTGCAAAATTACTATTTTTTTGTTGCATCAATGTTACAAATGAGTAAAAATTAAACATAATTAAGTAGAGTGGGGTATCAGCCATAACTCTTCCTTTTCTGCTTCTTGAGCAAATTTAACATCTTTTTCTTGCGGGCTTTCTGTTTATTTTCATAACTTTGCAGTCTCTTAGAGAAATTCTTATTATTAAATACGTAAATCCCCATGGCTTATAGCATAGAAGAAATCACTACCCTCATCGGTGCCCGCCGCTATGGCGAGGCCGATGCCACAGTAGGATGGCTGCTCACGGACAGCCGTTCGCTGTGCTTCCCCGAACAGACACTCTTCTTCGCCCTCACCACCAAGTCGGGCGACGGTCACCGCTACATCGGCGAACTATATAGCCGTGGTGTGCGTTCCTTCGTCGTGGAACAGATACCTGAAGCCTACGAGACCGCCTACTCGGAGGCCAATTTCCTCCGTGTACACTCATCATTGGCAGCCCTGCAACGCCTGGCAGAGCGTCACCGCGAGGAGTTCGACATCCCCGTAGTGGGCATTACCGGCAGCAACGGCAAGACATGGGTTAAGGAATGGCTCTACCAGCTGCTGCGCACCAACGACCGCCGGGTGACACGCTCGCCACGCTCCTACAACTCCCAAATAGGCGTCCCCCTCTCCGTATGGATGCTCAACGCCCAGACGCAGGTGGCCCTTTTCGAGGCCGGTATCAGCGAGCCGGGCGAGATGCTACCACTGAGTGACATCATACAACCCACTATCGGCGTGTTCACTTCGCTGGGCACCGCCCACCAGGAGAACTTCCGCACCCTGGAGGAGAAATGCATGGAGAAGATGCAACTCTTCCACGGTACTAAAGCGCTCGTCTATCCCTCCGACGACGACACCATCAGTCGCTGCATGCGTCGCTGCAACTATCAGGGAGAGCGCATAGGCTGGAGCCGCTACAGCGACAAGGCTCCCTTCTTCGTGAAAAGCATCGACAATGCCCAGCCCTCACCCCTCACCTCTCAAATCACCTATATATATAAAGGTATAGAGGGTAGCTACACCATCCCCTTTTCCGACGAGGCATCCATAGAAAACAGCATCACCTGTGCCGCCACGGCCCTTTATCTGGGGCTTACCCCCGAAGAGGTATCCAACGCTATGGCAGCCTTGGAGCCTATCGCCATGCGCCTGGAGGTAAAGGAGGGACAACGGGGAATCACGCTCATCAACGACTCCTACAACAACGATCTGCAGTCGCTCGACATCGCCCTCGACTTCATGAAGCGCAGGGCATTAAATAGTAAATTGTCAAATAGTAAATCGTCAAATGGTCTATCGTCCAATAGTCAAATATCCACGGCTCTTATCCTCAGCGACATATACCAGAGTGGCGAATCACCGCAAGAGCTATACCACCAGGTGGCCGACCTCGTGGCAAAGCGTGGTGTGGATAAACTCATCTGCGTAGGCCCTGAAATCTCGTCACAGGCTGACCAGTTCAATGGTCAATCCTCAATGGTCAATGGTCAGTCGTTGTACTTCTTCCCAAATGTCCAACAGTTGCTCCGCAGTCAGGTGTTCGCCAGTCTTCACGACGAGGTGGTGCTGCTCAAGGGTGCCCGTCGCTTCGGCTTCGAGCAAATCAGCGAGATGCTGGAGCAGAAAGTTCACGAGACCATCCTTGAGGTAGACCTCGATGCCCTGGTCTCCAACCTGAACTACTATCGTTCGTTGCTGCGTCCGGAAACGAAAATGGTTTGCATGATAAAGGCCGATGCCTACGGTGCTGGTGCCATTGAGATAGCCAAGACACTGCAAAACCACCGCGTGGACTACCTCGCCGTGGCCGTAGCCGACGAGGGTGCGGAGTTGCGTAAGGCGGGCATCACGCAGAACATCATTGTGATGAACCCTGAGATGTCGTCGTTCAAGACACTCTTCGACTATGGCTTGGAGCCAGAGGTCTATAGCTTCCGTCTTATGGATGCCCTCATCCGTGCCGCCCGCTCACAGGGCATCACCGGCTGGCCCGTGCACGTCAAGCTCGACACGGGCATGCACCGTTTAGGATTTGAGGTGGGAGATTTGAGTTTTGAGATTTCTGATAATGACAAACCTCAAACCTCAAATCTCAAATCTCAAATCCCTGAGCTTATCTCCCGCCTCACCCACCAGCAGGCCATCATCCCTCGTTCGGTATTCACCCATTTCGTGGGTAGCGACAGTCCTGACTTCGATGCTTTCTCCGCCCGCCAGTTCCAGCTCTTCGACGAAGCCAGCCGCAAACTGCAGGCTGCCTTCACCCACAAAATCCTGCGTCATATAGACAACAGCGCTGGCATAGAGCACTTCCCCGAACGGCAGCTCGACATGTGCCGCCTAGGCATTGGCCTCTACACGCACACTCCTGTTTCCACCCTTATCACCACCATCCTGCAACTACGCCATGTGCCCAAGGAAGAAACCGTGGGTTACAGCCGCCGTGGTACGCTGACACGCGACAGCATCATTGCTGCCATACCCATAGGTTATGCCGATGGCCTCGACCGTCGGCTGGGCAACCGCAACGGCTACTGCTTGGTGAACGGACAACGGGCGGAGTACGTGGGAAACATCTGCATGGACGTGGCGCTCATCGATGTCACCGACATTCCTTGCAAGGAGGGCGACCGCGTGGAAATCTTCGGTCGCGACCTGCCCGTAACAGTACTTAGCGACGCCATGAACACCATCTCATACGAAGTGCTCACCTCCGTCTCCAACCGTGTGAAGCGCGTTTATTTCCAATGCTAATAGTCAAATAGTAAATCGTCAAATTGTCAAATCTTATGGTTATCGCCATAGTAGGTCCCAACGCCAGCGGCAAGACCCGTTACGTGGAGCAGATGAGGCGGCAGATGGCCTCCGACAGCGTGCGCTACATAGCCTTCTGTGACAGCTACGGTGCACAGACCGACCGCGCCTACTACCTGCAGCTGCGCTGGAACCAGCACGACATCGACCAAGAGACACCCACCGTGGCCCAAGCCATAGAGCGCACTTACACGCTTACTGGCAATGACACCCCGCAGCGTCGCGAATACCAGCAACGGCTCATCGCCATGATGCATCTTGAGGATGCTCTCGACAAGTATGTCATCCAGCTCTCCAGTGGTGAGCTGCGCAAGCTGCAACTCATCAAAACGCTTCTCTCCCATCCCCGTACGCTCATCATCGACAATCCCTTCATCGGTCTTGACAACCCTACTCGCCAGCTGTTGAAGGAATTGCTGAGGGAGTTGGCTGAGAAGGAGAACATCACTATCTATTTAGTGGTAGCAAGAGAGAGCGATGTTCCCGACTATGCTGAAGTATGGAGTGAATGGGAAGTAAAAAGGACATTACCTAATGGACAGGATGAACAAAAGTATCGTTCCCTTCACTCCCCCTTCACTTCCCCTTCACTCCCCCTTCACTCCCCATCCCCAGTAGTGGAAATGCACCATGTCACCGTTCGTTACGGTTCACGCACCATCCTCAACGACATCAACTGGACCATCTGTCAGGGCGAGCACTGGGCACTCTCTGGCCCTAACGGCAGTGGCAAGTCAACGCTGCTTTCGCTCATCTGTGCTGACAATCCTCAGGGCTATGCCTGCGACATCAGTCTTTTTGGCCGCCAACGGGGAACGGGTGAGACCATCTGGGACATCAAGCGGCGCATAGGCTATGTATCGCCGGAGATGCACCGTTCCTACCAGCGCAACCTCCCTGCCATACAAGTCGTGGCCAGCGGACTGAAAGACACCGTGGGGCTCTACGTCCGTCCCAACGAACAGGAGCGGGAGCAATGCCGCCAGGCCATGCGTCTTTTCGCCATCGGCGACCTCGAGCAGCGTTCCTTCCTCACCCTCTCCAGCGGTGAGCAACGTCTTGTTCTCCTTGCCCGTGCCTTCGTCAAAAGCCCCGACCTCCTCATCCTCGACGAGCCGATGCATGGCCTTGACGACCACAATAGCGAGATGGTGAAAGCCATTATCAACGACTATTGCTCCAAGCCTGAGAATACCCTTATCATGGTCTCCCACTACGAAGAAGAACTGCCAAAGTGCATTAACAAAAGAATGGAACTGAAATGATAGAAGTAAAGAACCTATACAAGTCATTCGACGGTCGCGAGGTGCTCCACGACATCTCCATCACCTTTGAGGACGGAAAGACAAACCTCATCATCGGACAGAGCGGCAGCGGAAAGACCGTGCTGATGAAGAACCTCGTGGGACTCTTTGAACCCACTAGCGGACAGGTGCTCTACGACGGTCGCGACTTCGTGAAGATGACGAAGAAGGAGAAGGTGATGATGCGCCGCGAGATGGGGATGATATTCCAAAGTGCGGCCCTCTTCGACTCCCTCTCCGTGCTGGAGAACGTGATGTTCCCGCTCGATATGTTCTCCTTAATGACTCTGCGTGAACGTCAGAAGCGTGCGATGGACTGCCTCGACCGTGTCAACCTCGTTGGTGCCGAGACGAAGTTTCCCGGTGAGATTAGTGGTGGCATGCAGAAGCGTGTTGCCATTGCCCGTGCCATTTCATTGAACCCCAAGTACCTCTTCTGCGACGAGCCAAACTCCGGCCTCGACCCCAAGACGAGCCTCGTCATCGACCAACTGCTCAGCAGCATCACCCATGAGTTCAAGATGACCACCATCATCAACACCCACGACATGAACTCCGTGATGGGCATTGGCGAGAACATCCTTTTTATTTTCGAAGGGAAGAAAGGCTGGCAGGGGCAGTCCTCTGAAATCTTGAACTCTACCTGCAAGCCGCTCACAGACTTCATCTTTGCCAGCGACCTCCTCAAGGAAATGCGCAGCGCAATACAGGCAACAAAAGGTTCAGCCATATAAATATCGGACTTTATCGGGGCTTTCTGTATCGTTCTTTTGCTAAAAAAACTAAATATCTTATGCGTAATACATATTTTATTACTACCTTTGCAGCCGCTTTTCGAAAAGCACCCGAGAAAATCAATATTTTTCGTGTGATGGCGAATTAAGCAAAACAAATTATTAACAACTTAATTTAGAGTAACACAACAATGAGAGAAATCACAATCAACGGTCAGAAGCGTGAGGCTACTGGCAAGAAGGCATCGAAGATGATGCGCAAGGAGGGTCTGGTGCCCTGCAACCTGTATGGTGAGAAGAAGGACGGCAAGGGTCTGCCCGAGGCAGTGGCTTTCAGCGTTCCCTTCACCGAGATTCGCAAGGCTGTCTACACACCCCATGTGTACGTAGTGAACATCAACCTCGACGGCAAGCCCCACAAGGCTATCATCAAGGAGCTGCAGTTCCATCCCACGACAGACGCTCTGCTGCATGCAGACTTCTACGAGGTGACTGAGACGAAGCCCATCACCGTGGGTATCCCCGTGAAGCTCAACGGTCTGGCTCAGGGTGTGCGCGATGGTGGTAAGCTGAACCTCAGCATCCGCAAGATTGATGTCACAGCTCCTTACGGCAAGATTCCCGAAATCCTCGACATCGACGTTACCAACCTCGCTCTTGGCAAGGCCATCAAGGTGGGCGAACTGAGCTTCGAAGGTCTTACGCTGGCTACTCCCGCTCAGGTGGTTGTATGCTCGGTGAAGGAGACCCGCGCATCGAAGAGCGCCGCCGCTGCTGTTGAGGCCGCACAGTAATATATGGACAAATACTTGATTGTTGGGCTGGGAAACCCCGGTGATGACTACGCCGGCACCCGCCACAATACTGGCTACATGGTGTTGGATGCCTTCGCAAAGGCATCCAATGCTGTTTTCAGTGACCGCCGCTACGGCTTCGTGGCAGAGACGTCGCTGAAAGGTCGCAAGGTGTTCCTGCTGAAGCCCACCACGTACATGAACCTCAGTGGTAATGCTGTGCGCTACTGGCTGCAACAGGAGAACATCGACCAGCAGCGGTTGCTCGTCATAAGCGATGACGTTGCCCTGCCCCTTGGTGATTTCCGTCTGAAGGCCAGCGGCAGCAACGGTGGTCATAACGGCCTGGGACATATCCAGCAACTCATCGGTCAGCAGTATGCCCGTCTGCGCATGGGCATCGGTGCCGACTTTCCACATGGAGGACAGATAGACTGGGTGCTCGGCCGCTTCACCGAGGACGAACTCACCGTCCTGCAACCCCGCATAGAGCTGCTCACCGATATCATCAAGAGCTTCGTCCTGGCTGGCATAGACATCACCATGAACCAGTATAACAGACTAGGAAAGAAACCCACCCCCGACCCCTCCCCAAGGGAGGGGAGTAGGATAGTCGAGGCCTGATGATTATGCAGAATACCAGCAATAGCAGAAGCAACCAAACACCCCTCCCCTCGGGAGGGGAAGGGGGTGGGTTGGCCCGAATTGACAAATGGCTCTGGTCCGCCCGTATCTTCAAGACCCGCACCATTGCCGCCGATGCCTGTAAGAACGGTCGCATAGCCGTCAACGGCACCAATGTGAAGCCTTCGCGCATGGTGAAGGTGGGTGACGAGGTGAGCGTGCGCAAGCCCCCCGTGACCTATTCCTTCCGCATACTCAAGACCATCGAGCAGCGTGTAGGGGCAAAGTTACTGCCTGAAATCTACGAGAACATCACCCCCCAGGACCAGTACGACCTTTTGGAGATGAACCGCATCGGTGGCTTCGTAGGGCGTGCCCGTGGCACAGGCCGTCCCACGAAGAAAGACCGTCGTCAGATGGATGCCTTCGTTGGTCCTGCGATGGAGGACTTCGGTGGCTTCGACTTCGACAGCTGGGATGAAACAGACTATAATGATGAGGAGTGAAAGAGGAGTGAAAGGGGAGTGAAAGAGAAGTGAAAGGGACATTACCTCCCCCTGCCATCAAAAGTATCGTCACTTTCACTCCCCTTTCACTCTCCTTTCACTCCCCCTTCACTCCATTAATAAAAAAAGATGTTGTTAGACTGTTTATTGATAATTTTAGGTGTGGCGATGGTGCTCTACGGTGCCGACCGTCTCACGGAAGGTGCTGCCAGCCTGGCTCGTCGTATGAACGTCTCTGAGATGGTCATCGGCCTTACCATTGTCGCCGCTGGCACGTCAGCTCCGGAATTGTTCGTCAGCGTGGTGTCGGCACTCAATGGCACGCCCGACCTTGCCGTTGGAAACGTTGTGGGTTCCAACATCATGAACACCCTGCTCATTGTCGGTGTGTCGGCGATGGTGATGCCTATTGTCGTCACTCGTCCTGCGGTGTACAAGGACATGCCCTTCACCGCTGGTGCCACGTTGCTGCTGGCCATGCTCTGTGTCGACGGCCAGTTCGGTCTTTCGCTCAAGGGCCATATCATAAGCCGTATGGATGGTACCCTCTTGCTGGCTGCTTTCGCACTCTTCATGATCTATACCTTCGCCGTCACGCGAAAGAGTGCTGGCAATATTGAATCCTCCGAGACCGCTGTGTCTCCTGTTTGGAAGAGTCTGCTGTTTGTCGTTCTGGGACTTACTCTGCTCATTGTCGGCTCTAATTTTTTCGTAGACTCAGCTACATCGGTGGCAGAGACCCTCGGCGTGAGCCAGAGCGTCATCGGACTTACCATCGTAGCCGGAGGAACCTCCCTTCCCGAACTCGCCACCAGTGTCGTAGCAGCTCGTAAGGGACAGTCAGCATTGGCCATTGGCAATGTCATTGGCTCTAACGTGTTCAACATCCTGCTTATCCTTGGCCTCACGTCAGTCATCTGCCCCATGCAGATAGAAGGCATCACCATCATCGACATGGCTACCATGCTCGTCTCCGTCGTGCTGTTGTGGCTTTTCTCCTTCACCAAGTTCAAGGTGGAGCGATGGGAGGGAACCGTCCTCACCCTTGGCTATGCAGCCTATCTTTGCTGGCTACTGTACAACATCTAGAATAATCGAAAATTCCCCAATAAATCGTAAATCGAAAATCTGTAAATCGAAAATCCCCAAATAAATCGTAAATCGAAAATCTGTAAATCGAAAATCCCCAAATAAATCGTAAATCGAAAATCTGTAAATCGAAAATCCCCAAATAAATCGTAAATCGAAAATCTGTAAATCGTAAATAACCATGACTCCAATTAAGAAAGAGATAGTAGACAGCCTCATCGCTGGTCTTGGCATCAAGGACTTCGCCAAGGCCACCATCCGTGAGGTGAAGCAGGTAGCCGCCAAGGCTGAACAGCAGAGCGGCGTAGAGTTTATCAAGATGGAGATGGGCATCCCCGGTCTGCCCGCTGCTCAGGTGGGTGTCGATGCCCAGGTGAAAGCCTTGCAGGACGGCATCGCCCATTCCTATCCCGACATCCAGGGCTATCCGGAGCTGAAGCGCCAGGCCTCACGTTTCGTCAAGGCCTTCATCGGCGTGGACATCGCTTCCGAGGGCTGCGTGCCCGTCTGTGGTAGTATGCAGGGCACCTTCGCCTCGTTCCTCACCTGCTCGCAGGCTTCGAAAGCCAAGGACACCGTGCTCTTCATCGACCCAGGCTTCCCTGTGCAGAAGATGCAGCTGCAGGTGCTCGGGGTGAAGTATGAGACTTTCGACGTCTACGACTTCCGTGGCGAGAAGCTCGGCCCAAAGCTGGAGAGCTATCTCTCGAAGGGCAACATCTGCGCCATCGTCTACTCCAACCCCAACAACCCGTCGTGGGTGTGCCTCACGGAGCAGGAGCTACAGCAAATCGGCACGCTGGCCACCAAGTACGACGCCATCGTGATGGAAGACCTGGCCTACTTCGCCATGGACTTCCGTCAGGACTTGAGTGTCCCCTTCCAGCCGCCCTACCAGCCTACTGTGGCCCGCTATACCGACAACTACATGCTGCTCATCTCGGGCTCGAAGGCCTTCAGCTATGCCGGCGAGCGCATCGGCGTGACCTGCATCGGCGACAAGCTCTTCCATCGTCACTACGATGACCTGGCCGCCCGCTACGAGGGTCTGCCCTTCGGTCTGGTGTTCTCCACCCGTATGCTCTACGCCCTCTCGTCGGGCACGAGCCATTCCGCACAATATGCTATGGCCGCTATGCTCCGTGCTGCCGTCGACGGAGAGTATGACTTCCGCTCGGAGGTGAAGGTCTACGGCGACCGCGCCCATAAGCTGAAGGAGATTTTCCTTCGTCACAACTTCTACATCGTCTACGACAAGGACCTCGACCAGCCCGTTGCCGACGGTTTCTACTTCACCATCGGATATCCCGGCATGACCAGCGGCCAGCTCGCCCACGAACTGATGTACTACGGTGTCTCGGCCATCTCGCTCATCACTACGGGAAGCCATCAAGAAGGTCTCCGCGTCTGCACCTCCTTCATCGAAGACCACCAGTATGCACAGCTGGAGGAGCGCATGGCACTCTTCGAGAAGAACAACTAACCGGCATTATTCCTCCCTTATGTGACATTATACTTCCGTCACGATGCCCTCGATGTAAGTCTTCAGGATGTTGATGCCCGTGCGGTTTTCGCCGCCCTGGGGTACGATGATGTCGGCGAACTTCTTCGTGGGCTCGATGAACTGCTCGTGCATGGGCTTGAGCACCTTCTCGTAGCGGTCGAGCACCATGTCTACGGTTCGTCCACGCTCCACCACGTCACGGCGAATGTTGCGTATGAGGCGCACGTCGCTGTCTGTATCGACGAAAATCTTCAGATCCATCATGTCGCGCAGCTTCTTGTAGTGGAGGGTCATGATGCCCTCGATGATGATGACGGGCTTGGGCTCTACGTGGATGGTCTCCTTCTGTCGGTTGCTCTCTATATAAGAATAGGTGGGCTGCTCGATGGCCTCGCCGTTCTTCAGCTTCTTGATGTGCTCGGTTAGCAGTTTCCAGTCGAAGGCGTCGGGATGGTCGAAGTTGATGGCCTTGCGCTCCTCGGGTGTGAGGTCGGAGGTGTCGTTGTAGTACGAGTCCAGGGGGATGACGGCTGCGCAATGAGGCGGCAGAGCCTTGGCAATTTTTCTTACGACGGTGGTCTTGCCCGAACCGGTGCCGCCTGCAATTCCGATGATAGTCATGGCGATTATAGTTTATTGGTTATTGTTTATTGGTACACGTAGTATGTTCCTCCGTCGCTCTGGCAATACTTGCGGAGCAATGTCTGGATGAACTCGGCATTATCGCGGACACGCTGCTCGTTGCCGTCGTAGCCGTTGATGAGCACGACGAGGTGGGTGGTCGTCAGCTGCATCTTCGTGCGCTCATGGTCGCTGGTGGGAGTGCCCACGCCACCTTCTGCATCGCGGTAGACGGGCAACCCCGCGATGTTGATCATGCCCCGACCGATGCCCTCGTAAGGCTCTCCCTCACGGCCTATGCCGAGGGTCAGCGTGTCGCCCACGAACTTGTCGGCATCGAAGCCTCCAATGCTGTACCCAAAGACGATGGAGGCGAGGTTCACCAGGTCGACGAGTGTGTCACGCTGGTACAGCTCCTTACCCTGCAGCACACGGCGTATCAAGGCCTCGGAGGCAGGACGGTAGCGCGAAGGGTCTTTGCCACAGGCCTTGTAGACCTGTCGTGTGGCGGCTATGCTGGTGATTTCCTTCAGCGACTCGGTGGTCAGTTCTTTACGAAACTGCTCACACCGTCTGTTGATTTCCTGCCACAGCTCCTCGCAGTAGGGCGTGTTCACCACCTGTGCATCGACGCAAGCCCCGATGAATACCGGACATACCTGTTCTATTTCATTGGAGACGATGACCTTCATGGCTGGAACTCTGTGTGAGGCGTTTCGGCGGGCCGTTCCGCCAGGTTGATGAGTATGTCGTCGCGCTTGCCGTTGGCGATGATGACACGTATGCCAGCCTTCTGCACGAGCGACGCTGTGGCATATTTCGACTGCATGCCGCCGCGTCCTGCCGAGCTGCGTTCCGTCTGTATGTACTGTGAGAGGTCTGTGCCGGGCGTCACCTTGTCAATGAGGCGCGAGGCAGGGTCATCGGGATGGCCGGTGAAGATACCGTCAATGTTAGACAGCAGCACCAGCGTCTGGGCATCCATCATCTGGGCGATGAGGCCGCTGAGCTCGTCGTTGTCGGTGAACATCAGCTCGGTGACGCTCACCGTGTCGTTCTCGTTGACGATGGGCAGCACGCCGTTCTCCAGCATCACACGCATACAGGCCTGCTGGTTGCGGTACTGTTCGCCGGGACGGAAGTTCTCCTTCATGGTGAGCACCTGGCCCACGTGGATGTGGTACTCGCGGAACAGGTCGTAGTAGAGGCCGATGAGCTTTGCCTGTCCAAGGGCGGAGAAGAGCTGCCGCTGCTCCACGGAGTCCAGTTCGTGCTCCACTTTGAGCTCGCGTCGTCCGCAGGCTACGGCTCCCGACGACACCAGTATGACCTCATAGTCGTGCTGGCGCAGCCAAGCAATCTGGTCGACAAGGGCCGACATGCGCGTCATGTCCAGCCGACCGTCGGGACGGGTAAGGGCGTTGGAGCCCACCTTCACTACGATTCGTTTTTCCATTTGAGATTTGAGGGTTGAGATTTGAGATTTAATGTTACTCGCTCATATTCTTCACGTAGGGCAGGTCGATGAGGTCGCCAAAGCCATAGAAATTCCTGGCGTTTTCTCCGAGAAGCAGCCGCTTGGCATCTTCGCTTATCTCCTTGCTCTTGGTGATGAAGTCGTAGGACATGCGGTAGGTGATGGCCGTGATGGTACGGGGATAGTCAGAGCCCCACATCAGCTTCTCCCATCCCACCGTGTCGGCAGCTTCCTTCAAAGCACGGATGGCCGAGGGGAAGGGGTAGAACTCCGTGTTGTAGAGCCAGGTGATGCCGCCGCACTCCAGGTAGACGTTCTCGTTCATCGCCAGGCACACCTGCATCAGCCACGAGGGATTGTCCCAGGGCGGCGAGGTGGGCTGGTCGGCCATGCAGAGGTGTCCGATGGCAATCTTCAGGTTCGGGCATTCCTCGATAACTTCGTTCAGCTCGGCGGCCTGTTCGTCGCCGTCCTTTAAGGTGATGGAGAGCACCTTCCCGTTCTCCTCCATGAACTTGAACATCTGCATCATCTCGTCGGAGAGCAGGCTGCGGCCCAGCAGACGGTGGCCGGGGATGGCCATGCCGGGGAAGGCGTCGTCTATGAGCAACTGGCGTGCCTGTTCAAAGAAACCGTTTTTCAGATAGTCGGCCATAGCGAAGCAGAAGAACCGGTCGGGGTACTTCGCCTTCACCTCGTTGAGGTAGTCGTTCTGAAGTCCGTCGATGAACTCCTGCACCACGACGGCTGCGCTGACCTGTGCATAGTCCATATTGGAGAGGAACACCTCCGCCGTGTTGTGCCCGTCAATCATGAAGGGCGGCAGCATCTGCCGCTCCTCACCCAGGAACATCGCCCGCCCGTTGTGCAGCGGCGAAATCCGTTTCCCGTTCCACTCTGTGTCCTGCGTGTACCACAGGTGGCTGTGTGCATCGATGATAATCATGCTACTATCAAATCGAAAATCGAAAATACGTAAATCGAAAATAACTTAGCTGTTTTTCCAGCGCACGAACATCTGGTCGCCGATGATTTTCTGTACCTTCTCTACCAGTTCCTCGTCTATGGGCTCGTTGACGTAGGCGATGTTCTTCAGCACGTTCTTCGGGTTGGCGCTGCTGAAGAGTGTTGAGGCGATGCGCGGGTTAAGGCTTGTCGAGAACTGTATGGCCAGCTTGTCGATGGGGTAGCCCTGCTCGCGGCAATAGGCAGCGGCCCGTGCACAGGCATCTTTCAGTAGTTTTGGTGCAGGGTGCCAGTCAGGCGTGCCTCGGTCGGAGAGCAGTCCCATGGAGAAGGGTGAGGCGTTGATGACACCTATGCCGTGCATCTCGAAGAATCCCAGATAGTCGGCCAGCAAAGTGTCGTTGAGCGAGTAGTGGCAGAAATTGAGTATGCTCTCCACTGTGCCCTCTTCCGAGTGTTCGATAACCCACTTCAGGTTCTCTGGCTGCAGGTCTGTGATGCCCACATGACCAACGACTCCCTCGCGCTTCAGTTCAACAAGTGCAGGCAGCGTCTCTTCGGCAATCTTCAGCAGTCCTCCGGGCAGGGCGGCTTGAAACTCCACGTCGTGTACATTAATAATATCAATGTAGTCCACGCCCAGGCGCTCCATGCTCTCGTAGACGCTGCTGCGTGCGCGCTCTGCCGAGTAGTCCCATGTGTTGACGCCGTCCTTGCCATAGCGTCCCACCTTTGTGGAGAGCACGTAGCGGTCGCGCATCAACTGTCGCAGGGCCTTGCCCAGCACGGTCTCGGCCTTCTCATGGCCATAGTAGGGCGACACGTCGATGAAATTGATACCATTGTCAAGGGCAGTAAAAACGGCCTCTATGCCCTCTTCCTCTCGGATGCTGCGGAACACGCTGCCAAGGGAGGAAGCTCCAAATCCAAGGTTCGAGAGGCGTAAGCCTGTACGGCCTAATTCATTGTAAACCATAGTTGATAACTGTTTTGTATATTTTAGCTGCAAAGGTAGCAAAAATTCTGAATACGACAAATGTTATTATGATTTTTTTATGGTTTGGTTTCTTTTCCCGGTGACCAAAATAATAGCTTTAGTGTTAACATTGTAATTAATTATAGTCAATTAAAAAGTAATATTATTGTTAATAACGTTAAAATTAACAGAAATAATTAACTTAATTGATTCGTGTTTCCTAGAATAATCCTTATCTTTGCATCGTCAAAACAAACGACGCTGTGCATAGCGCCGACCAAAAGAAGGAAAAAATGAAGAAATCAACGATATGGATTATTGCCGTGGTGATGGGACTCTCGTTCCTGGGGCTGCTTTTCGTACAAATCTCCTACATCGAAGAGATGGCGAAGATGAAGAAGGAGCAGTTCGACGAGAGCGTCTACCGTAGCCTCTATCAGGCATCGCGCAATCTGGAGATTAACGAGACGCAGCGATACCTGGAGAAGGACGTGAAGGAGGTGGAGCGCAAGGCCCTGAACCAGGACTCCATCATCGTGAACAGCCTCGATGGCAGCATCCAGCACCAGCACCAGTTCTCCGTGTCGACCGACGACGGCACGTTCTATCAGGAGTTTGAGCTGAAGACCTTCATCAGTAAGCCCGCTCAGGTGCCCAAGGCAATGATTATGCGGTCGGACAAAGACCAGATTTCTGAGGCCGCGAAGTCTCTGCAGGAGACGGTACGTAAACGCTACGTCTATCAGAAAGGACTGCTCGACGAGGTCGTGTACAATATATTATATACCGCCAGCGAGAAGCCACTCAAGGAGCGCGTGAACTTCAACCTCCTGGACAAGGACCTGCGCCAAGAGCTGCAGAACAATGGCATCAACATTCCCTATCACTTTGTGGTGCTCACATCCGACGGGCGCGAGGTTTACCGTTGCTCTGACTACACCGAAGAGGGTTCAGACTTGAGCTACAGGCAGGTGCTCTTCATTAATGACCCGGCCTCGAAGCGAGGCGTGGTGAGGATTCACTTCCCCGACATGAGTTCCTACATTTTCTCCAGCGTGAGGTTCATGATTCCCGCCGTCATCTTCACCTTCGTGCTGCTCATCACGTTCATCTTCACCATCGTCATCATCTTCCGGCAGAAACGCTATACGGAGATAAAGAACGACTTCATCAACAACATGACCCACGAGCTGAAGACGCCCATCTCGAGTATTTCGCTCGCAGCACAGATGCTTAACGACGAGTCGGTCAGCAAGAGCCCGTCGATGATGAAACACCTGGGAGGCGTCATCCGCGATGAGAGCCGCCGACTGAGATTCCTTGTGGAAAAGGTGCTCCAGATGTCGATGTTCGACCAGAAGACGGCTTCGTTCAAGAAGAAGGAACTTGACCTCAACGAACTGTTGGAGCAGACGGCATCGACATTCTCCCTGCGCGTGGAACATACGGGAGGAAAGATAACCACCGAGATAGAGGCCGTGGACTCAGCGGTGTACGTCGACGAAGTGCACTTCCAGAACGCCATTACCAACCTCATGGACAACGCCGTGAAATATCGCAAGCCCGACGAGCCGGTGAACATCCACATCCGCACCTGGAACGAGGGAGAGCACCTCTGCTTCTCCATCCAGGACAACGGTCAGGGCATCAAGAAGGAGAACGTGAAGAAAATCTTCGAAAAGTTCTATCGCGTTCATACCGGCAACGTCCACGACGTTAAGGGTTTCGGTCTCGGACTGGCCTACGTGAAGAAAATCATCAACCTGCACGAGGGTGAGATAAAGTGCGAGAGTGAGCTGGGTAAAGGCACGAAGTTCACGGTAACCCTGCCTGTCCTGAAGGAAGAAGCCTGATCTCCCCCCCATAAAACCCATTAACCCCATTAACCCCATAAAACCCATCAAACCCATCAAACCCCATAAAACCCAATTATTCATTAACCCTATAAAAACTCAAAGAATTATGGAAGACAAGCTGAAAATCTTACTTTGCGAGGACGATGAGAACCTCGGAATGTTGCTTCGTGAATATCTGGCCGCAAAGGGCTACGAGGCAGAGTTATGTCCTGACGGCGAGGCCGGCTACAAGGCTTTCCTCAAGACCAAGTTCGACATCTGTGTGCTCGATGTGATGATGCCTAAGAAAGACGGCTTCACACTCGCACAGGAAATCCGCAGCTCCAACCCGGAAGTGCCCATCATCTTCCTCACCGCCAAGACGCTGAAGGACGACATCCTCGAGGGCTTCAAGCTCGGTGCCGACGACTACATCACCAAGCCCTTCTCTATGGAGGAGCTCGTGTTCCGTATTGAGGCCATCCTGCGCCGCGTACGTGGTAAGAAGAACAAGGAGTCAACGCTCTACCACGTTGGAAAGTTCACCTTCGACACTCAGAAGCAGCTGCTCAGCATCGGCGACAAGCAGACCAAGCTCACCACGAAGGAGAACGAGCTGTTGGCCCTGCTCTGCTCACACGCTAACGAGATTCTGCAGCGCGACTTCGCCCTGAAGACCATCTGGATTGATGACAACTACTTCAACGCCCGCTCTATGGACGTCTACATCACCAAGCTGCGCAAGCACCTCAAGGAAGACCCGCAGATTGAAATCATCAACATCCACGGCAAGGGCTACAAGCTCATCACGCCTGAAGAGGATTGAAGATAGAAGAAAATGTGGAGGGTGTGTCAATTGACACACCCTCCACTTTAAATTAGGCCTATCCTTTTTTGTGGGATGTTCCTAGGAATACGTGCTGGCACAGGATTCTGTTTCTATGCGCGAGCCTTCTGTACGTAGCCGAGGGCTTCGCGGCACTTGTCGGTGACGTACTGCCAGTCGCCGGCCTTCACCTTGTCTGAGGGGAAGAGCTTGCTGCCCATGCCAACGCAGAACACACCAGCCTTGAACCATTTCGTAAGGTTCTCCTCGTCGGGCGAAACACCACCGGTGACCATAATCTTTGACCAAGGCATCGGGGCTTTCAGACCCTTCACCATGTTGGGACCTACGACGTCGCCAGGGAACACCTTCGTCAGGTCGCAGCCCAGCTCCTGAGCCTTGCCAATCTCCGAGACGGTCATGCAGCCGGGGCAGTAGGGAATGAGACGACGGTTACAAACAGGTGCGATGTCGGGGTTGAACAGCGGGCCTACGACGAAATTAGCACCCAGCTGGATGTAAAGAGCAGCTGTCGGAGCATCGACCACCGAACCAATGCCGAGGGCCAGTTCAGGACACTCCTTATCGGCCCACTTCACCAGTTCGCCGAACACTTCCTGAGCGAAGTCACCACGGTTAGTAAACTCGAAGGCACGGACGCCTCCCTCATAGCAGGCCTTCACCACATTCTTACAAGTCTCCAGGTCTTTGTGATAGAACACGGGAACCATGCCCGTGTCGCCGATTTTCTTCAATACGGCTATCTTATCGAATTTTGCCATCTATTTAATTTACGATTTACGAATTTACGATTTACGATTTGTTACTTCTTTCGTTGGATTTACGATTTACGAATTTACGATTTACGATTTGTTACGTGCTATAGTGACGGAGGCAAGGTCGTTAGGCATTATCCGAACCAAATTGACAATGCTAATACTAAAAGTTCGAAACCGTGCCTTCAATTCCAACTCCGTCATTATGACAAAGGTATCAAATCGTAAATCGTAAATTAGTAAATCGTAAATTCATTTTATCTTTGTACTCTTCCGCTGGCATTACCGCCGGCCAGTGCTTCAACTTCATCGATGGTGACGAGGTTGAAGTCACCGTTGATGGTATGCTTCAGGGCACTGGCTGCCACGGCGAACTCAAGGGCTTCACCTTGTGTCTTCTTCGTGAGCAGACCGTGGATGAGACCACCAGAGAACGAGTCGCCGCCACCTACGCGGTCGATGATGGGATTGATTTCGTAGCGCTTGCTCTGGTAGAACTCCTTGCCGTCGTAGATAAGTGCCTTCCAGCCATTGAACGTGGCGCTATAGCTCTCGCGGAGGGTCGAGACAACATACTTGAAGCCAAACTCCTGCATCATCTGCTTGAAGATTCCTTCATAACCGCTTGCATCGGTCTTGCCGCCTTCCACGTCGGCATCGGGCTTGAAGCCCAGGCAAAGTTCTGCGTCCTCCTCGTTACCAATGCACACATCGACATACTTCATCAGGGGACGCATGATGCTGATGGCCTTCTCTGAGGTCCACAGCTTCTTGCGGAAGTTCAGGTCTACGCTGACGGTGACGCCGTGACGCTTGGCAGCCTCACAGGCCAGGCGAGTCAGCTCGGCAGCCTTGTCGGAGATGGCGGGCGTGATGCCGCTCCAGTGGAACCACTGTGCGCCTTCCATGACGGCATCGAAGTCGAAGTCTGAGGGGTCGGCCTCGGCGATGGAACTATGGGCACGGTCGTAGATAACCTTCGAGGGACGCATCGAGGCTCCCGTCTCGGCGTAGTACAGACCGATGCGGTCTCCGCCACGGGCCACGAACTGCGTGTTTACACCATAGCGGCGCAGGGCGTTGACGGCAATCTGACCTATCTCGTGCTTGGGCAGCTTGGAGACGTAGTATGCCTCATGACCATAGTTGGCCACGCTGATGGCTACGTTGGCCTCGCCGCCGCCGGGGATGATGCGGAAACTCTCACTCTGGATGAAACGGTCGTTGCCTTGAGGCGACAGGCGAAGCATGATCTCGCCCAATGTTACAATTTTTGCCATAGTCTGGATGTTTGATTTAATGAATATTAGTTGGTTATTTATTTGCAGCGACAAAAATAGTACTAATTTCCGACATGAGGAAAAAACTTTCCCCAAAAAATATTAATAAGTCACAAATCTAAGCTACTCGTCGGCTTTTGGGGTTCGGGTGTCCCCACCCGCACTCCCAGATTATTATTTGAAGAGCACCACGCCTTCCTGTTTCTTGCCGTCCATCATAATCTTTAGCGGGTGGTCGAAGCGTACGTGGCGCACATACTCCGTCTCCTCCACGGCAGGCATCTGGTCGAGCAGCTCCTTACGGAAGATGCCGTCGCCGGTGTAGGTGTTGATGGTGAAGTAGCCCACGCCGAAGGAGGTAAGGTTCTGGAAGAAGTGCGTTCCCTGCGAAGGGTCTACGTGGTAGTTCTTCAGTCCCGTCTCTACGATGACACGAGCGGCAGAGATATGAGGCCACTTTACGGGTATGCCCAGCCAAGGGTCACTCGAACCCCAGCGGCCTGGGCCGACAAGTATGTAGCCTAAGCCCCCTGAGTTAGAGGGCTGGGGGTCTGAACTAGTATCGTTGGGTGCTGCAGAACGTGTCAGGAACTTCCTGTTGAAATATTCTATCTCTGTGGCTATCTGTGGGTTATTGGCAGCGGTGAAGTTGTCGTCGGTCTTGACGTACACCACATCATAGACATCTTCCGAGATACCATGACCAAGGGAGTTGTAGCTGCGCAGCAGGCAGTCCTCGTCGGGAATCTTCTGTAGGTCTTCCTCCAGCACCTGCTTCGAGTCCACGATGGGTCGAATCTGTAGAAGGTAGAAGTCCAACATGCCATTACGGATATTACAGGCCAGCTCTATCTCCACTGGCCTACGCATCTCCTCGGCACCGAATTTCTGCGATAGCTGCAACAGTTCCGGCAAAGGGAAAACGCCCTGCTGGAGCACGCCGCAGAAAGAGATAACCTTGCGTCCACCCTCGTAGATGCCGTCGCGTATGATTCCATCTACGGGGTCGTAGGTCGAGGCGATGTAGTTCAGCGAACCGTCTTTGTCGGCTTGCTTCACCCGCAGGTTCTTGATGTTGAAGCCATCATCGACAGACCAATACAACCCACCTCCAGCCCCTCCCGAGGGGAGGGGGGATTGATTACTATTGCTATCCAGGCTCCCCTCCCCTTGGGAGGGGGCGGGGGTGGGTCTTGTCTCCAGCGCATAGAACCTCGTCTGAGTCTCTGTCAGAGCTGTCTCCATTTCGCTCATCTGCAGCACCTGATGAGGATGGTAGGGTGAGACACGGAGCGTCTGGCCACCATCGACAATATACTTGCCAAGGCCGAGGGCCAGCGAGGCGATGCCCTCCTCAGCGGTCTCGTCGCCGATAGGGTAGTAGTTCAGCGAACGCAGCACGCCGGAGAAAGTGGGGTAGTAGAGGTCACCGTACTGCTGGCCTACGACTTCCTGGAGTATGACGGCCATCTTCTCCTGGTCGATGACGTTCTGCGTGGCGGTCATGTAGGCTTTTGAGTCTCGGTAATAGACCGAGGCATAGACGGCCTTGATGGCACAGGCCAGCTGGCGCAGCATCTCGTACTGGTCGTCCAGATAGGGAATCATATAGGTGGCGTAGATGCCGGCGAAGGGCTGATAGTGACTGTCCTCCAGCAGCGACGAGGAACGCACGGCGATAGGACTCTTCACGGCATCAAAGAAGGTGAAGAAGTCGGCAATAAGTGCATCGGGAAGCTGTGCCTTTAGAAAGTGCTGCAGAATAATCTCGTCGGGGGCATCGCTAAGGGCAATAGACCAGAGGTTGTTGTCGTCCATGAACTGGTCGAAGAAGTCGGTACACAGCACAACCGTCTTCGGAATCTGCACCGTGGCGTTCTTAAACTGGTTCAGCTCCGGGTGGCGCTTGATGATGTTGTCGAGGAAGGCCAGGCCACGGCCCTTGCCGCCCAGCGAGCCTTCGCCGATGCGGGCGAAATGGGCGTAACGGTCAAACTTCAGACGGTCGAAGACGGCCACGACGCCGATGTTCTTCAGCCGGCGGTACTGCACGATGGCCTCCAATATGATTTTGCGGTGAGCATCAACATCGGGCACCTTATGCCACGTCACCTGCTTCAGGAACGCCGACACAGGGAAGATGGCACGTGCCGTAAGCCAGCGGCTGATGTGGTTACGGCGCAGGTGGCGCATGAGCGAGTCGTGGGGAATCTTGAAGATGTTGTCCTGCAGGTCTTTGAGCGACGTGATACGCATCACCTCCTCCTTCGTCACAGGGTCACGGAAAATGAAGTCTCCGAAGCCCATGTGCTCCTCCAGCAGATGGCGCAGGTCCACATTCATCTTCTTGGAATTCTTGTCTACGAAGTGGAAACCCTCGGCCTCGGCCTTCTCACGGTTAACGGTCTCCGAGCTGGTCAGGATGAGGGGCACGTACTCGTCCCTTCGTCTTATTTCGCGTAACAGCTTCAGTCCTGCCTCGGCATCGCCCTCTTCCACTTCGTGCAGACGGCCTTGCAGCGCATCGATGGGGAAGCGTGTGTCGCTGATAATGCCGAGTGTATTGTCGTGATACTTCTCGTAGATTTGCATGGCCTCCTCGTAGCTCGTGGCCAGTACCACCTTGGGGCGTCCGCGTTTACGCTGGGCAGCAGCGTGGGGGTTGAGTGCCTCGGTAGAGAAGCGCTTCGACTGTGCTAATATATAATTGTATAGGTTGGGCAGCATGGAGGAGTAGAAACGGATATTGTCCTCCACCAGTAGAATCATCTGCACGCCGGCCTCTGCAATATCGTGCTCAATGTTCATCCTGTCCTCGATGAGCTTGATGATGGAGAGGATGAGGTTGGTGTTGCCCAGCCAGCAGAAGATGTAGTCGAAGATGGACATGTCTTCGTCCTGCATACGACGGGTGATACCGTGGGAGAAGGGCGTAAGCACTACGCAAGGCACCGAGGGCTTGATGGCCTTCACTTCACGGGCCACAGTAAAGGCGTCGTTATCCGCATTACCAGGCATACAGATCACGAGGTCGATATTCGTTGTATCGAGCACGCGCTGTGCTTCTTCGGTGGTACTCACCTGCGTGAACGACGGCGGGTAGCGCATACCCAGTTCCGTGTATTCGTCGAACACCTTCTCATCCACCCGTCCGTCGTCCTCGAGCATGAAGGCATCGTAGGGATTGGCCACGATGAGCACATTGAATATGCGCCGCGTCATCAGGTTTACAAACGACACGTCCTTCAGGTAGAACGTGTTAAACTCCTGCGGTATCTTGATTGTCTCTTCCATTCTGTTTCTGCGCGGATTATGCGTCAGCAAAGACCCTACCGTCTTCGAGGGTGATTTGAAGCTTGGTGTACTCACAATGGAAATCATGCTCTAGGCGGTCGAGGTAGCGGGCACTCTCCCACTTACACATCGGAAGGTCGTGAAGCAGATAGTTGCCGCATGCCTCAGGACGTGTGGCGGGAACTTCTGTCTGGGTGAGAATCCATTGGAGGCACGCAATGGTCAAGCGCCGCATGTCCTCTACGGTGTACGTTCCTGTCATGATGATATACATACCTGTGAGGCAGCCCATGGGGCCTACGTACACCACATCGTCCTTTGCCTCCGAATTACGGAACCAGGTGGCCATCAAGTGCTCCAGGCTATGCATGGCCGCTGGAGCCACAGCAGGTTCCTTGTTAGGCTCCGTAATACGGAGGTCGAAAGTAGTAAAACCTTTATCCTCACGTGAGACGTAGATGCCTGGCTTCAGGTGAGTGTGGTCGATAGTGAAACTTTGTATAACTTCCATTCTTTATGATTTATGATTTAATAAAGTCCTACTGTTCTCGTGCCAAGCTATAGAGGTTGTATTCCGGTCTGTCCACAATATTCTTTCCTTACGGGATTCATGTGTATGTAATCAACAATTCAATCTTGGCGGGGAAGTAGGGGATTAATTTGAAGCCATGATACTGATAACAGTGGCAATGTCGGCTACATCAACGGTGCCGTCGTCGTTCACGTCGGCAGACTGTCGCAGTTCTTCTGCGCTCCCTGCCATGACGCTGATAACAGATGCTATGTCAGCCACATCCACTACGCCGTCGCCGTTCACGTCACCGCGCAGATCGTCTGCTTCTACATCAGGCTGGCTCTCCAGCCAGTTTATTTCGGCAATAGTCACGTCGCTGGGAGCGTAGCCCTCGCGTATAGCCATCACCTTGACCGTATATGTAGCTGTGACGTATAGTTCCTTGCCCACATGGCCGCCAATGTCGGAATCAACTATCATTGACTGGAACTCCACGCCAGGCGTGCTGCAATCGAAGAAGATCTCATTACCGTTAATGTATCTGATGGTGGGCTTGGCACACTGAGGCATGTCCGCCTTGGGATCATTGTCGGTGATAGCCACAACTTCACCAAATTTTCCCCAGTACTCGTTATTCCTGTACTTTGTCACTACCGATGACGGTACGTGCAGTTTAGCGTAATTGACGTATGAGTCCTTAAAGGCATACATCTGTTCCGGGGGAGTCAGGGCATAACAATAGACATCTGTCAGCTCTTCACACTTGCCGAAAGCATTGCTGCCGATGCTCTCCACGCCACTACCAAGAACGACGGTGGTAAGCTTCGGTCCCCAGTAGAATGCGTTTCCGTCTATCTTGGTCACGCTGCTGGGGATGGTGATGGATTTAAGCTCACGACATATTGGGAACGTTGACTCCTGTATTTCCTTCACGCCACTGGGAATCACCAGATTCGTAAGATCCATACCATTTACCGACACATACTGTGCCCATGCCACAGGATTACGGTTATAGTCAGGGAAATAAATCTGTGCCCAGTTACCCACGTCGGTGATGTCCAGCGTTATGAGGTTTGGCAAGGCATCGAAGGCGTTGCTCTCTATGTCGGTCAGACTACTGGGGAAATAAAGCTCCGAAATGTTCCAACACTCGTTGAAGGCGTACTCGTCAATTGTCTCTATTCCCTCGGGTATAGCCACATAATTGAGTGCCGTACAACCTGAAAAGGCGTTTTTGGGAATGACTTTAATGCCTTTACCCATAGGTATGGATGTAAGGCTCGTGCAACCTAAGAACACGGCCTCGCCCAGGCTGGTGACGCTCTCAGGTATCGTAAGCGATGTCAGGGAGGTACATCTGCCAAAGGCTCCAAGTCCAATACTTGTCACACTATTCGGGATAAAGACACTTGTCAGGCTGCTGCATCCCACAAAGGCACCAGGGGGAATGGCTGTCAGGCTGCTGGGAAGGGATATGGAGGAGAGACTCGTACACAAATAGAAGGCACCCTCGCCGATGGACAACAGCCCTTCGTCCTCAAATTTTATGATGCTGAGGCTCGTGCATGCCTCAAAGGCACTTTCCCCAATCGTGGTAACACTACCAGGAATGACTATCGACCACAGCTCTGAGCAGTTCTTGAACGCCTCATTTCCTATGCCGGTAACATTGCATACCGTCCCCTCATACTCCACCGTGGAGGGAATCCTCAGGTTTCCCTTGTACTGTCCGGAGTTGCTCACTACAGTGGCAACCTTTGCCTTTGTAACCAGATTGTATGTGATGCCGCCGATGGTCGCAACACCGTTGAATGACAGGGCAGACATTGCTGCCGACAGCGAAAGAATGGTCAGAAATAATGCTTTTGTTTTCATGTTCTGTCCCTCCTTTTATTTAATATATGTGATTTGGGGATTGGCGTTATGCCACACAAACTTGGCCGTCATAACCTCCGAGTCCTCACAGCCCTTCATCCTGGCGTATGCCCTGACTATATATGTCGGCTCGGCCTGAATCCTGTTGGTGTTGTGAGCCCTCACGTTTGCGTCATCCACGAATGAGACAATCTCTGCTCCCTCGGTGTCACAATGGAAGGTTATCTTCCCTTTCTCATAGCTGACGTATGGTGTGGCACACTTCGTTGGCATATCGTCGGGCATGGCCAGTATTTCCTTTGCCGTTTTCCAGTAGGCTGCGTTCTTATATTTCTCTAACGATGACTCGGGGACATAAAGCGTTGCTTTGCGTATTGACGTCTGGCTACCATCATAGAAAGTCCTGCTTGTGACAGTTGGCACATCTTTGGCCCGGCAGATCATCTCGGCAATCGCCTTGCAATAGCCGAATGCGTAATCATCTATTTTCGTGACAGTACTGGGAATGGTGACGGACTCCAAGCCGTAGTTGGAGGCAAAGGCCCGGCTTTTTATCTCTGTCACTCCCTCGGGTATTGTCAGTTCACTTATCATCTTTCCGTCCTTGTAGAGGCAATGAGAATATGACTGCGGATTGGAATAGGACACGCTTTCCTCGTCATTGCCAAAATTGATGCTGCACCAGGCTGCAATGTCGGTGATGTTCACGATTTCGAGGCCGCTACATCCTTGGAAAGCATTATAGCCTATGTCTGCAAGTGTTGGCGAGATGTTTAAGGTTTTGAGATTCTTGCAATTGTAGAAAGCCCGGTATCCAATGCTCTTCAGCTTCTGGGAGAGGGTTATGGTGCTAAGGGCCGAACAATCGCCAAAAGCATTGTCGCCGATGGAGGTCACACCGTCTGGAAGCGTAACCGACGCTAGCTTGGGACAAGTATAAAAAGCATAGTTGCCGATGGATGTGAGGGTCGAAGGCAGGCTTACGGAGACAAGTTCCAAGCGGCCCGCAAAGGCTCCCAGGCCCAGTGAAGTCACCCCTTCGGGAATGACGAGGTCGCTCACCACCTCCTGACCGTTATAGAGGAAGTGACTGACGTAGGCTATAGGACCGCTCCACACGTCGAAATAGTCTATTGAACACCATGCAGCCATGTCAGTGATGTTGAGTGTCTCCAGGGTGCAATTACCAAAGGCCAGCCGGTCCATGTACTTGATGTGGCCTGTCATGGTCACATTGCTCAGGCTGTAGCAGTTGTAGAAAGCTTGCGTCCCTATCGTTGCCTGATTTCCCGACATGGTGAGGTCAGTTAGGCTAGAACAATTCGCAAAGGCTGCCTCGCCCAAGTCCGTCAGCTGTGAGGGCAATGTCAGTGTCTCAAGCTGTGAACACTGATAAAAAGCTTCCTTGCCAATGGTCTCCACCTGGTTTGACAAGGCCAGTGTCTTCAGGCTTGTACATTTGTAGAAAGCCCGGTTTGCTATATTCCTGACCTTGTCGCCTATTGTCACCTTCTCCAAGTCCCACTGGGAAAAAATGGCTGGCACCGTCTCACCATTGAAAGTCACCTCCTTTAGGTTGGAACAGCCCTTGAACACATCGTTGCCCAAGGTTGGGTTGCAGTTCATCGTTAGCGACGTCAGACCCGTACAGTTTGTGAATGCAGTCTTGCCTATGTCTGTGACACTGCTAGGGATGGTGATGGTAGTAAGGCTGCTGCAGGCGTTAAACAAGTTGTAGGTGATCTGCTTCAGACCTTCAGGCAACGTGATTGAAGGAAGGCTGAAACACTGGGAGAAAGCACCGTGGCCAATCTCCGTAACACCTTCCGGAATGTTTACGGACGTAAGGTTAGAGCAGCCATAGAAAGCATCGATATCGATTTTCGTAATCGTATTCGGCAGCGTGACCGAGATTATCTCATCGTTTCCCGTGTTCTCCCCTTTGCAGAAGGCCCAGTCGCCGACTTCCGTCACAGTATATATATCGTCCACAAACCTGACAGCACTTGGGAAAACCTGACTGCCAGAATAATAGCCACTTGGGGGTCTCACGATTTTGGCTACCTTCGGGGTCGCGTCCGTGTCAACATAATAATACTGTTTACTTTCAGTAACAAGAGTGATAATCTTTGCATTTGCCAAAACAGGCAAAAGCATGATAGCAGCTAACGTCGTAATCCTGGTCATAGACTTATTATGTTTAATTAATCAAACATGTGTATTCTACTGTAAATATGCATATCCGTCTATTCGTCTATCGGCGTTTCTTCACAATGGCCATGACGAGGAGGACGATGACGAGGAGTGCCAAAATGGCGAGTGCCACGTATGCCAGCGTCTCGGTGGTGTCGAGCGTCTTTGGGAAGAAGCTCAGCGTGACTTCATGCTGGCCAGGCTCAATGCGGAGGGCGCGCAGCACGTAGTCCACACGGCCCAGCTCCACAGGCTGACCATCGATAGTGGCCTCCCAGCCTGGATAGTAAATCTCGGAGAACACAAGGATACCACCCTGATTGCTTTTCACGTTATATTTCAGTTCGTTAGGCTCATAGGATGTAAGCTCTGCGACTGCTGTGGAGTCCTGTACGGTGGCCTCGCCAAGCACGGCCTGGAACTGCTTGTCGGCTACGGCAGTATGTCTCAGGTCGGCATCCTTCAGCCCGTCAAGTTCCTGGTTGGCATTGTCCACGTAGTTCACTTTGTCCACGAACCATGCATTGCCCATAGGGTAGGGGTTCTGCACCTGGAAACTCTTCTCTGGCTCCTGAGCGTTAGCCAGAAGGAAGTACTTGGCGTTGAGCATGTTGAGTATATTCCAAAGACTGTCTCCATTCACCTGCGATAGGTCTCCGTTGGTGTCGCTGATGGCCTGACGCACGGCCTGTTGCTGCGGGCTGATGTAAGCCTCGATAAGTTCCTGATAGCGGCGTAACTTGGCAGCATGGTAGCCACCGATGCTCTTGTGGTAGTACGATGTCTCGTTCTCGTTGAACAGGTTGGCATTAAGGTTCAGCACGCGGTAGTAGAGTGCCGGGTCAGCGAGTATCTCTCGGTCGGCAGGAGTCAGTGGACGAATCTGCTGGCGCTCACGGCGGGGCTTGAACATGTCGTCGTTCAGATAGCGCTTGTTCACCTGCCACAGGTCAACGAGGCAGAGCACGACGAGCAGGGCGACCATAGGCAGGGCCTTCAGCTTCTTGGCGCGGTAAAGCATGATCAGCACGGCACCGATGGTGATGACGATGAACGACCGCCAGCAGTCGGCTGTAAACACACTCTGGCGTGCACGGCTCAGGCTCTCCATGAACGTATTAACATCAGCAGGTGGCAAAGCCTGACTGAAATAGGAATACTCAGCATTGGTGTAGAAGTCGAAGAACACACCGGGCAGCAAGGCAAAGAGCAGGCAGAAGCCGGCAGTGATGGCGTAGGCAATATAGATAGCCTTCTGTATCCCCAACTTCCCAACAATCCCATTAAGCCCATTAGCCCCATTAGCCCCATTAAGCCCATTACCCCCATCACTCACCTCAATCAACTGTTTAAGTGCCAGTATGGCCAATAGCGGAATGGTGAACTCTGCAATGACCAATATCGACTCCACGGCGCGGAATTTGGCGTACATTGGAATATAGTCGATAAAGAAGTCTGTCAGCCCCATGAAGTTCTTTCCCCAGGCGAGCATGATGCTCAGTACGGTGGCAGCCAGCAGGCACCACTTCATTGGGCCACGGACAATGAAAAGTCCCAGCACGAAGAGGAACATCACGAAGGCTCCCACGTATACGGGGCCCATCGTGCCGTTGCTGCCTTCCTCCATGCTCTCTTCCCAGTATTGCGGCATCTGGCTGAAGAAATAGTTGTAGGGTATGACCTGTCCGCCTCCCAGGTTGAATGAGTGCTTGGCTCCCTCTTCCTTTACGCTCTCATTCTCTCCCAAAGCGCGAGTAGAAGTACCGCCCTTGGCATTGGGAATGAGCAATGTCCATGTCTCCCCGATGCCATAGCTATAGTCGGTGATGTATGAACGCTCCAGTCCGCTGTTCGTCTGGTTGGCAGCGTCAGCCTTCACCAGCTCGCTCTTCCCGCGCATGGTCTCTTTGGAGTACTGCCACGTGTGGTAGAGGTTAGAGCCATTGATGAGCACGGCAAGGAGGGCGCTGACAATGCAGGCTCCCAAGGCTTTGCCAATGTGATGATACCTTTTTTCCTTGATGGCATCGATGATGAACGCCAGCATGATGAGGATGGTGGGCAGAAGGTAGTAATAGGTCATCTGTAGGTGGTTGGCATGTATCTCCAACGCGCCGAAGAATGCCGTGACGATGAGTCCCCACAGGTATTTCCCTCGGAAAGCGAGCACAATACCCGCAATCATCGGCGGCAGATAGGCCAGAGCCATCACCTTCCACAGGTGTCCGGCAGCGATGATGATAAGGAAATAGGTGCTGAAAGCCCATAGCACGGAGCCTAGGGCTGCCAGGTGCCAGCGGAAGTCGAAGGCACGCAGCAGGATGTAGAAGCCCAGCAGATAGACAAACACGTACCACACGTTGTCGGGCAGCCACAGGTGGTAGGCTCTCTCCACGGTAGAGAGCGTGTCGGTACTGCTGTACGACGGAGCGATCTGATACGTCGGCATGCCCGAGAACAGCGAGTTGGTCCAGCGGGTGCGCTCGCCGGTCTTTTTCTGGTAGTCACTGGCCTCCTGGCCTGAGCCTATGCCGGCGGAGATGTCGCCTTGGTTGAGCACACGGTCCTCAACGTCGGCGGGATAGAAATAGGCAAACGCCAAGATGGCGAAAAACAGTACTGCCAGCACGTCGGGCAGCCATTGCTTTAATGATTTCATCGTTTTATGTTTAATTTACGTTTAATACAAAGAAATAAATGTAGGCGATGACTGCCACAATAACCGCCATGGCCACGGTCTTGACGATGCAGCTCGTCACCTTCTTAATGACCCAAGCCGCCAATACGATGACCACAAGAGCCGCAACGTAATACATCCAGTTATTCATATCTCTAAAGTCTAAAGTCTAAAGTCTGAAGTCTAAAGTCTAAAGTCTAAAGTCTAAAGTCTGAAGTCTAAAGTCTGCAGTCTATAGTCTAAAGTCTATAGTCTATAGTCTAAAGTCTTAATTCTGAAGTCAATGTTTAAAAATCAGTCTGAACGGCGTAGGTACTGGAGTCTCAAACTCCAGGCGCTCGCCAGTGACGGGATGGGTTAAGCAGAGCAACCAGGCGTGTAGGCAAAGTCTGTGCAGCGGGTCGTTGCCGTTGCCGTACTTCGTGTCTCCGCAAACGGGATGTCCCATGTCGGCAGCATGTACTCGGATCTGGTTCTTGCGTCCCGTCTCCAGCCGGAACTCCACGAGCGAGTGCTCCGTCGTTCGGTCGAGGACGTGGAAGTGGCTGATGGCCAGCTTACCACCATTATCTACAGGCGAGGAGTAGGTGATGTAGGCCTTGTTGTCCTTTAACCAGTTCTCGATGGTTCCCTCGTCGTCCTCCATCTCTCCACTGAGCACGGCCACGTAGCGGCGGTCATAGACCAGCTGGTGCCAGTTGTGCTCCAGTATCTGCTCTGTCTCCATGTCCTTTGCGTAGACCATTAGTCCACTGGTGTCGCGGTCCAAACGGTGAACGACGTGGGCGGTGCACTTCTGGCGTGACTTCTTGAAGTAGTCGTCGAGTACCGTCTTCACGTTCAGCGTCGAGTGTCCGGCAGCCATTGAGAGGATGCCTTCACGCTTCTCCACGACGATGAGCCAGCGGTCTTCGTAGACTATCTTCACGTAACGGCTCTTGAAACCCTGCTGATTGCGCTTGGAGCGCGACACGGCCACCTTCGTGCCTGGCTGGAGGGGGTAGTCAAACTGTGTGACGGTCTTGCCGTTCACCTTGATGCCGCGTCCCTGAAGCGTAGCCTTCACCTTCGAGCGGCTCAGCCCGACGTTGGCCAGTAGAAATTCCAATAGCGGCGCAGGCTCGGCTACCACGTAATGTGCGTAGTCGCCCTGACGCTGACTTTCTGTATTAACTCGCATGATGTCCTGTTTCGCAATTTCGGTGCAAAGGTACAACAAAACGGCGAAATAGCCTCAAAAAACCTTTTGTTTTTTACCATATTTAGGGTTTTGCCCTTTTTCCCCGTTTCATACTTACAGAAAAGGCTTACAATCTGTTAATCTTCTGAAATTGCTTTGTCACGTCAGCATTATTTCTTACTTTTGCACGTTGAAAACAAACATATTCATTGGATATGATTTATAACGATACTTTCATTAAAGACGTTTTTGTCATTGAACCTAAGGTATTTAAGGACTCCAGGGGTTATTTCTTTGAGGCCTGGAAACAGCAAGAATTTACGGAGAATATCGGTGCGGTGAATTTCATACAGGACAACGAGTCGAAGTCGTCGTTCGGTGTCTTGCGCGGTCTTCACTACCAGAAGGGCGAGTTTTCGCAGGCCAAACTGGTGCGTGTCATCAAGGGAACGGTGCTAGACGTGGCAGTAGACATTCGCCGCAGTTCGCCAACCTTTGGCAAGCACGTCATGGTGGAGCTGAGTGAGGAGAACAAGCGCCAGTTGTTCATACCCCGTGGCTTTGCCCACGGCTTTCTGGTGATGAGCGACGAGGCCATATTCACTTATAAAGTTGATAATGTGTATGCTCCTCAGGCCGAGGCTGGCATCCGCTGGAACGACCCCGACCTAGGCATCGATTGGCCTATAGACCCCAAGCAGGTGTTAACCAGCGAGAAAGACCTCGCGCAGCCTTTATTAAAGGATGCCTGGTTATTTTAGCCCCCTAAGT
>JAFVFY010000105.1 GCA_017475265.1 Prevotella sp. | reverse complement strand
GTCAATGGTCAATGGTCAATGGTCAATGGTCAACGGTCAATGGTCAATCCTCAACTCTCAACTCTCAATTCTCAATTCTCAATTCTCAAGATTGGCCTCACCCTGCCCCGTGAGGAAATTTACGAACGTATCAACCGCCGAGTAGACGCAATGATGTCAAATGGCTTGCTAGAGGAGGCACAACGTCTTTTGCCAATGCGTCATCTGAATGCACTAAACACCGTGGGCTACAAGGAAATGTTTGCCTATCTTGACGGCACTTGGTCGCTGGAGGAGGCTGTGGAGCGCATGAAAGGAAACACCCGTCGGTATGCCCGCAAGCAACTCACCTGGTTCAAGCGCGACCCAGCAGTGACGTGGTTCGCACCCGACCAAGAGGAGGAGATCCTTGAGCTGATACTAAAACTTCATGGTGAGTGAGATGCGGTGGCGGCGCATGTCCACTTCTACGACCTTCACTTCCACATGCTGATGAAGCTTCACCACGTCGGTGGGGTGAGCAATGCGGCGGTTCGCCATTTGCGAGATATGTACGAGACCGTCCTGGTGAACGCCGATGTCTACGAAAGCACCAAAGTTGGTGATGTTGGTGACGATGCCAGGCAGAATCATGCCCGGGACGAGGTCCTCGATTTCGTGAACACGGCTGTCGAAACTGAACTCTTCTAGCTGCTCTCGTGGGTCACGGCCAGGCTTTTCCAGCTCGTGCATAATGTCCTGAAGGGTAGGGAGTCCCACAGTGTCGGTGGTGTAGTGCTTGATGTCTATCTGGGAGCGCAGTTCCTTGTTACTAATCAAATCAGCCACGGTACATTGCTGGTCTTGCGCCATCTGCTCAACGATGGCGTATGACTCTGGGTGTACGGCAGTATTGTCCAGCGGGTTCTTGGCTCCGGGTATGCGCAGGAAGCCGGCGCACTGCTGATAGGCCGACGGCCCCAGGCGTGGCACTTTCTTCAGCTGGGCACGGGAGGTGAAGGGACCGTTCTCGCGACGGAAGTCCAGGATGTTCTTTGCCAGCACAGGTCCCAGGCCGCTGACGTATTGCAGGAGGTGGCTAGAGGCGGTGTTGAGGTTCACACCCACTAGGTTCACACAGCTCTCCACGGTCTGATCGAGCTGGTGCTTCAGCTTCGTCTGGTCTACGTCGTGCTGGTACTGGCCTACGCCGATGCTCTTGGGGTCGATTTTCACTAACTCGGCCAAGGGGTCCATGAGGTGGCGGCCAATGGAGACGGCACCGCGAACAGTGACATCCTCGTCGGGGAACTCGTCGCGGGCGACCTTCGAGGCAGAGTAGACGGAGGCACCGTCTTCGCTGACTACAAAAAGACCCACCCCTTCCTTAATACAGTCTTCCACAAAGGCGCGGGTCTCTCGACTGGCAGTCCCGTTGCCGATGGCGATGGCCTCAATCTGGTAGTCGGCAATCATTTGCTGCAGGTGGACAGTGGCCTGCATACGCTTGTTAATGGGAGGGTGGGGGAAGATGGCTTCATGGTGGAGCAGGTTTCCCTGTGCGTCAAGGCACACCACCTTACAACCAGTACGGAAGCCTGGGTCGATGCCCATGACGCGCTTCTGTCCCAAGGGAGCACCAAGGAGCAACTGGCGCAGGTTCTCGGCAAAGACGCTGATGGCCTCCTCGTCGGCCTTTTGTTTGCTCAGAGCGGCGAACTCGGTTTCTATGGAGGGTTTAAGCAGACGTTTGTAGCTGTCCTCCACGGCCTCGGCGACAAGTCGTGAACAAGCGTTGTTGCTACGAACGTAAAAGTCTTTCAACTTGTCGATGCACTCCTGGTCATCGATGGGGTCGATGCTCAGGCGAAGGATTCCCTCGCTCTCACCACGGCGCATGGCCAGCAGACGGTGGCTGGAGCAGCGGCGCAACGGCTCGCTCCAGTCGAAGTAGTCGCTGTACTTGGCGGCCTCGTCGGTGTCGGCCTTGGCTTTTACTACCTTTGAACTGATGATGGCCGTGCGACGGAAGAACCCACGTATTTGCTGGCGCGAGCGTTCATTCTCGTTGATATTCTCGGCGATGATGTCCTGAGCACCACGAAGGGCTTCCTCTATTGATAATTGACAATTGATAATTGACAATTGATGGGCGGCAGCCTGTTCAGGGTCGCGCTCACGCTGGAGCATAAGGATTTCAGCCAATGGCTCCAGCCCTTGTTCACGAGCTATCTGGGCGCGGGTGCGGCGACGGGGTTTGTAGGGAAGATAGAGATCCTCGAGCACGGTGGCATCCCAGCAATCGTCGATGCGGCGTTGCAATTCGGGAGTCATCTTCTCCTGTTCGGTGATGGTCTTGACGATGGTTTCCTTGCGCTTGGCAATATCCTGCAGCCGTTGGCTCTGGTCGCTGATAGCAGCTATCTGAACCTCGTCGAGACCGCCAGTGCGCTCCTTGCGGTAACGCGATATGAAGGGTATGGTGCAACCCTCCTCAAGGAGTGTCAGCGTATTGCCCACTACCTCCAGGCTGAGGCCCAAGTCCTGGGCAATCAGCTTTGCGAATATACTTTTTTCCATATAGTCTTTTTAGGGAGTGAAAGGGAAGTGAAAGGGGAGTGAAAGAGGAGTGAAAGGGGAGTGAACTCGCTTCGCTCGTGGGAGTGAAAGGGACGTTACTTCCTTTGCTACACAATTAGTAACGTCCCTTTCACTCCCCTTTCACTCCCCCTTCACTCCACTTTTAATTAGTAAGCACCAACGTCTGGCGGGGTTTCAGCTCAAGTGGCTTCGAGAGGTCGTAGTAGCGGCCTGTGGGTACATCTTTCCAGCGGGCTGTTCCCTTGATGACCTCCTCGTAGTGCTTGGGGTCAAGCGTTGCAGCTTTCTTTGTGCCGTTCAGGATGGTGAGCGATGTTTGGTTGCCCAGCCTGCGGGCGATGACATAGATGCCGTTAGAGGGAATAAACTGCGTCATCGTTCCCTTGCTAATCAGGTCGGTCGACTTACGCCAGTGGAGCAGTCGTGAGAGCCAGTTGAACATGTTGTTCTCAGCCTTGGTGCGTCCTTCCTTGGTGAAGGCACTATGATCGTCGCCGGGGAATCCGCCGGGGAAGTCCTTGCGCACGTAGCCGTCGGTGACCTCCTTCGTGCCGTTCATCATAATCTCCGTGCCGTAGTAGAGCTGCGGAATGCGCTTAATGGTCATCAGCAGAGCCAGGGCCTGCTTCAGCATCAGCGAGTCCTGCCCATTGGCGAGGAAGCGCTCGGTGTCGTGGTTATCAATGAAGGCCATGACGCTCGACGGGTTGGGGTAGAGGTAGTCGTAGACGAACGAGTTGTAGATGCGGTTATAGCCGCGCCACCAGTTGTCGGTCTCCTCATAGCGGCAGGAATCAAGGGCCTCCTGGAACGAGAAGTCCATGACGGTCTTCAGGTAGGAGTTCATGTCAGAGAGTTTAGAGTCCTTCTGCCACGTAGCGGTATAGGCGGGCACGGTGACCCACGTCTCACCAACGGTGTTGAAGTTGGGATATTCATCATCCAACTCTTTCATCCATTGTGCCATAGGCTCGCGGAAGGCATAGGGATAGGTGTCCATGCGGATGCCGTCGATGCCGGCCGTCTCTATCCACCAGATGCTGTTCTGAATGAGGTAGCGCATGAGATGCGGGTTGCTCTGGTTCAGGTCGGGCATGGTCGATACGAACCATCCCTCCTGTGTCTCGCGCTTGTCAACCTCGCTGGCGTAGGGGTCGAGCACGGGTGTCAGCTTATAGCTCGTCTGCAGGAAGCTAGTGCCACTGGGGTCGCTTTTTCCACCGCTCTCCTTCAGCCAGTCGCTGAGGTTAAGCCAGTCCTTCGACGGCATGTCGGCCACCCAGGGATGCTCAAAGCCACAGTGGTTGAAAATCATGTCCATGACCACCTTCAGACCTTTCTTGTGACAATCATCTATGAGCTGGCGGTACTCCTCGTTGGTGCCGAAGCGTGGGTCCACACGGTAGTAGTCGGTGCAGGCATAGCCGTGGTAGGTGGAGTAGGTGTCCATCATGTCGGGAGAGTCGTTCTCGAGGATGGGCGTGAACCACAAGGCTGTTACACCCAGCTCGTTGAAGTAGTCGAGGTGTTGGCGCAGTCCCTCGAGGTCGCCACCGTGGCGCAGGGAGGGAGCGTTGCGGTCCTCACGATACTGGCGCATGCCAGGTAACAGGCTCTTGTGGCCTTCTGACTGTGCAAAGCGGTCAGGCATAAGCAGATAGAGCACGTCGCTGATGTCGAAGCCCTTACGTTCAGTACCCTTCATCTCACGAGCTTTCAACTGGTAGCTCCAGGGTTTAAGCTTCTGTTTCGGAGCTATGAAGTTCAGCTTCATCTCGCCCGGCTGTGCGTCTTTCACGTTGAGGTAGACGAGCAGGTAGTTGGGCGAGTCGAGCCTGACGATACTGTCTATGCGGACACCCGGATAGTCAGTAGTGACGTCGGCCACATCACGAATATTCTGTCCGTAGACCATCAGCTGCACGCTGGGGTTCTTCAGCCCGACATACCAGTCGGTGGGGTCTATGCGGTCGATGGTGGTTTTCACTTTGGGTGCTGCACTCATGGTCAGTGCGCTTAGAGCAAGGCTATATAATAATAATAATGTGTGTTTCATTTCGATCAGAGATTTGAGGTTTGAGATTTGAGATTTGAGGTTTGGGGGAAGTTTTATTCTTCGACGTAGTCCGACAGCTCTTCTGCCTCCTCGTCGGGGTCTCCCGAACCGAGGTCCATCATCGTGGAGTAGTTCTCCTCGGTAATCTCGTCGTCGTTGGGCTCCGCAATCTCTATATCGTCCTCGTCGGGCTTGTTGAAGGTGTCCTCTATCTCGATGTCCTCGTCCTCGTTGTCCTCGTCGTCGGAGTAGTTGTTGAACTTCATCCTGGGCTTCTCAGCCTCGGGCTTGGCCTTGGCGAAGATGGCTTCCACCCACGTTCCCTTGGGCACTTCGAGCACCTCAAATCCGTCCTCGATTTTCTTCTCATACATGCCGCCCTTCTTGTGCAGCCGTTCCTTGGGCAGGGTGGTGGTAGAGATGTCGAAACCGTTCTCGATGATGTCCTTGATGCTCTGCGAGAGCGAGTCCCACCCTCCGCCGAAGTTACGGTCGAGCACCTCGATGAGCTTTGCGGCCGTGATGTGGCGAATGTTCTCGTAGGTGAGGTCGGTGACTCTCGTTATGGGTCGTTTCTTGATGGCCCACAGACTTCTCATACCCTCGTCGAGGCGCACCTGACCCACCTTGTAGCCCAGCTTCTCATACTTTGCCCTGACGGGTTGCGGCTCGCGGGTGATGTCCTCTATCATAAAGGCCGAGCGGATGATGTCGGCATAGTGGCGCACGTTGTCCTTCTGTTCGGCATCTTTCTCGGCATTTTCCAACATACGGAAAATGTCGTTCTCCTGAACGTCCCACACGGTGCTTTTCGTGAGCGTCTTGAGCGATAATACTTTCTTCTCTGATTGTTCCATAATCTTGGGTTTATTAATTACGTCTGCAAAGTTAGCAATTTTTGTTATTACGCAAACAAAACACCTATGCTTTAACAACCTTTAACAACCTTTTGGGCATAGTTTGATACTGTGTCAGGATTTTTTGTTACCTTTGCAGCCGCTAAAGACCAGAGAACTAATGCTGAAATTCATATCTTTTGGCAGTGGGAGCAGTGGCAACAACTATGCACTGTATACTGATAGCGACGCCTTGATGATAGATGCCGGTGTCGGTGTGCGCTCGTTGAAGAAACATGCCAAGAACTATGGCTTGCCGTTGAGTCGCGTTCACTCTCTGCTTGTCACTCACGACCATGCCGACCACATCAAATGTGTGGGTAGTATGAGCCATGAACTGCATCTTCCCGTGTATGCCACGGAGGCTGTTCATCAGGGTATAGACCGAAACTACTGCGTTGCCCATAAAGTGGATGCCGTTTTGCGCCACTATCTCGTTCCGGGCAATACCGTGGAGCTTGGCTCCTTCCGTGTGACGCCCTTTGCCGTTCCCCACGACAGCAGCGACAATGTGGGCTACCAGATTGAAGCACAGGGCATCACCTTCTGCATCATCACCGATGCCGGACGAGTCACAGAAGAGATGGGGCAGTATATCGGCCGGGCAGACTTTCTCGTGCTGGAGGCCAACCACGATGTGGAAATGTTGCTGAACGGCCCATACCCACAGCATCTGAAGACACGCATCCAGAGCGGCACCGGACACCTGAACAACCGTGTCTGTGCCGAGTCAATAGCACAATATATGGGAGAGCGGCTGCGCCACGTGTGGCTCTGTCACCTCTCTCAGGAGAACAATCACCCTGAGCTCGCCCGCAAGACAGTGGAGACCATTCTCCGCAGCTATGGCATCATTGTTGGCAAAGACTTGCAGCTCGACGTGCTAAAGCGTACCATGCCTTCTGGTCCTTACGATCTTGTTCCCAGTCAGCTTTCTCTTTTCGACCCCTTCTGAAAAATCTTTACATTGACCCCTCTGAGAATTCGATTTTTTGAATGAGTTCCTTGGTGGATTGCGTATGAGCCAGTTTTGAGAGGGGTCGGATCCGCGTTTTTCACGCTACTGCTCAGCTATGGACTGATTGCCCCTTAAAACTGTTTCGTTTTAGTCGGTTTTCACCGAAAAAGGTGGTCTTGTAGTACAAGACCATATCTTTTGTAGTACAAGACCATATCTTTTGTAGTACAAGACCATATCTTTTGTAGTACAAGACCATATCTTTTGTAGTACAAAACCATAGCTTTTGTAGTACAAAACCATAGCTTTTGTTGAACAAAACCAGTGCTTTT
>JAFVFY010000015.1 GCA_017475265.1 Prevotella sp. | reverse complement strand
TTGCACTAAAAACGCCAGAACAAACATGGTATGTGTTCTGGCGTTGAATGAAATAGGATTGCTTTATTTCAGTAGTTCTTCTGGATAGGTTGGCATGGCTCCATTCTGTGTGCAGACGTAGGCGGAGACCTGAACGGCGGTACGATGGGCCTCAGGCACGGACTTGCCGTTGAGGATGCTGCCCACGAACGAGCCGGTGAAAGAGTCTCCAGCTCCTACAGTGTCGGCCACTTTGACCTTAGGCGTTTCCTGGAAGGATACGTGACCAGGAGTGAATACGTAACTGCCGTTAGTGCCACAGGTGAGAACGAGCATGTCGAGGTTGTACTTACCCAGAATGAGCCAGCACTTGTTCTCGATGTCAAGACCGGGATAGCCAAACATACGGCCGATAAGCACCAGTTCCTCATCATTAATCTTCAAGATATTGCAACGCTGGAACGACTCGCGCAGAATCTCCTGCGTATAGAACTGCTGGCGAAGGTTGATGTCGAAGATCTTCAGGCAGTCGGCGGGTGTGGCATCAAGAAACTTCTGGATGGTCTCGCGACTGACCACGTTGCGCTGAGCTAATGAGCCGAAGCAAACGGCGCGGCAATTACGGGCAATCTCGGCGATGTCGTCGTCGAAGGGGATGTTGTCCCAAGCCACGTTTTCCTTGATGTCGTACGTGGGGATACCCTGCTCGTCGAGCTGCACCTGCACGGTACCTGTCGGATAGGGAACGCGGGGCAGCAGGTCGTTCAGCCCGTGCTCCTTCAGGGCCTCGATGGTCTCGTCTCCTAATTTGTCCTCGCCGAGTGCGCTGACGGCGATGGTGTTGTCCATGCCCAGGAACTGCCCGGCATGATAGGCGAAGTTGGCAGGTGCGCCACCAAGTTTCTTACCTTCGGGAAGTACATCCCACAGGACTTCTCCGAGTCCTACTACATAACGTTTGTTCATATTCTATTCGGTTTTTAGTTGTTTGATATAAGTAAAGAGATAGATGACTCCCACGGCCATGACGAGCACGGCACCTGCCTGTCCCATAGCGTCGCTCAGCAATCCCATGAAGAGCGGGAAGATGGTGCCGCCGAAAAGACCCATAATCATCAGGCCTGATACCTCGTTCTGCTTCTCAGGCATCGACTCGAGGGCAGTGGCGAAACACATCGAGAATACATTCGAGTTGCCGTAGCCAACGAGGGCGATGGCCGCGTAGAGCATCCATTTCTCCGTTCCAACGAACAGACCACACATCGACAGAGCCATCATCACCACGCTGATAATAAAGAACGTCCGCATCTTCAGCACACGCAGGAAGAACGAGCCAGTGAGACAGCCGATGGTACGGAAGATGAAGTAGAGACTTGTTGCAAAGGCGGCTTCGTTGAGCGTCATACCCAGTCGCTCCATAAGAATCTTCGGAGCCGTGGTGTTCGTACCTACGTCGATGCCCACATGACACATGATGCCGAGGAACGACAGCAGTACGATGGGGGTGCCAAGCAGCTTGAAACATTCCACAAAGGTAGACGGTTTACCCTCCACGGGTGGTTCCTCAATGGGTGTCACGAAGAGCAGTATCGTTGACAGCACGCCTACGATGAAGAAGATGCCAAACAGCACGCGCCAGTTGAGTCCGAACTCTGGGATGACCATCGTGGCGCCCCACATGGCCAGATAAGGAGCCGAGAAAGAGGCGATGGCCTTGATGAACTGTCCGAAGGTCAGCGTCGAGGCCAAGTTGCCGCCGCCCATCACGGTCGATACCAGCGGATTGAGCGAGGTCTGCATCAGGGCATTTCCAATACCCAACAACGAGAAAGCTACGAGCATGATGCCGAAGTTCTCACCAAAGAGCGGCAGAAGCAGCGACAAGACAGTCACCACAAGCGACAGCAGCACGGTCTTCTTACGACCAATCTTGTTCATCAGCATACCCGTGGGCACGCTGAAGATGAGGAACCAGAAGAACACGAGCGAGGGGAATACGTTGGCTACAGAGTCCGTCAGCCCCAGGTCTTCCTTCACATAGTTGGAGGCAATGCCCACCAGATCCACGAAGCCCATGCAGAAGAAGCAGAGCATTACTGGGATCAGATAAATGGATTTGTTTTGATTACCCATATTGTTTTAATATTTGATTTCGTAAATAGTTACTCTTCCGCCCTTTACTTTTATACTATTATAGGGCTCGGAGGGAAACACAAGGTTGGTCATAGCCATCTTGCCATCGGCATCGAAGGCTTCGATACTGCAACGGTCGATGAAAATGCGGAGCTGCTTGATTGTTCCGCAGGTTGGAGCTTCGGTCACGCAGGGGAAGTCGAGGCTAAAGCCCACGTCGCCACTCTTCGTGCGATTCATCGAGAACGTCTGCTTCTGGCCGTCGTAGGTCATCGTGACCTGCTCGCCCTTCGCGTTCGACAGCACAATCTCAGTCTGTTTCTTGATGTCGATGACAACCTCGCAAGCCTCAGTCGGCTGCTTCACCTTCGCACCACGTGCTCCCAGCATTTCCCTCGAGGGTACCACACTTACAAATGTCTCACCCTTATATTCGAACAGTCCGAGGTCACGGGGAATAGAGTTCGCGCTGCGGAATTGCAGGGTAGGCACCTGGTTGGCATACTGCCAGTTACTCATCCATGCCAGCACCGTGCGTCGGTTGTCTGGTGCATTGTAGAACGACACAGTAGCATAATGATCCTTGCCAAAGTCCAGCCATTTTGTTACTTCTGGTTTCGACTCGCACGTGAACTTCTTTCCGTCGAACTGTCCCACGAAGTACTGCGTGGCCGAACCACCGAAAGGTCCACCAGGGTTGATGTTGCAGATGAGCACCCACTTCTCACCAATCTTAAACAGGTCCGGGCATTCCCACACACCACCATGATTGCCATATTCCTTACCGAAAGATGACTCGTACTTCCATTTCTTCAGGTCAGGTGATGAGTAGATACGCATCTCCTGTCCCACTGCGAGGATGAGATTCCATGCCTTGATATCCTCGTTCCAGAAGGGACGCGGGTCGCGGAAGTCCTTGTCCTCGGCAGTCAGCACGGGGTTACCCTCATACTTCGTAAATGTCTTGCCGCCATCATTCGAGAAGGCTATGCACTGTGCCTGTACATCACCGCCAAACGGAGTGGGACGGCTCGCAGTATACATAGCGACAACGTTGCCCCTATCCACCACGCACGATCCGCTGAACATCGTTCCCCACACGTCAGGAGCCAATGCCACACCCTCGTTCTTCCAATGGATGAGGTCGGTAGAGGCGGAGTGCCCCCAATGCATATTGCCCCACATCGAACCGTAGGGGTTGTACTGATAGTATAGATTCCAGGTACCGTCTTTATAAAACATCCCATTAGGGTCGTTCATCCACCCGCGCTTCGGCGTATGATGATACAGCGGACGGAACTTCTCATTAATCAACGCGAAGTCCGCATCGTCGTTCTGTACCAGTTTTTTAAAGCACACGCTGCCCGTTGGCACATTTTGCACACAGACCCTTAGCGAACCCTTGCCCTGATACGGCTGCAAGTCGAGCGCTACATAATAGTCCACCTGCTCACGGGCCATGCGCACGTTCTGCTCCATCTGTAGCAAACTGCTGACGATAACCTGTACCTTACCTTCAGGAGCGGACTCTTGAATGGGCAACCAGAGATACCGTCCAGTGTCCTTCGGGGTCACGATGCTCTGCTCGCAAGCCTGCGGCGTCACCGTCTGAGCCTTGGCCATCGTCAGCACCATTACTGCTGTCAGTGTCATTAAACAACTTTTCATCATGTTCATTTGTCTTTAGTTATTAAATCTGCTGCAAAATTACAGGATTTCTCGTTAATAGGCTGTCATTTCTGTTTCATTTGCTGCAAATAATCGTTCACTGCATCATTATTGCTATAAATGTTATCCTGAAAAGCAATCTTTTTCCTTACCAACTAACTAACCCAAAAACTACCTACTAACTTTTATTTGATGAAAACCGTTTTGCCATTTACAATATACATTCCTTTGCTGGGATTAACCACGCGCTGGCCAGCGAGGTTGTAGAAGATAGTCAGCGTGTTTGACCAATCTACTGCGTGCGTACCTTCCCACAGATCAGTAGCCGTAGCGATGGTGGTTGTTGCCAAAAGGCACAAGAGTAAAAATACTTTCTTCATAATTTTTCTTTATAGGGTTTGTAACTAAATTATTTCGACTGCAAAATTAGGATGAACTATCCGTTTATGAGATAAAAGATGTTTCATTGGCTAAAAGAAATCGTTCAATGTAACATTTGTCTGCATTATTGAACGATTATTCATGAAAAGCCGCCCAAGTCTCCGAGAGAGGGAAGGCTTAGGCGGCGAGCAGAAAGAGTATTAACTGCAACTACTGCTGGGTGACTTTGACATCGCTGACGGTAATGGAGCCGCCGTAGTTGTTGATGCTCCAACAGTTCTTCTGGATACCGTAGATGCGCTGGGTGTAGGCGCAGACATCATTGATGTAAAGTGTCAGAACGCTATTGTCGGTGTAAATGTCGATGTTGTACACGTTATCGGCAGGACGAGCGAAGTTATAGCCGTCGGCGGCCTCAACGAAACCCTTACCTTCTTCACCCTCCTGTTCGAAGTTCACCTTACGACCATCCTCCCACTCAGGATTCACAACCATAGTGTAGTACTTCTTTGAGTCGGTGCCACGGACGAAGGAGATGCCGAACTTGTCCCAGTTGTTCGAGGTCTTAACGGTGAAAGAGATATGGTTGCAGGTACCGAGACGGCTGTAGAGCACGTATGCGTCGTCGCCACTCAGAGTTCCGTTGCTGTAGCCATTGGAGGCCATGACGTTGGCTGAAACAGCCTGATTGTATTTGGTTGCCATAGCTGGGACAGCACCGAGGGTAAGTGTGCCATCGGCATGCTGGATAATCTTATGGCAAATCAGGGCACCACTCCAGTTGGGCTCGCCGTCAGCGCCCACGTTGATGTTCTTGTCATGCAGTGTGGCGCCGGTGCGATAGGGACACCAGCCCCAGATGAGGCGGTCGGTGCCGTTGGAGGCAGTCTTGGCGGCATAGAAAGCTCGGCTATCGAGCACGCCTTCCTTGCCATCCTTTGGCCAGTTGGCACCCGGGTCGTTGAAGCAGGCCTTCAGGGCATCGAAGGTGGGAGCCATCATGTACTTCACCTTACGGCTCCATGAGGCACGGTAACCTTCGCTATAGACGATGTACCACCAGTCGCCCATCTTGAAGATGTCGGGGCACTCGCACATGCGGTCCCAAATCATGGGGAAGCTACCGACGTGCTCCCACGTCTTCATGTCGCTCGACTTAAACTCGGCGAAGCGAAGCTTGCTGGCAATAACCATGTGGTAAAGGCCGTCGTCTGCAATGAAAATCTGCGGATCGCGGAAGTCGTTGGCATCGTAGCCATAGTCGGTACCTTTCAGCTGCCATACGTTGTCTTTGGCCCACGTCTTAAAGTCGGTCGAGGTGGCGCGCATCACGACCTCATGATTGGGAAGAAGGACGTTGTAGCCGGTGTAGTAGATATAGTAGAGACCTTCCTTCTCGTTGTAGATGGCGCAGCCAGTGCCAAGAGAAGCATCCTGCTGGGCGGTGCTGGTGCCAGTAGGAAGGACTTCCCCGAGGGGTGTGTAGTTGGCACCATCCTTGGTGCTGATGCCCCAAAAGGGATGGTAGCAGGCGCCGTTGTTGTCGTACTCCTGTAGGTAGAGCACCTTGTATTCGCCAGCCTTCTGATCGTAGAAGGGCATGGGGTCGCCACAGCGTCCGATGGCGGGCATGTAGTAGGTGTTGAAGCCAGCATCGTCGGTGGGGGTGAAGAAGGTGGTGGTGCCAGCCCAGTCGCGTGAGGGGTCAGCGGTGAAGTCGTCGTCGCTGCATGCCGTCAGCACGGGGGCTGACAGCATGATTGCGAATATTGAATATATCATTGTCTTCATAAGGCTTTACTTTGTTAAATAATTAATGGCATTCTTTGTCATAGTCGCGATGTTCTTGTGGTAGTTCTCCTGATAGCCAGGTTCGAGGGTATAGCTGTACCAGTCGTAGCAGCCAGAGCCGATGCAGATGACGCCTCCCTTGCCGTCGTGGGCGGGATATTCCCAGGCAACGACAGCGCCGTCGCCGCCAACGCCGAGGACTTTACCACCAGTGCGGGCCTCCCAGGCTGCGTGGTCATCGTAGCCACCCCAGTCGGTGCCGATGTGGTACTGGGCGGTGGAGTTGGTGATATGATAGCCGGCATCGGTGCAATAGACCTCCTGCGGGTTGTCGCCTTGGATAAGATTCTGCCACATCGGATGGTCGTTCTGGCCGTCGAAGATGCGGAAGCTCCACGGCCCGCCGCACAACTCGGCAGCGTCCTCGTTCTGGCCCCAGCAGTTGTTGGGCGTAGTCCACTCGTCATCGCCGGTGACGCCGATGAAGGAGGGCAGGTTGGTGGCGTAGCGTGTGAGGAAGAGGGCACCGCCGTTCTCATAGAAGGCTCGCAACTCGTTCTTCGTGTCAAGGGCGTCAGTAGCCTTGGCCACAAACACGTCGTGACCGTCCACGCCGCCGTCAACATGCCAGTGCCACCAGATGACCTTACAGTCGCTGAGGTCGAGCGTTCCGGCACGCAGGTCGGCGAAGCTGGCGTATAGCGAGTTGGCCACGTTGCCAAGCATCCACTCGCAGGCGGCCTTGGCCTCGGGGTCGAGTTCGCTCATCGTGGCGGCGCTACCGATGAAGAGGGCGGCGGGCTTGTCGATGGCTATGACCTTGACGGTGTAGGTGCTCTCAGCGGAGTTATTCTTCACGGTATAGGTGACGGGCTGGGTGAAGTCCTGCGGCACACCGCTGCCGGGTGTCACCGTGGCGTTCTGGCTATAGACGATGGTGGGCACGAGGGCCTTGATGTCGACGCTGGCGGGCACATAGACGGTGATGGTCTTGGCATCCTGGTCGATGGCACCAGTATAGATGTCGTTGATGACGAAGGAGAGGATGCGTGCCTCGTCGTGGAGCACGCTGACAGTCCAGTCGAGGAAAGTGTCGCCGTTGCTGACGCGCAGCACCTGGGCGGCATCCATGTTGAGCGTCTGGCCCTGAGCGATGTTGCAGTTGGCACCGCTACTTATCGTGAGTGCGGTGAGCGTCATGGCCTTGGTCTCATAGACTTCGGGCAGACGGACGACAATGGAGCGTGAGGCGAGGTCGATGGTGCCCTCATAGTTGTCGAGTGCGAGGGTGGTGACCATACAGTCGCCGGAGAGCTGCAGGTCGCTGGCGTTGTCGGCACTGCACGACCAAAGTCCGCAGACAACGCAGAACGCAAAGAATATATTTAATATCTTGGTATTCATAATGACAATTCGTTTAATTCGTTAATTTCGTTGTTTTTTACCAATTGCCGCAGTTCTGGACGTAGTGACCATTGCTGGCAGAGATCTGCTCGAAGGGGATAGGCAGGTATTCGTCCTTGTCGGCGGTGAAATGGGCGCTGGCGTAGATGGCGCAGTGGGGAATCTCCTCAGCGAAGTATTTGTTGAGAACGGAGGCGGCATCGCCCCAGCGCACGAGGTCGAAGAAACGCTCACTCTCCATGCCCATCTCCAGGCGGCGCTCCATCTTCACGATGCGGACGGCCTCGTCTTTCGAGTAGTTGCCCTTGTAGTTGGCGACATACATCTTCACGCCGTAGAGCGTTTGGTAGCTACTCACCATCTGGGTGCTGCCGGCGGCGCGGGTACGAATCTGATTGACGAGTTTGATGGCTTCGTCTGTCTGTCCGAGTTGGGCGTATGCCTCTGCGCGCATCAAGAGTACGTCGGCATAGCGGAATACGATGCGATTCATCGAAGAGGCCCAGTAGCTGCCCTTGATGAGGTACTGGTCGATGAGGGCGGGGTCAACGTTGTGCTTCAGGCTGACGTTGTAGCCGTAGAGGCCGTTGGAGCGGCTCCAGATGCTGGTCTCCTCCATCATGAAGTTGCGGTTGAACATGTAGGGCAGTCCAGGGATGCCGACGGTGAGGAAGAGGCGCGGGTCGGCGTTGTCGGCAGTCTTGTCATAGTCCTTCTGGTTGAACGTGTCGAGCAGGGGCAGGCCGTCGGCACCGGTGCGGTAGGCGTTGACCAGGTTCTGGCTGGGTTTGTAGAAGTCGCAGCCGCCGTCGGTGGCACCGGGAATGTTGGGCGGGATGAGGCCGTAGCTCCAGTTCAGGTTGCCGTAGGTGCTGCCGTCGTTGCGACTGTATTGGATGGCCCAGAGGCTCTCGCGCCCGTTCTCGTACTGCTCTTCGGGGCGGAAGTTGTTGTGCAGGTCATCCTCCAGACCGTAGTTGCTGTAGAGGGTGGGGGCGGTGAACTCGATGGCCTTCTGCAGGTCATCGGAGTTGATGCCGGTTACTTGATTGCTGTTGGCATTGTCTTGGTGATAAGCCTTATAGAGATAGACCTTGGCGAGGAAGGCGGCGGCGGCAGCCTTGGTAGGGCGTCCCTTTTCAGCCTGCGTCACAGGAAGGGTGTTGTAAGCCTCCATGAGGTCGTCGATGATGAGTTGCCAGCCCTCGTCGTTGGTGTAGGTGCGGTTCGAGAGGTTGTTGTATTCCTCGTAGGTCAGGTTCTCGTCCACCACGAAGGGGATGTTCTTATAGAGTCGCTTCAGGAGGAAGTGGGCGTAGGCACGGAGGAATTTCATCTCGGCCAGGCGCTGCTGCTTCATGGTGAAGCTGTCGTCGCAGGAGTTGAGCAGGGCGATGGCGCTGTTAACGCGTGAGATGCAGTTGTAGAGGCGCACCCACATATCGTTGATATTCCAGTTTGTGGTCAGTACGCCCTGCTGCACCTCAAGTTGATGGAAGACGTCGCCGTCGCTGGTGCCACTGCCGCCCTTGTAGGCGTCGTCGGAGCGGACGTCGAAGTTCCACATAGAGAAGCTGGAGTTAATGTCCTCAGCCGAGGTAAAGATGGCGTAGGCTGAGATAGCCATGTTTTCTGCATTGGCAGAGGTCTTCACCTGCTCGTCGCTGAGGGTGCCCTGTGGGGTGTGCTCGTCGAGGAAGTCGGAGCAACTGCTGAACGTGCAGATAGCGCTGACGGCACAGAATATATTGATGATCTTTTTCATGATGCTGTTATATTAGAATGAAACATTGAGTCCGAAGGTGACATTGAGGGGGATGGGGTAGCCGAAGTTGGCGTTCTCAGGGTCGACGCCCGTGAAATTGCTGCTCTTGATGGTGAGCAGGTTCTGGGCACTGACATACATGCGGAGGCGCTGCATGAAGAGTTTGTCGGTGATGGCCTTCGGGAAGTTGTAGCCCAGCTGTATGGTGCGGAGCTTGGCATAGCTGCCGTTCTCCACGAAGTAGCTCGAGACGCGCTTCTCATTGTTGTTGTCCATCGTGCTGATTGCGGGGATGTTCGAACCCATATTGGTGGGACTCCAAGCATCGAGCAGGCGCTCGCCCTTGTTCAGGTTCGAGATGTTCAAGCCGCTCCAGAGGTCGGTTTCCTTTTTCAGGTCGCTGATGACGTCGACACCCTGAACGCCCTGCCAGAACATGCTCAAGTCGAAACTCTTGTACTGCAGGTAGATGTTCAGACCCCAGGTGAAGTCGGGTACGGGGCTATAGATCCACTCTTGGTCCTTCTCGTTGATGACATCATCGCCATTGAGGTCCTTCCAGCGGATGCGGCCGATGCCGGCACCGCTCTGGACGGCGTGATTGTCAATCTCGTCCTGACTCTTGAAGATGCCATCGTAGACGTAACCCACCTGTGCACCGAGGGGATGGCCTACTACGCTTTCTACGCCGTTGCCACCGAAGGTTCCCTTGGCGGCAATGGTTTCGGGCAGCTTGGTCACCTCATTGCGGTAGGTGCCAATATTAGCGGCGATGTCGTACTGGAAGTCGCCCACGTTGCCACGATAGCCCACGTTCAACTCCACGCCCTTGTTCACCATCTCACCCGCGTTAATCCACTGACTGCTGCCCTCACCCATCACACCGATGCCCGGCATGTAGACGAGGATGTCCTTGGTCTTCTTGTAGTACCATTCAAAGGAGCCGTAGAGAGCGTTGCGGAAGAGCCCGAAGTCCAGACCAAGGTTGGTCTGCGTGGTGGTCTCCCACTTCAGGTCGTCGTTGCCCAGCTGGTTGCGCTTGAATCCGCTGGGGAGGGTCTGCCCGCCGTTGGTGCCGGCAATGTCGTAGCTGGTGCCATAGCTTTGGCCACCGAAGCCAGCCTCGCCGTAGTTGCTCTCGTAGAGGGTGTAGCGGGCGATGTTGCTTATTTCCTGGTTACCGGTCTGTCCCCAGCTGGCACGGAGCTTCAGGTTGTCAATCCAACCAAGCCCCTTCATGAATTTCTCCTGGTTGATGCGCCAACCGGCGCTGATGCTGGGGAAGGTGCCGTAGCGGTTGTTCTTGCCGAAACGACTGGAGCCGTCGTAGCGCAGGGTCAGACCAAGAAGATAGCGGTCGTCGTAGGTGTAGTTAATCTTGCCAAAGTAAGAGACGAGCGTATAGCCCTCGCCAAGACCGTAGGCCTCGGCCTCGCCCACACCGGCATTGGGCCACATATAATCAGGATTGAGAATCATGTAGTCATACTTCTTACCGCTGAACCACACGTCATCCTCACGGTTCAGCTCAGTACCTACAAGAATGTCGCCGTGGTGACGTCCAAACTCGTAATTATAGGTAGCGATGGCGTTCCACATCCATTTGGTCCAGTGCTCCTGCTTGGCCTCCACACCGTTGGTGGCATTGGCCACGGTGCCTTCAGTGATGGGATACTGGAAAATACGCTGCGCCTTTTGTGCGTAGTCGAGGCCAAAGGTGGTCTTGATGTTGAAATCTTTGAAGGGGTTGATGTTCAGATAGGCATCGCCGAACATACGCCAGTAAGTGTAGCGGTTGTCGCTGTTGCGGTCGAGACGAGCCACGGGGTTCTCGCGGTCGGGATAGCCACCCACGGGGCCGGCGTACTCGCCGTTAGTGGTATAGACGGGCAGCGAGGGGTTGAACTGAAGGACGTTCTCCAAGAAACCTCCGGGAGCCGCCACCTCGCTAGTGCGGTTTAGCGTGAAATTCTCGCCGATGGTCACGAGGTTACGGTCGTTCACCTTCACCAGCTTGTAGTCGCTGTTCACACGGGCGGAGAAACGCTCGAAGTCGCTCTCCTTGATGATGCCCTTGTTCTTGTAGTAGCCCAGCGAGAAGAACGACATGCCGCGCTCGCTGCCGTTGCTCAGGGAGACGTTGTACTGCTGGATGAGACCAGTACGGGTAGTTTCGTCAAACCAGTCGGTATCAGCGGCGGGCGTGGTGCCGGCCGCGTCGAGGTATTTGCTCATTGTAATACCGTTCAGCATGGGAACACCCTGCTGGTTGTAGGTCCAGTCGTAGTGGTAGCCGAGGCCATTCTGGTTGGGGTCGAGACCATCATTGACGTAGCCCTGCCACATCACCTGGCCGAATTCCTTGGCATTGAGCACCTTCATCTTGTGGGCGTACGTTTGCACGGCGATGCTGCCGTCGAAGTCGACGCGCACCTTGCCTTCCTTGCCGCGTTTCGTGGTGATGATGATTACACCGTTGGCGGCACGGCTACCATAGATACTGGCCGAGGCGGCATCTTTCAGCACCTGGATCGACTCGATGTCATTGCCATTCAGTTCATGCATGCCAGCTTTCGTCGGCACGCCATCGATAATGTAGAGCGGGTCGTTGTTGTTCAGCGTGCCTATACCACGGATACGAACAGTGGCAGAGCCGGAAGGGCTACCATCGGCCTGGACGTTCATGCCCGGCACACGACCCTGCAGGGCCTTGATGGGGTTGTTCTCGTTTTGCTTAGCCAGTTCATCGACGTTTACTGTCGAGATGGCACCCGTCAAGTCGGCCTTCTTCTGCGTGGTATAACCAACGACTACCACCTCGTTCAGCGACTGGGCGTCGTCCTTCATCACCACCTTCATGCCCTTCTGAGCCGGCAGTTCCAGTGTCTGATAGCCGACGTAAGAGAAGACCAGTGTTTTGCCTGCCTCCACCTTGATTTTGAAATTGCCGTCGAAATCGGTCACCGTGCCATTCGACGTACCTTTCTCCATCACCGTGGCACCGATGACCCCTTCGCCGGTTTCATCGACCACCGTTCCTGTAATCTCCGTCTGCGCGTACATTATTGTACAAAGCATCAGAGCCAGGAAACTGAGCAAGAATCTCTTTGTTTTTTCCATTTGCTTTTACGTTTTTAGTTAATACTCTTGTTTGCTAAATTCTGCTGCAAAAGTATGCACTAATCTTATATCTATATTAAAATTATCGTTCACTCCGTACAAAAATTGTTGCAATGAAACATTTTTGTGATGGAATGAACGATATTTCTTAGCTTTCGCACATTAAGTGGCAGCAAATTATTCACTTTTTACTTCCTTACGTCACCCGGCACCATACCATACTCCTCTTTGAAACATTTCGTAAAGTAGCTGGGAGCGGTGAAGCCGACGGCATACGCAACCTCAGAGACGCTCTTGTCAGTGGTGAGCAGCAACTGGTAGGCTCGATTCAGACGGGCGGTGCGCAGCAATTCAACAGGTGACGAGCCAGTAACGGCCTTTACCTTGCGGTAGAGCTGTACACGGCTGAGGTTCATGTCTGCAGCCAAATCCTCCACACTGATATCACTGTCAGTCAGACGGGCTTCTACGACATCCTTAAAACGAGTAATAAACAAAGAGACAGCTGTGGGGTCGCTCTCCTCAGGAATAACGGTACTTTCTAATTCCTCTGGTATTTCGGACTTTTGGGGGGACTCAGAGGGTTCAGAAGCGGCTGGGACATTTTCTGGTTTAAGGTTCCATAAAGTGTTAACTACGCGCTCTCTTTGCATATTGATTTTCCGCAAATGATAGAGGTAGAACAATACGATGACGACGATGAGTAATGCGATGATGCCGATGGCCAGCCAATTCACAATACGCTGCGTGTCAAGCTCATGCAGGTAGTTGTCGGCTTTATTGTGTAACTGATCCAGACGATCAGCCTGTTGCATCAACTCCTCGCCCTGCATCAGCAGCACCTTGGCATTGTCGCTTGTCACCAAGGCCGACATCATCAGCGTCTCTTTCTCGTAGGGTTTTCCTTCGAGAATATTAACGGCCAATTCAATGATTTGATCACCATGTGTGGGATAGATGTACGAAGCGTCGAGCAAAGAGTCGCGCACCAGTTGGATGCCGCCGTTCTCTCCCGGCAAGCCATCGATACCACAATATAGTACCTCTCCTCCAAGTGCTTTCCTTGCTCCCATCGCCGTGCGGTCGTTGGCAGCAAACACTAAGTCTACGCGTACATCTTTATCATTTAAGAGCCATTGTTTCGTCGTCTCGTATGCTGTAGGTTCCGTCCAGTCGCCCTGCAGCGAGCCCACGACCTTGATGCCTGGTATACCCTTCAAGGCGTCCATGAAACCGTTGTGACGCTCAATGGCGGGCGACGAGCCTTCTAATCCTTTTATCTCTAACACCGTTCCCCGACCATGTAGCCGAGAAACAATGTATTCGCCCATCACGCGCCCCATCTCGTAGTTGTCGGCACTGATAAAGGCGGTATATTTCCGCGAACTGGTCTTGCGCTCGAAAACAATCACGGGGATGCCCTTGTCGTATGCCCGGTCAATGGCAGGCGAGATGGTCTGCACCTGATTGGGTGCCACAATCAGCAAGTCGATACCATTATTCACAAGGCTGTCAATCTGCTGCACCTGCCGCTCGTCGCTATCGTAGGCTGCGGCAAACTTCAGTTCCACACCATCGTGGAAGTAGGCACCCATCTTCAGTTCCGCATTCTGTTTGTCGCGCCAGATGTCATCCGAACACTGTGATACTCCGATACGATACTTCACTTTGTCTCCAGAGCAAGAGACAAGTACCGTAGCTAATAGAAATAAATAAAAGAATCTTTGTCGCATATTTGTTCGGTTTAAGTGTTACTATTTATCCAACTATATCTCGTAGCACGTGCATTACCATGTGAAGCAATCAGTGGCGTTTTGCAAAGACCTTCGATGAGGTTACGCACTTGCTTTTGTGTCAAAATGCCGTCGAATGCTGCCACAAAATCACTCATGGATGCATCGCCGTTACGCCGAATCACATGATAAACTATTTGGATATGATTGATTTCATATTGCCCGACTACAGATTTCACATGCGGTTTATAAAGCAGATAGCGGGTGGAAAGGACATATCCAAAATACACATCTTCTGCAATCAACCCCATTTCTATTAATTTCGGGCAACTCTCCTTATAGACAGCCTCTGCATTACCTTTCCAGATATAGTAAAGCGTCAGCCAGTCGAATGTATTCATCTGTTTTTCTTGTTCGGGGGTATGACAAATATTCTGGGCAAAGAGGTAGAAGGCATCATCGGGGATTTCACCGTAGAAGCGCAAATCCACCTGATAATCATCAGAATAGGAGTAGTCAGGAAGCGGTTTGCCCTCCTTGATGCAGTTGGTAAACATGATGTCAACACCCTGTCCGCTTCGCTCTATCAATCCCGTCTTTTCTATCACTTCGGCCATCAGTCGGCTACGGGGCGAACTGTTGACGGTGAGGATATTGCCGATGTTTACGCCGTATGGGAATCCGCCAGGGTTAGAGATTTCCACCATATCAGGATAAAGATGGATGAAGATGTCAGACCCCATCTGTAGGCTACGGTGAATCATAGCGTTAATAATGGCCTCACGAATAGTCTCTTTGTTGAATGCCGGACAATCGAGGATGCGAGGTAGATCATTGATGTGTAGTAGCGGATTGCAAGCAGGTTGGTTGGTGTATTCCCATATCTTCTCGATAGCGACGAACAACGGCAGACGGTATTCCTGACGGGCGCTGTAGCGTACTTGGCTTTGACTGGTTCTGTATTCTATCACAACATTTGCCTGTGGCAGATAACGATTGATGGCTTCAGACTTTCCCAACAACAAAAGAGTCGCATATTTCATATTGCCATCATCATCAATCAGCAACAGGTCTTTCAGTAATTGTGGCAGAGGAATGGTATTTGCATCAGTCCGTTTCTGCTTGTCAGCAATGAGTTTGCGCATGTTTTCTACAGCTTCAGCATCAAGGTCTTCAATAGTAAGCCCCTTGCAGACACGGGATGAGAAATCTGGGTCTTGCTCGGAAATGATGGAGAAGTATTCAGCATCGTCCATTTCACGCAGACTTTCGCCCACTCGCATCAAGGGAACACCCTCGAAACGAAGTGCCTTACCAACAGGACGAGAAGGCACATTGATGACAAGGACACGACGCTGCTTCTCGTCATACAGTTCTTCGGTACGAACGCGTATATGGAGACGCTTATAAATCTCGTCTTCAAGATTGCCTGTCTCGTTCTCGGCAAAATCACTACCAGCAACCTCATGGGGATAGGCATCAGCCATTCCAAGAACCAAACGACCACCTTTCTCATTAGCCAAGGCGACAACATATCCTAATACACAATGCCTACGGTCTTTGGGGTCGGTCTTCTGGCCTCCTGCGAACGGGTAGTTATGCTCTGCCTTCTTGAACTCTACGTGGTCTTCACGCTCACGGAGTTTCTGCAATTCTTCTATTGTACTCATCGGTCGATTGGTACTCACCATCGTCTTCTCTAATTTTGGGTGCAAGGGTGGTGCAAACCGAATGCAAAGAATATGTTCTTTGCTGAAGTGTAGCCCACCTTCGCGCAGTTTCACGGTGCAAAGATACAACTATTTTTTGAATTGGGCAAGATTCTTGGAATTATTTCTCAAATTAATACACATTTTAAACGTAACCATCTGATTATTAGTGGGCTGATTTTATGATTTAATTCCCAAACAAATATGCTCTAAAAATCCCTATTATTATTCTCCCAACATCCAAAGACATCTGATCCTGAATTCGATAGCTACATTAGTTCTGTTATCTCCTGAGCCTATACTTTGGTGCATGCATAGTCTTGGCCATCTGATGACATCTGAGGGTGAAAAACAGTTCGTCCTCATTGTCTTTCTTCTTGGGCAGTTCGTTATTACCGCCACCTCCGCCACAAGATTCAGAAATAGTGGTAGCCCCGTCAAAGTACCCGAAGAACAGACAGGCAGTCGTTGCAGCCACCTTATCCACATCTTCGACCACATCTTCGGCAATGTCAAGCCCAAGACTTTTCAGATAGTCCACGCCCGACTCTGCCGCTATCTCATAAACCTCTGCTTTCGTACCATTCACAATTTCACGGATGGTTCTGGCGGCATCTATCATCCAAGTGGCATTAGCCAGACTGATTTCCGGTTCTTTACATAAGGCTTTCCTGATGGTTTCCTTCTCCTTATCAAACATCACGTATTTGTCGAGTCGCGGATTGACAATAGTCTGAACGGCATCCCACATTCCCGGCCAAAGGGACTCCATAACTCGCTGCATGCTGTCGGACTTATCGGCTTTCTCCTTGACTTCCCCGGCGTTCTCCGCGGTAATGCCCATTCTCGACATCTCGTCGTACTGTTGAATCTTGCGGATAGCGATGGCATTCTGGCGCAGTTCCTGCTTGACGATGGCTCGGCTCCTGCGTGTCAGTTCCTCTATGTGGGCACTGTCGAAACTACGCAGGATGGTCTGCATATCGGTCATGATGCTCTTGATTTCATTGTTCTGCTGCCTCCTGAACTCTTCGGCATTTGTGAAGACCGATTTCCTCTGGCTCCTGACCTTATCCACCTCCTGAAATGCCGCCATAATCACGTCCATCATCGTCATCTTCGTCTTGCCCTTCGCTCTAAGGTTCTCGATAATGGCACCGCTACTTTTCGGGTTATAGGTAAAAACGGCATCGCAGAAACCATTGAATGCCACCGACTCAGACGGGGCGCCAACAGCATCGGCCAGTTCTCTTGCCCGTAGTTCCAGTTCATTTTTCTCATTCCTGGCAGTTTCTTTCTCCTTATTGATATTGTTCAATTCCTGACGGGCATTGTCTATCATATCGTTAAGTCTTGACGACGCTTCCCGTTTCTCGGCCAAGGATGACTCAAAATTGTCGAGCGCCCATGCTGCCTGATCAATTTTCTTCTCAGTTTCCTGAGCTTTCTTCTCTGCCTCTTCTGCTTTCTTCAGAGCCTCCAGTCTTTCTCGCTCCAATTGACGCTTGTTCTTCTTCCGATGCTCCTTCCGCTCCTCCGCCGTCATCAGCGAAGTGTCCTCGCCACGCGCCAATCCCCATTTGTCACCCACCTCATCGTGAAGCATCGTGTGCCACTGCTTATACGACTGCGAGGCTGCAAAGCGGGTCTCACCGAAGTAATGGGAGTAGCTGACAGCAAGTACCTTCTTCTTTTCTGCTGGCCTATAGAACATCTGTTCGTCCTCGCTCAGCCTGCCAAACTGTCGGGTAGTGATATGCTCAGGACGTTCCTTGCTGTCGTCCTTTACATCCGGGACGAGTTCATAGCCGCCAACTTTTCCGCGTTTCACTCGCTCGGCAACGGGAATCACCAACGCATGGAAATGCGGGGTGGTCTCGTCAAGATGGCACTCGAAGCCGATGACATTCTCCTCGCCGAACTTCCGGCACAGGAAGTCATAGTAATCCAAAGCCATCGTCTCAATCTGCTTGCGCCCGCGGCAGTTTGGGTCATCGGCGAGCGTAACGTTACCGTTGTCCTCCTGCCAGTCAAGATCCATCGGCTTGCCGAAAGCAATCTCCGTCATGCGGTCGTGGTCACCACTAATGACGAAATCGACGCACGTGTTCGGCTGGTTCGGCGCGTCCTTCGCCCAAGGCTTGTAGTCCAGTTCCTTCAGCCGCTGCTCGTATCTTTGCTTTAAGGTCTTCCGTTGAGAGCCCAAAAAGATGATGCGAGGCTTGATGTAATGCGTCTGGCCGTTCTTCATAATCATGGTATGACCTCTCTTTATTTCAAAGTTCAGGTGCTTTCTCGACCAGTCATAGCGGTTTCCCGGCTGATTGTTCTTGGCCAGATAGGTTTCCTCTGTCCAGTCACGCCGTTCGTTTTCCCGTTCTTGTGCAGTAGCGAAGGACGGGGAGGCAGATATGTTCAGCGACTGATATTGCTGTAGGCTTGGCGTCGGACGCCTTGCCGCCTTGCGGCGGTAGGTTTTCGGTCGCCTGCCCCCGAACCGTACTTACACGTCTCCGCGTATACGGCTCTCCGTCAGTAACGGCACTCTGTCATTTAGCGTGAATCATTTCGTTGCAGTGCTGACATACGACCAGTGTCTTTCTGCGCCTCTTGAGCATGACCTTCTCCCATTCAGTATCACCTTTGAGAGTTGTCAGGTTGCGCACTTGGTGCATCAACACTTCGCCTTCAGTCCCACACAGTTCGCATCTCCCTTCCCTAAGCCTTTCCACAAGGCTCGGATATGGTACGGCGAATGTATGTGGCAAGATGTCGAACGTAGCATATCCAGCTTCCGTCCGTCTCTTGAAACCGCCATTGTACAGGATTCTGTACTTCTGGTTGCCCTTTGCATCCTTGTAGGGGATAACGAAGTCCTTGTCCTTTCGGTAGCGGTTTGTTATCGTCCTTACGGAGCAGTTTAGCTTCTGGGCAAGCGTCTTGAACATGCTGTACTTCATGATGCATGCGAAGGAATGCCCGACTGCTGATGCGTTGTTGGCGATGGAATAGTAGTTGTAGAATCCCCGTATCTCCTGGTTGAAGCGTGCAAGGATGTCCTCTTCGGGTCTGCCCACCAGTGCCGTCCGTGCTTTTGAGTCCCACGTTTCCTTGCCGTTCTTCTGCTTGAAAGAAACGACATCGTACTCCATGAGCTTCTTTCGGACGATTTCTGACGGCATGTGCAGGATGATGTTTCCGTTAAAGTATCTTCTGCGAATCCCGTTGCTATTCCTTTTGGTCGCATTGTCCTTGCGGGTGTAGATTTCATATCCGAGAAATCTCGCTGGCTCCTGTGCATTGGTGATGAGTGTTTTCTCGGCAGACAGCTCCAGCTTGAGTTTATCTCTCATGTAGGCTGTGATGTCTGCTTTTATCTTCTCACACTCTGCCTTTGTCCCGATAACACCGATGAGGAAATCATCTGCGTATCTCTGGTACTTGAGTCTGCGGAAGCCCTCGTCCATAGGGTCTGCACTCGCTGTGCGGAATGCTTCTTCGTGCAATGTCTGGATTTCCGCTTTCATGGCTGCTATACTGGACTTGTCGCTGACTTCGCTACACCTCCTGTTCAGATAGTGTATGCGTCCGTTCAGCTTGCAAATCTCCTTCGTCCTTCTGCGCTTGTCGCCTTTGTCAAAGCCTTGGGCGTATTCCTTCATGTACTTGTCGAACTTGTCAAGGTAGATGTTGGCCAATATGGGGCTGATGATTCCACCCTGCGGCGTTCCCGAGTACGTCTTGTGGTACTCCCATTTCTCCATATAGCCAGCGTTGAGGAATTTCCTTATCAGTCTGAGGAATCGCCCGTCGGCTATCCGCTCAGAGAGAATCGAGATAAGGACATTGTGGTCAATGTTGTCGAAGAAGCCTTTGATGTCTCCCTCGATAAACCACTTTGTTCCCGTGAAACTCTTCTGGATGCCGAGCAGTGCGGTGTGGCAGCTGCGGTTGGGCCTGAATCCGTGCGAGGTATGCTCGAAGCTTCCCTCATACACGGCTTCAAGTATCATCCGCACGACCTCCTGCACCAGCTTGTCCTCAAAGCTGGGGATTCCGAGGGGGCGCATCTTCCCGTTCTTTTTGGGAATGTACGTCCTGCGTGCCGGCTTTGGCTGGTAGGTTTCGTCTTTCAGCGATGCAATGACGCGGGCTATTCTTTTGAGGGTCATCTGGTCGGCGGTCTTGCCGTCCGTGCCAGCCGTCATGTTGCCTTGCTTCGCATAGATGCGCTGGTAGGCCACGTGGAACGTTTCCTCATTGAACAGCAGACGATAAAGCCTCTCGAACTTGTAGTCCGAGACATTGCTGTGTTTTGATAGAGTGTTTAATACGTTCTCTGGACTTCTCATAACGTCTCTCACGTTTTCCTTTGATTTGTATTAAAGTTACTGACTGCTCCCCTTCGCCATGTGAGGGTCGTTATCCCTCTCGGACTACTACGGGAGCTCCGTTGCCATATCGGATATTCAGAGCCTTTCACTCATAGCCCTTTTGGGCATTCCGACTTAGGCAATCCCCGTTTACTTACTTGATAACTATTCGGCTTGGCAGATTGTCGGATGTGACTTCCGTCCTTTCTCCGCTTATTGCGGCTGTGCCGTAGTCGATTCGCCAGCACCACACTAACGCGCAAAATAGGTGGTGTACTACGGTGGGACGTAATGTGTAAATGCCTTCCGTCCCAGCAAGAATCTGGTACCACTGAACTGTCATTCAACCAATTCGGGCTTCATCCTCGTATCTGTCATTCTGCCTTGCCATTCAGTCGCAGCGTGGCATTTCGCTGACTTATGGCTTTACCAGCATGCTACACTCCCCGTCGGGTTTCCCTTTCGGATAAGCTGGTCGGCAGCAGGT
>JAFVFY010000014.1 GCA_017475265.1 Prevotella sp. | reverse complement strand
TCCTCGGATTGTATCTCGTCTCGCTGATGAAGTGCATTGCGGGTGCAAAGGTAACACTTTCCTGCGAAATTTCTGGGTACTACAAATCAGATTCCAAACAAAGAAACACGTAAACAAAGGCATCCTGAAGGGCAATACTGATCAAAACACCTCAAAATTTTCCGAACTTTTGACAAGTGGGGTCAAAGTTGGGTTAAATAATGACGATGACAATTTCTGGGGATAGGTAGAGAAAACGGCTTTCTCTATGAGAGAAAACGTATTTGTCTATAGGAGAAAACGGCTTTCTCTATGAGACAAAACGGCTTTGTCGGGTAGAGAAAACGGCTTTCTCTCCACTTGAAGCATAAAAAAAGCAAAATATTTGGAAGTTATCAAAATAATGCGTATTTTTGCGCCGTTATAGCAAAAAACCACTAAAAACGTCAAATAAAAACGTCAAATAAATACTTTATTATGAAACAAACTAAAATTGTGCTGGCCCTGCTCATGATGGCGGTGCTGGTAGTATCCTGCGACAACAGCGGGAAAATCATCGAAGGACTTCAATTCAAGAACGACTCGCTACAGCAGGTAAGCGTGCAGCAGCAGGACATCATCGACGGCCTGGCTCAGACAATGGAGGAAATCACCCTCACTATGGACACCATCGCCTCGCAGGAGCGTATCGTCCTCTCGGGCGTTGACGAGCGTGGCATCCCCCTCACCAAGCGCAACATGAGGGCCAAGCTGGCTGCCCTCTCCAACCTCATCAAGGACCAGCACACCAGGCTCGACTCACTGGGCAAGGCCCTCGAAGGCAGCAACGCCACGGTGAATAAGATGCGCAACATTATCTCGATGCTCACGAAGTCGCTCGACGAACGTACGAGAGAGCTGGACAGCCTCAGGACGGCCATCACCTACAAGGACATCAACATCAATAACCTCGGCACGCAGGTGGCTAACCTCACCGACACGGTGAACACCATGAAGAACGAGAACGCCTCGCAGCGGCAGACCATCGCCCGGCAGGAACAGAACATCAGCCAGCAGGACGCACAGATGCACGAGGTGTACTTCATCATCGGCACGAAGGACGAACTGCTCGCAGCCGGTGCCATCGTCAAGGAGGGCGGCCTCTTCAAGAAGAAGAAGGTGAACTTCGCCAACGTGAACAGGGGCAACCTGAAGAAGGCTGACATCCGACAGTTCAAGAGCATCAACATCCCGTCGAAGAAAGCCGTCATCATAGGCGATGTGCCCGAGGATTCCTACACGATGACACGCAACGAGAACTCCAGCACCCTCACCATCACTAATACCGCGAAGTTCTGGAGCTCGAACAACAGAGTGCTGGTTATTCAAGTGAAGTAACTTATGAAAAGGAGTGAAAGGGGAGTGAACAGGAGTGAAAGGGGAGTGAAAGGGACGTTACTTTCCGCGATACGTCGTGTGTCGTCCCTTTCACTCCCCTTTCACTCCCCTTTCACTTCCCTTTTACTCCTCTTACTGTTCCTTCCCCTTGTCTTGGTCTCCTGTGTCGACGAGGATGAGTTCCCCGACACGCCGGAGGGCAACATGGAGGCGTTGTGGCGCATCATCGACGAACACTACTGCTTCCTCGACTACAAGAAAGAAGTCTACGGGTTGGATTGGAACGAGGTTCACCAGCGCTACAAGCCACGCGTGGACGCCTCGATGACCAAGGGGCAGCTCTTTGAGGTGCTGGCCGATATGCTCAGCGAGCTGCGCGACGGCCACGTGAACCTCTCCGCTTCCCATGACTACGCCCGCTACTGGTCGTGGTATGAGAATTACCCGACGAACCTGAGTGACTCGCTCCTGCGGTGTTACATGGGCACGAAATATCGCATGGCCGGGGGTGTGGACTATCTCGTGCTCGACGACAACGTGGGCTACATGCGCTACGAGAGCTTTACCGATGCCATCGGCGATGGAAACCTCAACGAGGTGTTGTCACACCTCATGCTCTGCAGCGGCCTCATCATCGACATTCGCGGCAACGGCGGCGGCAACCTCACCAACGCCGAGAAACTGGCGGCACGGTTCTGCAACAAGCCTACCCACGTGGGCTACTACCAGCACAAGACGGGCCCCGGACATAGTGAGTTCTCGGACAAGGAGGAGCGCATCTTGGAACCGGCATCGGGAGTGAGGTGGCAGAAGCCAGTCGTGGTGCTCACCAACCGGCACGTCTACAGCGCCGCCAATGAATTCGTGATGTACATGAAGGAGTTGCCCAACGTGACCATCGTCGGCGACCGCACCGGCGGCGGGGCGGGCATGCCCTTGAACAGCTCCCTGCCCAACGGATGGAGCGTGCGCTTCTCCGCCGTACCGATGTACGACGCACACGGACAGTCGTGTGAGTTCGGCATCGAACCCGACTACCACGTGGCACTCACCGATGAGGACTTCGCCCGCGGTCGCGACACCATCATCGAATTCGCACGTTCATTACTCAGACTTTAGACTTGACTTCAGACTTCAGACTTTAGACTTTAGACTTTAGAACTTCAGACTTTAGACTTTAGAACTTCAGACTTTAGACTTTAGAACTTCAGACTACTAATATTAAAATACTAAAACTATGAGAAAACCAGTACGATTTCTAACAGCACTGGCTGTTGCCGTGTTTGCCGCTGCTACCGTGCAAGCCGCCGAAGTGCCCCTCGTGGGCAATGTCCTTAACCGCCAAACGACCTCGCTCAACGGCAAGTGGCACTACATCATCGACGTGCAGGAAGAGGGCTACTACGACTACCGCATGAACCCCACACGCTGGGGATTCTTCCAGAACACCAAGCCGCAGAGGCCCGAAGACCTCATAGAGTATGACTTCGACAAGGCCGCCACGATGAACATCCCCGGCGACTGGAACACGCAGGACGAGCGACTCTTTTTCTACGAGGGCACCGTTTGGTTCAAAACATCCTTCCAAATCTCAAATCTCAAATCTCAAATCAAAGGACGTTGCTCTATTTCGGCGCCGTGAACTACGACACCCACGTCTACGTCAACGGGCATCACGTGATGCACCACGTGGGCGGCTTCACGCCTTTCAACGCCGACGTCACCGACCAGCTGAAGGATGGCGAGAACGTGGTCATCGTGAAGGTGGACAACAAGCGACATGCCGAGGACGTGCCCACGCAGATTTTTGACTGGTGGAACTACGGCGGCATCACCCGCGACGTGATGCTGGTCAATGTGCCCACCACTTATATTGAGAATTATAAGCTGGCGCTCAGTCCGCGCAGCCAAATCGTAAATGGTAAATCCGTAAATAGTAAATTATCCCTTGATTTCGCCCTGAACCTTAATACGAAGGAGGCCGGCAAGCAGGTGACACTCTCCATCCCGGAGCTGAAAATCAAGCAACTCCTCACCACCGATGCCGAGGGTCGTATCAGCACCTCGTTTGACGTGAAGCAAAAGATGCTACAGCTCTGGTCGCCCGAGAATCCCAAGCTCTACGACGTGGAGCTTACGCTCGATGGCAATACCCTTCGCGATGAAATCGGTTTCCGCACCATTGAGACGCTCGGCAAGCAGCTGTTGCTCAACGGCCAGCCCATCTTCCTGCGTGGTGTGAGCATCCACGAGGAGGCTCCCAACGGCGGCGGACGCGCCAACGGCACCGAGACCGCCCATACCCTGCTCTCATGGGCAAAGGAGCTGGGCTGCAACTATGTGCGCCTGGCCCACTATCCCCACAATGAATATATGATACGCGAGGCCGAGCGCATGGGCATCCTCGTGTGGTCGGAGATTCCCGTCTACTGGACTATCGCCTGGAAGAACGAGAAGACCTTCGCCAACGCCAAGCGACAGCTTACCGACATGATTCTGCGCGACCAGAACCGCGCGAACATCATCATCTGGAGCATCGCCAACGAGACACCACACTCCCCCGAGCGCGACCAGTTCCTCGGAAACCTGGCCAAGTATGCCCGCACGCTCGACAACACCCGCCTCATCTCGATGGCTATGGAGGTGACAGGAGCCTCGAACTACGTGAACCGTCTGCAGGACAACATGCACGAGTATGTCGACGTGGTCAGTTTCAACCAGTACATCGGCTGGTATCGTGACGTGAACGACGCTCCGAAGATGAAATGGGAGATTCCCTACGACAAGCCCGTCATCATCAGCGAGTTCGGCGGCGGAGCCAAGGCTGGTCTCCACGGGGAGAAGAACCAGCGCTGGACGGAGGAGTTCCAGGAGAACCTCTACATCCAGAACCTGGCCATGCTCGACAAGATTGAGGGTCTGTCCGGCACCACGCCTTGGGTGCTGAAGGACTTCCGCTCACCCCGCCGTGTGCTCGACGGCATTCAGGACTACTACAACCGCAAGGGCCTCTACTCCGACAAGGGTGAGAAGAAGAAGGCGTTCTATATATTAAAGAAGTGGTACGAAGGTAAATAAATCATCTTCAATCGAAAATCCGTAAATCGAAAATCCGTAAATCGAAAATCCTCAATGCGTAAAGTATTTGGAATCGGCGAGACTGTTCTCGACATCATCTTTAAGGATGACCAGCCCATCGGCGCCGTGCCGGGCGGGTCAGTATTCAACAGCATCATCTCGCTGGGCCGCTGCGGCGTCAACGCATCGTTCATCAGTGAGACGGGCAACGACCGTGTGGGACGGCGCATCACTAGCTTCCTTGAGGCCAACGGCGTCGATGCCTCCAGCGTCTACGTCTATCCCGACAGCAAGTCGCCCATCTCGCTGGCCTTCCTCAACGAGAGGAACGACGCGGAGTACATCTTTTATAAAGACCACCCCAGAGACCGCATCGAGTTCGTCACGCCCGAAGTGAGCGAGGGCGACATTGTGCTCTTCGGCTCCTACTATGCCGTGAACCCCGTCATCCGTCCGCAGGTACATGGGTTCCTGGAGCACGCCCGCAGCCGCGGGGCCATCCTCTACTACGACGTGAACTTCCGTGCCTCGCACAAGAACGAGGTAGTGAAGCTCACGCCCAACATCCTGGAGAACCTGGAGATGGCCGACGTGGTGCGCGGCTCGACGGAGGACTTCGACGTGATGTTCCACAAGACCGATCCTGACACCATCTACCGGTCACAGATAGCTTTCTACACCCGCAAGTTCATCCTCACGCAGGGTGCCCAGCCCGTGGAGCTGAGGGCCGAGGGCGGCTTCAAGAAGCAGTACCCCGTGCCTCCACTTCCTTCTGCGGAGGGGCCGGGAGAGAGACCCGTGAGCACCATCGGAGCAGGCGACAACTTCAACGCCGGCTTTGTCTACGGCATGTTGCGCCACAACATCAACCGCGAAGACATGGAGCGCGGACTTACTGAGCAACAGTGGGACGGCCTCATCGCCTCGGCACAGCAGTTCTCAACCAATGTGTGTCAGAGTCTCGACAACTATGTCTCTATGCAGTTTGCTGCCGAGAGGAAACTTGAACTGACAAAGAACTTTTCTATTAAATCGTAAATCGCAAATTAGTAAATCGCAAATCAGTAAATCGTAAATCAGAAATAATTAACAATTAGACTTAATGACATGAAAAAATCACTACTTGTCTTTGCAGGCCTTATGAGCCTGCTATTGAGCACAGAGGCAGCTGTGGTGACGTTCTCGTCGACCAACAAGCCTGCCACCTGGGCAAAGCTGAAGGCTTCCGTGGGTGCCCAGCCCATCGAGTCGGGAGCGAGTGTGGATGATGGTGCCGTTGTGGTGTTCACCGCCGACGAGGGCATCGGCTTCCATGTAGACTGGTACGTGAACGATGTGCTTGACGAAACGGCTCAGGAGAGTCAGCTGTCGCTCACCGTAACGGCCGACACCAAGGTAGAGGCCCGCTATGTGGAGCACTTCAAGTACATCTTCAAGGGCACGCCCTTCGTGAAGTATGCCAACGCCAAGGGCGAAATCTACGTAGGCTGCAACGCCTATTTCCATCGTGGCGACAAGGCCCGTGCCTTCGGCTACAGTATGCTGTCGTTCCAGCGTAGCGACACCAACATGGCCGAGCGTCCCGATAATGTGCCCTACGACACATTATATATAAAGAAGGACACGCTGAAGGCCGATGTCACGATGACGCCCAACTGGACCCTGAGCGAGTCGGACCTGGGCGATGTTACCGCTACCGTCACTTGGGACTTCACACATCCTGACAGCATCGGACTCTTCCGCAACTTCCAGGGTTGCTGTGACTATCCCAGCCCCACGTTCATGGAGTCGGTCTACACCGATGTGAACATGAGCATCGACGCTACCAGCGGCTGGATAGACAACGAGCATCGTCTGAAGGTTCATGACACCCAGGTGGGTGCCGGTACGCGCCTAAAGATTCCTGCCCGTTACGGAACCCTCTACAAGATGGTGACACGCGGCGAGCTTTCGGCCACCACTATTGCTGACAGCACCACGTATAAGAAGACTATCGATGCCGAGGGCAACCATGTGGCTACCCTACTCTACTACGGTTCGGACTACGACTCCATCTACATCGACGTCAAGGAAGATATTGAACTGCTGAAGGTTATGGCATCCTATCCCGGTGGCGACAACGTGCTGAGCTGGGAACCCGAGATGAAGACCACCAAGAATGAAATCGTTACTACGGCGAAGACCGGCGAGGCAGGCTGTCTGCTCTTCAACATGTCCGACATCATGATTAACGACCTGAAGGTGGAGGCCGGCGAACCCCTCGACAGTCTCTCGGCAAAGATTGAGGTGCCCGATGCCTTCGACGAGAACAAGTATCTCTCCGTCACCTTCCAGACGGGCGAAGGATTCTCGTTCAGCATGAAACAGATATTCCTGCAGATGCGCCTGGTGGGAGCCGATAAGTCGGCCGATGTGCGTATGAGGCTTACCGACGAGGTGGGCAACAAGCTCGATACCATCTACCACTATCACCAGGCCGACAGCATCCTGCTCGACACACTCTGCAACCTGGGCAAGCCCAACGACATCGCCTTCATCGGCAAGATGAACCTCAAGGTGTGGGTCTATGGCCAGGCCGAGAGCTACCGCCTCTGCATGCCCTTCACCTGTTCGGGCGAGATTTGCGAGATTATCCGCTTCCCCGAGGGCTACAACTTCATCCCCTACAAGGCCAAGAGCGAGATTGACAAGGACGGTACTGCCCTGCTCACCATCGACTGCTTCGAGCTGGTAGGCGTCGACGAGGCGGAGCAACACGTCATCCTCAACGCCATCGAGGAGGTGCCGATGGGCGACTTCCTCATCATCCATTCCGACCAGGCAGGAGCCACTCACCACATTCCGCTGACCCGTGCCGACGATGCATACGTGCGTGGCAACAACAAACTGTGGATGTCGGACGGTACCGTGCGTGGCGGACGCGACATCTACTGCTTCAGCAAGGAAAACATCGACGGCGAGCGCTATCTCTTCAAGAACACCCCGAGCGACTACATCCTCCCGAAGGGCGAAATCTACATGAAGTATCACAGCGCCAGCCGTACCGACATCTTCTATCTCGACAAGGACGATATGCCGGCGATAATTGATAATCTGACGCTTAGCGCTACCGAGGACAACACTCAGACCATCAACCAGTATAAGGCCCGCAACGTCAGCAAGGTAACCCTTCAGGGCACCGTCTTCACCAAGAACCATGCCTGGAACACGCTCTGCCTGCCCTTCGACATCATAGCTGAGAACATTGAGAAGTCGCCCCTGAACGGAGCCGAGATATGGGAGCTGGACATCGCCCACTCATCTGACTACATCGAGCCTACAGGCTACAATCCTGAAACGGGCATACTCTACCTGAACTTCAAGCCTGCCCGCAGCATTGAGGCAGGCAAGCCCTATATCTTTGAATGGCGCACCACCCAGTACAGCGAGATTGTAGACCCCGTCTTCGAGAATGTGACCATCAAGACTTCAGAGCCCGAAGAGATGTGCGTCACCAGTGGCGACGGCCGAGTGCAGTTTGCTGGCACCTACGACCCCACCCTGCTGCTCGCCGACAGCTTCGGCAATATCTACATGGGACCTGACGACAACCTCGAAGTGCCCATGGAGAACATCGACCTTAACGCCTTCCAGTCCTACTTCCTCGTTGACGTGGGCAACGGTCTTGGCAAGCCCGGCGACAATGTCATCACCGATGCAAAGATGAACATCGGCGGAGGCATCACCACGTATATCTTTGATATTCAGTCTTCCATCGCCAACCTGACTTCAGGAACAGGCTGGTACACCCTCGACGGACGAAAGCTCAACAGCCGTCCTACGGCAAAGGGCATCTACCTCAATAACGGACGGAAAATGATTATCAAGTAAAACCTTCCTGGAGAAAGGATAGTCTTTTCTCATAGAAAAAGCCGTTTTGTCTACGCAGGCAAAACGGCTTCTTCTTTATAAAGAATCACTCAAAGTCTGAGTTTCTGACCACTCTTCATTCTTCATTCTTTATTGTGCCGTGAACGAGCTGACGACGGTTGTCGTTCCTTGTGCCGTTGAGCCGAGGTAGACGCCGTGGAATGACTCGGTGGCGTCGGTAGGCTCCTCGTTACTGCTCTTGATGGAGTACTTGCTACCCTTCACCATGCCCTTGGCGGTGATGATGGAGTGGCTGTTTGAGAAGGAAGCGTCAAACTTGTAGGTCATCAGGTTGTTGCCGTCTGCGTCGGCCAGGGTGTAGTAGCTCGTAGCATTATAGCTGCTGGGCGAGCTGAGGAAGGCATATCCCTGGGCGGCTCCGCTGATGGTCGACGATGACGAGCCTCCCCATCCGCCGCCACCACCTTGCTGGGCGCCGCCGCTGATGGCATAGCCGTTGCCTGAAATCTTGACGTAGGAATCGTTGTCGCAGTCGAGTCCCTCCTCGGGTGCTCCCCGTGTGGAGTAGGCCATGACGAAGCCATTGCCGATGTCGACGGCTCCTGAGCGTCCGTAGTTGCTGTCAACAGCATCGTTGCCGTTGCTGTAGCAGATGGTGATGCCGCCGTCGAACTTGATGCCTCCTGCCGAGTTGATGCAGTCGTCGTAGCACTTGAAGTAGTGATGCCCGCCCTTGATGACGATGCTCTCTGCCGATGAGGTCTTCGACTCTAGTCCCTCAGCTCCGTCGGTAGCGGTGTTTACCTCGGTGGTGCCACCGTAGAGCGTGATGGTGCCCTGCACCTTGATGCCCTTTGCCGAGCCGCCGCCGCTGGTCTGTCCCCAACCGCCGCCGGGGCCGCCCATGCCGCCGCCACTTGAGGCGTTGAGCTTGGAGCCCGTCGTGGAGACCTTCAGCGTGGGACCTTCGCCGTCGGTGGTACCCTCGGTGAAAGTGCCATTACACTTGATGCCCTTGCCGCCGGTTCCGCTCATGCTGATGGTGATGTCGCCGGTGTTGAGCTTGATGTCGCCGTCGGCCTTCAGGCCCTTGGCGGTGTAGTCGTCGTTAGTGCCGGTAACTCCAGCCCCGCTGTTGGTGATGTTCAGCGTACCGCCATTAGTGGCGATGTTATTGGCCGAGACGCCACGGCCGGCCTGGCCCGACGACTTGATGGTGAGTGTGCCGCCGTTCTGTACGAAGTCTACGGTCTTGATGCCGATGCTGTATGAGGCATCGCTGTTGATGACCTGCATGCCTCCGCTGGGCGTGAGGGTGATGTCGCCGCCGTTGATGATGGTGGTGGCCTTCGACTTGATGCTCTTGCTCATCGAGCCGCTGTTCTTTATATGGATAGTGCCTGTGTTGATGGTCAGGTTGCCGTCGGCCTTAAGGCCTGCTGCGTTGTAGCCCGTGCCCTCTTCCTCAGCGGCATCGCTGGTGCCGCTGTAGGTGGAGCTGACGTTGGTCAGCTTGTAGGTGCGGGTAGTGCCGCTCGTGGTGTAGCTGTTGGTGATTTGGTAGTAGACATCGCTGCCCGAAGCAGGACCGGCGAAGGTCTCCGAGAGGATGGTATAGGTGGTGTTGCGCGAAGTGTAGTTGTCGGCCTTGAAATAGTAGGTGCCGTCGTCCTCAGCCTTGAAGTCGTAGTAGTAGAACGTGGTGTTCGACTTGGTGACCGTCTGCGTGAGCTGCTGCACGAGGGTGCCGTCGCTCTTGTAGAGATAGACCGTACGCCAGGCATTGCCGCCACCACCGGGGCCTCCTCCCTGTCCGCCAGCGGGAAGGGTGACGTAGACCTTGTAGGACTTCACCTCCTCTGTTTCCTCCGTGCTCTGGGTGATTTCGGCAACCCCTCCCTTGCCGTTGGCCGTAATGTCGATGGTCGGTATTTGGAGCAGAGAGTCAGCTTCCTCGGCACCGATGGTCAAAGTACCGTCGGCACTCATGCCCTTGCCGCCGTCGGCCGTATTATTAATGGTAATAGTACCGCTTGTGATGTCGATATTGCCGCCGGCCTTGATGCTGGTGGGATAGCTGAGGTCTGACTCTTCCACGACGAGGGTTCCCGTCTGGGTGATGTCGAGCGTGCCTCCGCTGACATACACGTCGCCTACAGCCTTCATGCCCTTGCCGCCATCGGAGCTGAGGGTGATGTTGAGCGTTCCGCCTTCGATGTAGATATTGCCGCTGTCCTCGTCCTCATGGTCTTCGGTAATGCCGGTACGCTCCTCGCCGTCGAGGTCCACCTGTATGCCGTCGTCGCCCACTTCCTTGATGTTAAGCGTGCCGCTCTGCATGAGGAAGAACTCATTGGCAGACAGCCCGTCCTTCACAGCCGAGAGGACATTCACCGTACAGTTCTTCATCGACATATAGTCGCCGCTCTTGATGGCGTGGGCCGTATTTCCCGTGACGTTGAGCGTGCCCTGGCCCTTCAGCTCCAGGTGACCCTTGCAGTAGATGGCAGCCTTCTGCTCGCCGTCTTTACCGTCGGCAAAGGTGTTCACCGTGCCCTTCTTGGCGCTCAGGGCGATACGTTTGCCGTTGGTGATGTTGATGGCCGCTCCGTTAGGGTTGGTCAGCGTGAGACCACGCAGCTCGACGGTAGCCTTGAAGTTACCCGACATGGCAAACTCGCCGTTATTGCTCTCGCCGCTCAGCACGTAGGTAACCTCGAAGGGAAGCTCGGCATCTTGGGCGATGGTGACATGACCGCTATCGACCATAACGGTCACATAGTCCTCCACATTCTTGGCCACAATGACCTGCGCGATGCTGTCCGTATAATTAATGGTAATAGTGGAATCGCCGCTTTGAGCTTCTCCCTGGCCGGCCATATAAGAGATGATGGCAGAGATATCGGCCACGTTTACTGCCCCGTCGCCATTGACATCGGCATTTTCGTAAGTAACCGCACCAGCCATCATCGATATGACTGCCGAGACGTCGGCCACATCGACGGAACCGTCGTTGTTGACATCGGCTTTAAGCACCAAGTTCTCTGATGACTGAGCAAAAACAAAAATGACCGCAAAAGCCACCAGACATAACATCCATTTCTTCATAGAGTCAAAAGTTTAGAATTTAAAGTTATCGCTTCGCGATTGATAATTGAGATTTTTTTTGTTTCGGCTGCAAAATTACATAAAATAACACCAATGCGCAAAAACCTTTCAGCCAAACGGACTTTTTTTTCAACAAATCAGATACCCGGGAGCGCGGTCGTCCCCGCCCGCAAAGGGAGCGCGGTCGTCCCCGCCCGCAAAGGGAGCGCGGTCGGCGACAACCGCGCACTATATTCGGCAGTTGTCACAGGGTGGTCATCCACGGAAGAATTGAACGGCGAAACATTTGGCAGTTTCGCTTTTTATTCGTACCTTTGCACCGTAATTGTGCGAATACTATGGAACGATTCTTCAACACCGCAGGGCCGCAGAAGCCCGACATCAACTACACCATCGACCCGCTGAGCCGGTTCAACCTTGACGAAATGCTGTCGCTCATCCACCAGCAACGCTATTTCGTGCTCCATGCCCCCAGGCAGACAGGCAAGACCTCGTGCATGCTCACCCTGCGCGACTACCTGAACGAGCGGGGCGACTACATCGCCGTCTATTCCAACGTGGAGGGCGGGCAGGCATCGCGCAACAATGTGCAGAGCGTGGTGAAATCTACCATCGACACACTGGCTGAGGACTTCTGTGACATTCTGGGCGAAAAATTGCCGCATGAGATACGCGACGAGGTGAAGGACATCGGCGAGGATGCCCAGCTGGCCACCTATCTGCGCCGTCTGTCACAAAGCCTCCCAAAGCCAGTGGTGCTCTTCATTGACGAGATAGACGCCCTGGTAGGCGACTCGCTGGTCAGTGTGCTGCGCCAACTGCGCGCAGGATATGTCAACCGGCCGAAGGCATTCCCGCAGAGCGTCGTCCTCTGTGGCGTGCGCGACGTGAGGGACTACCGCATCGTGCTTTCCAACCAGGACATCGTCACCGGGGGCTCGGCCTTCAACGTCAAGGCAGAGTCGCTGCGGCTTGGCAATTTCTCCAAGGAAGAGATACGCGAACTGTATATGCAACATACCCGTGAGACGGGGCAGCAGTGGGACGAGGCCTGCTTCCCCATGGTGTGGGAGGCCACCGAGGGGCAGCCCTGGCTGGTGAACGCCTTGGCGCATGAAGTGACATATAGAATGAAGGAGAACCGCGACCGCAGCGTCACCATCACCCCGGAAATGATTTATCGCGCACAGGAGCGGATTATCTACAGGCGTGACACACACATAGACATATTGATTTACAAGTTGCAAGAGGAACGGGTGAAAAGAGTGATAGAGCCCATACTGGCCAATGCTGAGGAGCCGGATGAGAAAAAGATGAAGACGGACGACATACAATATGTCACCGACATGGGACTTATCACACGAGACAGGGGGAAACCCATTCGTATTGCCAATGGCATTTATCGGGAGATTATTCCACGCGAGCTGACATGGAACACCCAGCAGACCCTGATACAGGAACCGCAGTGGTACCAGCGGCCAGACGGCAGCATCGACATGGAGAAGCTGCTGCTCGACTTCCAGCAGTTCTTCCGCGAGAACGCCGACTCCTGGATTGGCAAGTTCGACTATGCCGAGGCGGGGCCGCAACTGCTGCTACAGGCATTCCTGCAGCGCATCGTGAACGGCGGCGGCTACATAGACCGCGAATACGGCCTTGGCCGCAGACGCACCGACCTGCTCATCCGCAAACCGCTGACCGACGGCTACGGAGGCCCCGTGCAGCGCATTGTGCTCGAACTGAAGGTGAAACGCCCGAAAGACGGCCTCGACACGATGATAGACGCGGGGCTGAAACAGACGTGGGAGTACATGGACAGCGCGGGCAGCGTGGACGAGGGACACCTCATCATCTTCGACCGCACGCAGGAAAAGCCCTGGGAGGAGCGCATCTGGCACCGGCAGGCAGAGTACAACGGGCATCCCATCATGGTGTGGGGAATGTGAAATGAACCATACAACTTTCGCATGCACAAAACGACCACAGATTGCACAGATTGTTTTGCCTATTACAGCGCGTCCTTTTTTTGACACTGATTGGACAGATTGGACTGATTAGACTGATTTTCTCTCCCCTATGGCGGATTTGTCCGCCCAAAATCAGTTTAATCAGTAAAATCAGATTTAGTTTGATTTGACCTTAAACAATATTTTGGTATCGCACACAAAATATAACACATTTTAAAACAACGATTCCCAAAAAATGTAGTACCTTTGCAGCCAACACCAAAAATCCACACATTATGAAACAAATAAAGACCGCACTCGTCTCCGTGTTTCACAAAGACGGACTTGACGAGCTTCTCAAAAAACTGAACGATGAGGGCGTGCACTTCCTCTCCACGGGCGGCACGCAGCAATTCATTGAGTCTCTGGGCTACGAGTGCCAGAAAGTGGAAGACCTGACCACCTACCCCTCCATTCTGGGCGGCCGCGTGAAGACGCTCCACCCCAAGGTGTTCGGAGGCATACTGGCTCGTCGCGACAACGAGGGCGACCGCGAGCAGATGAAGCAGTACGACATTCCCGAGATTGACCTTGTCATCGTCAACCTCTACCCCTTCGAGCAGACCGTAGCCAGCGGTGCCGTAGAACAGGACATTATCGAGAAAATCGACATCGGCGGTATCTCGCTCATCCGCGCCGCTGCGAAGAACTTCAACGACGTGGTCATCGTGCCCTCGAAGGCCGAGTACCCCATGCTGCTCGACATCCTGAAGAGCCAAGGGGCATGCACCACAAGGGAGCAGCGCAAGGCTTTCGCAGAGAAGGCCTTCGGCGTGAGCTCGCACTACGACACAGCGATACACAACTGGTTTACTTCTAATTTGGAGTGAAAGGGGAGTGAAAGAGGAGTGAAAGGGGAGTGAAAGGGACGATAGTTCTGTCAGCTCCTACTCCACACAGGATGTAACGTCCCTTTCACTCCCCTTTCACTCCCCCTTCACTTCCCTTTTACTCCCCAAAATAAAAGAACATGGGACTATTCAGCTTCAGACAAGACTTGGCCATGGACCTGGGCACGGCCAATACCATTATTATCAGTAACGACAAGATTGTCGTGGACGAGCCGTCGGTGGTGGCCCTTAACCGCCGCACCGACAAGATGATTGCCGTGGGCAGCGAGGCAAAAATGATGTACGAGAAGACCCACGACAACATCCGCACCATCCGTCCACTTCGCGACGGCGTGATAGCCGACTTCTCGGCCTGCGAGCAGATGATGCGTGGACTCATCAAGATGGTCCACACGGGCCGTCACCTCTTCTCACCCTCACTGCGTATGGTCATCGGCGTGCCCAGCGGTTCTACGGAAGTGGAGCTGCGTGCTGTGCGTGACTCTGCGGAGCATGCCGACGGGCGCGACGTCTACCTGCTCTTCGAGCCTATGGCTGCTGCCATCGGTATCGGCATCGACGTGGAGGCTGCCGAGGGCAACATGATTGTAGACATTGGTGGCGGCACAACTGAGATTGCCGTCATCTCACTGGGTGGCATCGTCACCAACAGCTCTATCAAGGTGGCTGGCGACGACCTCACCGCCGACATTCAGGAATACATGTCGCGCCAGCACAACGTGAAGGTGTCGGAGCGCATGGCCGAGCGCATCAAAATCAGCGTGGGAAGTGCACTCACCGACCTAGGCGACCAGGCGCCTGAGGACTATATCGTGCACGGCCCGAACCGCATCACCGCTCTGCCTATGGAGGTGCCCGTATGCTATCAGGAGATTGCCCACTGCCTGGACAAGACCGTGGCACGCATAGAGAGCGCCGTGCTTACGGCTCTCGAAGGCACGCCGCCTGAACTGTATGCCGACATTGTGAAGAACGGCATCTACCTCACCGGAGGCGGAGCTCTGCTGCGCGGACTTGACAAGCGTCTTACCGACAAGATTGGCATCCCCTTCGTCGTAGCCGACGACCCACTCCATTGCGTGGCAAAGGGTGCAGGCATCGCCCTGAAGAACGTTGACCGTTTCAACTTCCTAATGCGCTAATTTCTAATGGAGTGAAGGGGGAGTGAAAGGGACAAAAAATGCAGAACCTGCTTGACTTTCTGGCGCGTCATTTCCACTGGCTCGTTTTCCTGTTGCTGGAGACGGTCAGTGGAATCTTGCTTTTCAGCTATAACAGCTACCAAGGCAGCACGTGGATTTCTACCGCCAATGCCGTCACTGGCAAGACCCTGGAGCTGCAGGCCGACGTGGAACAGTTCTTCAGCCTGAAACGTCTGAACGAGGAACTCTCCCACCGTAACATCGTGCTGGAACAGCAACTGGCCATCTACCGGGAGCAACTGGCTTCAAACAGCCAGAAACAGATTACAGACACATGCTTCCTGCCCTCTGATAGCAGTTCCATTAGCGCGAAAATCCCCGCCAAGGTCATCGCCAACACCATCGACCGCCGCGACAACCTCATCACCATCGACCGTGGACGTGCCGACGGGGTGCGCCCTGACATGGGCGTCATCTCCGGCACCGGTCTCGTCGGCGTGGTCTACATGGCCAGCGAGCATTACTCCATCGTGCTCCCCGTGCTCAACAGCCGCTCGCGCATCAGCTGCTCCATCCGTGGGCGCAACTACTTCGGTTACCTCACCTGGCCCGGCGGCAGTCCCGTGGAGGCCTACGTGGAGGACATTCCCCGCCACGCCCGTTTCCAGAAAGGCGACTGGGTGGAGACCAGCGGATATTCCGCCATCTTCCCCAAGGGCGTCGCCGTGGGAAAAATCACCAACATCTATAACTCGCGCGACGGACTGTCCTACAGTCTGAAGGTGCACCTCTCCACCGACTTTGCCTGCCTCCGCGACGTCTTCGTCATCAACGACGTACGCCTGCCGGAGCAGCGACAGCTCATGGAAAGCGCACGCGATTCACTAGAGATGAAATAGTTATGCTTCTCGACACACTTCAACGCCTCCTGATATTCTTCCTCCTGGTACTTGTCCAGGGTTTGGTGCTCAACCGCATCCAGCTATTCCATTGTGCCACGCCACTACTCTACGTCTATTTCATCATCATCTTCCCCCTGAACTACCCCAAGTGGGCCATGCTCGTGTGGGGGTTCCTGCTGGGTCTTTGTATCGACATGTTCTCCAACACGCCTGGCCTGGCGGCCGCCTCCACCACCTTCATTGCAGCCCTGCAACCCTACCTGCTGCAGCTATTCATCCCCCGCGATGCCGACGAGCACGTCCGCTCCTCGGCCGCAACCCTCGGTTTCGGCAAGTTCGCCACCCTGGCCACTATCTTGGTGATACTCTTCTGCCTCGTATTCTTCGCCCTTGAAGCCTTTAGCTTCTATGACTGGCAGCAATGGCTGCTGTGCGTGGGAGGCAGCGCGTTGCTGACGCTCATCCTCATCTTCGCCCTCGAAAGCCTACGTAAATGAAAACCCTCGACTGGACCATCCTTGCCGCCTATTTCGTCGTCCTTCTTGCCATCGGCCTGTGGGCCAGTAGCAAGCGCAAGAAGGAAGGTTCGCTCTTTCTTGCTGGGCGCTCCCTGCGCTGGCATCACATAGGGTTCTCCATGTGGGGTACCAACGTCGGCCCCTCAATGCTCATCGCCTCGGCCTCGGCGGGTTTCACCACGGGAATTGTCTCGGGTAACTACGCGTGGTATGCCTTTGTGTTCATCGGTATGCTGGCCTTCGTCTTTGCCCCGCGCTACATGGGAGCGAAGGTACACACGCTGCCAGAGTTCATGGGGCTGCGCTACGGACAGTCGACGAGAAACATCCTGGCGTGGTACACCATCGTCACCATCATCATCTCGTGGCTGGCGCTGACGCTCTTCGCCGGTGGCATACTTATCCGCCAGGTATTTGAAATACCCATGTGGGCGTCGGCCCTGGTGCTGCTAGCCATCTCCGCTTTCTTCACCATGCTCGGCGGACTGAAGGCCATTGCCTACACCAACGTCTATCAGATGTTGCTGCTCATCTTCGTCTCTGCCGTGCTCACCATCGTCGGACTAGACCGCGTGGGCGGCGTAGCGGGACTGGTGGCCAAGGTTCCTTCAGACTACTGGGTGCTCTTCCGCCCGAACACCGACAAGGCCTTCCCCTGGCTACCCATCGTGCTGGGCTACCCCGTCATGGGCGTGTGGTTCTGGTGTACCGACCAAAGCATGGTGCAGCCCGTGCTGGCTGCCCGTGACCTACGTGAGGGCCAGCTGGGCACCAACTTCACCGGCTGGCTGAAAATTCTCGACGTGCCCCTCTACATCCTGCCGGGAGTCATCTGCTTCGCCCTATTCCCGACAATGGGCGACCCCGACGAGGCCTATCTGACGATGGTGCGCACCCTTTTCCCAACGGGCATGGTCGGTCTGGTGTTCGCCGTGCTGACGGCCTGCCTGGTCAGCACCATCGGCTCGGCACTCAACGCCCTGAGCACCGTTTTCACCATGGACATCTACCTAAAGCGTTACCACCCCGACGCTTCTCAGCGCCACATCAACTTTGTGGGTCGTCTGGTCACCGTCTGCGGCGCCGCCATCGCCATTGTGCTCACCGTGGCCATCGACAGCATCAAGGGTCTCAACCTCTTCAACGTGTTCCAGAGCGTGCTCGGCTTCATCGCGCCGCCCATGACTGCGGTGTTCCTACTCGGTGTGTTCTGGAGGCGCGCCACCACCCGCGCCGCAAACCTCGCCCTGACCGCCGGCACAGCGTTCTGCCTTACCGTCGGCGTGCTCTACCTCTGGGGGCCGCAAACTTACCACTTCTCACTTTTCGCTTCTCACTTCTCACTCCACTGGCCCCACTTCATGATGCTCTCCTTCCTGCTTTGCGCCGCCCTCATCTTGATGATGGTCGTGGTGTCGCTGCTGCCGACGGGGAAACCGTCGGCCACAGTGGCAGCCGTCACCTCCATGGAGAACAGCAACTCGCCACTTGTCATCGCTCTCTGGACAACCCTGACAATAGTCATGGTTAGCCTCTACATTTTCTTCAATTGATTCTGTTAAGGTTTGTTCTTAAATCAGTAAATCGTAAATGATAAGTTTTTTAGCAAATACTATAATAATTATTTGCATAAAAGCATAATAATTCGTAAATTTGCACCGAAAAATAACCATAACCACATCTAGTTATGCTAATACTGTTCAAACTTCTCGGCTCTCTCGCACTTCTCATGTTTGGTATGAAGTCGATGAGCGACGCCCTGCAGAAGATGGCGGGCCCGCAGCTGCGCCATGTCCTCGGGGCAATGACCACCAACCGCTTCACGGGTCTGCTCACCGGTACGCTGGTGACCGCCTCCGTACAGTCATCGACCGCCACCACCGTCATGACCGTGTCGTTCGTCAATGCTGGCCTGCTCACCCTTGCGCAGGCCATTAGTGTGATTATGGGTGCCAACATCGGCACCACGCTCACGGCCTGGATCATGGCCCTCGGCTCGTCGTTCGACATCAGCATCGTCTCCTACGTGGGCTTCTTCCTGGGCATCATCCTCATCTACATGAAGCAGCACCGCTACATCGGCGACTTCCTCTTCGGTCTCGGTCTGCTGCTGCTCGGTCTGACCACGCTGCGTCTGACGGGCAACGAGATGGACCTCGGACACAACCCCGACGTGCTGAACTTCTTCCAGTCGTTCGACCCTAACTCATTCTGGACTACACTCATCTTCCTCCTCCTGGGCGGCGTGCTCACGTTCTGCGTGCAGTCGTCGGCAGCCGTCATGGCCATCACCATGCTGCTCTGCGGCAGCGGGGCCATGCCCATCTATCAGGGTATCGCACTGGTGCTGGGCGAGAACATCGGAACCACCATCACCTCTAACCTCGCAGCACTCTCGGCCAACACGCAGGCCCGGCGTGCGGCACTGGCCCACATGTTCTTCAACATCTTTGGCGTACTGTGGATACTGCTCGTCTTCCGTTGGTTCATCGATGGCGTGGTGTGGACGGTCGACTATGCCGGAGTGAACCTCTTCGGGCAGGACATGGAGCACATGAGCATGCAGTCGCGTTTGACTTTCACGCTGGCTGCCTTCCACACAGGCTTTAACGTCATCAACGCCGGCATCCTCATCTGGTTCATCCCGCAGATAGAGCGCTTCGTCTGCTGGGTCATCAAGTCGAAGAAGGTCGACGAGGAAGAGGACTTCCGCTTGCACTTCATCACCGCCGGCTTCATGAAGACCCCCGAGCTTTCGGTGCTCGAGGCCCAGAAGGAGATTCAGTCGTTCTCCGAACGTATGCAGCGCATGTTCGGCATGGTGAAGGAACTGCTCAACGCTTCATCGTCGCTGACGGGTAAGAAGCAGGACGACCAGGCCTTCAACAAGCTCTACTCCCGCATCGAGAAGTACGAGGGCATCTCCGACAATATGGAGCTCGAGATTGCCAAGTACCTGGAGCAGGTATCCGACGCCCACCTCTCTGACGAGACGAAGGCCAAGATACGTGCCATGCTACGCGAAATCAGCGAGCTGGAGTCTATCGGAGACGCCTGCTTCAACATGGCACGCACCATCAACCGCAAGTACACACAGAAGCAGGACCACTTCACCGAGAAGCAGTACGACCACATCTACCAGATGATGTCGTTAGCCGACAACTCGCTCACACAGATGAACATGCTCATGGGCGGGCGCAAGGAAAGCTTCGACGTGAACCGCACGTTCAACATCGAAAACGAAATCAACAACTACCGCAACCAGCTGAAGGCGCAGAACATCGTCGACATCAACAACCATGAGTACACCTACGCCGAGGGTACCGTCTACATGGACCTCATCAATGAGTGCGAGAAGCTCGGCGACTACGTCGTCAACGTTGTAGAAGCCCGCATGGGAACAAGGCAGAGGAACTAAACTCCAAATCGTAAATCGAAAACAAATAAATCGTAAATCGAAAATAAGTAAATCGTAAATATAAAACGGCGTAGGGATTTCCCTATTCCGTTTTATAGTTCTTCCCCCGCCACTTTATGGGTTTGCCTTTGCAGCACATTACGAATAGTCGTATCTTTGCACCAGAAATAAACAAAATGTCTAATTCTAAAATTATACGATTATGAAGAAGCTATACACCATGATGCTGATTGCCGCGATGGCTTTCACATTCACCGCATGCGAGGACCAGCTCATCGCCGACAGCCTCGAAGGAACCTGGAGTGGAGACATGCGCGTGTCGTCTTACTACTACGGCCACGACTACTACGCCACCCACACAGAGATTACTTTCAGCAACGACCCCTACCGTTACGCCAAGGGCACGGGCTACTGGGTAGACTACTATAGCGGCGCTCCCTGGGACTACGTCGCTAACCACATCAACTGGAACGTTGATAACGGGCGCATATACGTCTATTTCGTAGAGGAAGGCTCCTCGGTGGTCATTGCCGACTATCACCTGTCCAACTCACGCTTCACAGGCTACATAGCCGACGGAGGTAACGACGTGTACTTCAACCTCACCCACATCTCGTCGCCCAACTGGAACAGCTACCGTTACTGGGGCTACGATGCATGGTACGATGACTATTACTACAACGATTATTACTACGCCCGTCAGACTCGCAGCAACGACAGCACCACAGTAGCTCCCACCGAGAAGCCCGTCCGCCAGTTTAATAAGGAACGGAGCAGCGAGTAATCCAGGCAAAGTACATCATCGAAAACTGCTGAAATCAGAAAAAATTCATTCGTTTCAGCAACTTTTGACCACAAAAGTTGCTGAAACGAATCTTTTTCCTTACCTTTGCAGCAGTTTTGATGGAACAGCTGTTTGGCAAATGAATTACGAACTCGCGCTACATAATTAAGCAAAAATCCCCGAACCACAAAATGATTCGGGGATTTTCTGTCATTCTTTTCATCGTGACGGTATACTCATTGTGGTTCCTCCATCTTCAGTCTTCTTGCATTGGCAGCCATCTCGTCGATAATGGTAGCGATGTCAGCCACGTCGACGGTGCCGTCCTTGTTAACGTCGGCACTGTCCGCAAGCGAGCCGCTTGCGCTCCCAGACATGACGTCGATGACGGTGGCGATGTCAGCCACGTCAACTACGCCGTCGCCATTCACGTCGCCCTTAACACTTGTACTTGTCACATCGTCCACAATGTTGGAGAACCATTGGTTCCAAGGTTCCTTGTTGTAGGCTTTGAGGCATCCATGGGGCACGTGTAGTGTGGCAGGGGCGGGGTCGCTGCTGAGCGTGAAGCCGCCGAAAGCACGGGCTTCTGCGCCTGGCAGTCCGCCGAAGGCGTAGTTGTTTACATCGGAGGGCATGTCGTCGATGTCGAGCAGTGTGGGAGCCATCTCGCTGAGAATGTACACATCAGACAGGTTGGAACAGCTGTAGAAGGCTCCGTAGCCGATGGTCTTGATGGTGGCTGGCAGCGTCACGCTTTCCAGATTGTCCTTGTCCACGAAGGCCTGTGGGGCAATGCCCGTTACGGCATATTCGTCCACGTCGGCAGGAATCTCCACCTCGGTGACATCGTCGGCAATGGCCGCACCGCTTGTCTTTCCACCCACCTCGCAGGTCTTGTCGTCGGTGCTGGTGATGTGGTAGTTCAGCTTTGTGCCCTCCTCGTTGGTGTCGGCAAAGTAGAGGTCCAGCTCGCGGTAGTCAATCTCCTCGATGATTGAGAACCAGTCGTTCCATATCCACTGTGTAACAGTGTACTCGTTGAGGCTTCCCTTTGGCACGTAGAGCTGGGCGTCACTGGGCAGTTCGGCAAATGCCTCGCCTAGCGATTCTGTCTCTTCAAATATTCCGCTACCCATGGAGTACAGTCCTAATGGAGATTTTTCCGACCGCATATACACTTTCTGCAGTGCCAGGCAGGCCTTGAATGCCTCGATATTAATGCTGCGTATCGTTGATGGCAGTGTTACCGTGGTCAGCGAAGTGTTTTCGAGGCCGCATTTGCTCTCTAAGCGTGTCATGCCCTCGGGGAATACCAGCTCTTCCATCTTGTTGTGACCATAGAAGGCCAGTTCGTTGGCATTGTCCACCCAGTAGAAATTGCCTTCGTGGCCCACTTGGCTTGGAATAACGATTCGACCCTTGGCATCGGGTTCGATGGCGGATACGTACTGGAACTCCCCATGACCGTCTTTATATACCCAGACCTGTTGTCCATAAAGCTCACAGGTGGGATGGCTCTCGTCTCTGATGTCTTTCACACGGTAGGTAATGTCTATTCCGTCGTTGTTCGTCGCCGTAAAGATGATGTCCTCGGCAATTGTCACCTCGAACGAAGCCATGGGCTGCATGTTACCCTCATAGTCGGTGGCTTTTGCCGTGACGATGAACCTGACAGGCAGCTCGCCCACGCCCTCGTTGGTGTCGTACCATACTGAGCAGGTCTGGCTGTATCGTGGCTTCCGAGGATTCCACGTCACCCTCACGTTGTTTGTGTTGCCTTGCAGCGTTTCGGTGATTTCCCACTTCACCTGCGTGCATGCTCCGTCAGGATAGAGCTGTGCGTTCACATTGACACGCTGTCCGGTGAAGAGCATCACGGACTCCCTGTCGAGGGTAATGCCGGTGGCGGGAACGACTCGGTAGTCGTTGGGATCATAGACTGTGAACAACCTGCTGGCCGAGATGTTGCTGCCGTCGGTGGTGGTGGCAGTGATAGTGGCATCGCCCTTGCTGTGGGAAACGACCTGTCCGTTGGCCGTCACGGTGGCCACGCTCTCGTTGTTGCTCTTCCACGTCAGTTGCTGATTGGTAGTATTGGTGGGTGTAAAGAGTGGCATGATGGTGATGGTGTCGCCATATTCGTAGAAGAAGCTCGACGGTGACTGCAGCTCCAGCTTCTCGGCTATGACGGGTATGTCAACAGTGATGACACATTCACCCAGTGCCCGGAGCTGCCCTTTGTATGTTGCCCACACGCCGATGGTTGTTGAGCCGTTATGTACGGCTGTCACGGTGCGCGTCTCCGGGTCAAAGGTCACGCAGTCGCCCTCCTCGGGCAGGGCTACCCACTCGAAGCCCAGGTCATCGCAGTTTTCGGGCGCGACGAGGACAGTGAGCACTTCCTTCTGTCCTGCTTCGGTGAGGGTGACTGATGCCGGGAGGAAGTCTACGCGCTTCGGTGTGATGGGATAGTGGACGGTTACCGGGCATGTGGCGCTCACGCCATTGGATGCCTTCACGGTGATGACAGCCTGACCCTCGTCGGCCACGCGGTCTATGCGTGCTGCCAGTCCGGTGTCAGCAATCTTGACGACGGTGGTGTCGCTGCTTGTCCAGGTGACATCCTTCAATGCGCCCTCGGGAGCGATGGTGACATGGAGGTACTGGCTGTTGACACTGGGATCGTCGAAGAGGAGACTCGTCTTGTCGAAAGCGACCGACGTAACGGCGGGCACACTTACGGTCACCCGGCACTCAGCCTTTGCCCCTGCCAGGCTGCCGTTGGCGGCGGCACTGATGATGGCCTCGCCACTGCCGTTGGCCGTGAGCTTTCCGTCCTTGTCCACGCTGACGATGGCTTCGTCGCTGCTGCTCCATGTCACATCCTTATTGGTGGCGGTGGCAGGTGAGACGGTGGCCTTGAGCGTAGCCGTGCTGCCCAGTCCGTTCAGCGTCAGGCTTGTCTTGTCGAGGCTGATGCCGGTGGCGGCAACGTAGCCGGCACTCTCACCTTTGCCCACGAACTTCACCACGCCGGTGCAGAGGTCGTTTTCCTGATATACGCCGTTGACCTTGCTGGCATTGCCAGAGACCACGGAACGTGGCTGCGCGGACGAGCTGAAGAGCTCGGCACCGACGGTCTCGACACTAATGTTGGACACGGTGCCATCGCTGCTGCCTATCACCGTGAGATAGGGTTTCTCCACAATCAGCTTGGTGTTCACGCCGTTGTCGCCCATTCCGTAGATGCGCTGAATGTTGGCGTCGAACACCTGGCTGAGATTCGACTGGAAGCAGAGCTTTGAGCCTTTTGCCACGGCTATGGCACCCGAATTGTTCGCTTTGCCTTTGCCATTGACGGTAAGCGAGGGGTTGGGCTCGTCGTCATATCCGCAGATGTAGAGGTTCTTCATGTTCGACATCACGAAGTGCGAGTCGATGCCCGTCAGGTCTATATAGTTATATCCATGGATATTGATGTTCGAGGTGCCTTCGCTTGTGAGGCTGAACATGTTCTCCACCGACTTGCTCCATACTTGTGCGCCGCGCATGTCAATGACGAATCCATTGGCATCTTCCTGTCTTACCATAATCTGCCCTCCCGTCACATCCTTGCTCATCAGGCAGGTGTGGTTGATGGAATTTACCTCGCCTCCGAAGAAGTTGATGCCGGGGAATACGGTCACGAGGCTGCTGTGGAAGAAGCTGGCCGGGCCTTTCGTAGCCACCACCGTGCCTTTCTCCGCGTCGTAGTAGGCGGGAGCCTCCACCGTCGAGGCTACTTTCACCATGCCCAGCTCGCAAGTCGTGGCGTTGAACTTGCGTGTGACGTCCACCTGTTTCGTACCGATGAGTTCCACTCTGCCAGCCTGTATCTCAGGTACTGACACCTCTACAAGGTTGAGGTTCAGCGTCTTGTCGCCGCCCACTGTCATCATGCCGCCCGTGCCGGTGACGACGAGCTTCTGGTTGTCGTGCAATGCCGACCGCACGTCAACCGGGCCGTCGCTGATGAGCGCTTTCCCTTTACAGTTGTTGATTTTGCTCTCGCCAATCAGGCCGATGGTCAGCTTGCCCGGACTATTCCAGTACAGCACGTCGCCGCTGTAGCCGTCCACGCTGAGCACAGCGTTGTCCATGTAGAGGCTGTGCTCGTCGGGAGCGTACACCAACTTGCCGCTCTTCACATATTCATTAATGGGATTCTTGCAGTTGAGCGAATGTACTCTCTGCCCGCATATTGTGAGGGGATAGAGAGTGACGTCGCTCATGGTGCTGAGGGTTACGGCTCCCGTTGCCAACTTTGTCTCGCTCTCATACACGCCATATTCGGCATTATTGATGAAGCGTGGATTATTCTGGTCGGAGGCCACGGCCACCACAAGATTCGCAGTTGCAGGATTTATCCTCATTCCGCGCACGGTGCCGTTGCCGCTGTCGTTGCCACGAGCATTGACTTCCACTCCACGATCCAAGACGAGCGTTCCCGACTCCATCTTCCCGCTCGCGTTTTGCAGCATTGAGCTTGACATGTAGGGCACGTCGAGCTTCACATTGCCCAGCGTCAGCGTATTGTCGCCATAGATGTGCACACCGGCGAAGCTGGCTGAGCTGGTCAGCTTTGATGTGCCTGTCGCATCACCTATGATGGTGGTGTTGGCGCTTGTTTCAAGAGCATAGCGACCGCCACCCTTGCCGTAGAAGTCAAACGTATTCTCGCCCTTTAGTACAATCTTCAGGCTGTTGTTGTATGCATTGTCGATGGTCGATCCCGAGGAACGGTTATCGATGGTCGTGCCGTCGAGGGTCAGCGTGTTCGAGGACGGCTGGAACTGGATATTGCCGCGTTGCATACTCCCATCGCCCAATGTGTTCAAAAGGTCCCAGTTGTTAGCTGTCACCCATTCGTCCAGAATCTTGAAGCCGTAGTACTGGATGGGGCCGAACACCAGCGCTCCGTCATTGCCCAGCCTGTGGTTGTCCTTGTCGAACATGGCCTTGCCGTGTGAACCGAAATAAGCGCCATGCGGTTGCTGTACACCCATGCCATAGTCGTAGCGCACATTCCCTATGCGGTACAGCTTGCCGTAGCCCGAGGGGAATTCGAGCTTTCCTTTCTTCAGGTATATCTCTGTGTCATTGCAGCCACGTATACCGTAGTCACCATCGCAGCACTTCACGTGAGGGCCGTCGACGGTTATCTTGACGCTGCTCTGCACCACGTCGATGGCCGGTTTCTTATTATCCAAGTTGTAGAACCTGATGTAACCGCTGCCGGTGAACGTGACGCTGCCGTGAAGCTCGAGTGCCTGCCCGCACTCGACGACGATGTGGTTCTCGCCCACCACATTGATTGTGACATTCCAGAAGGTGTTGATAATCAGGCCGCTCAACTGATGACTGCCATCAAGTGTGCCGGAATCGTGGGGATCCAGGTATAAATCCTTTAGCGTGAGGATGCGATTCTTGGCATCCCAGCTCACTGTGCCACCTGCTTTGGCATAGTCGAAGTAGCTCGATGGCTGACTCCATGACTCGGTGAACGACATGCTTCTGTTGCTCACCTGGATGTGGTCGGCCCATGCAACGGAAGCCGCCATGAGGACCATCGTCATCAATAGAAATCTTTTCATAGTCATTTCATTTTAAGTTAATAATGGTGTTAATTGATAAGAATAATCATACCGGCATAAAGAATGCGTGGACGAAATTGTACACTATCTGTCCTAAGGCCGTGGAAATTGCCGTTGCTGCAATAATGATACAATAGTCCACGCCTCAAGGTATGATTATCCATCATCAAAGATGAAGGTATAATACACCTATTAACGTGAACGCTATTGCATATCATCCGCAGCTTGAATTTTCCACGTTCTAAGACAGGATAGATACGCGCTAAACGCTCTCTGTAGTAAGTATGTGGCATCCTTATCGCACGCCTCTCTTGGCAGTGCGAGGGGTGGCACGGAGCCTACCCTATAGGAAACCACGATGCAAAGATAATAACAAAAATTGGAACACCAAAGAAATTTTGGGGAAAAAATACAATGGGCTTGCAAAATTGCACAAAAAGATTGGAAACGAGAAAGAAAGTTCAGGAAAAATTTGGAGGGGACGGGAAAAATGCTTATCTTTGCAGCGTCAAACCTCAAGTTTGGCTAATCCGGTACTTTCCGAGTGGAGCAAGACAGGACCGACACTACTCCGTTTTAAAGGGTTGCTTAGGCAACTCTTTATTTGTTGTATAGCCTGGTGAACTGCGCTATGAAGTTCTTGTCATCCAGTGTCTGACGCGTGACGGAAAGCATCTTGTTTTTCTTGAAAATCAAGACTTGACCAGCGTTGGGGTTCCACTCGAAGTACTTTTGAATCTGTAAGGCCAAGAGACGCGCGTTGTAGTCAGTAGCTATATTGAGCAACACATGGTTGGTCTGTCCGATGGACTCAATAAGACGATTGAGAATAGAACTCTTGCCTTGAACTGTTTTAAGGTCGTACATACGATAGACACCCTTGCGCTGAAAAATGAAATCTGCTGTGCGAATGCCTTTCGGATTTGGAAGAATGTAAACACGGAAGCCGTGTTCCACGGCACGTCAGGCGGCATTGAGCAATGCTGGGTAGTCCTCGTCAGTCTCACCAACGGCAGAAAAAATGTCCGTCTCATTCTTCACCAATTGAAACTCTTTCCTTTGGGTGATGAGTTTCAGCTGGCGTGTGAAGTCTATTCCACGAAGCACATGAAGTCGTGCGAGTTCAAGAGCTATGTCATTTGTCTGCTCATCCATAAATTTTTATAAAAAACAGAACGGTAACGTCCGTTAAACGCCTTTCCCTTCAGCTGTCCTTACAAACGGTGTTCTCAGCCTCAGGTGTTCCATCGATGTCTTTGACGCTGCACTGCCCTTGAAGGGGCATCGGGCTGGCCGGAGCCTACCCCTACAGTGTCGGCTGCAAAATTACAAAATGTTTGGGAACCAGCAAAGAAAGTTCGGGAAAAATTTGGAGGGGACGGGAATAATGCTTATCTTTGCAGCGTCAATAAGAGGATTTCGCTGAAAGGATGACAACCTTTATGGCTGTGAAGCCGTTTCGAGCCTCACTTTTACAAGCCATTGCTTACTTCTGAGTCGATGGCTTTGTTCTTTTCTGGGGCATCTGCTGTGGCACGGTGATACATTTCCGCTTGGCGGGCAGCTCGTCTACCAGTATTGCATTTTGCAGGAGGGAACGGGAAAATGCTTATTCACCTTTCGCAAGTAGGGCTTCAATTAAAAAAGAAGTCCCAGTAGTACAGAGTAAGAAGACGTTTAGGTGGCTGCATTGCTGAAATGTAAAGAAAAAGTGCAGAAAAAAGTGTTCCTAAAAGATGACCATCTAGCACAAAAACCTGCCCAAAGCGGCTGTATTTTGCATGAATCGCGCTTCATAACCCTGCACAAATACCCCTCTTTTGTGCAGAAATTGGCTTAAAATTACAAAAACTTAACACTTGTTTACCCCTATTTCGCTTAAAACTGGCGTTTTTGGCGGTTGGGAAATACCCCGAAAAAGGGTGTTCGAGGCGTCCGTTGAGGCCTTTTTGGAGCCAAACAGCCAGTCTAATAGTAGTAAGTGAGCGGGTTTGTAGTAGAAAACCGCTGGGTTTGTTCAACAAAAGCTATGGTTTTGTACTACAAAAGCTATGGTCTTGTACCACAAAAGATATGGTTTTGTTCAACAAAAGATATGGTCTTGTACTACAAAAGATATGGTCTTGTACTACAAAAGATATGGTCTTGTACTACAAGACCACCTTTTTCGGTAAAAACCGACTAAAACGAAACAGTTTTAAGGGGCAATCAGCTTATAGCTGAGCAGTAGCGTGAAAAACGCG
>JAFVFY010000104.1 GCA_017475265.1 Prevotella sp. | reverse complement strand
GAATTTGCCAGGATGTCCTTCACGTCGGCCAGGGTGAGCTGTGGATCGGCCTGCAGCCACAGGGCGATGATGCCCGCCGCAGTGGGACAGGCCATCGACGTACCACTCATGCTTGTGTAGGGGTAGCCCTGCCACGTCATCGTTTCGATGTAGGTAGGGGCGACACCATTCACGACATCGTTGTACCGGTTTCCAGCCGACATCACATTGACACCCGGGGCGCAGACGGTTGGCTGTGTGACACCATTGAACATCTTGCCATAGCTACTGAAATAGGCGATGTCGCCCAGGGTGTACGTTTCTGACTCGTCTTTATCCTCATTACCTTGTTCGTTAGCACGCGTGGTGGTATTGGCGCACCATGCTCCCACGCTGATGACATCGGGCGTGCTGGCCCAGTCATTGGCGGAAATGACATCGTCGCCGGTGATATAGCCCTCACCCACGTAAGGGAAGAACTTGTAGGTGTCCTGCCACAGGTCAACGGCAGAGCCCGGTGAGCCTCCCACGGTGATGGTCAGCGCATAGTATGCACCATCCTTGGTCTTCGTGCAGAAACCGAAGGGAACGATGCTCAGCTCCTGCCGGCCACTATCCAGGGTGCGAATGGCAAGGTACACCTTTCCTCTGAAATATTTCTCCACTTCAGGGTAGTCGGCCGAGTTGATGGTCACTATCTGGTCGGGGCCGCCCAGGGTGCCTGTGACAACTGGCGATGACCAGGTGTAATCCTGAATTACGCCCTTGTCATCGCGAGCCACCAAGTTTAAGCGCAGGCTTATCTCGCCACCCTGTCCGGGACGGGTGTAGCCTCTGACCTCGTTGGAGAATTTCGTGTAGAAGGGATTGTCGGGGTCGGCATCTTCTGGTTCGTAATTGCTTGGAAATGCCAACAGACCGACGCTGAACGACGGCTTGTCCTCAGCAAACTGATAGTAGACATGACTGCCGCTTCCACCCTCGTTGCTACTGGCAAACACGGGAATGGCATTCTTGGATAAGGCCGAGATGGCTTCGGGCACTGTGCCGGTTCCGTCGTGAGGTCCCATGTGACTGCCAAGGCTGGCGCTCAGCACCATGGGCTGTTCGCTCTGTTGGGCGTAGGCATTTGCAAAGGCCAGATATTGTTCTAAAATCTGATGGGTTTGGGCACTCTGGGTAGGGTCGGGATCCTGTAGTGTTTCGCTCTCTGCGGGAGTGCCTGTATCGGTGTCCACGTCGTCCTCGGTGAAGAGAGTGGCCAAGGGCAGATAGACAATGTCGGCATTGGGAGCCATACCGCCAAAGCCCTGCGGCGAGATGGAGCCGGCAGCGATGCCTGTGGTATGACCGCCGTGGGCCGCGAGCTTGGTGTCATAGACCAGCTTGGCGATAAGCTCGGGTGTGTCGAACACGCTGCCCGGAAACTCTATGGTGCCGGCCACGGGGTCGTCGTACACGAACTTGCGACCCTTATCCGACACCGTGTTGTAAACGCACTTGATACGCGAGCGGCCTTGGGCATCCTTGTAGGCGGGATGCTTGAAGTCTAAGCCTACGTCCATCACACACACCGTCACGCCTTTGCCGGTAAGGGGGGAGGCCACCGTGGGGTTACTGCCGTTGAGGGCGTTGACGCCCGTCACCTCGCGTGACACGTCGGTCTTGAGCTCTCCCTTATGGCCTACGTCCACGCGGAGTATTCCGTCCATCTGTGCGATGGTCTCTACCTTGTCGAGGGGCACCTGCACGATGGCCTGTTGGCCGATGCGCCCGCTGATGGTCACGCCCTGCGCTCTCAGGCGGGCATAGGTGTCGGCAGCCTTCTGGTCGTCCACTTTCACGACGAGGGTGAGGGGGGGCTGCTGTGCCGGGGACATTCTTTTGGTGTCAACGTGGATACGCTCTAACTTGGCTTTCTGTTCCGCCACGCGAATCATCGCGTCGGTGGTCAGCACGCCCTGTGCTTCAGTTGCCATCACATACACCAGGAGGATGGCCAGAATGAACAATGCTTTTGCTTTCATAGTGTTGTTTATTGTTAATGCTTTATGACTACCTTTTTACGATTATTAATATATATACCCTTCTGAGAAGGCTTTCGGCTGAGTGGGCGGCCATTAAGGTCATACCATGCGTCCTTATGATTCGTGCCATTCGTGTAATTTGTGGTTGTTATTCCAGATTCTTCGTTGTCGCCGAAGTTGAGTACGATGCGGCTGGCGTCGGCGTCATCGGCGGTGAGGCCGTTCAGCTGGAAGTAGGCTCAGCAAGCATAGTCGCCACTGGCACCGCAGTTCAGGTCGCCGCCGCTATCTCTGAATTGACTGTCGCCGTCGCAGCCTACCCTGTAATAGGTACGGCCCATGTGCGTTTATGTATTCAAGTTTTTCAAATTCGTTGTTACATTATTATATAATGCACATTATCAGCGTGCAAAGTTACAATTAATTTCTGATATTCGTCACTTCACGGCGGGAAATTTTACAAATCCTACAGAATTTTCCCTACACCGAGTATCCGTCAAAGAAGGACATAAGCTATGAATTTCTTGCTGCTCAAGCGGCCAAGAAATCGAGCGGACGAAGACACCGGGAAGAGGCGCTCTTGCTCCGACCTCGCGGGGGTGAAGGCCGGAGGCAAAGTTAAATCTACGACGTGGAATGATAAATCTACGTCGAAGAACGTTAAATCTACGACGTGGAATGATAAAACTACGTCGTAGATTTAACTTTTCTGATTCACCCACACGAAATCTTGCAGAACCCGCAAACACTTGCCAATGAAAGAGCCACATGCCAGCCCGCACGCTGGTATTTCTCCTAATTTTATATCATTTATCAAAATTAGTGGAAAGCCATCCCCGCAAAGCTTGGAAGCTTCACCCACTATATGCAAAGCTTGGAAGCTTCACCCACTACATGCAAAGCTTGGAAGCTTCACCCACTACGCGAGGTGTACTTCTGTTGTAGGAGAAAGATACGGCCTTTGTGGGAGATTCAATCCATCTGATTGATGTAATTGAGCAAGAAGTCCTCTACGCCAATGTAGAGAATGCCAGCTTCATCGTGCCAGCGGATGATGTAGTCTCGCACGACCACAATCTTCACGAAAGAGTCGTTGATTTTCGTGAGAGAGTTTGTTTCCTGCTGCCGCTTGCTCTCTTCCGCTACCGTCAATGCTGACTGAATGTAATAGCGAGCATGACCTCTGTGACACACAAAATCCACTTCCAAGAGCGATCGCTGGCGCTTGCCTTCGGCATTGACAATCATGGTTTCCACAACGCCTATATCCACGCTGAATCCTCTGGCGGTCAACTCGTTATATATGATATTCTCCATGATGTGGTTCTCTTCCTGCTGGCGGAAGTTTAGACGGGCATTACGCAGTCCCACATCGCTATAGAAATACTTTTGCTGTGCGCCGACGTATTTCCGCCCTTTGATGTCATAACGCGCAGCTTTTTTCAGAATGAAGGCATCAATGAAATAGTCTATATATACGGAAATTGTATTGTGTGAAATATTGACACGCCTCTCCGACTTGAAGGTGTTCTCCAGTTTCGTTGTGTTAGTCAGGCTGCCTACCGACGAGGCCAGGATGTCCAACAGGTCTTCCAGCACATCCTTAGAGCCTTTGAGGTTGTTGCGTTCTATGACGTCGGTGATGTAGGTGCGCTCGAAAAGGCCATGAAGATAGGCGGCTTTTTCCGCATGTCCAGCCTTGCTCAAAACAAATGGCATACCGCCATACATCATGAACTCCGTCCAAGCCATACGGCTGTCCCCCTGATAGGCAGACATGAACTCATCAAAGGTGAGCGGGTTAATGCGGATTTCCTCGCCACGATCCTTGAACTCAGTGAGTATATCCACTGAGAGCATCTTGGAATTGCTGCCAGTGACATACAAGTCCACATTGGACAGATTCTTCAATCCCAGCAAAACATCCACAAAACCAATTTTTTCATTCGGGTTTTCTGGCAGATAGGGATTAGGAATGTTACCAACCTTCTGTATCTCATCCAACAGGACATAGAAGTAACGCGACTTGTCGGCACACTGCTCACGGATATATTTGCCCAGCTCCAGCGGGTTGCGATAGCGGATGTTTACGTCTTCATCGAGTGCCAGCATAATAATGTCGCGCTCCTGCACACCCTCATCAAGCAGGTGTTGACGGAACAGCACGTTCAGCAGGTATGACTTACCACAACGGCGTATGCCTGTCACGATTTTAATCATGCCGTCCTTCTTCTTGGCGATAACCTGTTTCAGGTATCTGTCTCTCTTTATGACCATCTTACGTACTTTTTTTGTGCAATGTCACACTTTTCGTCTGCAAAGGTAACAAACTCTATCCAAAAGACGAAACATTTTACGTACTTTTTTTGTGCAATGTCACACTTTTCGTCTATAGAATGGCCAAATAATCTGACCTGTATTATTCATGGTATTTGTTTTTTTACACTCTATCATTAATCTTTATCATTTATCACAATTAGTGGAAAGCCTTTTCGTAAGCTTTCCACTAATTCAGATAAGTTTCCTTCTTTGTTGCGGTAGCGGGAGTCGCACCCACTACCGCCTTAGGCAAACGCCCTGATTATTCTAACGGAATCTCGGGGTGCTGCACAGCCAGCGGGAGGTCTTTCTGCGAGAGGTAGAACATGTAGAGGATGACGGGCTTCGTGCCTCTGTTCTCGCCGTGGTGGATGGTGCCTACCATCTCTACGACGGCCTCGCCCTCATGCACCACCTTCGTCTTTCCGTCCTGTCCGATGATGGTCAGCTCGCCCTGCACGAGCACACCGTAGTTCATGGCCACATGGTGGTGCCAGCCCAGCTTCTGACCGGCGGGGAACACGTACTTCACGGCCACCAGTTCGGGGCGGCCCTGGAAGTAGTCGGGCAGCTCCACACCGTCCCAGCTCTGGCTGGTACGGATCAGTTCGGTGGTCTGCACCTGCTGTGTGGGAGTGGGGTTTTCTTCTTCAGCGTGAGCCTTCTTGCAGGAGGTCAGCGAGAAACTTACTATCGTTGCGCCGCAAATGGTAAGGGTGGCGGCGAGCATCCAGTTCTTCAACTTTTTCATTGTTTTGTTTGTTGGTATTATATATAATTAAATATTAATGTACGCGCGTGAGGACGCAGTCCCCACCTATTTTAGAAGTTTACCAAGAACGAGAGACCCAGCGTCCAGTAGTTCATGTACTTGCGGGTCCTGTACTCCCTGACCTCCAAACCTAGACCGTCGGCGTAGTCACCTGTGGCAGTCTCGAGCGCAGCGTCCGTCAGGAAGCTGGCACCATAGGTCATACTATTCTGCACGAAGTGGAAGGGGTCGTACTTAGCTGTGAAGTCCTTGCGGGTATAGTCGTAGTCACAGAAGAGGCGCCAGGAGAAATTAGACCTGTAGCGATAGGTGAACGAGAGGCCCGTGCCAAACGAGGTAGACGACTTTGCACCCACGGTGAGGTATTCCCAATCGTCGGACCATTTCTCACCCGTGTTGTTGGGATACTGTAGGTCGTTGAGCGAAATAGCGGGTTCACCAGAGATGTCCATATGCCCCGGACGGTTGTCAAACGTCATCGTGTAGCCGATATCCTTCTTGTTGCCCTCGGCGTGGCCATCAATGTCAAGCTCCTGCGTGATAGAACGACCGATAAGCGCTTTGGTGCCCAAGGAGAAGTGGTTGCTGAGGGGGAGGTTGAAGTAGACGCCGACACTGCCCGTGAACTCAGTGATGTGGTCGCTCTTCACGATGCCGTAGATGTCGGTGACAGGAGCATTGTCATTCCAGCTACTCTCCGAATCTATCTGATATCCCACTTTGCCCAAGAATGACTGCTCGTTAAAGAACTGATCTTGCTCGGTGGTAGCAGGCAATCTGTAGTCACCAGGGAAGGCATCCATATAGTAGGGCAGCAGGCTCTGCCAGGCATAATAATCCTCGGCGGCCACTAAACTGGCAAAGTCGCCGAAGTCCTTGGCCGACTGTGCCCTGACCCTGAGGCGACCACCCACACCGATGTACTTGTTGAAGAAGTAGGCTCCCTCAGCATCGACCACCGTGGCGGCACGGAACTTGATGTTTACCTTCTCTCCCTCACTCTCAAACTCAAGGTCCTTGCTGCCAAGGCCCAAACCCATGGAGATGCTGAAGAAAGAGGGTTTTTCGCTGTCCAGCACCAAGTCGTTGCGCAGCAGACCCTTCTGCTTGAACATCAGGTCGCAGAGGGCATAGCCCAGCTCGGTGGACATGATACCGATGCCGGCTCCCGACATGACATCGCTAATCCAGTGACGGTTGTTGAGCACACGCATCACACCCGTTGCCGTGGCCACGCCATAGCCGGCCACCGACCACCAGGGTGAGCGGGTTAGTCCATACTCCTTGTGGAGCAATGTGGCACCGACGAAGGCTGTTGCCGTGTGACCCGAGGGCCATGAGTTGGCAGTGGAGCCGTCGGGGCGCATCTCCTTGGCGGAGTACTTGATGCCATTGACGAAGCCGGCCATGATGGCGTATGACATACCGGCACTTGCCAACAGGCGGGGCCAGTCGCTGCGGCCTTCATAGCCGCCCACCTTCAAGCCCACCACCATGGCGGGGCCGAAGAACTGGGTATAGTCGTCGATGCCGGTCTTGAAGTCGGTGAGCAGCTGCGTGTTCTTCTTGCCGCCGTCCTCGGCTTTCTGGTTGACGCGGAACATCGCCTTGTCGCCCTTCACAGCCCAACCGGCCACGAACAGGGGGATGCCGACGAAGGTCAGGTCGTCCATGAACTTGTAGGGTTTGATGTCTGGATTGGTCTTCGACTTGAAGAAGTCAAAGTCCATCTTAGGACTGGGCATCGGGGCCACTTCGTCAAAGATGTAGGTAGACTGCTCGGGCGCATAGATGGGTTCAAGCAGACTGTACGATTCGGCCTCCATTTCGGGTACTTCGAGCGTAGGAAATTCCATTTCCCGATAATTCAACGCGTTGGCCTGAACGGTCAGGGCAACGGCGATAATTGTAAAGTAATGTCGTATATCCATAGTGTTAAATGTATAAGATATTATTGATTCTTTCGTCTAATTCGTGCAATTCGTGCAATTCGTGTAATTCGTTGTTCTTATTGTTGATGTTCACGTACATTCAGGTTCTCGGTGAAGGTCTTGGTCAACCTATCGCTGTGTTGCTTTGAATATGGCGAGATGAAGATCAAGAACGCAATGCCTATCACGGCGAAGATGCCGTACATGCCAATCTTAGGCAGCGTATTGCCGATAATAAAGGCAATGAAGGCTGCACCGATGGCAAGACGCAGAATGCCAAATGCCGTAATCTTTACACGCATGAGGTTACCCCCTTCGTCCCAAAGCTTATCTACATCCTTACTATCTGCACCCCGGCGCAACAATGCCCAGATGAAGGGCGCGCAGAAGAACAGTGTGACAAAGGCAGTGACGATGCCAGACCAGGGCTCAGGCAGCAAATCGTAAATCAATGGTGCGCCAGAATAGTACATGATTCCGATAATAGCCACACAGAGCACGCTGTTAATGAGCATAATGAAGATATAACGCTTGAACTCAGTACGCCAAAGCAAGCGCATCTCGTCGTTCTCAGTCTCTTCCGTTCCCTCGGCGGAATTACTCTCTAACTTGGCTATCCACTTGGCTGGCAGCACACGTGCCACCACGTTGTAGGCTGGTTCGGCCAGCCTTATCATATAAGGCGTGGTGAACGTCGTGAAGACAGACACGGCGACAACGATGGGATAGAGGAAGTCGCTGGTGACCTTCAACGAGGTGCCAAGGGTGGCCAGGATGAAGGCAAACTCGCCAATCTGCGTCAGCGAGAACGAGCACTGCATGGCGGTCTTCAGCGATTGGCCGGAAATCAGGAAGCCACAGGTGCTCAGGATGGTCTGGCCCAGCATGATGGCAAGGATGATGCAGAGGATGGGCACGATATACTCGATGATGAGGTTCACATCGACCATCATGCCTACAGACACAAAGAAGATGGCACCGAAGAGGTTCTTGACGGGGGCCACCAAGTGCTCAATCTTCTGGGCCTCGACCGTCTCAGACAGGATGCTGCCCATGACGAAGGCACCGAAAGCAGCCGAGAAACCAACGGCAGAGGCAAACACCACCATGCCGAAGCAGAGGGCAAGGGCTGTGATGAGCAGAGTCTCCTCGTTCATCAATGCCTTTGCCTTCCTCAAGAAGAGGGGGATGAGGTAGATGCCCACAGTGAACCAGAGGATGAGGAAGAAGCCAAGCTGCAGGATGGACTGGAGCATCTGTGTGCCTTCAAGCTCCTTGCTGACAGCCAGTGTCGAGAGCATCACCATCAGTACGATGGCGAGGATGTCCTCGATGATGAGCACGCTGAGCACAAGGCCGGCGAAACGCTCCTGCCGCAGACCCATGTCGTCGAAGGCCTTGAAGATGATGGTGGTCGATGACATGGCGAGCATACCGCCTAAATAGATGCAGTCCATGTCGCTCCAGCCGAAAAGGTGACCTGCAAGCGAGCCGACGTACATCATGCTAAAGATAATGGCCAGGGCAGCAACGATGGGTGCCGCGCCCATCTTCAGAATCTTCTTGAATGAGAACTCCAGGCCAAGGGCGAACAGCAGGAAAATGACACCTATCTCACTCCAGACGTGTACACCGTGTCCATCACTGATACTGGGCATGTAGGGCATGTTCGGCGAGGCGAGGAATCCCGCTACGATGTACCCCAGGACGATGGGCTGTTTGAGGCTCTTAAACAAGAGCGTCATTACACCTGCGCAGATGAGAATCAGCGCAAGGTCGGATATGAGGGGTTCTAATTGTGACATTTTGACTTGCTAATTATTGTTTCTGTAGTGAAAAGGAGTGAAGGGGTTCACTTCCCTTTCACTCCTCTTTCACTCCCCTTTTTCACTTCGCTCCCCCTCCGAGTGCAATATAGAGTGCGATGACGGCCTGGGCACCATCGTACATGTTCATGGCCGAACCGAGCTGTGCCTCCAGCAGAGACTCCTGTGCTCTCAGTACTTCGATGTAGCTGGCCTTACCATTGTCCATCAGCTCATGGGTGCCTGTATATGCCTCATGGAGCACTTGCACCTGGCGCTGGAAATAGGTATGTTTTTCGCGCGCTGTCATGCAGTCGGCTATGGCCTCGTTCACCTCGTTTCCAGCATTGATGACCATCTGGACGTATTTCTTCTGCATGTCTTCCTCAGTGAGCTGGGCTATCTTCTTGTTGGCAATCAGCTTGCCACGAGCAAAGATAGGTTGCGTAAGCTGTGCGAGGGCATTCCACATCAGCTTGCCTGGGTCAACGATGCCCGCGCCGGAGTTATTGGTCCATCCGAGAGAGCCACTGAGCGTGATGCTGGGGTAGAAGGCAGAGCGGGCTGCTGCCGTGTTGTAGAAAGCCTCCTCCATGGCGTGGTTGGCCATGCGGATGTCAGGGCGGTTCTCCAACAGCTGGGCCGGTATGCCAATCTTCAGGTACTTGGAGTTGAACATGCGTCCTTCGGCATCACCCATTGCCTCAGCTTGATGCAGGGTGGAACTGCCCCACTTCTTGCGGTTGATGTGCTGCGGGCTAACGGCCAGCAGTTTGCAGATGGCGTTCTCCACGGCGCGGATGTTGCGTCGGGTATCAGCAATCTGTGTCTTCACGCTCAGGTATGAAGCCTCCATCTGGTTGACGGCGGTGCTGTATGCCTTGCCGTTCTCCCAAAGTGCCTGCTCGGTTTCGAGCGACTTGTTCCACAGGCTGTCGGTCTGTATGAGGATGTCCAGCTGTCGGTCGAGCACCTGCAGCATTAAGTACTGCTGGGCAGTGATGGACACGAGGTTGGAGCGTATGGCGTCCTGCTGCATCTCAGCTTGTAGGAGCACAGCCTTTGCTGCGCGCTTCTTATTGGTTATGGAGCCGAACACGTCAATGTCCATAGACAGCTGCAGCGGCAGGTTGTAGGTCTTTACGACAGTACCGCCGTCAAAGCTGGAGAGCGTGCCCTGGGGCGCGAAGGCCAGTGAGGGCAGGTAGGCCAGCTTTGCAGCCGTCAGCGCGGCCTGGCTCTTCTCCACGGCAATGCGTGCGGAATTGAGGTCGGTATTGTTCGCCAGCACCTGCTCAATAAGCTGCTGGAGCAGTGGGTCGGTGAAGAACTCGCGCCATGACATCTGGGCGATGGTCGTTTCGCCAGTGGCCGCCTTGATGCTCTCGTCGGAACCAAAGGCATCGGAAGGCGTAGGTGTATTCTGCTCGTACTTGTTATAGATGCCGCAGCCCGTGAGCATAAGGCCCACGGCTGCAGCGACGAAGATATTGCTTATTCTTTTCATGATTTATTCCTCTGTTTTTACTTCTACAGTTTTCACTTCTCCCTTTCCTTGGAACTTCTCGTGCAGCTTCTGGAACACGATGAAGAAGGCGGGTACGACGAAGAGCAGGGCGATGGTGCCGATGCTCATACCGCCGATGACACCAAGGGCGAGGGCGCGGTTACCGTTGGCACCGGCACCACCCTCAATGACGAGGGGAATCATACCGATAATCATCGTGGCCACCGTCATCAGGATGGGGCGCAGGCGCTCCTTACAAGCCTCGAAGGCGGCATCGGCGATGCTCATACCCTGAGCACGGCGCTCTGTGGCGAACTCGGTAATCAGGATGGCCGTCTTGGCAAGCAAGCCTATCAGCATGATGACACCCGTCTGTAGATAGATGTTGTTGTCCATGCCAGGCAGGCCCTGCGTATAGCCTAAGTAGGCAAACACAAAGGCACCCATCAGACCGAACGGCACGCTGAACAGCACGGCCAACGGTGTGAACCACGAGTTGTAGAGCGATGCCAGGATGAGGTAGATGAGAATGGCGCAGATGACGTAGATAAGGGCTGTGGCATTGGAGCCTGCGGCCTCCTCCAACTCGCGCGACATACCGCTGTACTCGTAAGAAGCAGTAGAAGGCATCTCCTCCTTGAACACCTCGGCAATCACCTTATGGGCATCGCCCTCGGTGTAGCCACTGTTGGGAGAGATATAACAGGTGATGCTCTGGAACAGGTTGAAGTGCTCGATATTTGGCGGGCCGACAATCTCCTTCAGCGTGACGAACTCGGAGATGGGAGCCATCTTGCCGCCCCTCACCTGCACGAAGATGTTGTGCAGCGACGACGGGTCAAGACGGTACTCGGGCGAAGCGGCTGCCATGATGCGGTAAACCTTACCAAACTGGTTGAAGTTGCCGATGTAGGCACCACCGCAGAAAGTACCAACCGTATTAAGCACCTCAGCGGGTGAGACACCGGCACGGTCGCACTGGGCAGGATCCACATCTACCTGATATTTCGGGAAACGCTCAGAGTAGGTGGACATGGCCGAGGCTATCTCAGGACGCTCAGACAATTTGGCTAAGAAGTGCTCGGTCTGCTTGGCAAACTCCGACAGGTTGCCATCGGTGGGGTCCTCCACCACGAGGCTCACACTGTTACTCGTACCATAGCCGGGAATCTGAGGCAGTTCGAAGGGCAGTACCTGCACGTTCTTGATGTTCTCACAATCGAAATAGAAACGATACATGACGAGGGTAAGCAAGTGGTTCATGCCCGGACGCTCGTCCCAGTTCTTCAGACGGACGACGAGTGTGGCAAAGTTGGAACCGGCTCCCGAGTACATACCGTAGCCACAGCATATAGCAAAGCTCTCTAACTCGGGAATCTTCTTCACCTTTTCCTCCACTTGTTTCACCATCTCGCGGGTCTGCTTCAGCGTGGTACCTTCCGGTGCGCGCAACTCAGCGATGAACACACCCTGGTCCTCCTGTGGCACGAGGCCGGAGGGCAGACTCTTCATGAAGAACACCAGCAGTACGGCGGCGATAGCCAGCAGGCTCCATGCCAGGATGGGGCGCTTGATGAACTTATTCACGCTCTTGCTGTATTTGTTGTAGATGGCATTATAGCTCGCGGTGTAGGCCTTCTTGGTGTAATAGGTCAGGCCCTTGCCCTCCTTCTTTCCTTCCGTCACGCGCATCATGATGGCGCAGAGAGCGGGACAGAGCGTGAGGGCCGACACGCACGACAGACCGACAGAAGAGGCAATCGTCACACCGAACTGGGTGAAGAACGTGCCAGAGGTGCCGGGCATGAAGGTCACGGGGATGAACACGGCCATAAATACTAATGTACACGAGACAACGGCTACCGACACCTCGCTCATGGCCTGGCGCGTAGCTTCGCGGGCATCGCTGATGCCATTCTCCATCTTCGCCATGACGGCCTCGACCACCACGATGGCATCGTCCACCACCGTACCGATGGCCAGCACCAGTGCGAATAGCGTCAGGATGTTGAGCGAGAAGCCTGCCAGCGAGACAATGGCAAAGGTGCCCAACAGCGACACAATAATAGATATGGAGGGGATAATCGTGGCTTTGAAGTTCTGCAGGAAGAAGAACACCACAAGCACCACGAGGATGATGGCAATGACAAGCGTCTCCACCACGTTGTGGATGGCGGCGAAGAGGAAGTCGTCACTGGTCATCAGGGTCACGAACTCCAGTCCGGCAGGCATATTGGCCTTCAATTCTTCAAAGGTCTTGTTGATGCGGGCATTCACCTGCGTGGCGTTGGCACCGGGTGCCGCGAACACCATGAATAGGGCACCCGGACGGTCCTGGATATTCGATGTGAAGTTGTAGCTCATGGCGCCAATCTTCACCTCCGCCACATCGCTCAAGTGCAGCATGCCGCCACCGCTGGTGCGCAGCACGATGTCGTTGAACTCCTCTACACTCTTCAGCGTACCCTTGTACTGCATCGAGTACTGGTAAGAGTTCTCCGACAGTTCGCCCAAGGTACCCACAGCCGACACGAAGCTCTGTCCGCCAATGGCCGCAAAGACCTCTTCAGGAGTCAAACTGTACTGGGCCATTACATCGGGCTTCAGCCAGATGCGCAGGGCGTAAGTGTTACCTAAGCTCTGCACGTTACCCACACCGGTGATACGCATCAGACGCGGCTTGATGTTGATGTCCACATAGTTGGACACGAAGTCTTCATCGTACTTGCCATCGGCACTCTTCACGGCGAAGATCTGCAGGATGTTGTTCTGGCGTTTTTCCACCTTCACGCCCACCTTGTTCACGTCGGCAGGCAGCAGGGACTGTGCACGGGTCACACGGTTCTGCACGTTCACCGCAGCCATGTCGGGATCAACGCCCTGCTTGAAATATACACTAATATCTACATCACCGTTCGACGAGGCTTTTGAGGTCATGTAGGTCATGTCCGTCACACCGTTGATAGCCTCTTCGAGTGGCTGGATGACCGACTTCATCACCGTGTTCTCGTCGGCACCAGAGTAGCTGGTGCTGACATTCACCGTAGGCGGCGCAATGTCGGGGTATTGCTCCACTGCCAGCGTGCTCATCGAGATATAGCCCACCAGCGCTATCACAATCGAGATGGCACATGCCATCACGTATTTATTGATAAAAATATTGTTCTTCATATTTCGAAATATCGATATTACGTTATAACGAGATTACGTTATAACGAAATTACTTTTCACTTTTCACTCCTCCCGGGAAAAGCACCTTCTGTCCCTGCGTCACATTGTTAGCACCAGTGGTCACGATTCGGTCACCCACATTCAAGCCGCTGGTGATGATGAAGTCCTTACCGTTACCAGCATCCTCTGTCGTCACGTCGATAGCGGTGGCCGTACTGTCAGCCTGTACCTTGTAGACCAGCGACTTGTCCTGAAGGCGCACCACAGCATTCTGGGGAATGACAATCACACCATTCTCGGCGAAGTTCATCACCACCGTACCCTGTATGCCGGAGTAGAGATGGCCGTTGGGGTTGGGGAAGGACACCTTAAGTGTCAACGAGCCGGTGGCGGCGTTCACGATGCCCGTCATGCTGACGATACGCCCTTTGTATGGATACTCCGTGCCATTTTTCATGACGAAGGTCACCGGTGGCAGATTGGACAGGTATTTCTCTTTGTCGGCAATCTTGATGCCCTCCTGCACCATCGACTCGATGATGGCCTCTGAGATTGAGAACTCTGCGTCCATCGTTGTATTTCCACTCAGCATGGTCAGCTGCGTCGCAGGCGAAACCTGGTCACCGGCACGCACGGGAATCTCACCGATAACTCCGGACACGGAAGCCGTGATGGTGCAGAAACCGAGGTTCACCTTCGCACGGTTCACCGCAGCCTTCGCCTGGGCCACCGCAGCCTGGGCCTGCTTGTAGGAGTTCTCAGAGTTGTTCAGCATATAGCTGCTCACAATCTTCTTGTCGAACAGGTTCTTGTTCGACTCATACTCCAGCTTGGCAGAGTTCTCCTGAGCCAAGGCTGCCTGCAGGTTGGCCTCTGCAGCCTCCAGCTCAAGCTGGGCATTGCGCTGGTCGATGACAAAAAGCGTCTGACCCTTCTTCACCTGCTGACCCTCAGCCACGCAAATTTTTGTCAACTGGCCACTAACCTGTGGCGTTACCGTCACGTCGTTCTGACCCTTCATCCTGGCACTAAACTTATAAGGAAGCTCAATGTCAGATGTCTCCACTGTCATGGTTTCAAACGACGACTGTGTCATCTTGGGCTCTTCAATGCCACACGACACCAGCCCAGCTACGGCGCCGAGCATCAAAGTCAATTTAAATGTTTTCATTCTCATGTTTTTTAAAATTGTATTATTGTCTGAAATTTTCTGCAAAGATAAGAATATCACCGAAGCGATCCTGTACCACCTGGTCAGGATTCACATAGATGGCTCCTTCAAGCCACTCATGGCGCAATATCTTCGAGGTAATCGTGGTTTTGCCAGACCCGTTAGGGCCGGCAATCACGATGAGTACGGGCTTGTGATTTTCCTTTACCATGCGGCTTCAATCTTTTGTGCGTCGCTCTTCAGCTGGCTAAAGAATTTTGCCGTGGCTTCGGCCCTTTTCTGTGCAGCTTCCTCGGCGGCCTCGCGCATCAGTTGCGAGAGCACCTCGACGGAGGGTTCTTCCATGCTGGTCAGTTTGTAAGTGTCGATGCTCATAATCTTATTGCGTCTATTCGCAATTCCGCTGCAAAGTTACGAATAAGCGAGGAAAACACCAAATTTTTAATTGAGTATTTAGTTGGGTATGACAACTTTCACGTTATTATGAATATATATTCCCTTAGTAGTTGGCTTACCGTTGAGACGGCGACCGTCGAGCGTGTACCACGCGTTGGTATCAAATTGTAAATTGTAAATTGGTAAATCGTAAATATCCTTGATGCCGGTTTGGGTTGCGCCCTCGCTAATCCACTGGTAGTGAGGAACGAAAGAGCCGGTGACACATAATTCTGCGAAAAAGACGATGGCGGCATCCATGTGGTCACTATCATAGGCAAAAGTGTCGTCAATCCGATACATGCTGTTCTCGCCGTCTGGATGCGCGTCGCGGAAGGCCTCATAATTGCCGAAGGGCACTACCATGTCGCCGCGTGAGTGGTAGAACTGTATGCGGTGCTGTGGTGTCCAACCCGTGATGACAGAGTTGTCGGCCAAGGCGCGATGCAGGGCCTGCTGTGCAGTGGCTGGCTCACTTGGCACGGTTGCCATACTGTCAGCGTTGTTGAGGTAGGCAAATGTTTCTGGCGTGAACATCTTGTCCAGATGTCCTGCAACCTTGCCCTCTTTGGGCGAGGAGAACATTTCTGCCATCTGCTCCGGAGAATAGTGGCGGCCGAGGGTGTCTAAGCCTGACTGTAACTGGTCGTACCACATCTTCGACATCTCGCTTGTGGTGTATTCCTTGCTGTCTATCCAGCTGAGCACGTCCGTGTCTATCAGTTGTTGCGACAGGTAATCGTTGATGCGGTATGAAGCCATTGCAGGATGGGTGGAGCACATGCCCTTGATGATGAGTGGAACGACCACGGGATAGGTGCAGATGCCCTTCCTGTGGTCAGTCTCCGCGCCGTAACTGGTACCGTCGTCATCGAAATAGTAGCGCATGGTCTCTATGAGGTCGTATGGGCCGTCGCCGCAGATGCTGCCATAGAAGTGCAACTGCCCTGCCAGCCCCTTCTCCTCGATAAGGCGCTGTAAGGCCAATGTGACTGCACCACCCTGGGAATAGCCGAGACCAAACGTGCGCCAGTCGCTCTTGATGGGCAGCAGCGGGTCGTCGTCCGTATTCTCTGCCGATTGCTTGCGGTAGAGGTCGAGCCCGTAGTTGACGGCATCGAGCACCTGCTGCGCCGTCAGTCGCTGCGAGAGATAGGGATGGGGCAGATTCTTGGTCACGCCAAAACCCTCATAGTCAGGTGCGATGATGATACAGCGCCCCACGTATTCGGCGTTGTTATCGTCAAGGAGCTCACCGTATGTACGTCTGGGCAGCGTCTGTAACATAAGCTGTTCTTTGGAGAAGCCTTGCGAGGTAGGCCTTTCCTCATCGGCGCCGATAGTGGCGTGGCTGTAGATATGTATGGTCTCGATGCTGTCGCCCTCCTGCCGGTCGGTAGGAGTCCATGCAACGAGGGCTGATGAGAGCACGATGCGCTCGCCGGCGGTGTTGACGGTCGGATAGTTAAAAGAATAGACTGTGCTTGTTCCTGGTATGAACAGCCTCGTCAGCCGTTCCGACGGTTCGGCTTGCGCCCATGACTTAACCGGTACGACGGCGCACAGCAGCGCAAAAATCAATAAAATCTTTTTTGTTTCCATTTTGTCTATTGTTTATTATTTGTTTATTGTTTATAGTTTGTTTATTGATATTTATTAAATTTCCCTGCAAAGTTAAACAATTATTTTCAATCCTGCAAGCCCTAAAGCCCATCCTGCGCACTTTTTGTTAATTTTGTAACACTTTTTGTTGATTTTGATAGTCACCCCGTCAAAATTGCATATTTCAGCACCGTCATGAGACATATAGAAAAGCCCATGAGTCGTCCATTTGGCAAGACAAAACCAAAGGCTATGCCTTTGTTCAACAAAAGCTATGGTTTTGTTCAGCAAACCAGCCGAGGAGGCTCAGCAAACTCGCGAACTGACAAAAAGAGAGGTTGCAACTGGCGGCAACCTCTCTTTTGTTTATTATCTAACTTTGGCTGTTTATGGTTTCGGGCGCAGTTCAATTCTTCCGTGGATGCCTACCCTGTGACAACTGCCGAAAATAGTGCACAGACGATACATATTTTATAAAAAAGCAGTACCTTTGCCCCCATGGAAGCAAATAGTGAACTGCAACGATACACCATGCTGG
>JAFVFY010000103.1 GCA_017475265.1 Prevotella sp. | reverse complement strand
TGAAGCCGGCATCCTCCGGTCCGCCATAGACCGCCAATGGCAGGTCGTCGGTGTCGTCGAACACGCCCAGGTAGATGCAGCCGGTGTGGTCGGCATCGGCCACTATGGCCAGCAGCACGCGGGTGAAGGGAACCCCCGTCTCTGTCACATCGGCATATTCAAATTCGTCCCACCACACGCCGACAAGCTCCTTCTCGAGTTCTGCGACGTTGATGGTATTGTCATCTTTCGAGCAGCTGGTCGTTGCCAACAGGAGGACAGCGGCCGCGAGCATTGTTAAAACTTTATGTTTCATGATTGCTGGTTTTTATTTAATCAATACTTTACGACCCTTGTTCACATAAACGCCACTCACGGTGGGCTTGCCGTTGAATTTGCGGCCGTCGATGGTGTACCATCCCTCGTTGTCTCTTGTCTCTGCCGAGGTGCTGATGATACCCATGACATTCTCGCCTTCGCCGAAGTCGATGTCGAAGGCTGTCAAGGCTCGTGTCAACCATACTCCGTCTTCGCCAATCTTGAAGTAGGCTCGCTGGGCACCGATGCCGGCTCCTGCGGACGGGTAGTAAAGGGTGTTCTCACTGCCCATGAACAGGTAGCTGTAGTCCTTGGTGTTGAACGACATGCCGTCGTAGGTGCCGATGAAGCGGACGTGGCTGTCGGCGCTCTCGCCGTTGTCATAGCTGCGGTCGGTGGCGTCGATGGTAGCGTTGCGGAACAGGGGATTGACGATGTTGTGGGCATCATCGTTCACGTAGTCGTCGGCCTTGGCCCACTTAATAATATAAGGTGTACCGGCCACGAGCTCGGTGACGGCGTCGCCAAATTCCAGGTTGAGTGTGGTCTTGTCGTTGCTGATGCTGGCTGCGCGGAGCGGACGTGCGACGGCGCCGTCGAGCGGGCTGCCGCTGAGGGTGAGGTTGAAGGGCAGGCAGATGGTGTTCCACGCGCCGTCCTTGTAGAGCGTGCGGCCGTCGAGCATGACGGGAAGCAACATGCCGTCGCAGGAGCGGATGAGCTCGCTGTTGTTGCCGGTGTTAGTGGGAGCCAGCAGGGGCACACTGGTACGTCCGTAGAAGTTCTCTGAAGTAATAACGGTCGTCTTGTCCTTAACCAGGAACCGTCGGCCCTCGACAAAGCTGACGCGCTCCAAGTTGGGAATCTGTTGGATCTGGCCTTTGAAGCTGCAATCATAGATGTAGTCGTCCGGATTGGTCCACCCAAGGGTCAGCGTGCCGCTGGTGTAGGTGTTTGGGTCAACGTCTGGTGACTGGTAGCCTTGGCCGAAGCCGTAGGTAAGGGCAGTGGCTGTTACCTGGCCACCGTTGATGACGATGTCGCCACAGACACCGTAATGGCCTACTTGGTCATCGTAGCCGCCGCCAATGCCCACTGCAAAGACAAGTCCGGCATGAATGGCCTGAACTTTGCCGCCATTGATGGTGATGCTGCCGCCGGAGATGTTGTTCTTGTCGCCACCGATAGCGGCCGCATACTTTCCACTACCGACATAGATGTCGCCGCCGTTGATGATGAGCGTGCCCACCTCCACGGCACCTATACCCGACTTGTCTTCGTCGCAGTCAAGGATTTCCAACTTGCCCGGACCGTTGATGGTCAGTTTGTTGCCCTTGCTCAGCTCGATGCCCTTCATGACTGTGAGGCAGGTGCCGGGGCCGAGGTTGAGGACGACGTCGCCGTTGACCTTGATGCGCGAGGGAATGGTCACGTTTTCATACACGGTATGTACGCCACTGTTCAATTCGGTCGAGCTGCTTGTGACGGTCTCGGCGCCTGACACGGAGAAGGGAACCTCCTTTGTGCCGGTGTAGGTGTCGCCCTGGGCGGTGATGGTCAGGGTGTAGTCACCCGCGTCTTTCACCGTGGCGGGGTCGGTAGCGTAGGTGAAGTCGGTCCCTGCCGTGAGCACGGTGCCGTCGGCAGCCGTGACGGTGGGTGTCAGGGTGATGGCTTCGTTACTCTTGGGATAGACGCTATTCACGCCTCCGACGGTGCAGGACATGTAGTAGGTGGCTCCATCTACAGCCGTCACGCGTTTGCTGATCTCGCCCTCGGCGGCAGTGGCGCTGACCAGGTAGGCACCAGCGACGGTGCAGGCGTGGTCGGGCTGTCCCTTCTGCGGAGTGAGGTAGAAGCAGCCGGTGATGGTGCCGACAGCGTGCTGCAAGCCTATGGGGTGCAGGGAGCCGACGTTGGTGTAGGTGCCTTTCTCCAGACAGCTCTCGAGCGTGGGTGTGCCGCCCAGGCCCCAGATGCCGGCCATGTTGCCGCGGCTGCCGCCAACGCCGTTGATGGTGCCGGCGAAGATGCAGTTCCGAAGAGTGGTGGCCGACGACATGCCGTTGCCCACGAAGCCGGCGGCATAGTCGCTGGCGACGTTGAGGGTGGCGGTGACGGTGCATTGCCCGATGACGTTCGTGCCGTCGGCAAAGCCCACGAGGCCGCCGGTGTAGAGGCTGTCGGCGGCGATGGTGCCGGCGACGTTCAGGTTCTGGATGGTGGCGTTCTTGATGTAGCGGAAGGGAGCTGCGCCCTGAGCGTTAGTGTTGGCGATGTCGGCTGTCAAGGTGTGGCCGCCGCCGAGGAAGGTGCCGCTGAAGCACCCGCCGGGCGCAGCGCCGGGAACAGAACCGACGGGCGTGGTGATGGTGATGTCGGCATCCAGGCGCACATACTTGCCGTTGTAGTCCATGCCGCTGGCCACCTTGGTGGCAAACAGGGTCCAGTCATTCGTGCTGCTGATGAGGTAGGGGCTTTCGGCCGTGCCTTCTCCTTCTAATGCAGACAAAACGACAAACGTGAGGGTCTTCGAGCCAGAGTAGTTGTCACCCTTGCCTGTGAGGACGAGTGTGTGGTCGCCCTTCTCGGTGACGCTGAGGGGGAGCGACGCCACGTCGTGGCCGTCCAGCGTGGCCGTGAAGTCGGTGCCGAAGGTGAGAGCCGCATTGTCGAGGCCCGTCACTGTGGGCGTGATGCTGGCGTTTTCCTCCTGAGCGTAAGCGGCCACGACGCCGCCGACGGTGCAGGGCAGGTAGTACATCTTATTATCTGCAGCCTTCGCCTGCATGCAGAGCTCACCCTCGGGACGGGTGGCATAGACCATCGTACCCTGTGCGTTGCCCAACGGCGTGGTGTAGTAGCAGTAGTTGCCTACGTTGCCGCCAAGCACGAAGGTGGCACCGACGGTGATGGGGGTCTCGCCGTCAGCAACGGCGAGCGCCGTGTTGGGGGCATAGAGCGAGCTGGTGACGTCCACGGTCTGGTTGTTGGTCAAACCGACGAAGCCGCCACACTGCGTGGTGCCGTTCGTGGTGAGCAGACAGCCGTCGTAGATGCAGTCCTTGACGGTCAGTCCGCCGGAGAGCACGGCCGCAAAACCGCCGTGGGTGCCCTCGCCGGCGACGCTGCTGTGGATGGCGGTGCTCACGCGACAAGCCGTGAAGGTCGTCGAGCCGTAGCTGGCAGCCACCAGACCGGCAGCAAACTTCCGGGAGGTGTAGATGTCGCCCGCCACATTCAGGTTCTGGATGTCGGCGCCGTTCACATAGCGGAACGGGGCGCAATACTCCTCGTCAAAGGGTACCTCAGCCGAGCCGCATGTGAAGGTCAGCGTGTGGTCGTCGCTGCCGAGGAAGGTTCCCGAGAACGAGCTGGTGGTGCTGGTGCCCACCATCGTCGAAACGCTGATGTCGGCGTTCAGCTTCAGGAACTTCCCAGAGTAGTTCTCGCCCTCGGCAACGCTGGAAGCGAAGAGATTCCAGTCGGCTTCACTGCCGATGAGGAAGGGGTTCTCTGCTGTTCCCTCGCCATCGAACGATTTGCTCACGACGAACCCGACGCTCTTCGAGCCGGAGTAGATGTCAGAGCCCTCGACGGCGGTGAGCACGAGCGTGTAGTCGCCCGCTGCGGTGATGGTGAGGGGGAAGGAAGCGGGGCTGCCATTCAGCGTGGCCGTGAAGTCGGTGGCGATGGCAGGGTTTGTTTCGCCATAGCCCGCGATGGTCGGGGTGATGCTGAGTGAGGCGCCCTCTATGATGTACGTTTGTCTGATATCGCTGACCGTGACGGGCAGATAGTACCACTTGCCGTCGGCGGCCTGAGCCCTCATGCAGAGTTCACCGGCGAGGGCTTCGGTATAGACGCGCGTACCCTGGGCGGCATCCAGCGGCTGGGTGTAGAAGCAGTCGGTGCCTACGTCGGTGCCGCGCACGAAGGTGGCGCCTACGGTGATGTCTTTCTCGCCGTCAGAAACGGCGAGCGCTGTGTTGGGGGCATAGAGGGAGCTGGTGATGCTGATGCTCTGACCGTTGTGCCAGCCCACGAAGCCGCCGCAGTGCATGGTGTTGTTCGAGGTGAGCAGGCGACCGTCGTAGATGCAGTTCGTGATGTTCAGCGGACCTGTGGGCATACCCACGATGCCGCCGTGGCTGCCGTCGCCGCCAGTGCTGCTGTGGATGACGGTGCTCACCTGACAGTCGGAGATGGTCGTCGTGCCGGCGGTCGAACCCACCAGTCCGGCGGCGCGCATCCTGTTGGAATAGATGTTGCCGGCCACCTTCAGGTTGCGGATGGTCGCACCGTTGACGTAGCGGAACGGGGCGCAGAACTCCTCGCCGTAGGGTGCTGAGGCGCTGCCGATGTTGAAGGTCAGCGTCTTGCCGTCGCCAAGGAAGGTGCCCTTGAAGGGGGTGTTGGCGCTCACGCCCACCATGGTCGTGACGCTCAGGTCGGTTCCGAGCTTCACGTACTGACCACTGAAGTCATTGGTGCCTCTGTTGACCAGCAGGGCGAAGAGTTCCCATTCGTCAGTGTTGCGGATGAGGTAGGGCTTCTCGGCCGTGCCTTCGCCCTCAATCGGGTCAATCACCCTGAAGCTGAAGGACTTCGAGCCGCTGCAGCTGCCCGTGCCGGCGACGACGAGCGTGTGCTCGCCCTTGGTGGTGACGCTGGCAGTGGAAGCGGCCGCGCTGCCACCGTCCAGCGCAACCGTGTAGTCGGTGCCGGAGCTGAGCTGTGTGCCATCAGGTAATTTCACGGCCGGCGTGATGCTGAGCGTGCCGCCTTGAGCCAGCTCGTAGAATTCTTCGATGTTGCTGACGAGACAAGGAACGTAGTATGTCTTGCCGTCCAAGAGCCGCAGCTGCTTGGAGACTTCGCCCTCGATGGGTTCGCTGCTCACCTGGTAGGCACCGCTGGTGGTGGCGGTGATGCCGCGCACCGGGTTCAGGTAGTAGCATCGGCTGACGGTACCCTTGTCGCCCTGCAGGCCAATGGGGTGGAAGGAGCTGATGCGGGAGTAGGTGCCGCGCTCCATACAGTTATCTATGGTGTAACTGCCGTTGTCACACCAGCCCCAGATGCCGGCGACGTTGCCACGGTTCGCGTCGAGGCCGGCGATGGTGCCGGCGAAGATGCAGTCCTTGATGGTGGTGTTCGACTCGCGGCCATGGCCTACGAAGCCACCGGCGTAGTCGCTGCGGATGTTGAGCTGGGCCGTGACGGTGCAGCCCTCAATGAGGTTGGTGCCGTCGGCAAAGCCTACGATGCCGGCGGTGTGGTATTGGCTGGCTGTGACGGTGCCTGCCACGGTGAGGTTCTTGATGGTGGCTCCGTTGATGTAGCTGAAGAGGGCTGTGCCTTGGTTGCCCCAGTCGCTGATGTTCATCGTGATGGTATGGCCACCGCCGAGGAAGGTGCCGCTGAAGGCTCGGACGGGGGTGTTGCCCGCCACGATGCCGCACTTCTGCGTCACGCTGATGTCGGCCCTCAGTTCCACGAACTTGCCGCTGTAGCTGTAGCTGTTACCCACATTTTTCGTGAAGACCTCCCATTCGTCGGCAGAGCTGATGGTGAAGGGGTCTGCCTGCGTGCCACTGCCGGGGAGCGCGCCCACCGGGATGTAGGGCACGATTTTCTGATTGCCTGCGTTTGAGGCCGTGGCGATGGTCGTGGTGCCTTCAATGACGAACTGTTTGCCATCGACAAAGGTGACGCTGGTCACGCCGAATCCGGCGTCAATGGTATGGAGGTAATCACTGGGGTTGGTCCAGCCGAGCGTCAGCGTACCGCTGTTGGGGCTTCTGGAGCCACGACCAATGGCGGCTGAGCTCGACCCGGCTATGACAGTCACCTGACCGCCGTTGATGACGACATCGCCGCAGTAGGTGTCGGGAGAACCGTTCCACGTCTTGTCGCCACCGCCGATGCCGGCGGCGCCCGGACCACCGGTGACCCTCACCACACCGCCATTGATGACGACGCGGCCGCCGTAGCTATTATCCAAGTTGCCGCCGATGCCGGCTGCTCGATGTCCGCCTGTTACATTGATGTTGCCGCCGTTGATGATGAGCGTGCCCATCCTCGAGGCACCGATGCCGGCCATTTCGTATGAGCCTTTCACCACCAGGTTGCCGGGGCCTTCGATGGTGAGCGTATTACCCTCGCTCAGTTCGATGCCTCCGTTTATGGTGAACGTAACACCCCCGGACAGTATAAGCGTGGCATGGCCCTGGATTTTGATGCGGACATCATCGAATGTCTTGTTACTCACCACCATATACGACATGCCATCAGTCAGGTCGAGGTTGGGACGGTCCCAGTCCCACCATGCGTCGATGTATTCGACATTACCGATGGTGAACCCTTCGCTGTCCCGACCACCATATTTTCCATGGCCTGTATAGGTTACCGAGGCCCGGCCACTATTGGTGTTGTTGGCGTAGCTTACGGTGTAATCGACGTCTCTGACGAGGGCGACACCTTTGCACGTAATCGCCACGTCGGGTTCTATGCCTCTGCCTGTATAGAAGTATTTCTGCTGGAGGCCCGACAGCTCACAGGGCAGATAGCACGTCGTGCCGTCGGCAACCTGCACCATATAATAGACTTTGTTCTGGGGAACAGAGGCCTGAACCTGGTAGGCTCCGGGTATGACGCATACCAAATCCGGCGTGCCAATCTGCGCGTTATGGTAGTAGCAGTCGTTGATGCGAGCCTTACTGCCGGTCAAGCCCACGGGGTGCATGGACGAGATGTTGTTGTAGGTGCCCTTCTCTATGCAGTTCTGGAACAAGGGGGAGCCGATGTCGCTCCAGCCCCAGAGGCCACCGATGTTGGCGCGCTGGCCGCCCACGCCGTTGATGGTGCCGGCGAAGACGCAGTCCTTGAAGGTGGTGTTTGAGATTTCGCCATGACCGATGATGCCGCCGGCATAGTTGCTGTTGATGTTAAGCGTGGCGGTGATGATACATTTCTCTAAGAGGTTTTCGCCGTATGCAAAGCCTACGAGACCCGCCGTGTGGTAGCTGGAGGAGCTGATGGTGCCCGCCACGGTGAGGTCCTTGATGGTGGCATCGGAGATGCAGTGGAAGGGAGCCACGCCCTGCTCGTTGGGGCTCGTGCCGGTGGCCGTGCTGCTGAGGTTGGCCGTCAGCGTGTGGCCCTCGCCGAGGAAGGTGCCGCTGAAAGGACGCCTGCCGTATTCGTTCTGCTCCCGGAGTCCCACCGTCGTGGTGGCGGTGACGTCGCCGCCCAGCTTCACCACCTTGCCGCTGAAGTCGTTACCCTGACCGACATAGTAGGCGAATGACGCCCAGTCGTCCGTGCTGTTGATAACGTAGGGGTCGCTCTGCGTGCCGGCATAGGCAGACAGCCAGTCGCTGCCGCTGAACCTGGCCAGGACGACGACATCGCCCCGAGGCATGGTGAAGGTGTAGCCGTCGGTCTCGTTGCCGCTGAGGGCTATAGCACTGCCACGTGCGTCGGTGACGGAGATGCTCTGCAGCGAGCCGAACGCCTTGGTCAGTCGCATGGTCTTTCCCTCGTGAGTGCCAAGGGATGCCGACGTCACTTCACCGTAGCCCTCGTTGCGAACGACTGCGCGGTTCGGGTATTGGATGGCGCTGCGATACATTTCACAGTATTCGACGGAGCTGAAGCTGTTCAGATAGTTGGCGAGCGTGGCATCATCATAGAGGTCGCACCCGTGCGCGTTCCATAGATTTTCACTTTGGTCGCCGACGAACTCATTGTCTTGGCTATGGTTGCTTGTGCGGGTGCCGTAGAACGTGCAGTGGTTGATGTTGCCGTTATTATAGCCTACGATTCCGCCCACGTCGGCATCGTGGTTCAGCACGTCGCCCGTCATGCAGCAATATTCGACTCTACCCAGGTTCTCGCCACAGATGCCGCCCACCTTGGCCGTATTGCTGGACCCGCGCCAATAGGATATGACGTCAGAGCTCACCCAACAGTTGGAAATGAGGCCGTTGTTCTGGCCGGCGATGCCGCCCACCAGGCGCGAAGTGGAACACTCGATGTGGCCGCTAACATGCAGGTTCTCTACACAGCCCAAGGGCGAAATTTCAGAAAACAGGCCCTGATAGTTATCCGCGGCAGCTATGATGTTGAGCTTGATGGTGTGGCCGTTGCCAAAGAAAGTTCCCGTGTACGGCTTGCTGCTATTGAATCCCAGGGGCTGCCACGAGTAAGCGGTCAGGTCGAGGTCGGCTTCCAGCATGTAGCTGTGCTCGTAATAATCCTTGTTAACGCCGTCGCCAGAGTCGTCATCCCAGTGTTGCTGGGCATAGGCCAGCTCGGCCGCAGTCCTGATGATTATAACCTGACGACCGGGGAGGTAGGTCGGCCTGGATGTCGAGCCGTCCCATACGTCTTGAGCCCACGTCGTCTGCACGAGGGTGCAGAGCAGGGCGAGCATCAATAATAATTTCTTTTGTCGCATGTTGTTTGTTTTATAGTTATTAATTCAAGTTTCGTAAGTGATGCCGTAGGCATCTGACAATGGTAGCCAGCCATTTCAATGGCTGGTAATGAGGATGTTAACGGATAGCGTGCCGTAGGTACGCGACAGGGATTAATTATTCATATTATTCACATTCTTTTCCATAAAATATTCACTTGTTTATTGTGGTATCATATTTCCCGTGCAAAGATAAACATTTATTTTCAATCCTGCAAGCCCCCCACCCCCTCCACCGCACTTTTTGTAAATTCTGCCACACTTTTTGTTAATTTTTGCAGTCTCCCCTCCAAAATTGCTTATTTTGCCGCAGCAATGAAACATAAAGAAAACCCCGTTGAGACATCCAGAAAAGGATGACTCAACGGGAAAAACGCTCTCAAAGCTAAGGATGCCGATTTTTTGTCTACTGTGACCTCCATATTGTATGGGGAAAAGTGATCATGGAGAACCGTCCCCGCTGATCTGTGTCGCGTATAATACTGCGGTAACTCAAATTTAAAGTGGGTTACCGCAGTAAAATAATGCGCTTTTTGTTTTTTCTTTCAATAAAAAATGCTAACTTTGCACCCAAAAATAAGCATGTCGGGTATGGAGAATAAAAACATCATAGTGGGCAGGCGCCAGGAAATGGCACTGCTACAGGAAATCCTCAGTTCCACAAAGGCTGAGTTGGTGGCCGTTTACGGACGTAGGCGTATCGGCAAGACATTCCTTATTGACAAGACGTTTGATGCAAAATATGATTTCTATACTACTGGTATCTACGAAGGAACCCGTAAGGAACAACTGACTAACTTTGCAACCCAGCTTGGCATTTATGCAAAGAAGAAGTACAGGGTTCCAAAGGATTGGATGGAGGCGTTCCTCATGCTGCGTGAGTATATTGAGACATTGCTTGACAAGGAGCGCATAGACATCTTCATCGATGAGCTGCCATGGCTTGACACCCCTCGTTCACGTTTTCTGAAAGCTTTTGAACTTTTCTGGAATGGATGGGCATCTAAGCACGACAATGTCAAGCTCATTGTCTGTGGCTCGGCAACCACATGGATGACGAACAAGTTGCTCGGCGACAAGGGAGGGCTGCACAATCGTGTTACGAAACAAATCTACCTGCGCCCGTTCAACCTGCGTGAAACGGAGGAGTTCCTTAGCCTACGAGGTTTTGACCTGTCACGCCAGCATATCATAGAAACCTATATGGTGTTTGGCGGCACACCTTATTATCTTGACATGATGAGCCGCAGTTTGAGTGTGGCTCAGAACATAGATGCCTTGTTCTTCTCTGAGAATGCACCCCTCAAAAAAGAATATACCTTTCTCTATAAGTCTCTGTTTAAAGAGTCACGTCTTTACCAGCGGGTTGTCGAAGTGCTCTCAAAACAGATGAAGGGTATGACAAGGCCAGAACTTATTCGCGAAATAGGAACCGAGGATAATGGCTATTTTTCCGAAATTCTTGATGATTTGTGCAACTGTGATTTCATCCGTAGTTACAATGCTTTTGGAAAGACAGAACGTGACGTGATGTACCAGCTCACAGACCTCTATTCCTTGTTCTATCTACGGTTCGTGAAAAACTATCATGGAGGCGACGAACATTACTGGAGCCATATAGGACAGGACGTTTCCATTTGGGAGGGCTATGCTTTCGAACAAGTATGCCTGCATCATATTCCCCAAATCAAGCAAAAGCTGGGTATTAGCGGCATCCTTACGAATGTATGTTCATGGTCGTGCAAGCCGTATGTAGGCAAAGACGGTGAGGAGCATAAGGGCGCTCAGATAGATCTGGTTATTGACCGTGGCGACAAAACCATCAATCTCTGTGAAATGAAGTTCACTAACAAGCCTTTTGCCATTTCTGCGGAGTATGCACAGCGGATGCTGGACCGGCGTGACACATTCCGCGAGGTTACAGGTACTAATAAATTCCTCCACTTGACAATGGTGACTTCTGCCGGTTTAGTGCGCAATGCAGGATGGCAAAGTATCAACAATGAGGTTAATATCGATGACCTTTTTCTATAGTAGATAAATAATAAGGTCATCTCCTTAATTCTGTGGTTGCATGGCTCTCTGTGTGCCCTCCACGCTCATCCACTCCGTCACGCTCTGCCCCATGCGCAGCTTGAAGGCGTGGCTAAAAGTTCTGTAGTTGCGGTAGCCGCTCTCGCTGGCCAGCTGCTGGGCAGTGAAGTCGCGCCCGGTAGCCACGGCCTCATCGTAGAGACGGAGGAAATATTGGATGCGCAGGCCGTTGATGTAGGCGTTGTAATTGGTGTTCTGGCGCGCGAAATACAAGCCGAGATAGGTGCGGTTGGTGCCAATGACCTGAGCCAGCTGCGAGAGCGTCAGGCCGTGCTGTAGGTAGAGCCGTGTGTCCACACAGCGCTGCTGTAGCAAGGTGTCAATCTGCTCGCTGGTGGCATCGGAAAGGACTTCGGGCGACCCCTCCCTCACAGGGAAGGTCTGCTGGGTGAGGGTCTGCTGGGTGAGGGTCTGTAGCGTCTCCACACGCCATAGCAGATAGACGACGAGCAGCAGACCGCACACCTGGACGATGTATTCGTAGAACATGCCGCCGTCGTAGCCCACCACGTAATAACAGAACATAAGCATGATGACGGCCAGCACCACGAAACTCTGCCACACCTCCTTGTGCTCCAGGTCGGCATAGTTGTCGCGCAGCCACCGCCCGTACTGTCGCACGGCACGCACCATATATATCGTGAAGCATAAAGCCGCCAACAGGAAATAGCCGCGCAGCCATGGCATCAGGGCACCGCTACGGGTGACGATGCACACTACAACTCCCACCACGAGCGGAGCCACCGTCACGCCGACGGGCCACAGCGGGCGCCGCCTGTCCTGCAGCATGCAGAGCATGACGACGAGGGGCAGCGGGATGACCAGTATGCAGTCGAGCAGTCCGCCAATCAGAAAACCCAGCATGAAATCTTCGCTCGAATCGGACACGACAGACGGTATGTACCACAAATGCCCCAAGGCCACGATGGCAAAGAACACCGCCGTCCAGCGGCGCAACCGCTGGGGCGGGGTGATATCGGGCGCAAAGGCATTGGCCCGTCGCAGCAGCAGGTATAGGCATGCGCCGGCAGCGGTCGCCGTCCCCATGCCGTAGAGCAGGACGAGCAGTATGACATCAAGAGATATTTGACCGAACATCTTAATCTTTAGCAGATTCCGTCACGAAGCAGGCGACGAGGCCGTAGATAATGGTGGGCCGAATCCAGATCTCGGTCATCGAGTAGTTGGTGTACTCGTCGATTGGCTCAAAAAACATGATGTCGATGTTGTAGAGCGTGGCAATGAGAACATCGATGCCGCAGATAGCCCACAGGTTGCTCTTCGAGTAGCTCTGCCAGTCCTTGCGGGCATAGAAGTAGGTGAGCGTGCAGAGCAGCAGCACCGACAGCGTGAAGCACGACAGGCGGAGCGGGTAATTGGCCAGTGGCGGCGGGAAGAGGATGTCGCGCAGCAGCACCGTCATGCCCACCGAGATGGAGCACCAGTAGTTGAATCGTTGGGTACCCATCTTGTCAAAGAAGTACATCCATATCATCACCAAACAGGCAATGTAGAACAGGTTGAGCACCAGCTCCGGCCATGTCTCCTTCAGTCCGTAGTGGCCAATGCCATAGAGCATAATACCTACCGACACCATTCCCGCTACAGCGGTAATGCCAATGTCGAAAATTTTCGCATTCTTTGCAAATCTTGTCTTCATAGTATAATTGTATTAAAGAGTCCATCTTTCTATCTTGCATGTATGCTGCTTGGTGTCGGTATCGTAGTTGATGCCGACAAGGAGGATGTCGCCGGTGTATTCGGCCACCTTCTGAGGATAGCAGCGCTCCTTTATCTGGTCGATACCCGTTTTGGCATCCTTGTCCTTCTTCAGCTCAATGATGAGGGCGGGCTTGCTGACGTTCTTGCGCGGTATCAGCACAATGTCGGCGAAGCCCTTGCCCGTGGCATACTCACGGTGAACGTGATAGTCATTATGTGCATAGTAATAGGCGATGCTGATGACGCAGGCCAGCGAGTTCTCTGCTGAAGCAGAGCGACCAAAGGTCGAGCGCTCGTCGTTGTAAGAAAGGATGCTCGTGTCGTCGCTATGAGCGGCCTCCAGTGCGCGTGCCACGGTCTCCTCAGATGCTTCTCAAACGACTCTTCGCGCTCTATCTCCAAACCCGTGAACAGGCTGCGCGAGTCGCACGAATCATCGTAGTAGGCGCAGAGCATCCTGGCCGCCATCGACTTGCCGAAGCGGCGGCAGCGTGTCACGCAGCTGAACCGCTGGTCGGTGAAAAGCGTCCTGTTTACTACGGCAATCAGCCCAGACTTATCTACATATTCGCCTGTTAGCGACGACAGAAAATCGGTGTTCCCCCTGTTAATGAATATTCCCATTTTGATGAATTTACGATTTACAATTGAAAACAGCGGCAAAATTAAGCATTTTCACCCAAATAGCCAAAACTTTTTCATTGTCATTTGTCATTTCTGTTGTATCTGTCGCTGAGACGTCCATTTAGCAAGACAAAACCAAAGGCTATGCTTTTGTTCAGCAAACCAGCCGAGGAGGCTCCTCCTTGATTTCAGGGGTCGCTTCGCTCAAAATTGTAAAAAAATTAATTTCAAAATTATAAAAGATCTCCAACGATATTACTGGCTGCATAATTCTTTGCAAGCAAAGCGGCCGCTCGGCGACGATAGGAGACGCTTGCCAGAGCCGAGCGCCTATAATTTTTCGATTCAATTTTTATATAATTTTGAGCGAAGCGGCCATAGGAAAAGTTTACCCGCCTATTTTGCTGAAATGTAAAGAAAAAGTACAGAAAAAAGTGTTCCTAAAAGATGACCATCTAGCGCAAAAACCTGCCCAAACCGGCTGTTTTTTGCAGGAATCGCGCCTCATAGCCCTGCACAAATACCCCTCTTTTGTGCAGAAAACGACCTAAAATTACATAAACTTAACACTTCTTTACTCCTATTTCGCTTAATACTGGTGTTTTTCGCGGTTGGGAAATACCCCGAAAAAGGGTGTTCGAGGCATCCATTGAGGCCTTTTTGGAGCCAAACAGCCAGTCTAATGGTAGTAAGTGGGTGGGTTTGTAGTAGAAAAGCGCTGG
>JAFVFY010000013.1 GCA_017475265.1 Prevotella sp. | reverse complement strand
GAGCGCCGTCAACTCGCGCAACTTCTCGCAGTGCGACTCGCTGCTCATGGGCGACAAATGCGGCGCCCACACCTGGCCCTACGCCGACTGCCACAACAACAGCTCGGCAACTGGTCGTTTGGTGACTATTTCAAAGAGGGAGCCATCGACATGGCATGGGAATATCTGGTCGACGTGCTGAAGCTCAACCCCGAAGACCTCTACGTGACCGTGTTCGAGGGTTCACCCGAAGAAAACATCCCCCGCGACGACGAGGCTGCCCGCTACTGGGCCAAGCACGTGCCCGAGGACCACATCATCAACGGCAGCAAGCACGACAACTTCTGGGAGATGGGCGACACAGGCCCCTGCGGCCCCTGCTCGGAGATTCACGTCGACAGCCGCACGCCAGAGCAGCGAAAGGCCAGCGGCATCTGTGGTCGTGACCTCGTGAACAAGGACGACCCGCAGGTCATCGAAATATGGAACCTCGTGTTCATGCAGTTCAACCGCAAGGCCGATGGCTCGCTGGAGAAACTCTCCATGAACGTTATCGACACCGGCATGGGCTTCGAGCGCCTTGTCCGCATGTTGCAGGGCAAGCACTCTAACTACGACACCGACGTGTTCCAGCCCATCATCAAGGCTGAGCAAGACATCACCGGCCTGCGCTACTTCACTTTTGAGGAAGAGACTGACAACAAATCTCAAATCTCAAATCTCAAATCTCAAAACGAAATCAACGTAGCCATGCGCGTCTGCGCCGACCACCTGCGCGCCGTCTCGTTCTCTATCGCCGACGGCCAGCTGCCCGGCAATGCTAAGGCCGGCTACGTCATCCGCCGTATCCTGCGCCGTGCCGTGCGCTACGCCTACACCTTCCTCGGACAGAAAGAGGCTTTCCTCTACAAGCTCCTGCCCACACTCGTTGAAGAGATGGGTGATGCCTTCCCCGAACTGAAAGCTCAGCAGCAGCTTATCGGTCGAGTCATCAAGGAGGAGGAGGACTCCTTCCTCCGCACGCTCGACAAAGGTATCTCGCTGCTCGACAAGGCCATGGAGGAGTTGAGGAGTAAGGAGGTAAAGGAGCTGGATGGCGTACAGGCTTTCCGTCTGTTCGACACCTACGGCTTCCCCCTCGACCTCACCGAGCTTATTTGTCGTGAGAACGGCTTCACCGTCAACGAGGAGCAGTTCAACGTGGAGATGCAGAAGCAGAAAGACCGTGCCCGCAATGCTGCCGCTGTTGAAAATTCTGACTGGGTAGAACTTGCCCAGGGTGAGCAGCAGTTCGTCGGCTACGATTATACTGAGTACACCTGCCACATCATCCGTTACCGCAAGGTCACCCAGAAGAAGAACTCCTTCTACGAACTGGTGCTCGACTACACCCCGTTCTACGGCGAGATGGGTGGACAGGTGGGCGACACAGGCGTCCTCGTCAATGGCGAGGAGACCGTTGACATCATCGACTCCAAGCGCGAAAACGGCCAGACCGTCCACATCGTGAAGGAGCTCCCGAAAGACCCGACGGCTGAGTTCATGGCTTGTGTAGACATCGACAAGCGCGATGCCTCTGCCGCCAACCACACTGCCACGCACCTCCTCGACTACGCCTTGAAGCAGGTGCTCGGCGACCACGTCGAGCAGAAGGGTTCCTTCGTCAGCCCCGACGCACTGCGCTTCGACTTCTCCCACTTCGAGAAGGTCAGCGACGAGCAGCTGCGCGAGGTGGAGCGTATGGTGAACTTCATGATTCGCCAAGACCTGCCCCGCGATGAGCACCGCGACGTGCCTATGGAGGAGGCCAAGAAGATGGGTGCCATCGCCCTCTTCGGCGAGAAGTATGGCGACGCCGTCCGCGTCATGCGCTTCGGCCCTTCGTGCGAGCTCTGCGGCGGTATCCACACCACCTCGACAGGCCGCATCGGCTTCTTCAAGATTATCTCGGAGAGCAGTGTCGCCGCCGGCATCCGCCGTATCGAGGCCCGAACAGGCAAGCAGTGCGAGGAACTCCTGTACAACATCGAGGACACGCTGAAAGCCATCAAGTCGTTCTTCAACAACGCCAAAGACCTGCAGGGCGTCATCCAGAAATATATTGAGGAGCACGACTCGATGAAGAAAGAGATTGAGTCGTTCCAGGCCCAGGCCGTCGAGCGTTATTCAAAGCAACTGATTGAGAAGGGCCGTTTTATTGGCGGCGTGAAAGTGGTGACCGCCATAATGCCCATGGAGCCACAGGCCGCCAAAGACCTCGCTTTCAAAATACGTGCAAATGTGGAAGGCTCACTCCTCTGCGTACTCGGAACAACTTATAACGACAAGCCGCAACTCACCATCATGTTGAGCGACGACGTCATCACCGACCACGGTCTGAATGCCGGACAGATGGTGCGCGAGGCTGCCAAGCTCATCCAGGGTGGTGGTGGTGGACAGCCTCACTTTGCCCAAGCTGGAGGCAAGAACGCCGATGGACTCTCGGCTGCCATCGATAAGGTCATCGAACTGGCAAAACTCTAAGCATCTGTTACAAAGCAAAGCCGCCTATGGCATCCCTGAGGGTTTTGTCATAGGCGGCTTTTATTGTCGTCTCGTTTATGTTGTTTCAGACTCTGCTGCCATAGGCATTTGCATGTTCTCTTCTTCCATCATTGGGTAGGGGATAGCTTTCGCTCGGTGGTCTTGCAACCAGATGTGGTTCAGCGTGAAGGCTATCGAATCCAGTGTCTCTTCTCGCTTTTGCGATTTCAGCTCGCACTCCCACACCGTGATGCAGTGCCAGCCCATCGCTGCCAGTTTTCGCTGTTCCTCCTTGTCACGCTCCTTGTTCCTGCGAATCTTCGTCACCCAGAACTCCCTGTTCGTCTTGGGAATTTTGCAACAGTTTTTCTCATTTATTATTTCTCCCTTATCATTTAGCGAAGCGCCGTGTCCGTGCCAGAAACATCCATTCACAAAGATGCATGTCCTGTATTTTCTCAAAACCAGGTCAGGATGTCCGGGCAACCGTTTGTAGTTCAGCCTGTATCTGAATCCCCGTTTCCACAGTCCACGTCGCACAATCATCTCTGGCTTCGTGTTTTTCGAACGAATCGCCGCCATGTTATTGTGTCGTTCTTGGCTGACCAAAGTAGTAGCCCCAAATGGTTGTGAAGAGAGCTTATCCATTTTGCTTTCTACAGAGGACTTCCGAGAAATTTGGCAAGGTATCGGAGGTTACCAGTAGAAGTACCTTTCAGGACAGACAAGGGCAATGCTCCAGCCTGTCAGTGTGATGGGCTGATAGAACACAAGGTATTGTTCGCCGTCGAAGTTCACCGACATATTGCCCTTGTGGCCGTTCACCATCTCGTTTCCCAGGGCAATGATGTCGCTCTGCAGACGTGAATTGACACCATCGAAGATGGTATGGTAAACAAGCCTGTCCTTGTCAGGATAGATAAGAAAGTTACCGCTCTTGCCTGTCATCATGTAATAGGCACCCTCGCAGGGCAATTCCTCGGTAATGGCCTTTGACAGCATAGGCAGTGATAGGTCGGTGGAGATAACACCAATGAAGGTGCTGTCGGCATCGTAGAGAGGCATTGAGTAGGAGGCAATCTTTTCCGAGGAAAATAGTGTTCCGGCTTCGTTAAAGTCGTCGTATGGGTCTACCCACACGGCCTTGCCTTCAGTCCGTGGATTCCTGTACCAGTCTTTGCTATAGTAATCGTATTCTCCCTCTATTTCCGTTACAATTCTGTCACCCTGCCTGACGGTATAGGCTGAGAAGTTATGGCCTAAGTTAGGGAAAAAGTCAGGCTCTGTCGTAATGGAGCAACCATTGAGGTTAGGGTTCAGCTCAACGATACGGTGGGTATATGCCAACAGTGAGTCGGGATACAGGTTGTTCATCACCTGCCATTTCATGTTGCGAGTCACCGTCTCCACCTCGTTCAGGTAATTTGTGGTGAGCATGGCTTTTTTCTCCAGCATCTGCTCTGTACGCCTCATCGTCTCTTCCTTCAAAGTGGCGTGGGAATGCCAAAGCATCGCAATCAAGATGATTGCAAGGACTGCTGCAACTGGCACTATAATCTTGTTTAAGAGTCTTTTGGTCATAACCTAAATAAATTAGGCGCAAAGGTACGAACTTTATTTTGAATACCAAGCAATTTCTTACAACTTTTTTCACAAGTCGGAGGTTGGCTTATATGAATTTGCCTTATTCTGGCATGACTGAGTAGACTTTTTTAGGCAAAAAGCGTTAATCTTCCCAAATCGTTTTGCCACGTCGCTCTTTTTTCGTACTTTTGCATCCAAACTAAGAACCTACACCTAAATGGATAACACAGAGTACACTGAGAAAACAGAGAACACCGAGGGCACAGAGAACACTGATGTCTCATCGGCCTCGGAAGCTCATTCCGACTATAAGCCCGTGAACCGCTTCGATGCATCGGTCGTGCATCACCTGAGCGGCATGTATCAGAACTGGTTTCTGGACTATGCCTCGTATGTAATCTTGGAGCGTGCCGTTCCCCATATCGAGGACGGCCTGAAGCCTGTGCAGCGACGCATCCTGCACTCGATGAAGCGCATGGATGACGGCCGATATAACAAGGTGGCGAACATCGTGGGCCACACCATGCAGTTCCACCCTCACGGCGATGCTTCGATTGGCGATGCCCTGGTGCAACTGGGACAGAAGGACCTGCTCATCGACACGCAGGGCAACTGGGGCAACATACTCACTGGCGATAAGGCCGCTGCACCGCGATATATCGAGGCGCGCTTGTCCAAATTTGCCTTGGACACCGTTTTCAACCCCAAGACCACCGAGTGGCAGCTCTCCTACGATGGACGCAACAAGGAGCCTATCACCCTGCCCGTGAAGTACCCGCTGCTGTTGGCACAGGGTGCCGAGGGCATCGCCGTGGGTCTGTCGTCGAAGATTCTCCCCCACAATTTCAACGAGATTTGCGATGCCGCCATCAGCTACCTGCATGGTGAGGAGTTCCACCTTTACCCCGACTTCCAGACGGGCGGCAGCATCGACGTCTCGAAATACAACGACGGTCAGCGCGGCGGCGTGCTGAAGGTGCGTGCGAAGATTGAGAAGCTCGACCAGAAGACACTCGTCATCCGCGATCTGCCTTTCTCCAAGACCGTAGACAGTCTCATTGACAGTATCAAGAAGGCCATCGAGAAAGGCAAGATCAAGGCCCGCCACGTAGATGACCTGACATCGGCCACGGTGGAGATTCAGATTCAACTCATGCCAGGCGTGAGCAGCGATAAGACACTCGATGCTCTTTATGCTTTTTCCGACTGCGAAATCAGCATCTCACCCAACTGCTGCGTCATCAAGGACCAGAAGCCACAGTTCCTCACCATCAGCGACCTGTTGCGCGATAACGTGGAGCGAACGAAAGACCTCATACGCCAGGAATTAGAGATACGTAAGAACGAGCTATTAGAGCAGTTGCACTTCCAGTCGCTGGAGAAAATCTTCATCGAGGAGCGCATCTACAAGGACAAGAAATTCGAACAGGCTCCCAATGTCGATGCCGTCTGTGAACATATCGACGACCGTTTGACGCCGTACTATCCGCAGATGATTCGCGAGGTGACGAAGGACGACATCCTGCGGCTCTTGGAAATCAAGATGCAGCGCATCCTGAAGTTCAACAAGGACAAGGCCGACGAGCTGATGGCCCGCATCAAGGCTGAGATAGAGGATATAGACCGCGACCTGGCCAACCTTGTGGAGGTGACCGCCGGCTGGTTCCAGTTCCTCAAGGACAAATACGGCAAGGACCATCCGCGCATGACGGAGATTCGCAACTTCGACACCATCGAGGCCGCAAAGGTGGCCGAGGCCAACCAGAAACTTTACATCAACCGGCAGGAGGGTTTCATCGGCATGGGACTGAAGAAGGACGAGTTTGTGTGTAACTGCTCCGACATCGACGACATCATCATCTTCTTCAAGGATGGCAAATACAAGGTGGTGCGCGTGGCCGAGAAACTCTTCGTGGGCAAGAACATCCAATATGTGGGCGTGTTCAAGAAGAGCGATGTGCGTACTATATATAATGTTGTGTACCGTGACGGACGGCAAGGCCCGTCTTATTACAAGCGTTTCAACATCACCGGCATTACCCGCGACCGCGAGTACGACCTCACGCAGGGTACGCCTGGCTCGAAGATTCTCTACTTCACCGCTAACCCCAACGGCGAAGCTGAAGTCATCAAGGTGACGCTCGATGCCAGCGTCCAGGCTGCGAATCCGCGTAACAGCATATTCATGGAGCGCAGCTTCGCCGACGTGATTATCAAGAGCCGAGGGTCGAAAGGAAACCTGCTCACGAGGAAGCCCGTGCACCGCATAACGCTGAAGAGCCTGGGACACTCCACGCTGGGTGGGCGTAAGGTGTGGTTCGACCCCGACGTGAACCGTCTGAATTACGACGAGCACGGAACGTTGCTGGGCGAGTTCTTCGATGACGACCAGATTCTCGTCGTGCTGAAGAACGGCGACTTCTATCTCACCAACTTCGATCTCAATAACCACTACGAGGAGAACATCCTGCGCATCGAGAAATACGATGCCGGAAAGGTGTGGACAGCCGTGCTCTTCGATGCCGACAACCAGGGCTATCCCTACCTGAAGCGCTTCCTCATGGAGGCTGCGAAGCGTAAGCAGAACTTCCTCGGCGAGAATCCCGATTCAAAGCTCGTCATACTCTCCGACCAGGTATACCCACTCGTCCGCGTCACCTATGGTGGTGCCGATGCGGCACGTGGCAGCGAGGATATCGATGCTGAGCAGTTCATCGCCGTGAAGGGCTTCAAGGCCAAGGGCAAGCGCATCAGCACCTGGCAGATAGATAGCATCGAGGAGCTGGAGCCACAGCGCTTCCCAGAACCTTCAGAAAATCCAGAAGATACGGAAAGTCCGGAAAATCTGGAAAGTCAGGGAAAAACAGAGTCACCTGGGGGACCATCAGCCCCTGAAGAGAACCTCGACCCCGATGCGGGCAAAAGCCAGCGACAAATCATCGACGAGATGACCGGTCAGTTAAGTTTCGACTTTTAGCAATATTTACTAGCCATAACTAACAATGAAAACGAAAAAACTACTCTTAGGCTTATTATTATGCCTAACGGCATTTCTTGACACCAATGCCCAGCAACTGGCCTTCCCTGAGGCTCAGGGCTGGGGACGCTTCGCCACTGGCGGACGTACGGGAAAGGTGTACCATGTGACGAATCTCAATGACTCTGGAACGGGTTCGCTACGTGATGCCGTGAGCCAGCCCAACCGTATCGTGGTCTTTGACGTGAGCGGTGTCATACGCATCAATTCGCGTCTTGTCTTTAAGAGCAATATCACCGTTGCCGGACAGACGGCTCCCGGCGAGGGCATCACCGTCTATGGCGACGGTATGTCGTGTTCGGGCGCTTTCAATGTCATCATCCGCTACATGCGTTTCCGCATGGGTGCGGTGGGCACGAAGGATGCCGACTGTGGCGGACTGGCCAATGGCGGCAACATGATCTTCGACCATTGCTCGTTTGCATGGGGACAGGACGAGAACTTCTCCATCAACTGGGACAACAAGGGCACCGCTCCCCATGACATCACCATTCAGAACAGTATCGTGGGCCAGGGGCTGATGCAGCACTCGGCCGGCGGACTCATCCAGGCCGACAACATCACGATGTACCGTGTGCTGCTCTGCGACAACAAGACCCGCAACTTCAAGGTAAAGGGCAAGCACCAGTACGTGAACAACCTCGTTTACAACTGGAGCACATACGCCTACGAGATGGGCGGTGAATCGGCGGGTGAGTCCTATGCCAATGCCGTTGGCAACCTCTTTATCAACGGTAACTCCACCAGCACGTCGGCCGACGGTTTTTCTGGTGGCAATTCCGGTTTCCACTTCTATGGCAGCGATAACTGGCAGGACCGCAATAAGGACGGTGTGTACAATCCAGAGTTGTTTACCGGCAACGGAGGCGGCGACCGTAAGAGTCAGCCCTACGACTATCCGGAGTTAGAAACATGGTCGGGCAAAGACCTTGTGGAAAAGCTGCTGCCCGACGTGGGTGCCTCGCTGCCCTACCGCGACCTGGCCGACTGCTACATGATTGACGAGGTGCTCAGCTTCGGCACGGAGGGCAAACTCATCACCAACGAGAACGAGCTACCCATCGGCGTGCCTACCAGCTGGCCCTGGTTCAAGGGTACGAAGCAGAAGGATACCGATGGTGACGGTATGCCTGACGAGTGGGAGGTGGACAACGCTACCGACCCCGCCGTGGACGATGCCATGGTGCTGCGTGACAATGGTTATACCAACATTGAGAACTATATCAACTCTATTACTATAGAAGACCGACAATTCTTTCTCCGCCAACCTATGCTTCTCTCGTTGCAGAGTGCCACCACCAATAGTCTGACCCTGCAGTGGGCCGACTACTCGGACAATGAGGACGGCTTTATCGTGGAGATACAGCAAAACGGAAATTTCGTGGAAGTGGGCCGCACCAGCAATTCTCAATTCTCAATTCTCAATTCCCCTTAGAGCCTGGCAAACCCTACGTGGTGCGTGTCTGTGCTTACAAAGGCGATGCTAAGAGCGATTATACTGCTGCGCTGACTGTGAAGACCCGTCCCGAACAGGTCGACATCATCGACTGCGACACCTTTACTGGCGAGGGTGACGGCGAATGGCTCATTGCTCCTACGGAAGACACGACCTTCACCCTGACCGAGGCTATGTCGAAGACCGCCGTCGTGGTACGCTCGGATGCTAACGTCACCATCGACGGAACGGGCTACATCAGCGGCTCTGCTTCGCTCAACAAGACCGGTGAGGGTACGCTGACCATTGCTTCAAACCAGCAGTATGAAGGGTCAACCGTGCTTCATCAGGGTGTATATGAGTTCAAATCGTTGAAGAACGGCGGCGTGGCCAGCGGACTGGGCATGAGTCAGGAGTTCGCCCAGAACTGGGTCATGGATGGCGGTACGTATAAGTACACTGGTTACACGACTTCCACCAATCGTTCGGCAAAGCTTTACAGCGACACTCATTTCGACATCGCCATCAAGAGTGCAACCGTCACTATGAACGGCGGAATCGAGGGGCAGGGCAACCTTATCATCAGCGGCGAGGGAACGATGGTAGTCAATAACACTTCTTTCTTCAACTACGACGGTGACCTCCGCATTGAGGGCGGCACGGTGAAGCTGAACACAAAGGAAGTGAGCGATGCTGGCATTGGCTCAGCCTCTCACCTCGTCATGGCTGGTGGAAGCTTTACCACCGTGGGCAAGAACGAGGCCAACGTGACCTACAACTTCCCCATCGTGGCTGAGGCGGGAACGACCTCGACTGTAAACTTCGACTTTTGGAACACCAACAAGTGCAACATCAGCGGAACGGGAACGCTGCAATGGGGGGTCTGCTATCTGCGTGAGTATATTGAGGGCAACTGGGACAACTTCACTGGCAAGCTCATCATCACCACAGCAGGCAATCGCGGCACCAACCGTCAGTTTGCCATCCGCAACAATGTGGGCATCAAGAACGCCACCATCTATCTAAAGTCGGGAGCGGCCATCAACGGCGCGAAGAACGAATCTACCTATTACTTAGGCGGTCTTTCGGGCGATGCCGGTTCCTATCTGGCAGGATTCAACGTGAAGGCAAAAGGCACCGGCACTTGGATCGTGGGCGGTGCCAATACCGACGAGACCTTCCGTGGCGTAATAAATAACAACGACCAGGCCGGTTCACACCCTGGAACCACCAGCATCGAGAAGCAGGGAACGGGTGACTGGCGACTCACTGGCAACAATGTCTATAGCGGCACGACCATTGTCGGCGGTGGAACTCTCATCGTAAACGGCACGCACTCAGGAACAGGAGCGGTCACCGTTCGCACAGGAGCCACGCTGGCCGGAACAGGCTCGCTGGCAGCTGCCACCACTATTAATACTGGCGGCTTCTTGCAGGCTGGCGATACCCTCGTCAATGAGCGCGGACTGACTTTTAACAACACGATGAAGCTTAACGGAACGGCAACCCTCATCGTGCCTGCCGACCGCACCAAGAGCAATACTATTACCCTGAAGAAGGCGACCACCATCGCTACTACCGCCACCTTACGGATAGACTTTGATGAGGCTCCGTACGACAAGACCGAATACAAGATTTTCAATATCTCCGGCGGCACCATCACGGGCACCTTCAAGCAGATTCTGCCCGAGACACCTGGCGAAGGCCAGACATGGGACGCAACGGAACTCTACACTAAGGGCGTGCTAAAGGTGGTAGGCGGAGAAAAGAACCCCGATGACCAGAGCCAGGTAGATCCACCCATTGGTGAGACTTTGACCGCTCTTTTGGCTTGGGGCAACATGATAAACAAAAGTTATGATAATAGCTCGTACAAAAACATGATGGTAGGCGCAGAGAACGACGAGGCATTCGGTTTCTCGCTCGTCTGCATAGGCAACTTGCAGAAGTCGTACACCTCTGCTGGTACTCCGAAACTAAAGATTCCCTACAACGGTGAAATCCTGGAGCGTACTGCCATCAAGTGCAGCAATGGCGCACAGAACGCCATCATCATGCCTGAGGGCGCAAAGGCCACGAAGCTCATCATCTACAGTGTCACTGGCACCAATGCCAGCAATCGCACCAGCTATTGGAAGGAAGTGGCGGGCAAAGAATACACGGAGGCAACCGCCACCATCCTCGACCTTGACGCCCCACGCGACAACCCCAATGCCGTCACCTTCACCCTCGACAACGTGAAAGACACCGTCACCTTCACCAATACTGGCGAGCAACAGTGTGTCATTCTCTACTTGGAGTACCACTATGGAGGCGACAGCGTCAAGGGTGACGTGAACGCTGACGGTAAAGTCGACGTGGCCGATATTGCCAGCATCATCGATGTCATGGCTAGCAATGGTCAATCGCCTTCCGCTGATGTAAACAATGACGGTAGAGTTGACGTGGCCGACATCGCTACCGTCATCGATATCATGGCCGCGAGTGCAAGGGCTGTGTCAGAGTAGCGGTGGTAGCTGATGTAGGCGGGTGCTGTTCGAGCCTTTTATCAGGATAAGACGGTCTTCGGGACAGTTCGACTGAAGTTCGGCCTTCACCTCGTCTACGTTGGCAAAGGCACGGTAGGAGTTGTTGGTGGCCGCAAACTCATGGCCTACGAGCCATACGTGTTCCATGCCCGCATCCTGAAGCATATTGACAACTTTCTGATGCTCCTCGATACTGGTAGGGCCTAGTTCGAGCATGTCGCCAAGGATGACCATTTTCTTCTGGCCGGGGGCGGGCTGTAAGAGGAGGAAGTTCTCCAATGCAGCCATCATGCTTGTGGGGTTGGCATTGTAAGCATCCACGATAAGACAGTTCCTCTCTGTATTCAGGAGCTGCGAGCGGCCGTTGGTAGGCTTGTAGTTCTCTATGGCATGGCAGATGCTTTTGCGGTCTACTCCAAAGTTGATGCCTACTGCGATAGCTGCTAATACATTATCTATATTATAGTCACCAATGAGTTGCGTCTGAACCTTGTGCCATTTCTGTGACGCTCCGCTTTCCTCAAGATCCATGAGGGGACGGCGCCAGCGCATCTTCAGTAGCGGGTTACCTTCCTCACGGATGATTTCGCCAGAGATACAGGCGTACTGCTTTTCAGGGTCGGTGCTATAAGGGGTTATCCAGAGTTGGTTTGAGGTTTGAGAGTTGAGAGTTGAGAGTTGAGAGTTGAGAGTTGAAGTTTCTGAGTTCTCTGAGTCTTCGAGCATGTCGAGGAGGTACTCGTTGTCGGCATTGACGAAGACGAGACCATTCTCGCGGGTGCGGAGGAAGTCGTAGAGTTCGCCCTTGGTCTTGCAAACACTTTCAAAGGAGCCGAAGCCCTGTAAGTGGGCGTGACCCACATTGGTGATGATGCCGCAGGTAGGCTCGGCGGTCTCGGCTAGGGTCTTGATGTCGCCAGGGTGGCTGGCCCCCATCTCTATGATGGCAATCTCGTGCTCCTTCGTCAGCCGGAGCAGGGTCTTGGGCACGCCCACGTCGTTGTTGAAGTTTCCTTCCGTGGCTAGTACGTTGTATTTTTCCGAGAGGACGGCACGTACAAGTTCCTTCGTGGTGGTCTTGCCGTTGGTGCCGGTGATGGCAATGACGGGGATGTCGAACTGGCGGCGGTGCTCGCGAGCCAGATCCTTATAGGCTTGGAGGGTGTCGGGAACCTTAATCAGTTGAGAGTTGAGAGTTGAGAGTTGAGCGACTTTACTATTGTTGGCAGAACTAAGGTCGCTAAACACTTCATCGACGACGGCGTAGGAGCAGCCTTTCTCCAAGGCTTGGAGTGCAAACTTATTGCCATCGAAGTTTTCGCCGTGGAGGGCAATGAAGATACTGCCGGGAGGGCAGTTGCGGCTGTCGGTGGTGATGCCATATTGTTCCACCACGTCGTAGAGGTCTGTAAAGCTTATCATTCGTGTAATTCGTTGTTGTCTACAGAAAACCAAGGACGGGCTTTTTGAAGTATTTCTCGGCTTTCTCGAGCTGGTGCTTGTGGCAGAATACCATGACGCTGTCACCGACTTGGATTTGTGTGCCACCGCTGACGAGGAAGCCCTTACCGTCGCGCACCAGTCCACCGATGGTCATTCCCGTGGGTAAAGCTAAGTCCTTGACAGGTTTTTTCGTCACACGCGAACCCTCGGCGACGGCAAACTCAGCCACGTCGGCCTCGACCATCATCAGCGAGCGCAGGTTGCGCACGTCGGCCCGCATCATCATCTGGAAGATGTGGCTGGCGGCCACCGTCTTCTTATTAATGATTGTGCCAATGTCCAGACCCTCAGCCATGGAGACGTAGTCCAGATTTTCTATCATTGCAACGGTCTTGCGCACGCCTAGTTTCTTCGCTGTCAGACAAGCCAGGATATTGGTCTCGGCATTGCCGGTAAGAGCCACGAAAGCCTGTGTGTGCTTGATACCTTCTTCTTCAAGAAGGCCCAGATCGCGCCCGTCGCCGTGTATGACCATCGTATCGGTGTCGGCCAAAACCTGATTTAGGCGTTCGCAGCGATGTGGAGATAGCTCGATGATTTTCAGGTTCATGTTGTCAGGCATGGTGAGGGCGGTGCGTACGGCGGTCTTGCCCCCGCCCATGACGATGACGTTGTGCACATCCTGATAACCTTCCTTGCCAACAATCTTGCGGATATAGGGAATATAGTCCTTTGTGGTCATGAAGTAGGCGAGGTCATGAAGCTTCAGGACATCGAAGCCACCGGGGATGATGGTGTCACCATCGCGCTTGATAGCCACCACATGGTAGGGGTCGTCAGGTCCGCAGAGATCCTTCAGCGGCTGGTTGAGTATCTCGCAGCCCTCGCGCAGCTTGATTCCCAGGAGCACGAGTGCCCCGTCGTGTACGTCAACGCGCTGGCGCACCCAAGACATCTGCAGTCCGCTGATGATGTCCTTCGCGGCTAGCATTTCGGGGTAGACGATAGAGTCTACGCCCATGTCCCTGAATATCTGCTGTACCTGTGGCTGCATGTATTCGTAGTTGTCTATGCGTGCCACGGTCTTCTTCGCACCCAGGGCATGGGCCAGTGCACAAGCGGTAATGTTTCGGCTCTCGTATCGCGTGACTCCGACAAAGAGGTCGGCATTACCCACACCCGCGTCCTTCAACGCTTTGATACTCGTAGGCGACGAGTTCAGGGCCATGATGTCCAGATTGGAGTCAATGTTCTCCAAGCGCTCTTCGTCATCATCGATGAGCACACAGTCGTGGTGCTCCGTAGAGAGCAATTTTGATAAGTGAGTTCCTACGGCACCTGCGCCGGCAATTACTATCTTCATGAAGCCTCCCCTTCTGCCCCCGAGTGGGCTACTATAGACTTGCCACCACTGTCTGCTACGTAAGAACCTGCTATTGCTCTCTTAATACTCTCTGGGTCGAGACCGACAATCTTCCGCAGCTCTGCCACGGTGCCGTGCTCTACGAAATTGTCGGGCAGACCGAGACGGGTGATGCTGGGACTATAGCCGTGGTCGGACATCCACTCTAGGACAGCGGTTCCGAGGCCTCCTGTGCGCACACCGTCCTCCACGGTAACGATACGTTTGAACTTCTGACCCACCTCATGAAGGATGTCCTCGTCGAGGGGCTTGAGGAAGCGCATGTCGTAGTGAGCAAAAGAGAGTTGAGAGTTGAGAGTTGAGAGTTGAGAGTTTAGAGTTGAGAGTTTAGAGTTGAGAGTTGAGAGTTGAGAGATTTTCTCCACATCGTTGCCGATAGGGCCAATGGTAAGTACTGCCACGTCGTTTCCGTCGCGCAGTTTGCGGCCTTTGCCCACGGGGATTTCCTCCAGCGGACAACGCCAGTCGGTAAGCACGCCGCAGCCACGGGGATAGCGGATAACGAAAGGTCCCTTGTCGGGCAGCTGGGCGGTGTACATCAAGCAGCGCAACTCGTGCTCGTTCATTGGCGAGCAGATAGTCAGGTTAGGAATGGGTCTCAGGGCTGCGAGGTCAAAGGCTCCGTGGTGTGTGGGACCATCCTCGCCGACGAGTCCGGCACGGTCGAGGCAAATCACCACGGGCAGACGAAGCAATGCCACGTCATGGATGATGTTATCGTATGCACGCTGGGCAAACGTACTGTAGATATTGCAGAAAGGCAGTAGACCGTCCTTCGCCATTCCTGCGGAGAACGTCATGGCGTGCCCCTCGGCGATGCCCACGTCGAACATGCGGTCGGGTAGTTCCTTCATGGCAATGTTCATGGAGCAGCCTGTCGGCATGGCGGGGGTGACACCCACGATGCGTGGGTTCTGGCGCGCCAGCTCCAGCAGCGTGTGACCGAACACATCTTGGTATTTCGGAGGCTTGTTCGTGTCAGGGTCATGGATAAGCTCGCCTGTGTCGGGGTCGAACTTCCCAGGGGCGTGCCATACGGGCGTATAGTCTTCTGCCGGAGCATAGCCGAAACCCTTCTTTGTGTGCAGGTGGAGCAACTTCGGTCCTTTCATGTCCTTCAGTTGGCGCAAAATTCGCACCAGCTCCTCTACGTTGTGTCCGTCGAAGGGTCCGAAGTAGCGTATGTTCATGCCCTCGAAGATGTTCTGCTGGCGGGCGATGACGCTTTTAAGAGCATTGGTAAGGCGTATGATGCCCTTCCGCCGGTCTTCCTTTAACATGCCGTGATGACGCATCCATTGTGACACGCGAAAGCGCATCCGGTTGTAGGTCTCGTTGGTGTCGAGGTTCAGCAGGTATTGCTCCATGCCGCCCACTGCGCGGTCGATGGACATGTCGTTGTCGTTGAGCACGATAAGCATGTCGTTGGGACTCTGCGACACGTTGTTCAGACCTTCAAAAGCCAGACCGCCGCTCATGGCACCATCGCCAATGACGGCCACCACTTTGTTCTCGGGGTGAGAGGTGAGCAGTGAGAGGTGAGTGGTTGCCACTGCCATACCTAAAGCGGCAGAGATGCTGTTCGAGGCATGTCCGCAGATGAACGAGTCGTACTCGCTCTCCATTGGTGAAGGGAAGGGGCGTATGCCACCCAGCTTACGGTTCGTGTTGAAGCTGTCGCGGCGTCCAGTTAGAATCTTGTGTCCATAGGCCTGATGTCCCACATCCCAGACGATGCGGTCGTCGGGCGTGTTGAATACGTAGTGCAAGGCTACCGTCAGCTCCACTACTCCAAGGCTCGACGCCAAGTGGCCGGGATTCACCGACAGCTCTTGTACGATGAAACGGCGCAACTCCTCGCACAACTTCTTCAGTTCTTTGGTCGTTAGCTTACGAAGGTCGGCGGGGCTATTGATAGTGGTCAGTATGTCGAACTTATTGTTTTCCACTCTGTTATTAAATTATTACCGGGAATTAAGGGTTTTAACTCATCCTTTCTTCCGTGCTTCTTTCTCTAGCCGTTTCTGCTCCTTCTTAGCCTCCTTCTCTTGGCGTTTCTTCTCCTTCAGAGCTGCCCGTTCCTGCTTACGTTGTTCTTTTTCCTGCTTACGTTCCAACTTCTGTTTCTCGCGTTCAAGCTTCTTCAGCTCTTTGGCGCTTTGCTTGGCGGCCTCCTTCTCGGTCACGGCCTCCGCACTGCCTGTCTTCAGGGCTTCCTGGAGTTTCTCATGGAGCATGTCCTTGTCGAAGGTGAACACCATGCCGAGGATGCCGAGCGAGAGTGTCTTCTCCTCGCCACGTAGCACGATGTAAGTGGTATTACACACGTAGTAGTCGTGTACCTTCAACTTACTGTTAAGGGCGGTCTCTACAGCTTTCACCACCACATTTTTTCCCAAACGAGTGAGCACGTTGTCAACGATGCCACGTTCCTCCGACTCACTCTCCACAAACTCCGTTACGGCCTCCATCATGGCCTCCTTATGGCGGTCTTTCGATGGCACGGTCTGCGCCAATATGACAACCATCATCAGCACGATGGCCAACGTGAGAAGTGTCTTTAACAGTTTCATATTTTCAGTATATTTTTTAATTTCGGTGCAAAAGTACTAAGAATTTATGAAACGGCATACGATTTTATCGAAAAATAACACTAGGGGAGGGTTTACAGTTTCATCAGCGACCGGAATGCCTGAGTGCCATAGTGGTTGATGTCGAGTTTCTCCACCTCGTCAAGGTAGCGCAGGGCGTGCTCTTGGTCCCCCAGTCCGTAGCTGCCCAAGGCGAGCATGTAGAGGCAGTGGATGCGGTTCTTTTTGTCGAGGCAGGAAGGCTGTTTATCATCGCTTTCTTCCCAGATGAGCAGGTCGGGCAGGGATACGGCGAAGTAGTCCATGACGATGTGCTCGAAGATGTGCTGCTTGCCATAGTTGACGAGCTTGTTGAAGAGGCTGAGTGCCTTGTCCTCTTGTCCAAGCTTACGGTAGCAGAGAGCGGCATAGAAAATCTTGTCGGGCTTGGCATCGTTGTAGTACATGTCGGCAGCGGGCTCGGTGGGGCCTACGGTTCCCTTTGCCCAACACTCAACAGCTTTCGCCTTGAGTGAAGAGTGAAGACTGATGAGTGAAGAGTTTGCTTCCGCCTTCATGTCGTATGCCAGGCCGAGGAGATAGTAGAAGTCATTCTCTTGTGCTCCGTAGAGCTTGCCCTCGCCGAGGTGGTGGGGGTATTCCAGACATTCGTTCAGAAGACGTATGGCTTTTTCTAGATTGTCTAGATTACCTAGATTTTCTAGATTTCCTAGATAGCGCTTCGCCAACTCCACGCGACATATTTGGTACTGTGCGGGAACCTTGCCTTCGCCACCCTCCCAGGGATGGAACTGGTGGGCATCAAGCTTCTGCATGGCTTCCTCGAAATGGCTCAGCTGGTTGAGCAACGTAATCTCTTCGAGCACGAGGTCATCGCGCTGCTGAATGAGCTTAGGATATTTCTGCAGGAAGGCCAGCCGCTCTGCGTGCGGCTTGTGCAGATTTTTGTAGAGTTGGTCAAGTTCCATGAGCATACGGGCATCGCTCTCGTCGAGGTGGAAGGCCCGTTCCATATACTCGACGGCCTCCTCTTGCCGCCCCTGCTTGTTGAAGCGGGCCAAGGCGAGGTTGCGCCAGACGATAGGGAATGAAGGGTCAATCCTGGCAGACAGCTCCCAGTTTTCGATGGCGACATCGTACTGTCGCTTGTCGTAATATAAACAGCCGAGGTAGTAGGGCGCCTTGGAATACTTAGTATTTTCGTTTTTGCTGGACGTCTCGAATTTACGATTTGCAATTATAGCGGCCTTCAGGACGAGGACGTCTTCCAAGCGGTTAGGGAAGCAACTGTCGGGCTTCATGGCCTCGGCCTTGGCAAAGAGAGACTTGGCTTCGTCCAATTGAGTTATGTGGGCTGACACGGGGATTGTCCCTATACTCATTGTCTTGGCGTAGCCCATGTAATAATAGGTCATGGGCGTGATGGCGTTTTCGCTTTCGGCCATTGTCCAGATGTCGATAGCTTCATCGTAAAGCCCTGCCTGAAGATAGTCGAGTGCCAGTTCGTCGTAGTTTTGACTACTCTTTCGCAGGAGTTGTTTCAGTTCCTTGAGCAAATCCCTGTCCTTGGCCAGCAGCCATTGCTCGTAGCGTATGCCGTAGTTGAAGTGGTCGGCCTGTAACGACTCCTTGATGAGTGATAGCCTCTCGTTCAGTTCCTGTGAGTTGCCTGTTAGTAAACAGCCTTTTTGCTTGCCTTCCTGTAACTTTCGTAGCACGGTAGCTTTCAGTGTCCTGGCCTTGTGGTTGCAGCTGTTGAAGATAAGGCAGCGGTTCAACTCGTCAAGAGCATCCTCATATCGTCCCTGACTGGTACTGATGCAGGCGGCCTCGAGGTAGCCGGCATCTGCCCAGGCTTTGTTCCAGGTGGATTTCCAGAACAGTTCGTAAGCCTCATGCAGTTTGCGATTATCGAGTTTACTATTGTATAAATCGTAAAATCCTTGATATTTCAGGCAAAGCGCAAGGTTGAAGATGGCCTCTCCGTCGTATGGATTCGGATTCCGCTTCTGCCAAATCTTCACGGCCTTTCTCAGATAAGGCTCGGCCTTGTCGAAGCGTCCACGACGCAAGTACCATAATCCCGTTTGGTTAAGGCAGCGCACGTCGTTGGGGTCGCGGCGTAGGGCCTCCTCGTAGTAGTCGAGAGCCGACCAAGTGGCATGACGATACTGCTCTAGGTGCAGACCCGTAAGATAGAGCTGGTCGTTGGTCTTGGTGTCCTGTGGTGGCAGCGCTGCCTCGGCGGCATCGGGGATGGGACGTATCTCATCATCCTCAGCACACCACATTAAGAGAGGTGAGGAGTGAGAGTTGAGGGGTGAGAGGATAGTAAAGAGCAGGTTACCTAACTTGGTATCCTTCACGTCCACCGATTGCTCGAATACTTCCTCTGGTGAGAGCGTCACCACCTTATTATAATACTCCTCACCCTGAAAACCGTTACTCACCGCTTCCTTCTTCCGAAGTACGATACGTACTTCTTGCCGAGACGTGGCCAGCACCTTGAATAATACTGTCTGACCACTCCCCTCTTCATTCGGAAGGGTGACGGGAGTGAGGCTAAATATAAAGTCCTTCGTGGCCTGCTTCACGATACCGACTTCGCGGTAGGGCATGAAGTACTGCACGAACTGCTTCTCCTCGTAGGGCATGAGCCACGTGAAGTCTGGTTGGTTCTCGGTGTATACGCCCGCCATCAGTTCGATGTAGGGGCGGAAGACATCCTTCATTTCATCCGTGAGGTTCCTGTCCCATGCCCTTCCGAAGTCACCGTTGCCCCACGTCCACTGCTTCTTTCCAGGCGAATAGTGGTGGCTGGCTACATGGAGCATGCCGCCGTGACTGTCATTCTCATAGCCACCCTCAAAGTCATATTTCGAGTTTACGGCCATGTATGATGTGGGCACTTTGATGTTTTTGTAGTTAGAGATGTCCACGCCGGCGGAGTAGTCCATTTTATAATAGGTTCCCGTAGCGATAGGAAACGATGATACAGCACGCTTGCCGTGGTCGAAGACTGCGTTCACATCGGGCGGGAACACACTCTGGTAGTCATCGTTCACCTCCACGGCGGGATTAGCCCACCAGAGGAACGTCTGGGGCAGACTTGTGCGGTTGCTCACTCGGCCTTGAATCTCCAGATAGGCACAGCCAGGGCGCAGCGTAAATCCTGAGGCACCCTTCTGATGGAACATGCGCTCCATCTCGTTGACCCATACCGTCACCGAACCGTCTTTGTTCTCCACGATGTCACAGTCTACGGGCAGGTAGGTACTGGGACGGTGGTGCTGGGGCCAGTTGAACTCTATGCCTCCACTTATCCACGGGCCTGTCAGGCCTACCAGTGCAGGCTTGATGACATGGTTATAGTAGACGAAATGACGCTGCTTCACCTTGTCGTATGCCATCTGGATGCGACCGCCCAGCTCAGGCATCACCATCACCTTGATATAATCATTCTCCAGCCACACCACGTTCCACTTATGGGGTGTTGGCTCGTTGGCAATCGATTCAATGACGGGGTAAGGATAGACCACGCCGCTTGAACCCTGATACACTCGTTTCTCCAAGAACATGGGGTTCTTCTCGGGACATCCTACCTCGTATGTGGGAATCGTCACAATTTCTCTCCAAGCTTTTACCATGTCGTTTCGTTATTGTTTAAAATGTGTCACCTATCATCTCGATTCTTTTCACACGCTCGCCAGGTGTCTTGTCTGCCTCACGTGGCAGATAGATGGGAGCATCATTCTGTAGCGGCATGATGCGCAACTCCAGCTCTTTAGTATTTGTAGGAAGACGCCACAGGCCATAGAGGAACGGGCGACCATACTGGAAGTGGTCGGCAATGAGTTTCCCTTCGGCATAGAGACGGGCACAGTCGCCTTGATAGGTTATACTCAATAGTGAGGAGTGAAGAGTGGAGAGCGAAGAATCTGCCTCCGCAGAAGGCAATTCAATCTTGTAAATGGCGGCCTGCTGCCATTCTTCCTCTGACGGTGCCTCGGCCACCTTGGCCTTGCCCTTTACAATCGTGCGCAGTGGGCCTGCTTCTTTCATCTTAGTAACAACGGGAGTTGCGGTAGTCAATTCTTCACTATTCACTCTAGTTTTCTCACTTAAGAACAAGTGCTCTGCCTGTTGTTGCGATAGCAGGTATATGTCTTGGCAGACAGGTTTTTCCAGTCCCATGGCTTTCACGTTCTTCAGCGTCTTGCCGTTTTGCAGGGCTATGGTGGTGGGGATGCCTTTCACCTGCATCATGTAGGTCTTGCCGTCGCGCTTGGCCACAAGCTGTGCTGTTGCATATTTTATTCCGTTGATATTTACAGGGAATATAGCCATGCATCCGGTGGGAATAGTCAGCTTGGGCAGCTTCACACCGCATGCCTCCAGCCCTACGTTCTTCTTGGCAGTCAAATTCTGCAGCCGCTCATAGTTGTTGATGAAGATGAATCCGCTTTCGCCATTGCTTCTGATACTCCAGCGTAGTTTGCTATCCTCACCTTTTTTCAGATCTTGCGGAGAAGGGAATGAGGCCTCCATAGGTGCCAGCAATTCGCCAAAGTCGTGCATGAAGAGATGCAGGGGACGCAGTGTGTAGTACTGAGGCAAAGTCTGTCCAAACTCTCCTAGGGGAGCCTGGAAGTCGTAGTTCTTCACTGGCAGATCATTGTTGGCCGTTCCCAGTGTGCGTTGGGTCTCGTTCAGGCTGATGCCTGTGGTGCTCTCAGGGTTTGTGCCGCCGTGGTACATGTAGTAGCCCAAGAGGTTAGAGCCGCTGCCCAGCTTGACTAGAGCCATGGAGTAGGTGTCCTCTGGATAAATATAGGGTCGGCGGTGATAGGCCGTGGCCATGCCGCCGCCCAGCTCGCAGGTGAAGTAGGGATTGTTGTCATCGCCCTTGGTCACGTTTTCCTTCTGTTCGCCCAACAGGTCGGTGCCTATGGCTGTGGAAGAGCGAAAACGCTTGAAGTTGAATGCCTTATAATAGTTTCCTGCCGTTTCGTCTGTGCTCTTTTCCCAGAATCCGTCGGCATAGTCGCCATATAGGGGCAGCATCTCGCCGAAAGGCACGGGTTTTGTGAGTTCGGGCCAGCCGGTGCGAGTGTAGAAAGGCAGGTCGAAGCCCGTTTGGAGTGCAATCTTCTTCAGTGCCATCAGGTAGTCGCCGCTGCCACGATACTCGTTGTCGAACTGGCACGCAATCAGCGGACCACCGTCTTTCCATTGCAAACCGATAATCTGCGAATAGATCTGACGGTAGAGTTTCTCGGCATAACCGAGAAACATGCTGTCCAATGAACGCAACTTGCATCCCTTTGAAAACATCCAGTCGGGGATGCCGCCATTACGTACCTCTCCATGACAGAAAGGTCCGATGCGTAGTACGACAGGCAGGTCATGCTTTTTACAAGTCTCTATAAAGCGACGAAGGTTGCGCTGCCCACTCCAGTTGAACACACCCTCCTGCTCCTCCACATGGTTCCAGAACACGTATGTGGCAATAATGGTCACGCCGCCGTCTTTCATCTTCTTCACCTCAGCATCCCACTCGTCTGCGGGAATGCGTGAGTAGTGAATTTCGCCCATCACCGGCACCACTCGTCGTCCACCGACAATAAGGCTCTGACGGTCCCATGTCACTTCTGGGTTGTCTTTTGCAGTGGCCGCTGCTGTCATCAACAACAGTGCACAGCCTGCCATCAACAATCTTGTCAGCAGAGTCATGATTTTCTTGGTTTATGTTATTCCTTGATTACCTTCAGCGTGCGAAGCCACATCTGCAGGTCGCCGAGCATCTGGTTGTGGAAAGGCCAGCTGTCACGAAAGCCGAAGCCATGGCCTCCACTTGGGTAGATATACATGGAGCAGGGATTGTCGGCACGGCGCATGGCGGTGTAATAGGGAATGGCATTGGTAAGCACGGGCACGGCGTTGTCGTCGCTGGCCGTGAGGATGATGGCGGGCGGTGTGAGATGGCTGCGCACGGCATTCTGGTTGGAGAATTCCTTGACGAGATTCTCGTTCTTCATGCCCTCCTCGCCAAGGAAATTCACGCAGGAGCCTTTGTGGCTTTCGCGTTCGTCCATGGAGATAACGGGATAGAAGAGGATGGAGAAGTCCGGTCGGCAGTCAGGCTCGCTGTGCGTGGAAACCGTCGAGGCGAGATGGCCACCGGCTGAGAAGCCCATGATGCCTACGTCGTAGGGGTTCACGCCCCACGTGACGGCACTGTCACGTACGGTGCGTATAGCCTGCTGTGCGTCTCCTATAGGGATAGTCCTGTCGCCATGCGGCATGCGGTAGGTGAGCACGAATAAGGCGATGCCCTGCTCGTTGAACCACGGTGCCCACTGATGACCCTCATGGTCTACGGCCAGATGACTGTAGCCTCCACCAGGACAGCAGACAATAGCACGGCCCGTAGGCTCCGAGGGCAAATATGCCACCATGTTAGCCTTTCCGTCGGGCGAGATGTTTACCGTAAACTGACGCGCGGTCTGAGCAATGGCGCTTAAGCTAAATAATAATGAAAAATGAAAAATGAAAAATGATAAAGTCAGCGTTAGTAGTTTTCTCATAGTATTTAGGAGATTTGAGATTTGAGGATTGAGTTTTGAGATTTGAGATTGAAGATTTGTTATTGGAATTTTACTTTACTTCGGGCTACCTCTATGTCATTGTCCTTGCTGCAATGCTCGGAGGCGTTGCCTACTGACTTACAGATGCGGACGCAGAACTCTTGGTCGGCGGTCTGCTCACTGTAGAAGGCGAGATGGTCGCCGGCGTGAGCCTCTGCCACGTAGGCTATCTCGAAGCGGCGGATGGCATGCTCACGATACCAATCTATGGGCCAGAGGTCAAGGACGTGCTCGATGTATTTCACGGAGTTGATGTGGCCGTTGATGTCCACATCATTATAATATGTGTCAATTTCGCGCACCAACTCTGCCTGGTCAGACATGCGCACACGGCCGCCCTTGTCGATGGGGCAGGGCTTGTCCTTCTCTATCCAGTTGTTGATGGCTCCGTCGTCGATGGAGAAGATGTCGGTGGGCTGGCGGGTCGTGGTGTCTATCATTGCCCAGATGCTGCGTCCGTAGCCAAGGATTTTTGTGGGGGATGATGGGGCTAATGGGGTTAATGGGTCCTCTTGGGCTACCACAACGGCGAAGTTTCGGCTGGTGAAGTATCTCATGGCACTCTCTACCCATGTCTCGACATTGAAGCGGGTGTACTGCTGGGGCATCTCCGTCATCTCGATGGCCAGACGGGAGAGCACCCATGAGCGGCCCATGCCCATGAGGCGTTTCATGCCGAAACCACGGTCGGTGGAGTGGAAGTCGGCGGCATTAAGCATGTGATTTCCCAGGTGTCCCATAAAAAGACGACCTGAGAAATCACAATGGAAGGGTTCAGCCATGAACCCGTATCGTCCAATTTTGTCCATTAGATTCCCAGTTTTTTACGGATGTCCTTAGGAATGGCGTTCTTGTTAATGAGGAAGTCCATGGTGTTGGCAGCAATGAAGGTCTTGGTCATGTACCATGTGCCCTTGTAGTCGCCTGTTTCGCCCCATGAGTTCTTCACCATATAGTACTCCTTGCCGTTCTGGTCCTTGGCAACGCCGTAGATGAGCATACCGTGGTCGTCAGTCAACTCCCAGTTGTCGAAACGTTCCTGACGCAGTTCCTGTGTGGCGATAATCTCAGGCACGTTGACACCGAGGGAGTCGATAACGTTGCGCTTTTCTGTGGTGGCTAACTTCAGCCATTTTGCCATGTCGCTGCCGCGCAGGCTCTGCGTTGCCTTGCCGTCGATGGCATAGGCCAACCCCTTACGAGTGAAGCCGTCCTCAGAGACATCGCCGCCCCAGGCAATGGTGTAGCCCTTGTCCACGGCGTTGTCGATGACCTGCATCATCTCGTCCATGGGAAGGTTATACGATAATGGGAAGCGCCAGTTGTCTTGCACCTCCACGGCGAAACCAGTGTAGAAGGGATGGTGCGTGTAGCTGGTGATGGAGACATAGTCATCAAGGTTTATGCCTAAGCTCTGCATGAAGGTCTTCGGGGTGTACTCCTTACCCTCATACATGAACTTCTCGGGGCACTGGCCCAGATAGGCATCGAGGATGCCTTGAAGTCCCACCTTCCACTGGTTGGAGATTTTCTTTGCCGAACTCTTGGCAATGGCGGCCACGTAGGGTTCCAGCAGCGAGAAGAATTCATTGAAGTTATTCAGCGAGTCGCCGTAGAGTGAGCCAGGGAAGGGCATGGCATCCTCAGGACAGATACCCCAGGTCTTCAACGTGGCCAGCACGTCCTCAGCACTTCCGCCCTGTGAGAACTGGCAGTCACCGTGATAGCGCACCACCTGGATGGCACGATCCATATAGGTCTTGTTGGCCACGAAGCTCTCGCAGAGATCATAGGTTTTTCCAGTGGCCTTAAGGATTTCACACTCGAAGAACGACAGCGTGGAGTAGTCCCAGCAGGTGCCCGATCGGTTCTGGTCTTTCACGCTGGTGATGGGGTTTTCCTTGATGGTTGTGAACACTGGTTTGTTGGGATTTACGGAGTCTTTCTTCTCCTCGTCGGCTGTGGCAGCCTGTGTGCCCATGGCCATCATTGTAACCATGGCTAGCGAAAGTAATTTCTTCATTGTTTTTGAATTATTATGGGTTAGTTTTGATTTTCGGGTGCAAATTTAATGATTTTGGCGAGACTACAAAAGGATTTTATAGTTAAACTTTGCGTAAAAAAAGGAAACAAATCGTAAATAGTAAATTTGCAAATCGCAAATTGTTTGTCATGTCAATAATTCTTTCTACTTTTGCGGCGCAAAAAACGGAAACTAACAAAATACAAAAATGTATAGAACATTTAGTACTCTTTTACTTTGTTTTTACATTTCTCTTTCAGCCGTTCTGGCGCAGACCTTGACTGCCAACGCACCCTCGCAGGTGGCGGTGGGGCAGCAGTTCCGGCTAACCTACACGGTGAACAGCCATGATGTGTCAGGATTCCGCGTGGGTCAGATACCGCAGGATGCCTTCGAGATACTGATGGGGCCCAGCACCAGCACGCAGTCGAGCTTCTCGATGGTCAACGGCAAGACAACACAGTCATCGACCATCACCTACACCTATATCCTTAGTGCGCTGAAGAATGGTTCGTTCACCATTCCCGCCGCAACGATTAACGTCAGTGGACAGCAGGTGAAGAGTAACTCCGTGAAGATTGAGGTCAGCGGTACGGCATCGCAGTCTTCTTCAGGAGGCCGCGGCAGTCGTGGGGGAAACAGCCAACAGCCAGAGACACGTCCACAGGGAACTCCCATCTCTGGCAGCGACCTTTTCATCAAGGTTTCGGCCTCGAAGAAGCGTGTCGTGGAGCAGGAACCGGTGTTGCTTACATATAAAGTATACACCCTTGTGAGTCTTACGCAGCTGGAAGGCAAGATGCCCGACCTGAAAGGCTTCCATACTCAGGAGATTCCCCTGCCGCAGGAGAAGAGCTTCAAGATAGAGCAGTACAACGGCCGCAACTACAAGACTGTTACCTGGAGTCAATATGTGATGTTCCCACAGATGACAGGAACGCTCGAAGTACCGCCGCTGACGTTCAACGGCGTTGTGGTGCAGCAGAACCGTTACGTTGATCCCTTCGAAGCCTTCTTTAATGGTGGTTCGGGTTACGTAGAGGTGAAGAAGCAGATTCAGGCTCCTGGCGTAAAGATAGAGGTAGACCCGCTGCCCTCACGTCCCGACGGATTCTCCGGCGGTGTAGGCCATTTTACGATGAAGGCCGAGATGAACCAGACGCAGCTGAAGGCTAACGACCCGCTGACATTGAAGGTGACCATCAGCGGAACGGGCAACTTGAAGCTCATCAAGCAGCCCACCGTGAAGTTCCCCAAGGACTTCGACACCTACGACCCCAAGACCACCGACAAGACGCGCCTCACCACCCAAGGCATCGACGGCTCGATTATCTACGAGTATCTCGCCGTACCGCGCCATCAGGGGCAGTTCGACATTCCACCCGTGGAGTTTATCTATTACGACACGCAGCAGAAGCGCTACGTCACACTCACCTCTGAGGCCTTCCATCTTGACGTGGCCAAGGGTGAGGGTGGAGACAGTCACGTTGTCGACTACACCGAGCAAGAGGACATCCAATTGCTTGCCAATGACATACGCCACATACACCTCAAGCCTCAGCCCTCAAATATCAAATCCCAGACTCTCTTTGCCTCCACCACCTACTGGGTGACCCTCGCCGTGATGTTCATCGGCTTCATCTCGCTGATTGTCATCTTCCGTAAGCGGGCCATCGAGAACGCCGACCTTGTCAAGGCACGTGGTAAGCGGGCCAACAAGGTTGCCACGAAGCGACTGAAGAAGGCTGCCAGTCTGATGAAGGAGAACAAGCCCAGCGAGTTCTACGACGAGGCTCTGCGTGCACTATGGGGTTATGTAGGCGACAAGCTCAACATTCCCGTGGAGCAACTTTCGCGCGACAACATCAACGACCGCCTTACCGAGCGCGGCATTGATGCTGCCACCATCGCCCCCTTCCTTGAGGCTATCGACGAGTGCGAGTTTGAGCGCTATGCCCCTGGCGATCCCAAGGGTAACATGAATAAGGTCTATGAACAGGCCATGAAGGGTATCACTTCGCTGAACGAAAAGCTGTAATGACAAAACAAACCTTCTAGTCCCGTCCTTTCTATGAAGCATTTACGTAAATTGCTTGCTACCCTGGCTTTAGTCGTGGCAATGGTTTTGCCCAGCCACGCCGATGTCAGTAAGAATTGCTTCCTCTTGGAAGATTCCGAGGGCGATGCTATCGAGGAGGTCTATTGGCTTGTCATCAGCCTTCGTGACGGCACTATCAAGGGCTTCCCTTTTACCACCGACCGTCCTAAGATTACCATCAATGACAATAAGTTCTCTGTCAGGAGTACGGCATACAATGTCGATTACGTTGCCACCGATGTTGGCAGTTTCCGTGTGACTGACCATTTCGATGCCGACTTCTCTGACGTCAACGCCGATACGAATGGTGACGGTTCTGTCGATGTAGCCGATATTTCTGCTGTTATCAGCGTCATGGCTGGAGGTGCTGAAGCTTCGTCCACTTCCGCCGATGTCAACGGCGACAGTATCGTCGATGTGGCTGACATTGCTGCCATCATCTCAGTAATGGCAGGTAATCCTAAAAAGTAAAACTGTTCTATTGAAAAACAAATATCTATGAAAAGAAAATCCCTGATAGGTTTTTTGCTTATAATTTGTCCTTTGTTCTTCAGCTTTGCAGGAGCGCAGACCAAGACCGATGCCGACAGCTCCTACGTGCAGGGCAATTACCAGAAGGCCATCGAACAGTACAATGCGCTGCTCGAGAATGGCTATCAGAGTGCCGACGTCTACTATAACCTCGGCAACGCCTACTACCGCTCGGAGGAAATCACTCAGGCCATCCTGGCCTACGAGCGTGCTTTGTTGCTCTCGCCAGGCGATGCCGACATACGCTTCAACCTGCAGCTGGCCCGAACAAAGACCATCGACAAGATGGTGCCCCAGTCGGAGTTCTTCGTCGTCACGTGGTATCGCTCGCTGGTCAACCAGTTCAGCGTCGACGGCTGGGCCTACATGGCGCTCATGTTGCTTGCCGCCACCATCATCCTTGTTCTGCTCTATCTCTTCTCCTCGCCCGTTTGGCTGCGCAAGGTGGGATTCTTCGGTGGCATTCTTGCCCTGCTGCTCTTCGGTCTGGCCAATCTCTTTGCCTGGCAGCAGAAGCAGACACTCACCCATCGTGATGGAGCCATCATCATCCAGTCGGCAGTTCCTGTGAAGAGCACGCCCTCTGCTAACGGCACCGACCTCTTCATCCTTCACGAAGGCACAAAGGTCTTCGTCACCGACGACACCATGCAGGACTGGCGCGAAGTGCGCCTGCCCGACGGAAAGGTAGGCTGGGTAGAGACCACCCAGATAGAGGTTATCTAATCTTAGACATCACCATCGTTATCGACATGATGGCAGTACTGGCTTGGATGATGGTCAGCAACCTTTGTTGGTCATAATCCTGAGCACCATGTCGTCCGTCTTGCACATCGCGTCGGCTCCGATGCTGGTGAGGTTGTGGATGCTCTTGTCAACGCTCTCGTCGACGATGCCCTCATTTTGCGAGACGCACTTGCCTTCCATCGCGAGCAGGGCTGACAGAAGAGCGGTGCTGACGCCGCTGGTAATCTTCAAGGAACAGGCTGGCTTCGCCCCGTCGCAAATCATGCCGGTGAGGTTGGCTATCATGTTCTTCACGGAATAGCAGATGTGCTGATAGTCTCCGCCCATCAGATAGGTGATGCCACAGCTGCTTCCTATCGAGGCGACAACACATCCGCAGAGGGCAGAGAGGGTGCCAAGGCTTTGCTTGATGTAGATGGCAGTCAGATGGGAAAGCATGAGGGCACGGATAAGTTCTTCCTCGGTGTTCTCATTCTCCTTGGCATAGACACAAACGGGATTGGTGGCGCAGATGCCTTGGTTGCCGCTACCACTGTTGCTCATCACTGGAATCATGGCACCGCCCATACGTGCGTCGCAGGCCGAGGCGGTGCGTGAGATGATGTGTGAGTAGATGGAGTTGCCGAAGATTCCCTTCGAGAGCGGACGGTCGATGGTCTTGCCGAGGTTGTGACCATAGTTCCCCTTGAGAGACTCACGGGCAGCATTCATGTTATAGGTACGTGCTTCCTCAATGAAACGTATCTCATCGAGCGGTGCCGTGGTGGCGAAATCGTAGACGAGTTGCATGTTCAGTAGAAGACGATTCGTTTCCTCCTTGTTTTCTGTACTGACAGATTCTCCACTTTCCACGAAATGGGTGTGGCTGCCGGCGATGATAGCCGAAGCTTGTCTATCGCCGGCGTAGCAGATGACTTTGGCATAGAGCTTTTCTCTGATGCCTTCCTTCATGGCAATGTGTATGCGGCGTTCAGCAACGTATTGCTTGCCCTGTTCCAGGGTCTCGGGGGTAAGGTCTTTCAAGACTTCGAGCTGATAGGCACTTTTGCCGACGATGGCACCCAAGGCGATGGCAATGGGCAGACCAATCATGCCTGTGCCTGGGATGCCTACCCCCATGGCGTTCTTCAGGATATTGCCACTCAACAGAACTTCGATTCTGTCGGGTCGACATCCCAGCCTCTCGGTAGCTTTCGCAGTACAGAGTGCCACGCACATCGGCTCCGTACATCCTATGGCTGGCACCACCTCTTCGTGCACCAGTGCAATGATTTTCTTTCTGATGTCTTCCGTAATCATTATTCAGAAAATCTGTTCATTCTTGTGCGTTATTTCTTGATGGGATAGATATATAGCAGTCCCAACATGATGCAGGCAATAATGGCGGGGAAGATGGAGAAGATGGCCCATATCATGCGGTTGACGGCATCGGCATCGGTGATGGTGATGACGGTCTGGCCGTTGACATCGGTACCAGAGATGAATCCGGCGACGCCAAGCAGCAGGGCAACGAGCGAACCACTGATGGCGGTGCCGAACTTCATAGCCATTGTTCCCGAAGAGAAGATGAGACCAGTGGACGACGTACCGTTCTTAGCGGTGGAGTAGTCGGAGACGTCGGCATACATCGACCAAAGCAGCGGCGAATAGATGCCGATACCGATAGAGGTGAGGATGACGATGGCAACCATCACCCAGATATAGGCGGCATCCATGGGTACGAAGAAGAACGCAATGGAGGTGACGATGCAGATGACGGCTGCCCAGATGAAGGCCTTGCGCTTGGAACCCACCCACTTGGTGAAGACGGGCGATATACCACCGAAAATCATACATGTCAGTTCGCCGAAGGTCATAAAGACGGTGTAGTTGATGATAAGACCTGAGACGGTCACGTCGCCGTGCATGCAGTATTCGAACATGTAGCCAGCGACGGCATAGCGGAAGCCGTTGAAGAAGTTCATGCACACGCCAATGAGCGTCAGGATAATCCACGGACGGTTACGGAAGAGGTCGCCGAAGGGCTTGAAGGAGAACTTCTCTGCCCGCACAGGCTTGAGGCGTTCTTTCGTGAGCAGTCCGCAGGCTAGCGTACCAGCAGCGGCGATGACACCGAAGAAAGCACCGAGCACGGCATACTGGTGCTGGTCGGTTCCGCCGACCAGTTTCTGCAGATAAGGGAAGCTGAGCAGCGTGATGAAGCCCATGGCGTAGGCACCTACCATGCGGAACGATGAGAACTGGTTTTTCTCGTTGTCATCGTCGGTCATCACGCCTAGAAGTGAGCCGTAGGGCACATTGACGGCGGTGTAGACCACCATCATCAGCAGATAGAGCGTGTAGGCCCAGATGCGCTTGCCCACAGGACCGAATTCAGGCGTGTAGAGCAGCAGGGCGAAGATGAGGCCGAAAGGAATGGCACCGTAGATAAGCCAGGGACGGTAGGTGCCCCAACGCGACTGCGTGCGGTCGGCCAACGTGCCCATCATGGGGTCGGTGACGACATCGAACATACGTGCAATGAGCATCAACGTTGCCGTGTCGGCCACGGTCAGACCAAAGATGTTGGTGAAAAACAGCGGGAACGCTATCGACATCACCTTCCAAGTGATGCCACCGGCTGCGGCGTCGCCCAGCGCATAGCCGATTTTTTCTTTTAACTTTGCCATCTTATAAATAGTAAATGGTAAATACGTAAATCGTGAATCACATCAAGACTTCGACCGTATGATGGCCTGGGGTGGCAGGAATGGTCGTGTGCTCAATGGCTTTGCCATCGAGGGTAATGCTGCGCACTCCACTTTGACGGCCATCAGGGTTCTTCACGGTGATGTCGAAAGTGGCATCGCGGAGAACACGACGAACGGTGTACTCCTTCAGCGTCTCAGGGATGCATGGGTCGATTTCCAGACCGTCGTAGGTGGGCCTGATGCCGAGGATGTACTGCGTGATGGTCAGCCAGTTCCAGGCAGCGGTTCCCGTCAGCCATGAGTTCTTGCCCTCACCAGGCTTAGCAGCATCCTTACCTGCCACCATCTGACAGTAGACGTAAGGCTCTATCTTGTGCAGCGTCTGGTCCTTAATCCATGCGGGGCAGATTTTCGTGTAGTGTTCCCAGGCATCATTTCCGCGACGGGCCACGGTCTCGCCGATGATGACCCACGGGTTGTTATGGCAGAAGATACCGGCGTTTTCCTTGTAGCCAGCGGGGTAGCTGGATATTTCGCCCATCTCCACGTAGTAGCGGGTGAAGGCGGGATTATTGAGCACCATGCCATGCTCGCAGTCCAGGTATTTCTTGCACGAGTCAAGCGCCTTTTCCACCATGCCTTCCTCCATTCCAATGCCGGCCATGGTGCAGAAACCCTGACTCTCGATGAAGATTTTTCCTTCCTCGCACTCCTTGCTTCCAATCTTGTTTCCGTAGAAGTCGTAGGCACGCAGATACCACTCGCCGTCCCAGCCGTGCTTCTTCACAGCCTCCACCATTGCGTCGATGCAGCCCTGTGCACGGTCGGCCTCTTTCGTGTAGGCAGCGGCTCCGTCGTTGTGCCCCCGCTTTGCCATCTCCTGACACAGCTCTACGTACTGCTTTCCAGTCAGCACGAACAAGCCTGCAATCATCAGGCTCTCGGCCTTACTTCCCTCGCTGTTGTTTTCCGTGGTCTGGAAGCTCTCGTTCGGGTCCCAAGAGAAGCAGTTCAGGTTCAGACAGTCGTTCCAGTCGGCACGGCCGATAAGCGGCAGCATGTGCGGTCCGAGGTTCTCCACGACGTGGTTGAACGAGATGCGCAGGTGCTCGAAGAGCGTCACCTCTGTGCCCGGCTCGTTGTCCCAGGGCACCATTTCATCGAGAATGGAGAAGTCGCCCGTTTCCTTGATGTAGGCCACGGTGCCGAAGATGAGCCAGCAGGGGTCGTCGTTGAAGCCACCGCCGATGTCGTTGTTGCCACGTTTCGTCAGGGGCTGGTATTGGTGGTAGCAGCCGCCGTCGGGGAACTGTGTCGAGGCAATGTCGATGATGCGTTGGCGGGCACGACTCGGTACTTGGTGTACGAAACCCACGAGATCCTGGTTGGAGTCGCGGAAGCCCATGCCGCGGCCTACGCCACTCTCGAAGAACGATGCCGAGCGCGAGAAGCAGAAGGTAATCATGCACTGGTACTGGTTCCAGATGTTCACCATGCGGTCGAGACGCTCGTCGCCGCTCTTGACGGTGAACTTCGACAGCAGACCGTCCCACATCTGCCGCAATTCCTCAAAGGCAGCATCAACAGCCCCAACGGTCGAGAACCTCTGGATCACGGCGTGCGCCTTATCCTTATTAATAATGGTATGGTCGAGTTCGCCCAAAGAGGTTATCAAGGTTCCCTCCGTGTTGCGGTCGGGCTCGGCGGTTTTCCCGCTGAGGGGTGCGAACTTCTGCTCCTGCTCGTTCTCCTCGTACCCCAGCACGAAGATAAAGTCCTTGCTCTCCCTCGGTTTCAGCTCTACCTCCACATAGTGCGAGGCGATGGGGCTCCAGCCGTGAGCCACGCTGTTGCTGGGTTTCCCGGCGACGACGCATTGCGGAGCCTCGAAGCCGTTATAGAGTCCGATGAACGACTCGCGGTCGGTGTCATAGCCGTTGGCCTTTGCATTGGTCAGCGCATAGAAGGCGTAGTGGTTGCGGCGCTCCTTGTATTCCGTTTTGTGGTAGATAGTAGAGCCGTTCTCAATCTCCACTTCGCCCGTCGACCAGTTTCGCTGGAAGTTCTCCATGTCGGTGGCGGCGTTCCAGAGGCACCATTCAGTAAATGAGAAGAGCTTCAGCCGCTTCACCTCGTCCGTTGTATTACGAAGCGTCAGCTTCTGCACCTCTGCCCACGTTTTCAGCGGCACGAAGAAGAGCACCGAGGCCTCCACGCCGTTTTTACTTCCCGTGATGCGGGTGTAGTTCATGCCGTGGCGGCACTCGTAGCTGTCGAGTGGCGTCTTGCATGGTTTCCAGCCGGGCGACCAGATGGCCTCGCCATCATTAATATAAAAGTAGCGTCCTCCCGCATCCATCGGAACGCCGTTATAGCGGTAGCGTGTGATACGGCGGAACTTGGCATCCTTGTAGAAGTCATAGCCGCCAGCGGTATTGGAGATGAGCCCGAAGAAGTCCTCGTTGCCTAGATAGTTTATCCACGGGAACGGCGTTGCCGGGTTGGTAATCACATATTCACGATTCTTATCGTCGAAATATCCGAATGTTTTCATATTATTTTCTCGTTTCGTTTTTTCGTTATAGCGTTATATCGTTATCACGTTATCACGACCTATTTCCCAGTCAGCAGATCTACCAAACCCTTGTCCTTGAACTCATGCTTCTGCTGGTCCCAGAAGCCGAAGTCTGCATCGTAGCACCAAGTGGTCCAGGCGATGTCGAACTCGTCGAACACGGTCAGCATGTCCTTCGTCCACTTGTAGGCCAGCTCGCGGTCTACCGGCTCATAGACACCCCACTCGCCGCAGAACAGCTGCAGGTCGTACTTCTTTGCTGCCTCGATGGCATCCTTGAAGTCGGCGCGAATCCTGTCCACGTTCCACTCCTCGGTCAGGTAGTCTTCCAGTTCCGGCTTCAGTGAGTCGGGTGCGGCTTCGTAATCCTCCTGCGAGACCAAGATGCCAGGATAGTTCACCTTGCCCGTGTAGCGGCCGACGGGTGTCCACCATGCGCCATAGTGTGTCAGAATCATTGGGTTGTAGTAGTGGAACGACAGCACGATGTTCTTGTCGCCCTCGGGCACCTTCAAGTACTTTATCGTTCCATAGCTCTGCCACATGTTGCTGCCGATGACCAGCGTGCGTTGCGGCTCACGTTCGCGCAGGGCCTTGTGAACCTTGGCGATGAGCTGGTTCCACTGCTCATGGTCCTCAGCAACGGGTTCGTTCATGAACTCGTAGGCCACGGAGTCGTTGCTATAGCCCTTCAGCACGTCGCTAAGCTCGTACCACATATTGATGAGTTGCTGCTGCGACTCTTCCGAGGTAAACAGTGTGTTAGCGTCGTCGCCACCCTCGTTCACGGCGTTGAAGTAGTGCGAGCGGATGATGTGCAGGTCGACGATGGCCCTCAGGTGATACTTACCGCACTGGTCGAGTGCGAAGGTCAGCAACTCCCAAGCCTCGGGCAGCTTATTACCCTCTTCGTCCCAGAACTGCACCTCGTCGATGGGGATGCGCACGAAGTCGAAGCCCAGAGAGTCCAGGCGTGCGAAGTCATCCTCCTGGATGTGCAGCCTGCGAGCCTCGCCGCGCTCCTCGCTCTGCGACAGCCAGTGGCTCAGGTTCGTGCCGCGATGGATGCGGAAGTTATTCACTTCGTTTGTTGGCTCACTCTTTGTTGTGCAAGCTGTCAAGGCCAGCACCGTCATGACTATTACTGCCACGGAATACAGAATCCTTTTCATATTTTTATAAGTTTAACAAAAGATGCTTGCAAAGGTACGCATAATTTTTCATTTCCATGAATTATGTTATGGTTTTTTAGTAATAGAACGCAAAAACGAAAATTTAGATATTTTTTATGAAAAATTGTATAATAGTAAATAGTCAAATAGTAAAATAATGTACCTTTGCATTCAAATTGTCAAATAGTAAATAGTCAAATAGTAAATGGTCATGGATACATTGATAGATATAGACCGCGAGTTGCTCCTTTGGTTCAATGGCAGCAAATCGTTGTTCCTCGACGGACTGGTGAAGACGCTAACGACGGCTGTCACATGGGTGCCGCTCTATGTGTCGTTGCTCTATCTGGTGCTGAAGAACAATGACAATGTGAAGAAGGTGCTGCTCATCGTGGCCTGTGCCGCCCTTTGTGTTTTCCTTGCCGGTTCGCTCAACGACATGATTGTGAAACCTTCTGTGGCACGATGGCGACCTACGCATGACCCTGTGATAGGCTATGTGGTGGATGTAGTTAATGATTATCGGGGTGGCGACCACGGTTTCTTCTCTTCCCATGCGGCAAACACGTTCAGCCTTGCAGTCTTTTTCGCCTTGCTGGTGCGCAGCCGCGTGCTTACCGTCGGCTTGGTCCTATGGTCGCTGGTCAACTGCTGGACGCGCATGTACCTTGGCGTCCATTTCCCTGGAGACATCCTCTGCGGACTGCTCTGGGGAGGACTGGTAGGCACCGCTATGTGGTTTCTTTATTTGCGTATGCGCCGCATCCTGTCGCCTTCGCCTGGCTATATTTCGTCACAGTACACCTCCACTGGCTATCATCTTGTAGACGTGGATGTCGTTATCACCGTCTTGGCTGCGACGTTTATCTACGCCATCCTCAGGGGGTGTTTCTACCTTTATGTCTAAAACATAATGGCATCACATTTTTTTCTCACTTTTTTCTCATAAAAGCATCGAAATTCAAATAAAAGTTGTAATTTTGCATCGTCAATCCGCTACATACAGGCAAGTGGAGAGACAACGACATATTGAGAAGCGTCATTGATGCTTTGTTTTTGATGTGTTTGAACGTAGGAAACTCAAACCTCATGGTCAAAGACAAATGCGGAGGTGAATGCTACGGGTGTAGTATATACTCCCGGAGTGTGCCGAGGGCTAATTGTATGCCCTCACGCACACTTTTCGGGTGCATTATATACTGACCAGCGTGGGTATTCAGACTCTGTTCGTTCTTCTATGAGGGGCATCCTACGGCCTAAACACAGGAACGGGCAGATGAGGATACCCCGCTTTTTGTATGTTGTTTCCAATAACGTAAGAACCCTCTGACGCTTGGGTATCAGTCAGAACATTTTGCGGGCTGGCACCGGGGATTGCAAATCCCCTCCAACACCTGCCCCTACACGATGCTCAACAATAAGGTTGACATATTGGAAAACGACATCCAGCACGAGGTGTTGGTACTGCTGCTGCGTGACCACACTACTGGCCACAACATCGTCTGGGCTACCCACGACTACGAAACGCTTGGCGAGGGCTATGGCTACGGCGATGAGATAACGCTTGAACTGATAACGGGCAAGAATGGAAAGGTGATCAGTCCCCGTGTAAAGAAGTCGAAGGAGCAGCAGAGTGACAGGGTTAAGGATATGGCCGAGGTCTTTACACCCTCATGGGTGGTGAAGATGATGGTGGACTATTTAGACATCGCCATTGACACGCGCTGCTTGGAACTCACCTGTGGCGAAGCGCCTTTCCTTGTCTCCCGCTACGATGCCACGACGGGTGAGCCTATCGCCATCAGCGAGCGTGTCGGGGTGCTCGACCGGAAGTTGCGTTTAGTCAACGACCAGCAGCTGAGCGATGAGGACTGGCTCGCCCTGGTGCGTCGGGCTTTCCAGAGCACCTACGGCTACGAGTGGCAGGGCGACAGTCTGCTGTTAGCACGCGAAAATCTGCTCTATACCTTTATAGACCATTATGAGGCTCGCTTCGGCAGCAAGCCCGATGTCCCGCTGTTGCAAGACTTTGCCGAAATCATCTCATGGAACCTTTGGCAGATGGACGGCCTCACCTATCGCACTCCACGGGAGAAATCAGAAGAGCCACCGCAGGCTCAGCTTTCCTTCTTCGACGAAGCCCCAGCCAAAGCCCTTCCTCCTCTCTGCAAAATTATGGACTGGCAGACGGGCAAGATCATCAAAGTTAACGACATCAAGAAACGACAAACTAAAAACCAAGATATTATGAAGTTCGATGTGATTATTGGGAATCCACCGTATCAGGAGGAAAGTGTTGGAGATAGTAATACAAAAACGCCTTTGTATCACTATTTTATAAATGAATCTTACAAATTAGGTAAAATCGTTGAGTTGATATCACCTGCAAGGTTTTTGTTCAATGCAGGTTACACACCCAAAGAATGGAACAACATGATGTTGAAGGATCCTAATTTGAAGGTCGTCAAATATTATCAGAACAGTACCGATGTATTTCCAAACCAAGATATAAAGGGAGGAATAGCTATAACGTTGCATAATAAAGAAAAAAGATATGGTGCATTAGAAGTGTTTACTGCGTATAACGAGCTAAATACAATACTTGCTAAAGTGAAAAACAAAACAGGTTTCCAAAGCTTTAGTAACATTATTGTCACAAGTTTTGCGTATCATTTTACGGCAAAAATGCATCAAGAGAACCCTGATGCAAAACAGAAAATGAGCAAAGGACATGAAAACGATGTTCAATCAAATATCTTTGATACCTTACCAGAATTATTTCACGATAGTAAGCCTGATGATGGTTCTGAATATATACGTATTTTTGGATTGGAAAACAGAAAGAATCGTTGCTACAAATATATTCGCAAGGATTACGTTAACAATGTTGTTAACACAGATTTCTTTAAGCTGTTATTGCCAAAAGCAGTAGGAGACGGTAAATTTGGAGAGGTACTGACAAATCCCGTGATAGTTTCTCCTAAAGTTGGTTATACAAGTACTTTTATTAGTATTGGTTGCTTTGAAAATCAACAGCAAGTTGAAAAATGCTTGAAGTATATTAAAACAAAATTTGCGCGCACAATGTTAAGCGTATTGAAAATAACTCAAGACAATACACCAAGAAAGTGGGCTTACGTCCCCCTTCAAGACTTCACCCCCTCTTCCGACATCGACTGGAGCAAATCCATCGCGGAGATAGACGAGCAGCTATTCGACAAGTACGGCTTGGAAGAAAAGGAGCGGGAATTCATTCGGACAAAAGTAAAGGAAATGGCATGATGTACGGCCTACTGATTAACCCAGTCCACGCATTGGATGCCAGGCATTTTGCTAAAATGCTTGGTGTTATGTGTGACAACGGTCAGGCCAAATCGACGGGCTGTAACACCAATGATGATGTCGAAATTGCCAACAGTAAGTCCTTGGCTGGCAAGACTATGTCGAATCTCTGCATAGTCTGCTATCCAGTTTTTTACGATGGGCAACACTTTGAAAGAATTTTCTATCTCTTGTGGCTCCCTCATGTGTTTCTCCACATTGCCACTGTGCAACGCTCCGTATGTGAGTTCTGCAATGCTTACCTCAGAGGCATAAATGTATTCTGGAGATATTTTCGCAATATGTGCGCCAATTCCGCTACGATGGTGGAAGTACTCAATCCAAGTGTCGGTGTCAAGAATGTATCCTACCATAACCGTCTAATCATCAAGATTGATCTCTCTGATAGGCATATTGTCGTTACGATGTTTCATCATCTGATAATACGCCTCTCCCTCTTCCGTCTCAGACCATATCCCTTCCAATTTAAGAAAACGAGCCTTTCGCTCCTCTGGTGTAAGGGTGACGGCCTTATTATCAGCTGGCATAATCAGCTTGTTAGCCAGCCACTCACGATCGTTCTGCGAGAGCGAAAGTCCCTGCAGATAAGTCCAAAGATTATTTAAAGCAAATGTTGTCATAAGCCATTATTAAATGATTACCGCTGCAAAATTAAGAACAATTTCTGAAATAGCAAAAAAAATGAAAGAAAAATGATGGATGCAACGAAGATACATAGTTTCAACTCTTTCGTCAGGATGATGTATGCCTACAGCACACCTGAGATAGCCCGCCACGACGGATGGCTGAAGATTGGCGACACAGAGCAGGGCGTCAACAAGCGCATCAAGCAACAGACGCATACGGTGGATGTCATCCACAAACTGGAGTGGAAAGACATCGCCATGTATCGTGACGACTGCACCTATTTCCGCGACCACGACTTCCACGACTACCTGACGGAATACAAAGGCGTGGAGCGTAACGACCACACGGAATGGTTCCGTATCGACGGCACCATGCTGCGGCAGTTCTTCGAGGAGTTCACCACTCGCAGCTATCAGCAGAAAGGCCTGCACTACAGCTATAAGCTGCGTAAGGAACAGCAGGATGCCGTGGACATGACAAAAGCCTACCTTGAGGCCCATAACGGCGAGGGGCGGTTCCTGTGGAACGCCAAGCCGCGCTTCGGCAAGACCCTCACGGCCTACGACCTGATAAGGCAGATGAAGGCGAAGAATGTGCTGATAGTCACCAACCGCCCGTCGATAGCCAACTCTTGGTACGACGACTACGAGAAATTCATGTCGGGGCAGTCGGGCTACCGCTTTGTGAGCGACAACGATTCGCTGCGGGGTCGCGCTGGCGTGATGACAAGGGATATGTTCCTGAAATGGCGGCGACAACCCGGCGAGGACTTCGCAGGGCAGATATGCTTCGAGAGCTTGCAGGGGCTGAAAGGCTCCGTCTATTTCGGAGGCCGACACGACAAGTTGAAATGGATCAAGGAGCTGCGTTGGGACCTGCTGATAGTGGACGAGAGCCACGAGGGCGTGGACACGATGCGTACCGACCGCGCCTTCAACAACATCCAGCGGCGCTTTACGCTCTATCTCAGCGGCACCCCGTTCAAGGCCATCGCATCGGGGGAGTTCGGCGACCGTCAGATATTCAACTGGAGCTATGCCGACGAGCAGGAGGCCAAAGCAGAATGGGCAAGCGACGACCATAACCCATACCAGGACATGCCCCGCCTGAACCTTTTTACCTATCGCATGAGCGACATCGTGCGTGAAAAGGTGAAGCAGGGGATGGAACTTGACGAGGGCGATACCATAGACTACGCCTTCGATCTCAACGAGTTCTTCAAGACAAATGAGAATGGTTCGTTTGAGCATGAGCCGCAAGTACGCAAGTTCCTTCAGGCACTCACTATGCAAGAGAAGTTTCCCTTCTCTACGGAAGAGCTGAGAAAGGAGATGGCTCATACGCTATGGCTGCTCAACCGAGTGGATAGCACCAAGGCCCTGGCCAAACTGCTGAAAGAGGAAGGAAGCGGCTTTGAGGACTACGAAGTGGTGTTGGCGGCAGGCGACGGAAAGCTTGAAGAAAACGAGGAAACCATCAAGGCTTATAATAAGGTGAAGGCAGCCATCAAGACCCACGACAAGACGATAACGCTGAGTGTAGGCCAGCTTACTACGGGCGTCACCATCCCTGAATGGAGCGGCGTGCTGATGCTCAGCAACATGCAGAGCGCTCAGTTGTATATGCAGGCCGCTTTCCGGGCACAGAACCCCTACGAATATTCGGAAGGAGGAAAGATAGTGAGGAAGGAAAATGCCTACGTCTTCGACTTCGACCCCGCCCGCACGCTGATGCTCTACGACGAGTTTGCCAACAACCTGAAAAAAGGCACCTCAGGAGGCAACGGCACGACCGAAGAGCGCCAGCAGAACATACGTCAGCTGCTGAACTTCTTCCCCGTCATAGCGGAGGACGAGGAAGGACGGATGATGCAGATAGACGAGCGCCTGGTGCTGAGCATCCCGAGGAAGATAAAATGCGAAGAAGTGGTGAGGCGTGGCTTCATGAGCAATCTGCTGTTCCGCAACATCGCCAACATCTTCAGTGCTCCCGCCATCGTGGGCGAGATACTGAAGAAAATGGACAAGGCGCAGGAAGAGCGGGGGCGCACCTCAAAGACATCGCTCGACGAAGCGGGGAATGTGTCGGTGGACGAGAACGGCGAGGTCACTATTCCGACAGAGGTCATCGTGGGGCAGGAACAGCAGATATTCGGCGACAAGTTGTATGAGACCTTCGACGAGATAGAGATACCGATGGCGGCAGAGGAGGCCGACCAGGTGCTGGCAGCCATCGACCATGTGGCTGAAAGTCTGAAAACGACCGTCGAGCAGAACATCATCCATCCGGCATCGGAAGAATACGGATTGAAGCAGGCGCAGACGAAGCGAATGGTCAGGGAGCAACGGAAAGAGCTGGATGCCAAGATAGAGAAGATCAAGGGCGACTTTGAGCAACAGCGCCGAATAGCCGAAGTGAACCACAAGGAGGCCCTTCGGCAGGCGACAACCGAGCGGGAGGTGAACGATGCCGAAAAGGCCTTACGCCAAGAGATGGAGGCGGCCATGAAGGGTGTGAACGATGCCATCAAAGAGGCTACCGACGACATCGTGAACAATAAGCCCAAGGAGGTCATCGAGCGCATTGAGAAGGACAAGGAAGAACGGAGGAAAGACAGCGTGGAGGACGAGGTGCGTGCCCATCTGCGCGGTTTTTCACGAACCATCCCCAGCTTCATCATGGCCTACGACAACGGGGGCCTGACGCTCGACAATTTCGACAAGAACATCGAGGACGATGTGTTCAAGGAGGTGACCAGCATCACGCTCGACGAGTTCCGTTTCCTCAGGGATGGCGGCGACTACGTCAACGCGACGACCGGCAAGCAGGAACATTTCAACGGGCATCTGTTCGACGAGGTGGTGTTCGACGATGCCATAGCCGAGTTCCGGAAGAAACGGCAGGAACTGGCCAACTATTTCGATGAGTCGCATACCGAGGACATCTTCGACTATATTCCCCCGCAAAAAACCAACCAGATTTTTACGCCCAAATGGGTGGTCAGGAAGATGGTGGACTTGCTTGAGACGGAGAATCCCCATATCTTTGAAGACCCCCAGAAGACATTTGCCGACCTTTACATGAAGTCAGGCCTGTACGTCACGGAGATTGTGCGCCGACTATATAATAATGTGGAGATGCGCCGTCAGATTCCCGATGACCGTGAGCGCATCCTGCACATCCTCCGCCATCAGGTCTATGGCTTCGCCCCGACACGTATCATCTATCTCATCGCCACCCGATACATTCTCGGCTTCGACCCCACTCTGCGGCCAGAGCAGAGCAATTTCCGGCAGGTGGACACCGTCCCCTACGCCAAGGAAGGACGGATGGAAGAACTCATAGAACAGGAGTTCGCGTCTGCTGCTCGGGGGTGATGGGACGGTCGCCACGACACATCTCGTTTTTCTTTTTCACTATTTGTCATCATGGGTGCAAAGGTGTGAAAAATATGTGATACTTGCAAACTTATTCTCAAAAAAAAATTAAAAAAATGGCTCAAGCCATCATTCTTATAGTTATATTATTGGTTTACAAAATGTTATACTATGACGGCTTACATTTTGAGCCATCATATAGCCGTCATACAGCCCTCATTTTGTTGGATAAGTAGTCAAAAATGTAGGAAATAGTAAGGTAACTTGCTGGTTTAAACGGTGTTTCATGATAACAATAATAGAGGAAACAAATTGTTTCCATGGGAGAAACAGTTTGTTTCTCCCATTGAAACTGTTAGTTTCCTCCGTTGAAACTATGGGGAACTGACGTTCTGATGATGAGAGAGAACGGCTATGATGGTAGGAGAAGGGTAGGGTGGGCTGGAACTATGACGGCTATATGATGGCTATATGACGGCTTTAGAGGCAAGCCATCATAGGATAATCATTTGATATTATGTAAGTTAATACTAAAGATGATGGCTGATGGCTATTTTTAAGATTTTTAATGAAGAAAGATTTGGCCAGCTCACAGTTTTTTATTACCTTTGCAGACGAACAGATAAAACTATACGAACATGGCAACGAAAATCACTATCATCAAGAACTACAGGGGTAAGGACACCCTGCGGCTGACGGAGCTGCAGGAAGTGGTGGACATCATCCGGCAGGGAGAATACAAGGAACAGGTGCGCGAGTTCCGCAAAGTATATCCGCTGGCATCGTTTCTCCAGCGCAACAATGACGGGTCGCTCAGCGGCGACACGGGCTGGGTCAGGAACCTGCCACGTATCTGCTTCGCCCTGGAGCAGGAGAACCGCATGGGCGAACGGGTGACGAAGGGCTACACAGGGCTGGTGCTGTTAGAGGTGAACAACCTGACGGGGCGTGACGAGGCCAATGCCGTGAGGCGCGGGGCGGCGGAGATGCCCCAGACGCTGATGGCTTTCGTGGGAGTCGATGGGCAGTCGGTGAAGATAGTATGCCGCGGCGAGCTGTTCCCAAAGGCATGGGGGCAACACTCCGACACTGGTTCCCAAGAACCGGAGCGGCTGCCTGCATCCCTTGAGGCCGTCGCGCTGTTTCACGAGAATCTCTATGAGCGGGCCCGCATGATATACAACGGTCAGCTGGGTGTCACCATCGAGAAGCTGGAGCCTATGCCACAGCGCATCTGCTACGTCAGCTACGACCCCGGCGTGGCCTTCAACCCGTTGGCCACGCCCATCTACGCCAAGGCCGAGAAGGCCACCAATGCGCTGAACCGTCCGTCATCGACGCAGGAGCAGACAGGCGACATAGGGCTGGACATCAGCAGCTACGAGCGTCTGAATACGGTCTATGAGTTCAACTTGTCGAAGGCCTACGACGACGTCGTGGGCATCGCCGACGATGACGAGCGCTGTCACGCCCTGCTGAGCCGGCTGGCCGGCTACTGCCTGAACACCGGGCTGCCCATGGGTCCGGCCATGCGCCAGGCCATGATGCACCGCGCCTTCTGGGACGAGTCGGAACTGGTGAGGAAGGTCTTTGAGAACACCTACCGCGACAAGCACGTGGAGGAATACATGGAGCGCAAGAACATGCGCCGCACCAAGAACATACCGCCGGAGACGCTGCTGACAATGAAGGTCAACATCTTCCTTAATGCCAACTACGAGCTGCGCAAGAACGTGATGCGCGGCGTGGCCGAATACCGCCTGAGGACGGGCATCGGCTTCTCCTTCCAGGACCTGACGGAAGAGGCGCGCAACAGCATCACCATGCGGGCACTGGAACAGGGCATACGCTGCTGGGACAAGGACATACGCCGATACGTGAACTCCGACGACATAGAGCGCTACGACCCCATGTACGACTTTCTGGAGCACCTGCCGCGATGGGACGGCCACGACCGCGTGACGGCACTCGCCGGACGTGTGCCGACGCAATGGCAGGAGTGGCCCCGGCTCTTCCACATCTGGATGCGCTCGATGGTGGCGATGTGGCAGGGCAAGGGCCAGCTGACCGGCAACGCACTCGTACCTCTGCTCATAGGCCGCCAGGGCTGCGGCAAGTCCAGCTTCTGCCGCATCCTGCTGCCCCGCGACCTGATGGACTATTACAACGACCGCATCAACTTCAAGAACGAGCAGGACCTGAACCTCGGCCTCTCGTCGTTTGCGCTCATCAACCTCGACGAGTTCGACCGCGTGACCCAGCGCCAGCAGGTGGTGCTGAAGTACCTCGTCTCGACCGCCGACCTGAAGTACCGTCCGCCTTACGGCAAGGCCTATACCTCCAACCGCCGCTACGCCTCGTTCATCGGTACCACCAACGACCAGACACCCCTTACCGACCCCACCGGCTCGCGACGCTTCATCTGCGTGGGCATCGACGGCGACATCGACTTCGAGACGCCCGTGCAGCACGACCAGCTCTACGCCCAGCTGATGCAGGAGATACAGCAGGGCGAGCGCTACTGGCTGACGAAGGACGAGGAGCGCGCCCTGATGGAGCACAACCTGCAGTACCAGCGGCTGAACGGCCTGGGCGAGATGCTCATGGCCGTCATACAGAAGCCCCGCGAGGCCGACGAGGGCCAGTGGGTGAGCCTGAAGGAGCTGTCGGCCTTGCTGAAGAGCCGTTTCAAGGGTTACAAGGAAGATGCCGGCACGTTCCAGAAGATAGGCAACTACCTCAGCCGTCCGGAGTACAAGTTCCAGAGCAAGCACACCACTTCCGGAGCCTTGTATCTGGTGAAATTCCGGTTGGACTGACTTAATTAAATAATGATAAGAAATTTGGCCGTTACGGGAATTATCCGTATCTTTGCACCTGTGTTGGCAAACATGCCGGCGCAGGTGCAATTCTAATACAAATAGATATGGGAAAATTCATCAATGGAGGCAATGACGGGTTCCGCCGCTACGCCAATGGCGAGTATGTCGACAAGACCGACCTCATCAGCTACATCAATTCCACCATCAGCAAACCGACGATGCTCACCTGCGTCACCCGTCCGCACCGCTTTGGCAAGACGGCAGCGGCACAGATGCTCTACGCCTATTATGACAAGTCATCGGACAGCCGCGAACTGTTTGCACCCTATAAAATAGCAGCCGACCCTTCATTTGGGCAGCACCTGAACAAATATCCTGCCATCTTTCTCGACGTGACCTTTTTCACCACCCGATATGCAGGCGGAGAGGACATTGTGGATTTGATGCAGACCGCTATCATCAAGGACTTGAAAAAAGCCTATCCCGAAGTGGAGGTGGAAGACGATGCCGACCTTATGGACGTGCTGATAGATATAAACATGTCGACTGGCGAGAAGTTTGTGATGATCATCGACGAGTGGGATGCGATATGCCGCGAGGCTGCTGACAAGCCCAGCCTGATGGACAAATATGTGAATTTCCTCCGCCGATTGTTCAAGTCCAATTTCACGCCAAGGGTGTTCGCCTGTGTGTATATGACCGGCATCTTGCCCATCAAGCGCTATGGCACGCAGTCGGCACTGAACGACTTCAAGGAGTTTTCAATGACAAATGCAGACATATTAGCAGGTTTTATTGGATTCACAGAGCCAGAAGTGAAGTGCCTATGCAAGAAATATGACATGGAATACGTAGAAATGAAAGGCTGGTACGACGGTTACAGTTTCGGGCCGGAATATCCTGCTGTGTTCAATCCAAATTCTGTCATGGAGGCCTGTAACCGACACGCATACGGCAACTACTGGGGCAGGACATCTGCCTTCGAAGCCCTCCAGCGATATATAGACCTCGACATGAATGGCGTGCAGGAAAGCCTTGAGAAGCTGCTCCGCGGCGAGCGTCAGGAAGTGAAGGCCCTACGTTTCGGCTTCGATATCAGCTCTATAGGTAGCGACGATGAGTTGCTCACGCTCTTCATCCATCTGGGCTATCTGTCGTATAACGTCGAAGAAGAGACCGTGACCATCCCCAACAAGGAGATACGCATGGAGTTCGTCGAGGCCCTGCGCGGCAGCAAGACGCACAAGAAGCTACAGGCTATGGTGAAGCTCTCCGACCGTCTGATGAGGGCCACCCTCGAAGGAGATGAACGTTTAGTGGCAGAAATTGTCGGGCAGATACATGACAGCGATGCAGGCCCCGACTTCTACAACAATGAGCAGGCCCTGCGTTCTGTGCTGAAGCTGGGTTACATAAGCGCCATTGATAAATATGTATCCATTCAGGAACTTCCAACTGGCAAGGGCTATGCCGACCTGGTGTTCATTCCTCGCACTGGCGGTTACTTGCCCGCCGTCGTGGTTGAGCTGAAATGGAACAAGACAGAGCACGCCGCCATCGACCAGATCAAGGAGCACCGCTCGGCTCTGCCGCTTCGCTCGTCGAAGAACTATCCCGACGTGCTGAAGCGCTTCACCGACAACATCCTCCTCGTCGGCATCAGCTACGACGAGACCACAAAGCAGCACACGTGCAAGATTGAGAAAGTTTTTTGTTAACCTAAAATTATAATGAGAAAAATGGAAAAATGTATGCTTAACGCGACGACCGACTATTCCAAGAAGTCCAGTTGGTACAAGATTCCGGAAATCACCAAGGAATTCGACACGTTCTACATCTACTCGACAATGTACTTTGGAGTTGGCGAGGACGATCCCGACTACGCTACGCTCGACAATGCCGAGGTGCTGGGTAGCATCTGGATTGAGCATGCGATTAAGTCGAGCGTGTTCGAGGAATCCACGAACTTGTTTATCCCGTTCTACCGCCAAAGTAGCATGAAACATGCGGCAGAAGCCTTCGAAAAGGACGGAAACATCGATGCAGCACTTTCCGGCATACCATACGCCGACATTACCGCCGCGCTCGACTACTACTTCGAGAACTACAACAACGGACGCCCGTTCGTCATCGCAGGACACAGCCAAGGCTCGGCCATCCTCCGCCTCGTGCTGAAGAAATACTTCAAGGAGCATCCCGAATACTACAAACGCATGGTGGCCGCCTACGCCATAGGCTACTCCATCACAAAGGACGACCTCGAGGCTAACCCGCACATGAAGTTCGCTACTAGCGAGAGCGACACGGGTGTCATCATCAGCTGGCACGCCGAGGGTCCCAAGAACGTGGAGGCGAACATCCCGATTCCGAGCGTCATCATAGCGAAGAATGGAATCGCCATCAACCCGCTGAACTGGAAGCTCGACGAGACGTATGCACCCGCCAGCATGAACCTTGGCTCAATCGTAGGAGATGAGAAGACCGGCAAGACCGAAATCCGCGACATCGACGGTGACGCCCAGGTGTGTCTTGCCCGCGGCACAGTAGTGACGAACGCCAAAGCCATACCCAATGAGATGACGGAGCTCGCCGGACCGCAGTGCTACCACCAGGACGATTACTCCATCTTCTACAACAACATCAAAGCCAACGTGGCAAAGCGTATCGCGGCTTATAAAGCTGACATGTAAGAAATTATCGCAGTATGCAGGCAGCCACCCTTGCTTTGCAGCGCTATTAAGTAATAACTAAAAAGAATAAAACTATGATTGAACAGCAAGATATTTCGGCCGAAGCAAGAGCGTTCATGAGAGCTCTGTACGGTGAGAACCAAAAGATTACGGACGGCAATTATGACCAGTCACTGGCCGTCAAGTGTATTAACGGAACCTTCGTCGGCAAGAAGAAGGATAACGTCATTGCCTACAAGGGCATTCCCTTTGTCGGCAAGCAGCCTGTCGGGGAACTACGCTGGAAGGCCCCAGTGGATGTTGTACCAGATGAAGGCATCTACGAGGCCTATTACTATGGGAAAAGCCCCTTTCAGGCCGATGGCGACCCCTGTTCCCTTTACGTTATGGGTGAGGACTGCCTGTACCTGAATGTATGGAAGGCTGCCGGGGATTCCCAATCTCCTCAATCAACGAAAAAGCCGGTCATGGTGTGGATTTACGGTGGAGGCTTCGAGACAGGCGGAACGGTAGATCCTCAGTACGATTGCTACAACTTCATCACGGAGAATCCCGATGTCATCGTTGTCACCGTCGCTTACAGGCTCGCTGCCTACGGCTTCATGCGTCTGTCTCACCTGCCAGACGGTGCTGATTATCCCGATGCACAGAATTTAGGCATCATGGACCAGATGATGGGTTTGAAGTGGGTGCATGAGAATATTGCGGCCTTCGGTGGCGACCCTGACAACGTGACCATCTTCGGCGAGTCTGCAGGTGGTTCGAGTTGTACGCTGATTTCACTGGTCAAAGGCTCCCATAATTATTTCAAGCGCGTCATCACACAAAGCGGTACCCCCGCCATGACGAGATCGAAGGAGGAGTCTATCGTTTGGACGAACGAGGTGATGAAGGAGCTTGGCTGCAAGACCGTCGCCGACCTTCAGAAAGTGGCCCCGGAGGTGCTCACGGAAACGGTGGGACGTTTGTTCGGAATATATCAGGTACTCGGATTCCGCATCTGGCCGGAAAGAGACGGAGAATACCTGCCTGAGGATCCGTGGGAGGCTTACGCCAACGGCGCGGCGAAGGATATAGACTATCTTGTGGGCTGCAACAAGGATGAGATGAATGTCTTCGCGGGTGCCCTCGGAGCGGAGGGTTGGAACCTATGGGCTAACGACCGCTTGGAGAAGAAGTCCAAACTGATGACGGACGAAGAGAATGCACTGGTGGAGAGCTACTTGAATAGCGTGCCAGGAGAAGACTGGGAGAAAACCACCAGACTCTTCAGCCAGAGCTATTTTAATGCCCCGGCCATCAGACTGTCGGAGAACCAGACCATGGCTGGCGGCAAGGTGTACACCTACTTATTCACGCCCGAGGCTTCTGTGCCCATGGTGAAAAGCGGTCATGCGATAGAGCAATCGGCAGTGTTTGCCCATCCGGAGCTGAGCGACCTTTCGGGAAGAGCATTCGATGCGACCTTCACGAAGACCATGCGCAAGCTTTGGGTGCAGTTTGCCAAGACCGGCAATCCGTCGCTCAGTGCCGACATCTCACCCGACGGCAAGGCGAAGGAGTGGCCGCTCTACGACTTAGAGAACAAGCAGATAATGGTCCTCGACGAGTTCAACGTCCATCCAGAAAAGGAGTCCGAGAGAAAGTACGTTGATTGGGAGCGCACCTATTTCCTGACCAAATATTATATGCTTTAAATGATAAAATTGTAATATGGAACAGAAAGATAAAAATCAGAAGATTATCGACGGTAATTACGACAAGTCGTTGGCCGTCAAGTGTATTAACGGAACCTTCGTCGGCAAGAAGACTGACGAACTGATTATCTGGAAGGGCATCCCCTACGCAACTCAGCCGTTGGGGAAGCTTCGTTGGCAGAAGGCACTTCCTGCTGCAGACGATGACGGCGTGTACGACGCCACAAAGCCCGGCCACATACCCATCGGGCCCTTGAACGACTCTAATGGAACGGCGGAGTTCGGCGAGGACTGCCTGGTACTGAACATCTATTGTAATACCAGTTGCGCCGACACCAAGAAGCCGGTCATGGTGTGGATTCACGGCGGCGGATTCTGCGCCGAATCCCAAGCGCAGCCCCTCTACGACCTTAGCAACTTCTCCAAACAGTACCCCGACATCCTGTTCGTGTCCATCGATTACCGGCTCGGCTTCATGGGATTCATGAACTTCGAGCGGGTTCCGGGCGGAGAGAACTTCAAGGAGGCAGGCAACCTCGGCCTGCTTGACCAGCTTGAGGCCCTCAGGTGGGTACAGAAAAACATCGCCGGGTTCGGCGGCAATCCTGACAACGTGACCATTTTCGGCGAGTCAGCAGGCTCGGCAAGCGTCACTTTCCTCCCGCTCATCGACGGAAGCGAGGGGCTCTTCAAGAAATGTATCGCACAAAGCGCCAACATCGCCTACTGCGACACGATGGAGCACGGCATCCTCGTCACGCAGAACTTCCTCACCGCAGCGGGTTGCCAGACCATGGACGAGCTGATGGCACTCACCACCGAGCAGCTTGTAGAAGCCTATCAGACGGCATACGCCATTGACAAGAACAGCCTTCTCGGAGGTGCCAACTTCCCGCTCTTAGACGGCGTTACGCTGCCCGAGGACCGAGCCGTCATGTACGGGATGTGGGGAGACGAGAAGAGGGCCAAGATTGATTTGATAATTGGGTCTAACCAGGACGAAATCAGGTACTTTGTCCCGTTCGAGGGCGGTGAAGAAGGCTTCTTAAATACGCTGAGATGGATTGCGAAGAGGGATCGCCCGCAGCTCAACGACCAGGAGAAGGCTATGTACGACGAGTTTATGGCCACACTCGCAAACGAGAGCGAGGGGAGCAGGTTGGAGCAATACTGCAACGACATCAACTTCCGCGCCGGTAACACCAATATGGCCATCAGGCACTCTGCCGCTGGTGGCAATACCTATATGTATTTTGTCAAGAAGCCGGTGCTGACCCCCGAGCTTGGCGTGGTACACGCGGCTGAGCTTCCTTTCCTTTTCGACAATAGCTTACCGGACCCGATGGGGAGCGGAAAGACTGTTGGGACCGACGAGTGCGAGTTCCGCCACGTCGTAAAGGAGATGTGGGCCAACTTCGCCCGGACGGGCAACCCCTCCACCGACAAATACGAGTGGAAGAAGTTCTCGGGGGACGACCGCCAGACGATGGTCTTCGACGATGCCATCGGCATGCAGAAGAATATATTCGGAAGGCGTGAGGACCTGATGATGTCCTGGGCAGAGCGCCTTGGGAACGGGTCGTCCAAGAGGGTCTGCTAACACAGGCGTGTAGCTTGAATTACAAATTTATTTTATCAGAACGATGAGTGAAATCATGAATAAAAAGATTATCGACGGCCGCTCGACCTCTGGTCGCTTGCAAGGCAAGAATTACGACCTGTCATTGGCCGTCAAGTGTATTAACGGAACCTTCGTCGGAAAGAAGGCGGAGAATGTCATTACCTATAAAGGTATCCCCTTCGTTGGCAAACAGCCTGTCGGCGACTTGCGCTGGAAAGCACCGGTGGATGTAACGCCGGACGACGGCATCTATGAGGCCTACAACTTTGCGAAGCTCTCCTGTCAGGATCTGTCGATCACCGACTATCAGGGTGAGGATTGTTTGTATCTGAATGTGTTCAAGGCAGAGGGGGATTACCAATCCCCCCAATCAACGAAAAAACCCGTCATGGTGTGGATCCACGGTGGCGCTTTCGTAGCAGGCGGAACGGGTATTCCCCTGTTTGACTGCAGCGAACTCGTCAAGGAGAATCCCGATGTCATCTTCGTGACCGTTCCCTACAGACTCGGAGTCTTAGGCTTCCTCCATCTGTCGCACCTGCCGGATGGCAAGGACTATCCCGACGCACAGAACCTGGGACTTTTGGATCAAAAGATGGCCCTGAAGTGGGTACACGAGAATATCGCAGCCTTCGGAGGCGACCCCGACAACGTGACCATCTGGGGTGAGTCGGCCGGTGCCGGAAGCGTGACCATGCAACCGCTGATCAAAGGTTCCCAGCAGTATTTCCAGAAAGTCATCGCACAAAGCGGCGCCCCCATACAGACGAATTCTGTGGAAGAGAGCATCTCCACCACGAATGATTTGATGGAGGCTCTCGACTGCAAGACCGTTGCCGACCTGATGAAAGTCGATGCCCGCACGCTGATCGATACAGCCGCCGCTACCGTCGCATTACGCATCTTCCCTGTCAGAGACGAACGTATCCTGCCTTTGGATCCGTGGGAAGCATACGTCAACGGTATTGCAAAGGATATCGTGTTCCTTCAGGGCTGCAACAAGGATGAGATGAACTGCTTCGTGGCTGACTGGACGGTGGAAGGATTCAAAGCGTGGGCTGCTGACCGCAAGACAAAGAAATATGCCCATCTGCTCACGGATGAGGAGAGAGCGAAGATTGAGTCGTTCTGCAAGGAAGGAGCGGTAGAAGACTGGGAGCCCGACAGCCGTCTGTTCGGCCACAGCTGGTTTATCGAAGGCGCCATCAAAATGTCGGAGAGCCAGACCAAGGGTGGTGGCAAATCCTATACCTATTATTATAGAGTAGAGTCTTCAGACCCTATCCGGAAGAGTGCACATTTCGAAGAGGTTCCCATCGTGTTTGCTCATCCGGAAATGATTGAAGGAAGACAGTATGACGCCATCTTCATGAAGACCATGCGCAAGCTATGGGTGCAGTTCGCCAAGACCGGCAACCCGTCGCTCAGCGCGGATATTTCTCCCGACGGTAAGGCGAAGGAGTGGCCCCTCTACGACCTGGACAACAAGCAGGTGATGGTCCTCGACGAGTTCGACATCCACCCCGCCAAGGAGTCTGAGGTGAAGATCGTGGATTGGGACAAGACCTATTTCCTGACAAAATATTACATGCTTTGATAAATTTAATAATTATGGTACAAGATTTATACATTTTGATGATTACAGCTGCTGTAGTCAGTATTGTGTTTAAGTTGTTAAAGCAGCCAGTGGTACTGGGTTATATCGTTGCAGGTGTCCTGGTTGGTCCGAATCTGTTTGGCGAGACCCTTGTGAATGAGGCCAATGTGAAGGCATGGGGCGACATCGGCGTGCTGTTTGTGTTGTTCTGCATCGGTCTGGAGTTCCGCCTGAAGAACCTCATCAGCAGCGGCAAGGTGGCAGCAATAGGTGCGTTGACCATCATCGGTGGCATGATGCTCTTAGGCTACCTCGTGGGATGGGATGCTAACTTTGACATGGTCAACTCCCTGTTTCTGGCGGGCATGCTTTGCATGTCGAGCACCACTATCGTGATGAAGGCCATTGACGAGGCGGGGTTGAGTAAGGAGCGTTTCGTCAAGGGAGCGACCAGCATCCTCATCGTCGAGGATGTGGTGGCTGTAGTGCTGATGGTATTGCTCTCCAGCATTGCCATCCGCCATCAGTTCGAAGGTGCCGAGTTGGCCAGCAAGGTCATCGATCTGGCCATTACGCTCGCGGCATGGTTCATCTGCGGAATACTGATTATCCCGACACTGATACGCTTAGTGAAAAAACACTTGAATGACGAGACGCTTATCATCCTCGCCTTGGGTCTGTGCCTGGGCATGGTGCTGACGGCTGAGGAAGCAGGGTTCAGCAGTGCACTCGGAGCCTTCGTCATGGGATCCATCCTTGCCGAGACAGTGGAGTCGCATCGTATCGAAAAACTGATGACACCGCTGAAGAATGTCTTTGCTGCTATCTTCTTCATCTCTGTGGGTATGCTGATCAATCCGTCTACATTGGCGGAATATTGGTATAGCATCCTCTGGGTCAGTCTGGTAATTATCGTCGGAATGATTCTCTTTGGCACCTTGGGGTGCTGGTGGGGCGGTGAGACGATGCGCGACGCCATGCTTACCAGCTTCTCATTCGTCCAGATTGGCGAGTTCTCGTTCATCATCGCTTCACTCGGTACCAGCTTGGGTGTTCTTGAACCTGTCGTCTATCCTATCATCGTGGCAGCCAGTGTGCTGACCACCTTCCTCACGCCTTATATTATGAAGGCTGCCGTACCATGCTACACATTCCTTTATAATCACGCTTCAGAGAGCTTCCGTGCTAAGATCGACCAGCGCGAGCAGCAAGTGGCAGAAGCAGAGGCGGCTAAACCATCCGGCAACAAGAGTTCATTAGCAAACAAGGCGCGCCATGCAGTCAAGCATACCTTCTTCTTGAAGCATCTTGTCAATCTGTTTATTAAGAACATGAGTGCTCATGATGAAGAACAGCCTAAAAACAGCGACAACTAACAAGCCTTAACTAAAGAATAAAAAAACTATGCAACAGAATTCAGTAAATATCAGTGCAGACCTCGTGGTCTATGGTAAGATCTTCACTTCTGAGAACAATCAGGTGGTAGAAGCATTCGCCGTAAAAGACGGCAAGTATGTCTATGTGGGTGACAAGAAAGGTGCCGAAGCCTATATTGAGGCAGGCAAGACCGAGATTGTGGACTACAGTGGCAATGGCCTCGTGATGCCTTCCTGCGGTAACGGCCACGCCCATTATTCGATAGGTGTTGCGCTGCCGATAGTCGGAACGGTAGCCATTGGGCAGACTCCCGACAAGTTCCTGGCGGAGGTCGTTCCCGCAGCCGTCAAGAAGGCCCGGGAGACAGGGGCGAAGTCCATCTTTGGCTTCGGCTGGAGTTACCTCACCTTCATGGAAAACATGCCTACCCGTCAGCAGCTGGATGCCATCTGCAGCGATATTCCTATTTACTTTGCCGATGACGAAGCTCACAAGGGCCTGGCGAATACCCTTGCTCTGGTCAATGCCAGCATCATGAAGGCAGACGGCACGGTGCTCAAGAAGGATAAGGACATCCGTGGCGGCGAGATTGTGATGGGTGCCGACGGCACACCTACCGGCCTCCTGAAAGAACAGGCCGGCACATACACACGTTCCTTCTTAGACAAGGACCTCTATCCCGTGGACGTAGCAAAGGTCGTCATCCCCCAAATGCAGGAGCATTTGCTGGCAGAGGGCTACACCATGTATATCGACGGCTGGGGCAACTATTTCTATACCGACAATTTCTTCAAGGCAGCCCAGGAGTTGGACCAGGCTGGCGACATGAACATTGTGCTGGGATTGACCTACGAGGTTGAGAGCTGGATGAATGTGGACGAGGCTTTGCAGAAGGCCGTCGATGCCCAGAAGTACGCTTCCACCCATGTCAAGACCAACTGGCTCAAGCTCTTCATGGACGGCACGGTAGAAGGCGGTACGGGATTTGTGGAGCCGCTGTACCCCGACGGCCATCAGGGCCTTGCCAACTGGACCGAGGAGGAGCTGACCGACATCACGCGCAGGACCAATGCGAAGGGCATCACCATGCATATCCATACCATGGGCAACAAGGCCGTCAATACCGTTGTCAGCGCATACGCCAACGGTGGAAAGGACGAGCTGCGCAACACGCTGGTACACGTGCGCAACGTCAATGCAGAGGATTATCAGCGCATGGCTGACCATAACATGTATGTCACCTCGGGCATGCTCTGGCACCACTGCCCCACCTGGGCCGCTGACTACATCCGCGAGCACGGGCTGACGCCTGCAGGCCAGGAGGACAAGTCTTATCCGATGAAGTCCTATTTCGATCACGGCATCCACGTGACCTCACACACCGACTTCCCTGCAACGAGTGGCAGTCCCGACGAACCGTTCAGTGTGATGGAGCTGGCTGTCACTGGAGTTCTTTATGGCGAGAATGGAGCCCCCTGGTGGCCTGAAGAGCTCCTGACACGTGAACAGGCCATCGTATCACTGACCATCAACGTCGCCAAGCAGATGCTCATTGAAAACGAGCGAGGTAGCATCCGTGAAGGCAAATATGCAGATTTCCTCCTCGTCAATAAGGATGTGCTGTCGTGCCCAGTGACAGAGATTCACGAGGCCAAGCCCGCAGCCACCTACTTCGAAGGAAAGAAAGTTTATCATATATAAAATCATAATTAATTAAGGTAACAATGAAAACAAGTACGTCAGTAGGTAATTAAATAATGATAAGAAATTTGGCCGTTTAGGGAATTATCCGTAACTTTGCACCTGCGTTGGCATACATGCCGACGCAGGTGTAATTATGGGAATATACATCAACAGAGGGAACTCAGCATTCCGCCAGTACACAAACGGTGAGTATGTTGACAAGACGGCCATGATAGCCTACATCAACACTACCGTCGATACAGCCAACAAACTAACCTGCGTTAGCCGTCCACGCCGCTTCGGCAAGTCGATGGCGGCGCAGATGCTCTATGCCTACTACGACAAGTCGTGCGACTCGCGAGAACTGTTCAGTCGCTTCGCCATAGCCAAGGACCAGTCGTTCGAGCAGCATCTGAACAAGTATCCAACCATTAGTATTGATATTACCAGTTTCACCACCCGCTATGAAGGCAAGGACGACATTGTTGAGCTTATGCAGGCAGCTGTTACCAAGGACATTCGGAAAGCCTATCCCGATGTGGAGATTGACGAAGGCTGCGACTTAATGGATGTGCTGCTCAACGTAAATATGGCGACGGGTGAGAAGTTCGTTATGATTATCGACGAGTGGGACGCCCTGTGCCGCGAGGCTGCCGATAAGCCCCGCCTCATAAACAATTATGTAAATCTTCTTCGCCGTCTTTTTAAGAATATTGATACTGCCAAGGTCTTCGCCTGTGTCTACATGACTGGCATACTGCCCATCAAGCGCTACGGCACGCAGTCGGCGCTGAACGACTTCCTCGAATATTCGATGACCGACCCGAAGGCTCTGGCCGAGTATTTCGGATTCACCACCGACGAGGTGAAAGCCCTCTGTGGGAAATACCACATGGACTTCGACGAGGTGAAGAGCTGGTACGACGGCTACCGCTTCAGCGTGATGCGACCGGTGGGTGTACCTGACCCTAAACTTGTCGAAATCTCGGTGTTCAATCCCAACAGCGTGATGCAGGCCGTAGATTGCCACCAGTGCAACAACTACTGGGTGAAAACCAGCTCCTTCGACTCCCTGCAACGTTACATCGACATGGACTTCACGGGGGTGAAGGAAGCCTTCGAGAAGTTGCTCAATGGCGGGGAGAAGCAGGTGAATACGCTGCGCTATGGCACGAACCTCTACGATGTGGAGAACGATGACGAGCTGTTCACCCTGCTAATCCACTTGGGATATGTGGCCTACGATATGTCATCACAGGCCGTGCGCTTACCTAACATGGAGGTGCGCATAGAGATCACGGAGGCTGTGCGCGGCAGCAAGAGCCACCCCGAACTGGCCCGATGGGTGAAGGACTCCGATCTGCTGTTGGATGCCACCCTGGCCATGGACGAGGACTATGTGGCAAAGGCCATCGAGACGTTCCACAACACAAAGACCGCCCCCACATTCTATAACAATGAGCAAGCCCTGCGCTCTGTAATCCGCATGGCCTATATCGGTGCCGTGGACTACTACGTGCAGATAGAGGAGCTGCCCACTGGAAAGGGCTTTGCCGATGTGGTGTTCATACCCAAGCGCAGCATCAAGAGGCCAGCTATCGTTGTCGAGATGAAATGGAACCACCCCGTCGAGGCCGCCATCGACCAGATTAAGGAGCGCCGCTCGGCTCTGCCGCTTCGCTCGTCGAAGAACTATCCCGACGTGCTGAAACGCTTCACCGACAATATCCTCCTCGTTGGCATCAGCTACGACGAGACCACAAAGCAGCACACGTGCAAGATTGAGAGATAACCATGTACGATCATGGTCCGGGAAGATACGCTCTTTGCGATGCTTTTTGCAGTAGTGACCGCTACGGCCTTGATAGCCAGCTGTTACCCTTCACCGCCCGGCAGCTGGCAAGCGAAAGCGGCTACCGGAGTTACAACACTTTCAGGCACGCCTTCAAGCTGCAAATGGGTCAAAACGTGAGAGAGTGGATGGGCGATACGGCTCCAAACTGTCAAAATCAGCAAAAATAATGTCATAATTAGCAAATTTTTCAAGCAACAGGCTTTTGGGATATAGTTATTTCGGGAAAATTTGTTATCTTTGCAAACCAAAAATGATACCAAATAATTACTAACTCAACTCCGTAAGTGATGAGACCCCAACGTAGAAACGGCCTGAAAGGCCAACAAGCACATAGCCCATGGTTATTTTCCAATAAGGCAGGGTTATTGCAGAATAAGGCAGCCTTATGAACAGATAATTCGTGGTCATTGCTATCTTTGCCGAAGACTTTAAAATTATATTTAACCTAAAAAATTAATGTAAATATGAGAAAATTGAAAAAGTGGATGCTTGCCGCCATCCTGATTTGCGGCACAATGACTGTCGTGACTGGCTGCAAAAGCGGTAAGCCTGTGAAAGAAACAGACGACACGAGTGAGACCAATGATATTGCAAAGATCCAAGAGAAGATGTATGCGCTGTATGGCGAGAACAAGAAGATTACCGACGACAATTATGATAAGTCGCTGGCCGTGAAGTGTATCAACGGCACTTTTGTAGGTAAGAAGACAGATAATGTCATTGCCTATAAGGGTATCCCCTTTGTCGGCAAGCAGCCCGTAGGGGAACTGCGCTGGAAAGCACCTGTGGATATCGTGCCCGACGACGGCGTCTATGAGGCCTATTACAATGCGAAAAGCCCCTGCCAGGGAGTAGATGTCTCACAAATTGCTTCCCTTTACGTGAAGGGTGAAGACTGCCTGTACCTGAATGTATGGCGTGCAGAGGGAGCGTCTGAGACGAAGAAGCCGGTCATAGTATGGATTCATGGTGGTGCGTTTGAGACTGGCGGAACGGTTGAGCCACGTGAAGAGGGGTGCAATTTCATCAAAGAGAATCCTGACGTCATCCTTGTTGCCCTCGATTACAGGCTCAGTGCTCTCGGTTTCTTCCATCTGTCTCACCTGCCAGACGGCAAGGACTATCCTGACGCACAGAACTTAGGGCTCATGGACCAGATTATGGGTCTGAAGTGGGTTCATGAGAACATTGCGGCCTTTGGCGGCGATCCCAACAACGTGACCATCATGGGACAATCGGCCGGTGGCGGTAGCGTATCCCTGCTTCCGCTCATCAAAGGCTCGCACCAGTATTTCCAGAAAGTCATTGCCATGAGTGGTTCCCCCGTATTCACGAGATCTACGGAGGAAGCCATCGCTTGTACAAATGAGGTGATGGAGGCACTTGGCTGTAAGACCGTTGCCGACTTGCAGAAGGTTGATGTTGAGAAACTCGTGACAACAGCATCATCCATGCTTGCTCTGCGTGTATGGGCGGAACGTGACGGCAACCTGCTGCCGAAGGACCCGTATGAGGCTTACGCAAACGGTGCTACTAAGGATCTGACCTTCCTTCAGGGCTGCACGAAGGATGAAGTGGGCTATTTTATTTACGGTTTCGGGTTGGAAACCTACAATGCGTGGGCTGCTGACCGCAAGGCAAAGAAGCTTGCCCAACTGACGGATGAAGAGAAAGCGCTGGTTGAGAGTTACTGCGAGAATGCAAAGGATGTTAGTGACGAATACTCCAGCACAAGCCGTCTGTTCGATCAGATCGTGTTCATCGCGCCACTATTTCGAATGTTGGAGAACCAGACAAATGCCGGCGGCAAGACGTATGGCTATTTCTTCACAGCCGAATCCTCTGTACCCTATATCAAGAGTGGACATGCTGTAGAGCTTTCTACCATATTCAATCATCCTGAGGAGACCCTCGTAACCGGAAGACAATTCGACGCGACCTTCGGGAAAACCCTGCGCAAGCTGTGGGTACAATTCGCCAAGACCGGCAACCCCTCGCTCAGCGCAGACGAATCGCCTGACGGCAAGGCGCATGAGTGGCCACTTTACGATACAAAGGACAGGAATATGATGATTCTCGACGAGAAAAACATCCATCTGGAAAAGGAATCTGAGAGAAAGATACTGGATTGGGACAGGACCTATTTCCTGACCAAGTATTATTGCATTTGACAGGTCTGCCAAAGGTCTATTATTAAGTTATGAAACAGACTATTCATACAAATGTTTTGAAGAAGATGATGACGCTTATCATGATGGTGAGCGTCATCTTCGGCATGGGTATGCTTACCAGCTGCACGGGGAAAACCAGTGCCGACCTCGTGGTTTATGGTAAGATATTTACTTCTGAGAATAATCAGATTGTAGAGGCCTTTGCCGTGAAAGACGGCAAGTACGTCTATGTAGGCGACAAGGCGGGTGCCGAAGCCTTTATTGAAGAGGGCAAGACCGAAGTGGTGGACTATACGGGTAAGGGGCTTGTGATGCCCGGCTGTGGCAATGGTCATGCACACTACATGCTGGGGCATGCCCTCCAGACAATCGGCACGACGATAGATTTTGATGTCGATCCCCAAAAGTTCCTGACGGAGATTGTCCCCGCAGCCGTCAAGAAAGCCAGGGAGAGTGGTGCAACATCTGTCTTCGGGCAAGGCTGGAATTACCTGAACTTCAAACACAATCTGCCTACCCGCCAGCAGTTGGACGCCATCTGCAGCGATATTCCCATGTACTTCCTCGACGATGAATGCCACAAGGCACTGACGAATACCATTATGCTGAAAAAGGCCGGTATCATCAAAGAAGATGGTACTGCTGGCAGGACGGAAATACGCGGAGGTGAGATTGTAGTAGATGCCAACGGCATCCCTAACGGTATTCTGGCGGAACAGGCCCAGACGTACGTACGCTCCTTCTTAGACACCGAGAACCTATATCCCCTCGACAGGGCCATATCCAACTTGGCAGCCATCAAGCAGCAGCTGTTCTCAGAGGGTTATACGATGTACCACGAGGGCTGGGGCAACTATTTCGTGAACACCAACTACTACAAAGCCGCCCAGCAATTGGACCAGGAAGGCCAACTGAACTTCGTATTGGGACTGCCCTACGAGATTGAAAGTTGGATGGATTTTGACGAGGCCTTGGCTAAGGCGGTTGACGCCATGAAGTTCGCATCCACCCACGTCATGCCTCGATGGATCAAAATTCTCTTCGACGGTACGGTGGAAACGGGTACCGGAATTATAGACCCGCTCTATCCCGACGGTCACCAAGGCATTGCCAACTGGACGGAAGAAGAAATGACAGAGATGACGCGCAAGGCGAATGCCAAGGGGCTTACCATGCACGTACATGTCATGGGCAACAAAGCCGTCAATCAGGTTGTCAACGCCTTCGTCAACGGTGGAAAGGATGAGATGCGCAATACGCTGGTACACGTGTATGGTGTCTTTCCAGAGGACTATCAGCGTATGGCAGACCACAACATACAGGTGGCTGGAGGCTTGCTTTGGCACCATGCTGACGAGCCGACTCAAGAGGATTTGCTTCAGACGCTTCCTGAAGGCTTGAAAGACAAGGGCTATCCTATGAAATCGTTCTTCGACCATGGGGTCAACGTGTCCTCACATTCTGACTTCCCTGCATTGAGCGGCAGTCCTGACGACCCTTTCAGCATTATGGAGATTGCGGTGACGGGTGTTTATCAACCCGAGCATGCGAAACCTTGGTGGACGGAAGAACTCCTGACCCGCGAGCAGGTTCTCACTGCTCTGACTATCAATGTCGCCAAACAAATGTTCATTGAAGATGAAAGAGGCAGCATCAAGGCTGGCAAATATGCCGACTTCCTGCTGGTTGACAAGGATGTGCTGACCTGCCCTGTGACAGAGATTCATACCGCTAAGCCCGCAGCCACCTACTTCGAAGGAAAGAAGGTTTATCCGATGTATAAAACAAAATATTAATAAATCGCAAAAAGAGATGACACAATCGATTATTCTCGGCAACATCATCACGATGGATGAGAAGCGGCCCTTTGCCAAGGCTGCATTAGTGAAGAACGGCGTGTTCGCCTATATCGGTAGCGCAGATGAGGTGAAGAAACTCGCCTGTAAGGACGCGCAAGTATTGGACTACGGTGAGAACTTCATCTACCCGGGCTTTTTAGAGTCACATTGCCACGGCCATTTCGCCGGCGACCGCGCCATCGGCCAGGCGAACCTGATGGAGGCTGGCTTCACAGACTACCCCAAATACCGCGAGATCATCAAGGCTTTCATTGCGAAGAACCCGCAGCGCCAGCTCTATTTAGCCGCAGGATGGGTGGAAAACGATGAATACGTCACCAAAGCCTATCTCGACGAGATATGTTCCGACAAGCCGCTGATCATGCAGACCGGTGGCGGACACTCCATGCTGCTCAACACGAAGGCGTTGGAATGGGCTGGCATCGATGCAGCCTACGCGAAGAAAATGGGCTATGATATGGTTCACGTGGATGCCAATGGAGAGCCGGACGGCTACGTCTGCGAAAACCCTGTGATGGAGATCATGCCAAAGCTTCCCACAACCTTTGAGGACGCGAAGAACTATCTGCTTGCCTGGCAGGATATGGCCCTCAGCAGCGGCTTTACCGCAGTAGCCGACGCTGGTGCGGAGATATTCTACACTGATTCCAAAAAGGCCTATCATGAGCTGGAGCAGGAAGGCAAGCTGAAGCTGCGCACCTACGCCTATCTGTTGTCGCCCGACAATGTGGAGAACCCGAAGGCAGAGGTGGCCCGCGTCGCCGAAGACCGTGCCAAGTACAGTGGCGAGTATTTCCAGGTCGTCGGCATCAAGGCGTTCCTCGACGGTGTGACCGAGGCCCATACGGGTTGGCAGAATCAGGATTACCTCGACCAGCCTGGCTATCACGGCGTGGAGCGTTTCAACGACCACGACAAGATGGTGGAGCTGATTACCGAGGCCGACAAGGAAGGTCTCGCCGTGCATGTCCACTCGGAAGGCGGTGGCGCCGTGCACTTCATGCTCGACTGCATCGAGGATGCCGAGAAGATCACTGGCGACAAGGACCAGCGCAACGTGCTGGCACACCTGCACTTCGTGACCGATGAGGATGTCCGTCGCATGGCAGAGACAGGCTCCGTGCCTGCGGTGGCACCACTGTGGTCATGTAAGGCTCCAAGCATTTATGAGCAGGAAGTCGCTTATGTGGGTCAGAAGTTGGCAGATGAGGCGTACCCTATCAAGTCGTTCTATGACGCAGGTGCCAACGTGGTGTTCCACTCCGACTATCCCGTTTCTCCGATGATGAATGTGAAATACAGCATTTATACGGCCGAGAAGCGCGACTATCCGAAGGAAGTGACTGGCGGTGCAACAGCCCCACGCAATATGAAGGAGGCCATCACCCGCGAGCAGTCGCTCCGTGCCATGACTATCAACGTGGCCCGTCAGTGGCATCAGGAGCATCGCATGGGTTCCATCGAGTTCGGCAAGATAGCCAATATGACGGTGTTCGACTGCGACTTCCTGCACGACGACATCGAGAAGGTCGCCCAAGCCAATCTCATCGCCACCATCGTTGACGGCGAAGAGGTATTCAAGGCATAAGTCCTCTGAATTGTTTAAATTGCATTTATTTCGCTATAGCTTGGCAAAAATAGCCAAGTTTAGCGAAATAAATGCAATTTTATTCCCATTTTAACGTTTTATGGTATATGTGTACAATCATTGGCAGGAAACAGGAGATAGCAGAACTGGCCCGTCGCTATGAAAGTGGCAGGGCAGAGTTCATTGCAGTATATGGACGTCGGCGCGTGGGCAAAACATTCTTGATTAACGAGGTGCTGCGCGATGGCATGGTATTCCATCATACGGGGCTTTCTCCGTATGACCGCAAGCGCAAGGTTTCGCTGAAGTCGCAACTCCAGAACTTTCACTTCTCCTTGATTCGTCATGGTCTGGAGGGAATTGCCCAGCCAACGTCATGGATGGAGGCATTCTTCCTGCTGGAACAGCTGCTGGAACGGCTTGACAACGGTTTGCGTCAAGTAGTATTCATCGATGAGCTGCCTTGGATGGATACTGCACGTTCAGGTTTCCTGACAGCCCTCGAAGCGTTCTGGAACGGATGGGGATGTAGCCGTCATAACTTGTGCCTTGTAGTATGCGGTTCTGCAACATCGTGGATGCTGGATAACATCATCAATAACAAGGGCGGCCTTTATGGGCGACTGACTTGCGAGATGAAACTGTCGCCGTTTACGCTGTTGGAGTGTGAGCAGTTCTTTGCAAGCAGGAAGATTGACATGTCGCGCTACAACATCATCCAGGCCTATATGATTCTTGGCGGTATTCCGTTCTATCTGGACTGCTTCAACCCGTCGCTCAGTCTGGCTCAGAACATCGACACGCTGTTCTTCAACCCGAAGGCAAAGCTTGGCGATGAGTTCGAGAGACTGTTCAACTCCGTTTTCGACAATGCCTCTGACTGCATGAAGATCATCCGCTTCCTTGGCAAGCGCCATGCGGGTTTCCGGCGCGACGAGATTGCCCGTAAGACTGGTATCAATCCCAATGGCGATTTCACGAAATTGCTGAAGGCACTTATCGCGAGTGACTTTGTGACAAAATATGTGCCTTGGGGTGCAGCCAACAATGAAGAATTCTACAAACTGTCTGACTGCTTCTGCTGGTTTTGGCTGCATTTCAAAGAGGAAAAGGCTGTGACCGAACGGGACTACTGGATGCATCATATAAAGGAAAGCGAGATAACATCGTGGCGGGGAATAGCGTTCGAGGAGGTCTGCATGCAGCATATCTATCAGATCAAGATGGCCTTGCAGATTGCTGGCGTCACATCGCAAGAATCATCGCTTGTAGTTAGCGGCGACGATGATACTGATGGTATGCAGATAGATTTGCTGATAGACCGTGCTGACGATGTTGTCAACGTCTGCGAAATGAAGTATTCCAAGACGAACTATGCTATCACGAAATCTTACGCAGAGAAACTACAAAAACGCGTTGACGCATTGGAACACGCTCATCCCGACAAGATATTCCATCTGACTTTTGTGACAGTCAATCCGATAGAACGAAACGTCCATTCCGATATGGTTAAGTCGGCTGTTACTGCTGATGAACTATTCAAATGATTCAAAGAATGTTACCTTTGCAAAAAGTTTCTTGTTGATAGAGGAATATTATGGCAAAAAAGATAAAAGACAAAGAAAGAGACAGCATAGACTTTGGGAAGTCGAAGATTGAACCACTGTTTAACAGCATTTTCTATCCTACGCTGTTATCAATGGTGTTTGCGTCGCTCTTCACGGTTGCAGACGGTATATTCGTCGGGCAGGGCGTGGGAAGCAATGCGCTGGCGGCCATCAATATCGTCTCGCCGCTGTTTTTAGTGACGACGGGCCTTGCGCTGATGTTCGGTGTGGGCATGTCGGTGGTGGCAAGCATCCATCTGTCACAAGACAACAAGAAGGCGGCTAATTACATTGTCACCCAAGCCTTCGATGTGGCTACGCTGCTGATGGTGATAATTGCTGTTGCCGTCTATTTCTTCCGCATACCTTTCTTGCGGCTATTGGGAAGCAGCGATGCACTGTTGCCCTTATGTGAGGATTATCTTCTCCCCATTCTTCCCGGATGTGTTTGCATCGTCATCCAGATGATCGGCACCTTCGTCATCAGGCTTGACGGATCGCCCAAGTTTGCAGCTTCATTGGAAATCTTCCCCGGCCTGCTGAACATCTTCTTAGACTGGCTATTCGTATTCCCGATGCAGATGGGCATTGCGGGTAGCGCCATCGCATCGTCGGTCAGTTGCGCCGCTGCCGCCGGAATGGTTGTCTGGTATATGTTCTTCCGTGTGCAGACGGTCAAGATATGCCGACTGAAGCTCAGTCCTACCAGCCTTTATCTGACAGCACGCAATGTGGGCTACATGGCCCGTAGCGGTTTTTCCTCTATGCTGGGAGAGCTGGCCATGTCCATGGTGTTGCTCACCGGCAACTACGTCTTTATACGGGAGTTGGGCGAAGACGGTGTAGCCGCTTTCAGTGTAGCCTGCTATCTTTATCCCATCGTGTTCATGATCAACAATTCCGTGGCACAGTCTGCCCAGCCTATCCTCAGTTTCAATCATGGTGCAGGCAATCGCTACCGGGTGCAAAGAACCTTCAGGATCAGCCTCAGTACTGCTACCATCTGTGGCGTATTGGTGACAACGTTTCTCACCTTGGCTACCAAGCCACTTGTTGGCCTTTTCCTGCAGGCGGGCACTGACGCATACGACATTGCCATAGGCGGACTTCCTTTGTTCGCTTATTCTGCCATATTCTTTGCCATGAATGTTGCCATCATCGGATATTTCCAAGCGACGGAGCAGAACACCCGGGCTACGCTGTGTATGCTCTTCCGTGGTCTGGTATTCCTTGTACCGGCATTTATCCTGATGCCCATGTTCATTTCCCCACAAGGCGTATGGCTCGCCGTTCCCGTCACAGAATGTATGACGCTGGGCGTGATACTATTGACAAACAAGGGCATCCTTAGCCGTTAATATAATTTATGTACGATCAGATTCGGGAAGATACGCTCTTTGCAACACGGTCGCCTCTCAATAGCCGCGGGTCGGTACGACCTGCGGATAGTAGGCATGGGAGGGGCAGGTCGAGCGGCGGGCAATAATCTGGCAATTATATGTTAAAAATGAAAAGATTGTCGGGTATTTGTTGTACCTTTGCACGCGAAACTAACGATGTAAGATATGAGTAAGTACGAAATTCCATTCCTCACGGCGTGCATACGAGCCTTCGGACACCGCTTCTCGATGACGCGGCAGGCGGCCTTCCGCTATCTGCACGAACACAAGGCACTAGCCTTCCTGATAGAATTCTACGACGTGGAACATCTGCAGTCGATGGACGAGACGATTGACGACCTGCTCATCATCTGCCAAAAGAACGGAGGCACGCCAAGCCCATCCACGACTACGACATAGTCATCGGCCCGATAGCCGATGACGGCGTGGTGCTCCAGCTGACCAACTACCACGAGGGCGTATATACGCCAGAAGAGGTGGCGCGGCTGTTGCAGGACAGGTTCCTCGACCAGCAGTATTACTTCGGAACGGAGCGCGCCCTGCGCTTCCTCCACAAAATCAGCACAAAGAGCCTATGAACCAGCCCAATCACCATCAGATAGCCACCTACCTGACCGACCACGCACTGAGCGAGTTGGTGAAGTACGTGATGGAAGACACCGGCTGCAGCATCGAGCAGGCCATGGAGCGGGTTTACAACTCGCCCGTGACGACGTTGCTACAGGACGAAGAAGGCGAACTCTACGTGCAGAGTCCTGCCTATCTCTATGAAATGATGTGCGCCGACAAGCTGTAGTGCATTCTTTTACGGGACCCCTCCCCTCCGCTTGGCATCCCGAAGGGTACTACCAGCGGGACGCAAGAAAGGGGCGGGGAGTGGAGAGGGCTCTCCTTTCCTCCGAAACTCCGTAGACAACAGAGATAGAACTTGCGACTATAGGGGGACTTTTCTGCCAAAATATGCAAAAATAGTGTCAAAATCAGCAAAAATTGTGGCAAATGTCATCTGGGATAATGCTATTTCGGGGAATTTTGTTATCTTTGCAAAACCAAATAAGTTAACCTATAATTACTAACAATTACTAATCAAACAAAATGAAAGCAGATCAGATTATTAAGAACGCGAAGATTTTTACTGCTAACAAGGACAATCTTCAGGCGACCGCCCTGGTAGTCAAGGACGGAAAGTTTATCTATGTAGGCGACGAGGCCGGACTCTCAGCATACGAGGGAGAGGTCACCGACCTCGGTGGCAAGTTCATCATGCCAGGCATCATCGACAGCCATGTGCATGTGACCACAAGCATCGGATTCGCCTATATGGATCCGGGGGAATACATCTTCTGCTCCAGCAAACAGGAGGCCCTGGACTTTATGGCGGCAAGCATCAAGAACAATCCGGGCTTGAAGCGTCACAGGTTTATCTTAGAGCGTAAATACCTCAATGGCGATGACATCGTCAAGGAAGATCTCGATGCCATCTGTCCCGATGCCGAAGTCCTGATTCTGGAGGGTGAAGGCCACAGCGTCTGGGTGAACTCCAAGGTACTTGACAGACACGGCATTACCGACGAGACACCCGACCGCGTGCCTGAGCTGAGTTATTATGTGCGTAAGGACGGCCATGTGACGGGAAATGCTTTCGAGTCGTCGGGTTGGCACATGCTCTTCGATGACTTGGAAGTGACAGATGAGCAGATCGATGCAGAGCTTTTGCGCTGGATAGACTATTCCGTTAAGGCGGGCGTGACCGTTGTCTTCGACGCAGGTTTTCCTGAGGGCGATGCTCTCCACGAGCGCATCTATGAGCGTCTGTACGAGTTAGACAAGCAGGGCAAGCTGCCAGTTTATATCGACGGAAGTATCGCGCTCACCAATCCCCAGAAGACGAAGGAAGTGGTGGAGAACGTGAAGCGTTTCCGCCAGAAGTTCGACAGCGAGCACCTGAATGTGCATACCTTTAAGGTATTCATGGATGGCACCTTGAGAATCGAGACGGCTGCCCAGGTGACGCCATACATAGATACCAACAAGAGAGGTGGTACCACCTACAGCAAGGAGGAGATGGCAGAGGTGATGAAGCTGCTCAACGAGGCAGGACTGGACTTCCATGCACATACCGTAGGCGAGCGCTCGTCCCGCACTGTGCTCGACGGCGTGGAGCTGGCCAAGAAGGAACTTGGCGATGATTTCCGCGTGAAGGTGACCTGTGCACATCTGGAAATCCAGGACGACGCTGATATGGACCGCTTTGCCAAGCTGGGCGTTACAGCCAATTACACGCCTTGGTGGCATTCCGGCTGTACGGGCGGCAAACCGATTGAGATATGGCGCAGCCTGCTGGGCGAGGAGCGTGCGAACAAGATGTACCGCAGCAAGACGATGTGGAACACCGGTGCCAATGTGACTTTCTCAAGCGATAACATCATCTATGGTGATTTTGCGACCTGGAGCCCCTATCTTGGTATGGAAATCGGCATGACGCGATTTATCAACGAAAAGTCGAACGCCCCTGAAAGGACCAGAGTTGATGCAGAATATCCTTCTCCTAAGGAGAAGATGAACATCGAGGAAATGATTCTTGGATATACCATCAACGGCGCCAAGCAGCTTGGCATTGAAGCCTCCAAAGGTTCTATCGAGGTCGGCAAGGACGCAGACTTCCTCGTATTCGACAACGACCTGCTCACCGCAGAGCATGAAGGCTTCAGCCACAACATGCCAAGCGAAGTGTATATCTGTGGAAAGAAAATGAATTAAGTAATGATTATGAAAACGAAAAGCGCAAATCTCCTTGCAAAAGGATATGAACTGATTGATGGCATCACCGTACCCGTGGGGACATCAAATGTAGATTTGGAAGTAGAGGGGAAAGAGCCCCAAAACGCCAAGAAACTGACCATTGCCGTAGGGAATGATCAATGTTCAATGTTCAATGGTCAATGTTCAATGTTTAACATGTATGTCTTCCGTCCAGCAAATTACAAAGAGGGTGAGAAGACACCGCTTGTCTATTTCATTCACGGCGGTGGCTACCATTTTGGCAATGTGAGCATGGATCAGGAAAAGATACAGGGCGTAGCAGACGGGAGTGGTGCCACGGTTATTGCTCCTGACTATACACTTTCCCTCGATCCTTCTTACAAATATCCCATGGAGCTTGAACAAGTCTATGCTGGACTCCTTTATGCTTACGAGCATGCCGATGAACTAAATGTGGATCCCGATAATTTTGTCATTGAGGGAGAGAGCGCCGGTGGTGGACTGACCGCACGTCTGGCTCTTTATAACAAGGACAAGGGAAAGGTTCCTCTGAAGGGCCAGGTGCTCATCTATCCCATGCTTGACTATCGTACCGGAGGTGAAAAGGATATCTACAAGAATGAATATGCCGGGCATTGCGTCTGGACAAAGGAGAACAACGTCTTTGGATGGGGAAAACTCCTTGAAGGCCAGGACAAGGAGCTTACCGATGAGGAAATGATATATTTCTCGCCGGCAGTGGCAACCGTTGAGCAGCTGAAAGGACTGCCCGAGACCTTCATGATTGTCGGCAGCCTTGATCTTTTCTGCGACGAAGACATGAGCTATGCTCAGAAGCTTATGGAGGCCGGTATTTTCACAGAGCTCTATGTGGAACCCGGAGTTCCTCACGCATACGAGTACTTGTATTGGACGCCTCAGGCACAAAGGTTCTTTGAACTGAGAGACCATGCGACGGCACGGATGCTTGGAGCCGAAAAAGACGTAAAAGAGTCTCCTGAAGCACAAGCTTTCAAAGAGTTATTATCAAAGTATAACATTGCGCAGTAATCTTAGCCCCCTAAGTTCTTTGCTGTGCAAAGCGGCGAAGCCTCAACTTTAGCCCCACTGCCTCTCTCCCAGGGCAGTGGGGCTATTTGTAACTGACAGCCGAAGGGAAATGCGATTAACGGTCGTTTGATGCGAACTCGTGCTGAAAAATATTTACATTGACCCCTCTGAGACTCCGATTTTTTGAATGAGTTCCTTGGTGGATTGCGTATGGGCCAGTTTTGAGAGGGGTCGTCTCCGCGTTTCTCACGCTACTGCTCAGCTATGGGCTGATTGCCCCTTAAAACTGTTTCGTTTTAGTCGGTTTTTACCGAAAAAGGTGGTCTTGTAGTACAAGACCATATCT
>JAFVFY010000102.1 GCA_017475265.1 Prevotella sp. | reverse complement strand
GTATTTCCCAACCGCGAAAAACGCCAGTTTTGAGCGAAATAGGGGCAAACAAGTGTTAAGTTTATGTAATTTTAAGTCACTTTTTGCACAAAAGAGGGTGATTTGTGCAGGGTTATGAAGCGCGATTCCTGCAAAAAACAGGCGGTTTGGGCCGGTTCTTGCGCTAGATGCTCAACTTTTAGGAACACTTTTTTCTGTACTTTTTCTTTACATTTCAGCAAAATAGGCGGGTAAACTTTTCCTATGGTCGCTTCGCCCGCTTTTTGCATATTTAACGCGCGAGGCGTGCGCTATTGCAATAATAATGTGTACCTTTGCACGCGTAAAACATAAAAGAGCAACAGATATGCAAGGCCAGCACCATCCCAGTGCTGACCGCCGCCGAGTTTTTTGACAGGATAGACTCAAAGTAAGCCCCCATGCCCGTCACCACATACATATCACACGGCAAGGTGGCACTATAATCACAAATGACACCATACATTCAACATAAACGAAACCATTTATTATGATAACGATAATGAAAACTAACAATGATTTTTCTGCGCACTCGGCCAAGGGGCTGGGCGCAGTAGTAACCCACGCTTCCCAGCGTGGGAATCAGAGGAATGGTAGCCTTTCCCGTAGCCTTTCCCAGCGTGGGAATCAGAGGAATGTCACGCTAGGAAGCGTGACCTACTTGAGGGCGGCCATGATGCTGCTCATGATGCTGCTCACGACGGCGACGGCGTGGGCGGAGGATGTCCCGGCGGTGTACGCTCTCACGTTCGACGGCAACGGCGGCACCTGCGGCGATGGCCAGATGAATGACCAGACCTTCACTTACGATGAATCCCAGAACCTCACCGCCAACGCCTTCAGGCGCACGGGCTACACCTTCGCCGACTGGAACACCAAAGCCGACGGCAACGGCACTTCCTATAAAAACGGCGAGAGCGTCAAGAACCTCACCTATACCGACGGAGGTACGGTAAAGCTCTACGCCCAGTGGACGCCCACCAACTATACCATCACCTACTACCTCAATGGCGGCAGCGTGGCTACAGCCAACCCCACCTCTTATAATATAGAGACCCCGACCTTTACGCTGAACAACCCCACCAAAGAGAACTATCATTTCGTAGGATGGACGAAAGACAACAACAACACGCTACTGCCCACCGTCACCATAGAACAAGGCTCTACGGGAAACCTCGACTACACCGCCCATTACAATACGAACAACTTCACCGTGGGCGAGTTCTCCTATCAATGGACCAGCGGAACGGAGGTGAAGGTCACCGCCTGCAACAGCAGCGCTACGTCGGTCACCATTCCCGCAACCGTCACCAATGAGGACGTGACATACAGCGTCAACGCCATCGATGCCACGGCCTTCAGCAGTTGCGTCAGTCTGAACACAGTATTCCTTTATTCCGTCAATCCGCCGACACTGGGCAGCAACGTCTTTGACGGTTGCACGGCGCTCGACGCCATCTACGTACCTGCGGGCACGGAAGAGACATACAAGGCAGCCGACGGCTGGAAGGCCTACGCCGACAAGATACTTGCCATCGACACCGGCACCTACGGTGCTGATGTCTATTATTCGTATGACAGCTCCACCAAGACCCTTCGCATTTTCGGCACAGGAGCCATGGAGGACCATAACATTCCTTGGGATAACTATCGCGCAGATATCACAAAAGTCGTCATCAGCGATGGTGTGACGAGCATCGGCATTAATCCTTTCTATGGTTGTTCCGGTTTGGAATCTATCTCGGTGGCATCTGGAAATACGAAGTACGACAGTCGCGACAAATGTAATGCCATTATCGAGACTGAAACTAATAGGCTGATTACAGGATGCAAGAATTCCTTCATTCCTTATGACGTGACGAGCATCGGCCAAAGTGCCTTCAATGGCTGCACTGGTTTGACCAGCATCGAAATCCCCTCCGGCGTGACGACCATCGGCATATGGGTCTTCGAAAACTGCACCAGTCTGAAAAGCATCGAGATTCCCGCCAGCGTGACGAGCATCGGCATTAATGCTTTCTATGGTTGTTCCGGTCTGGAATCTATCTCGGTGGCAGCAGGAAATAAGACCTACGACAGTCGCAACAACTGTAATGCCCTTATCGAGACAAAAACGAACACGCTGATTCTGGGATGCAAGAATACCGTCATTCCTGGCAATCCTAATGGCGTGACGAGCATCGGCGATAATGCCTTCTATGGCTGCACCGATCTGACCAGCATCGAGATCCCTGCCAGCGTGACGACCATCGGCACTCAGGCCTTCGATGGCTGCACCAGTCTGAAAAGCATCGAGATCCCTGCCAGTGTGACAAGCATCGGCCGCTATGCCTTTTGGGCCTGCACCGGTTTGGAATCTATCTCGGTGGCGTCAGGTAATGCGAGAAGACCTGCTCCGCAGTTCCTCGCTTGTTGTAGTGTTGTATGATCTCCTCGTCGGTCATGTCCCAGTCGTTGGTCAGTATGCAGCGGTATGTATACTCGCCGTCGAAGAGGTCAAGCTGCTCGCCCTTCTGCTTACGCTGCCGCTGTACGACGAGACGGCAGTGCTTCACGTCCTCGAAACTCTCGAAGGGGAACGATTGTACATCATAGTGTTGGAAACCAATCTCCACGGTGGTCCAACCCGTCTGCCGCTTGACTTTCTCGTACAGGCCTGCATATCGCTCGGCACGGATGTAGAACTTTTCCGTATGCTCCATGACCACTTTCACGATGTCCTCGCTATAGGAGCCGCAGTCAGCATGGAAGCTCCTGACATGAATGCCGAACGACCTCATCATCTCGAAGAAACGCCGGTGAGTCTCTGCCTGCATGAAGCGCACGTTCGCATTGCCGTCACGGTTCTCAAGATAGACTATCAGCCCGCCGATGGTGAACACGCCTGGACTGTAGCCGTCAAAACCCTTGTAGGTACGCTTGCTGTCATACTTCTCCGCCTCAAGGAACTGGTGGTCGAAGTCCACGTCGTACTCGCCTCCCTCCGTGAGTTGCCCTGTGGCCAGCAACAGCTTGATGAGCAGTTGGTTCAGTTTCTCAGCCGTGTTGAAATCATAGACGTTGCCCGTCTTTTCTACCGTGTATGATATGTTCTCCGTTGCCAGTTCTTCTATGCCGCGCAGCACCGTGTCTGCACTTGGAACACGCGTATGCGGACGCTCGGCAAGCACGTCCTTCAGATACAGGTTGAGGTCTTCCATGCAGTCGCCGCCACAGCAGAAAACGGAGAAGACGGCCCGTATTATCTCGCGCTTTGATAGCCTATCAGCTTACTGCGAAGCCCCAGGTGGGAGTCGATTACAGAGGACAGAATACGGTCAAATTTGTCCAAAACGAAAAATATTCCACCAAAAGCGGTGATTTTCTCAGATTTTTTGCTTACCTTTGCCATGTCATTGACGATTTTGTTTGTCTTGTTTTGCAGCACTAAGGTAAGTGAAATTTCTGATATGGTCAAATCCTGAGCCGCTCGGCTTTGCCGCTTCGCGCGTCGAAGAACTTTTTGTTGCTCAGGTACTTATAAAGAATGTTAGACTAAAGTGCTGCGGATTTTAGGATGAATAAGAATTATATCATATTTGAGGAGAAAGGCCTATTCGGTTTAAGAGACGATGCCGGCGATGTGCTGATTGAGCCACTTTATAAAGAAATGCAGCCCTTCTCTTGCGGTTTGTCACAGGTTAGGAATGACCGATTTCAATTCGCATATATAAATTCTGAAAACAGGCAGGTGGTTTCATTTGGCCGTTACGTTTGGATAGACCCTGTTTTCAAAATGGGGCTTGCAAGGGTGAAGCGAAACGAAAAGTGGGGCATCATAAATACTTCAGGAAAAGTAGTACTGCCAATAGTTTACGATAAGATTTGGCCATTGGAAGAGCAGTATATTCATTCCATCAAGGCTACCTACAAGGAGAAGGAAATGACGATAGATGTCAACACATTCCTAACGGATATTCTTCTTGACGGTATCGTTTATCATAGAACATACAGCCCGAAAGAAATAAAGGAAATATTCGGGGTGTCGAGAATCGAAGTTAAACAAGACAATAAGAGCAAACGACTTTTCTTCACAATCTCTACTCTTATCGGAGAGGTTGCTTGCAGCGGGATTCCACAGGAACCTATGATTTCGATTGTTTCAAACTATAACGGCAAGATTTTTGCCATGCTTCATGAGGCAAAGGACACAGGGCGCGAATCGTTCATAACTATTCCGGCCTTGGAACAAAATGCTTCTGATGGGTATTCTATTGAGCGAGACTATAGGAATGACTGGCGAGAATTTGCTGTAGATGCATTCGAGGGGGATGAGAGTAATTATTGGAATATCGATTGAAGATGATGAAGGAGATATTTGTTGAAATAAAAGGCTTCGGATTTCTGTTCCATCAGGACGATTCTTTTGCCAACAATCTCATTTCACCAGCATTTCTGGCTTTCTTCAAGGAGGATTATCCGAATGAAGATGAAGTCGAAGCAAATCAGAGAGCTTTGAAGAAGATTTATGCTGAGAGCACAGAAGCATTTCCAATCCTGCCGGAGAATTTGAAGCTCTTTTCCTTCGTGGGCGTTTATCAGCAATTGGGCAGCAAGGTTATCCGTTGCAGTGATAATCAGTTTAGGAAATGCAAGTCGATAAGGCTCAATTATAAATTGGAAGGCAATTCTCAGTCCAAGATTTTCTATGTGGACAGTTCGCTATGGAGGACTAAAAAGGTGAATGCCCTATTGGGAAAGTGAAGTTACAGACCCACCCCCAGCCCCTCCCCTTGAAGGGAGGGGAGTGGTTGGCGCATTCAGAAGCTTACTTCTGTCGTCAACTGCCTCGTTCCTCCTTGTCGCAGTTCCGGCGTGTTGATTCTGATGTCGCAATCAACAACGAAGAGAGTATTCGTGCGGTTGGAGCGGAGTACGTTCTCGTCGTGCATGTCGCTTAGGTAGATTTCGGGCGTTACCCAAGTCTAATTGCTTGGGTTCTTCAACTTGAAGCCCATCTGGTGCATGTACTCGTCTATCTCGTCGTCGCTCACGGGCTGGCCATCAATGAAGGGCTGCTCGGCGATAATCTTGAACACGCCCCGGCTGTCGCGCCCGAAGCCAAGGACGGTTAGACGGGTCTCGGGGAAATAGGCATTGTGTAGGGCGATACGGTCGAGGGCGAAGATGGGCTGGATGAAATAGTCGAGGCCGATGCTCTTGATGAGAGTGGCACCGTGGTCATAGACTTTGGCCTCGCCGCCCTCGGCTATCTGCTCGCCGAGCGACAGGGGGAGTGACTGCTCTACATTGTCAGTCCAAAGCCCGACGGCTCGCGCCCATTGCTCTATGGCTGCTTCCTGCCGCGCTGCGCGTTGGCACTCTCTTTCGTAATCGCTGCGTGCTGATGCACTCTCTGAATCTGCGCCAGCTTCTGCTCCCGCGAGCAAGGATGCAACGACATTTGCATGACCTCCCGCTGCGCAGCCATGCTGTTCCTGCGGTGAAAATCGTTGATATACCAACCTTCCGCTGATGAATTCTGCTGCATAAGTATCAAGTTTTTGCAGACCTTCAGGCGTGAAGCCCTCGGCGATGACGGTGCGGACGGATGCCCAAAAATCTGCGCTGTTCATAATCCTGTTGTATTGATGATTTGCAATTCGGCGACAAAGATAATGATTTTTTCCGAGAATCGTTCATTTTGCGCGTACTTTATTATTCTTTTGCATGTTTTCGTCATATTTTACCCGGAAATCATTATCATTATCGAGGTCTTGTCTAACCCAAAATCCGCAGAAGTTTTTTTAATGCGTAATATTGGGACATGAACCCAATGGATTGCCCTCATGACCACAGCAAGTAATAATGTTTTACAAGACGTCGCACTTGGGCGCACAATTCCCCTTTCCCCAAAATCGCTTTGGCGGCTTGAATGTCCCACGAAGGTGTTTTTCCTATCCGTAAGCCCAGATGAGGTCGTATGGCTTGCCAGAGTAGACGTTGAGTGCATTTTGCCTTGCAGTCCTAATCCACTTGGCCGGCACGGCGACGAATCGGAACAGGAAACTCTTTACCCTGTCCGTTGCTTCCACCCCGAAAAGGCACATGAGCGGCAGCGAGACGATGTACTGGTAGAAGTTTGCAGCCATGGCGGTTAGGAGTAGGAACACGGTGTTCTGGTTCATGAATGACTTCGGCAGGTGTGCCCATCCAAAGTCGTTGTTCTGGTGGTCGAAGTCCACGTCGTACTCGCCTCCCTCCGTGAGTTGCCCTGTGGCCAGCAACAGCTTGATGAGCAGTTGGTTCAGTTTCTCAGCCGTGTTGAAATCATAGACGTTGCCCGTCTTTTCTGCCGTGTATGATATGTTCTCCGTTGCCAGTTCCTCTATGCCGCGCAGCACCGTGTCTGCACTTGGAACACGCGTATGTGGACGCTTGGTAAGCACATCCTTCAGATACAGGTTGAGGTCTTCCATGCAGTCGCCGCCACAGCAGAAAACGGAGAAGACGGCCCGTATTATCTCGCGCTTTGATAGCCTATCAGCTTACTGCGAAGTCCCATGTGGGAGTCGATTACAGAGGACAGAATACGGTCAAATTTGTCCAAAACGAAAAATATTCCGCCAAAAGCGGTGATTTTCTCAGATTTTTGTTGTACCTTTGCCATGTCATTGATGATTTTGCTTGTCTTGATTTGCAGCACTAAGGTAAGTGAAATTTCTGACATGGCCAAATCCTGAGCCGCTCGGCTTTGCCGCTTCGCGCGTCGAAGAACTTTTTGTTGCTCAGGTACTTATAAAGAATATTAAACTAAAGTGCTGCGGATTTTAGGTAGAAATGAAAGTGAAGAACATGAACATGAAAAGAGTCATGATGATAGCCTTGCTGACTCTGCTGGTGCAGACGGTGATGGCACAGAGTGAGGCTGTGCAGTACTGACACCATAGTTGGGAAAACGTAAGTGGCAAAAACCGTGTTACCAACTACAGCAGCCTCTGCACCAACTACAAGGTGCTCGATGCCTCGACCTCGCTCAGCGACAGCCGCGATTTTGGTGTGGGCGACAACCCCGAGTGGGACAACGGTGGCTACAAGTGGGTGGTGATCAAGGGCGAAGTGACTATCAGCCGCCTTATTGTCAAAGGCGAGGGACACCTCATCCTGACCGATGGCAGCCGTCTGGTATGCTCCGACGGCGTGGTGCTGCAAGGCGACGGCAACTCACTGAGCATCTACAGCCAGTCGTCGGGCGATCAGGAGGGCAGGCTTGAGGCAAAGCTGAGCCAGTCAAAATACAAGAAAAATGCTGCCATCGGCTGTATAGACGACTATGAGGTAAATGGCTCACCAGGCGGCATGGGCACCCTCGTCATTCATGGCGGTGTCATCACGGCAACGGGTGGCAATTATGCAGCCGGCATCGGTGGTGGTGAGGACCGTGGCATACAGCCCAACGGCTCAGTGACCATCTATGGCGGCACGGTGACGGCAACCGGTGGTGACCATGGAGCCGGTATAGGTGGCGGCTATGGTGGCGGACAAGGCGGTTCGGTAACCATCTATGGCGGTAAAGTGGTGGCTACTGGTGGCGAATATGGCGCCGGCATCGGTGGTGGAGACCACTATCGCGGTGGCGGAGAAGGCGGCGTGGTTGCCATTCATGGCGGTGACGTGACGGCTAATGTCGGTATAGGCAAGGCTATGGGACTCGGAGCTGACTGTGTTGCTATCGGCAGGGGAGCTAACGGACCACTGGCAGGCAGCTTCCTCATGACTGGCGGTAAGGTGCATGCCAACGGCATCAACTTCTCAGCTATCTATTCACCCGACATACGCATCAACGGCGGAGAACTGACGGCCAGAGGTCACCACGATGTGATAGGAGGCGCCTATATGGAGATAACCGATGGTACGGTTGATGTCGAAGCCACAGACGCAGGCGCCATCGCTGTTGCTCCCCTGGGCACTCTGAACATAACGGGAGGCAACGTGCGTGCCATAGGAGGTTCGTTCGGAGCCGGCATTACCGGATACAACACGGTGCAGACTTCCAACATAAAGCAATGCTATATCAATATCACCGGCGGTACTGTCTATGCCAAGGGTGGCAGCGAAGGAGGTGCGGGCATCGGAAGCAATGCCAAGCATTACTCGAAAACACAGCTGACCATCACTGATGGTACGGTGACAGCCATCGGCCAGGCTGGGGGTGCCGGAATAGGTGGTGGAAAATATGTTGAGATGTCGGGTGGTAGAATTAATGAAACTCAACGCGGTCCTGTTTTCCGCGTTGGGTCACTCATGTGTTTTGCCCCCATCCCGGCACCGCCAGCCTGCATAGCTCCGACTGTTCCTCGTCCATGCCGAGGTACGCCCTTTTGACCTGTTTGGAGCGTGGCAGCGCGTAGGTGATGG
>JAFVFY010000012.1 GCA_017475265.1 Prevotella sp. | reverse complement strand
CTGCAGGTCATAAAGCCCTTCGTGCCGGTCTGTATTATCGGCAGCAACCGATTCAACACTGCTTATAGATTCCATGTCACACATCCACTCGTCTTTTCCGTAATATCGGTACACTTCCTTACCGTTCTTCTTCAGCCATAGCACTCTATAGAACAACAGGCCTGGAGGCTCGTTATACATCATCCTGTGTGCCAACAGGCAATGCCTGCGATTCAAGTCGGCGACACAGCCTAAATTACGTATGATAATACGGCAAAAATTGCTGGCAATTTGCACTCCCTGCTCTGTTCTGAGCGCATCCAGAGGGAAGAGGTCATCTTCTGGAGCCACCCACGAGGCATAGCGGTCCTGCTCACGCAGGAACTGCGTCACGATGGTGTCACGGCCATCCCAGTTGAAGTCGTAGAGCTTGAACTCCTCCGCGTACCCATCGGCCAGCATCCACACGCAACCATCCTCCTCGCGGATGACGCAGTCCCATGGGGCATCGTCCTTGAACACTTGCTTGTATGTATTCTGGCCTATAATCGTATCTGGTCCTATCTCGAAAACATGGGCCATCAGCGTATCCATGGGCGTATGGTATTCCGGATGCCTTGAATCGTAAAATTCCTCTCTCACCTCTTTCCACACTGTACCCGTGGGGAACATCTCTTCCTGAGCCACCACGCAGAAGGGGATGACAAGCAGAAAAGCAGATAAAAAAATGTTGTTGTTTTTCATATTGGTTGTTGTATATGTCTTTATATTATGCAAAGATAAGAAGTTTTTCCTGTAGTTATAGCGTTTTTAACATTCTCTATAGCTCGCAGCCTTCATTGCGTATCTCAAATGATGCACCCACAGGACAAATGAATTGTGGATTGATGATGACCGTCGGCGCGTCGAAAACCACGTGAACATTGGCAGGAATGATGAAATTCTGTGATACTGTAATGCTGTTTGCAGCCCTGAAAAGCACAAGATTCGATTGATTGGCCTGGGGGAAAGCGGTCAACACCTGGTCGTTCACACAATAGTTGCCGACACTATGACGGGTGCTGCCTACAAGCAGCAGCGCGGCAAAAATTAGTTTTTTCATACTTTTGTGTTTTAAAAGTTAATGAGAATTCTCGGCTGCAAAAGTATGAAGAATAGGGACTTCCTGCAAATTTACCGATGTAACAAATGTAACAAAACAGCGTATGGGCAGGAAACCGATGTAACAAATGTAACAAAAGGGTGTCTCAGGTGATGCCGAAGGCTATTTTCTGGAGAGACGCTTCCAGATTCTTAGCTGAACTCTCCCTGCCGAAGAGGGCCTTGAAGAGCCTCTTGCGCTTCATGGCTGCGGCATGATATTCCAGTCCCATCACGGCGGCCTTGGCCTTCTGGGGCATGTTGCGGATGATGGCGAGCTGGCATACCTGCGTGTCGGAAAGGTCAAGGGTGGCGTTCATCCCTGCCAGGGCGTACATGAAGGAGGGGGCATAGACATTGATGGCCTGCCGCAGGCTGATCCAGCAGGAGTCTGGCAACGGTCTGCCCTCCCGTCCGTATTTCCTTATCATCTCTACGACATCACATTCCTGGAATGACTCCGTTAGGGCTTCGGCCCCCAGGCTCTTTGGCTGCTTAGAGAGGCTATCCTCAAGAAAATGGATTTTCTCTGCTATGGCCGCTTCCTGACCTGACTGCCTGGCACTTCTCCTCAGCTCCTCATGGAAAGTCCTGACAAGCAGGGTGTCAGCCGTGTATCTTATCCGCAGTTTCAGCTTCCTGGCCCGCTTTCGGTGACGGCGGATGACGATAACGGCAATGGTGGCAATCACTACAGCAACAATTGCAGCGAGCAGAAACGACAGGAAGGTGATTTTCTGTCTGGCCTCGCCGGCTTCTATGGAGAGCCTGTCGGCCTCCTGCCTGAACCTGTCGTAGTTGTACAGTGCCTGCACGCGCTGCATCTGGTCGGCAATATGGGTGTTGGCAGTGCTGTCCTTGGCCCTAACGCTTTTCTCTGCATATTTGGCAATGGAGTCGGTCATGTCCAGCTCCTTGTATGCTTCATAAAGCCATTTGTAGGCCAGGAAGCGGTTATAGGGGTTTTGGGCAAGAGCAAGCCCATTGCGGAAATTACATACTGCAGAATCAAGATGGTGAAGTCTTAGGTGATAGAATCCCGTATGTATCTTGAACAGTCCCCATAGCTCTCGGTAGCGAAGAGAGTCCTTTGCTGCAATGGAATGTTGGCCATATAGACTGATATACTCGGCAGCTTTGCTGAAATCATTTTCCTCAACAGACAGATAGATGAGTGGCCCGGCAACGGTGCTGGCGGACAATGTGTCACCATATTGCAAGTACTGCCTATGTACCCTCTGAATGGCAATCTTTGCACTGTCTTTTCTTCCCAGGTCGTAATAGCACTTGCCTTTCTGTTCAAAATATACCAAAGCCAGCAATGTGTCCCTGCTTTTCATCGCGTTCCAGTAACCCATATCGTATGCCTGCAAAGCATTACGCAGGAGATCCTGCCAATAGAACAACTCTCCCATCTGCCCATAGACCTTGGAAAGCTGCCTAAAGTTACAGTCTACGGCTGTGGTGTCTGCACGGTCTATGGCATCGTGGTAGGCGGCGAGGGCTGCGGGAGCCTCGCCACGGTCGGCGTAGGTGCGGCCGAGGAGATAGTGAGCCTCCATCTGCTCGTTAGGCGTACCGTGATGGTCGAAGTAGTCAGCGAGAGCCTGGGCAAGGGAGTCATTAGTGAGTACGCTGTCGGCCTGGTTCAAGGCCTGCAGGGCGGCAAGCTCCTGCTGCATGCGCTCGTGGCGTCCAGGGTCACAGGCCGTGAGCAGCAGAAGGAGAAGGGGGATTGCAAACCCCAATACTCGCAGGGCTGGGATTGCAAATCCCAGGTCAGTAGCAGAAGTTGGTTGATGTCCATTGTAGGGACTTACTTTATGTATGTCCGAACCCATGTACAAAAGCGGAAAGCGGTTATGGTTCATTCATCTTAAGCCTTTCAATCTTGCACTGGTGCTCCTTTGTCTTCTTGGGCACTTTTGTGCAAGGTCTTACCTCGTCAGGGAGAAGCGCATGGAGAATCCGAAGTCGTGGGTAGTGGTGGGATAGCTGCTCGATGAGAGGAGCGGTGTGTTGGTCTGCCGGTCGTAGTAGGCGGTCAGTGTGAGATACCGGGAAAGGGTGTAGTCGGCACGGAGCGAGATTTTGAGTGCAGAGTTGCCACTGCTGGCGGAGGAGACACCTGTGCGGATGTCGCGGGTGATGGCGGCCTGCTTGCGTAGGGAGAAGTCAACACGCATGTTCAGGTCGTGGTTGACCTGGCCTTTCTGGGTCTTTTGGGTTTTCTGGGTTTTCTGAGCATCCTGCTGGTCATTGTTGCCTTTCTTGCCTTTCTTGTTGCCCTTCGCCTCCCGGTTGCTGCCAGACCCGAAGATGTTAAAGTCGTTGATTTTGTAGCCCAGCCCGATGACCCAGTCTTTGCTGAGGGCTTCGTTGATTTGCACGCTGGTCATGGAGAGGTTCAGTCCGCGTGTGGTCTTATATTCTACCTTGGCGGTGAGGTTGTTGTTGAAGGTGACATCGAGTCCAAGCAACGGTGAGAAGGACTCGGTGATGCTTACGGTGGAGATGTTGTAGCGGGAAGATGGTGTATAGGAGCCGTCGGCAGCCTGTATGTAGCCGAGGTCGCCATTGAAGGCCACCCATGAGCTGTAGCTAGCGTAAGAGCCTACGGCGTAAACGCTCTTGTAAGAGTGATTGATATTGACGCTCTTGAAGTGGTCTTGTATCCACGGCAGTTTTGCCAGTCCGGAGTATTTGAAGGTCCAGTTGGGGAGGATTCGTGAGAGTGCCGGGAAGATGTTGAGCGAGGAACCTCCGCTAAGGGTGTATGTGTTGAGGAAGGCCGGTATGAGCACGTCAGCGGAATAGGGGTCTACAGGGTTGAGGGTTGAGGGTTGAGAGTTGCTCTGTGCCCGTTCTCCCGATGGATATTGTGCCTGCACGCGGTCTCGGTAGCCTTCGATGCTGGCGCAGAAGCGGTCGAAGGTGTTCGACTGGTAGCCGTTGTTGGCATCGCCCATGCCTTCAAGGGCACTGCCTATGGAAATGGTGGTCATGGTGAAGGTGCCGCCGTAGGTGGTGGGCGATCCTTCGTACATGAACTGCACGGAGCGTGTCTGGTTAGTAGTACGCGATGCGTTGAGGTCGATCTTGAGGTCACGAAGGGGTTCGAGGGTGGCGCGTATCTGCAGGTCCTCGGTGGCCGAGGTGGTGGCGGCCGAGGTGTTGCGCGTGGTGGTGCTGTCCTCTGGATTGTAACCGAGGAGCCATCCGTTTCTCTGTGCCTTGTCGATGTATTCGTCGCCAGTGAGTCCGAAGGCAAAGCCTAGTCCGGGCGCCATGACACCTCCCGTGCGCTGTCCGAACATGTCGCCTATGTTAGGCATGAATCCCGGTAGTGCCATGCTGCGCTGGTTGCGGTAGGTGACATTGACGTTGCGTACCATCATCAGGAAGCGTGCTGTCTGCTGGGCGATGTTGTACCACAGCTTGTCCTCAAGTGGTGCTTTCGGGGTGACGGAGAGCTTGAGTTCGAGGGGTGAGTTGAGAGTTGAGAGTTCAGAGTCGGGTGTTGATATTTTGCCTTTTACCTTTTTCGGCATTTGATTCTTTGCGAGCAAGGAGTCTTTGGGCTGCAACAAGGAATCAGTGGCAGCCAGCAGCGAGTCGTTGACAGCCTGAAGCGAGTCGGGAAGGGCAGTTTTGCCTTTGTCTTTCTGTTTCTTCTCCTTCTTTGTTTTCTCCTTGGGAAGCCATACCTTAATCTTGTTCTCGTCAACGGTTTTCCACTTCACCTTGACCTGTTTTCCATCCTTGTTCTTGGCCGAAATGAGGAGTCTCTTCGACTTCTTGCCATGCTGTATTTCTATCGTGGAGTCAGGGTAGAGCGTTATCTCCTTCTGGAAGGTGTTCTTGTTCTTTGGCAGCTCATCCTTTTCCTTTTGCTTGGCCTTGTCGGCGGATGCCTTTTTGTCATTCCCTCCTTCTTCCCCTCTTTCAGCGTCCTTTTCCTTCTTTGACTGCTTGGGCTTCTTTTCCGTCTTTTTGTCGTCCTTCTTCTTGTTCTGCTTGAACCGCTCGTTGGTCTTCTTCAGGAAGGGGATGTGGTTATAGAGCGTTTCGAGGTTGATAGTACCATTGATGTCAACGCTACGGTTGTTGGCGATGGTGTTACCAAGCGAAGTACCGTCATCAAGCTCTGTGCCTCGCTGCCAGGAATAGGAGGAGGTATACTTGGCATCGGCCTTGATCCAGTCGAAGATGGGAATCTTATCGAGTGGGGGCTGATAGCTGGCAGAGAAGTTCTGGTGGTAGTCGAGCGGCGTTCCCCAGTGTTTGAGACTGGTCCACACGGAGTCTTTCCAAGCCTCATAGGCATCGGGGTAGAGGTCTTTGTTCACGGGTGTATAGGGTTCCTCAATCTCTGCTCGTGTAGCCGACGAGAAGTTCATGTGCAGGTTCTTGGTGAGGTCCCAACGCAGGGAGAGCTCACGGTTCCAGAGGAACTGCTCGGAGAAGGTCAGGGGCAGTGACGGGTTCTCCGTGTTCTGCAGGTCACGCTCCTGCAGCTCCGAGTAAGAGCGGTGCCACTCGCTGTTGATGGAGAGGTTCTGTGGCAGATAGTTGATGCCGAAGGCCTGTGTGAACTGTGACCACTTACTATTGGAAGATTGGGTTTTCTGGGTCTGCTGGGTTTTCTGGGTTTTTTGGGTTTTCTGGGTGTCCTTTGACTTCTTCGACTTATTGAACGGTTCCCAGGTCTTGTAGACCGGCGAATAGGCATAGTTGAGTACAGCCCTCCAGTCATCGCGTTTGTCGTAGACGGTGGTCTTTCCCGTGTTTTGCGAGTGGGAGTGGGCGTAGGAGATAGAGAAGTTCGCAGGGTCTATAGGCAGCGGGAACTTCTTGTTCTTGATGTCCACGCGCATGTTGGAGAGCGAGAAGTTGCTGTTAATGCGCTTGGTGACGGCAATAGACTCTATGCTGTCGTGCTCCTGCTTGTTGAGGGCGGCATCCAGGGCATTGTCAAGCTCCATATCGGTGTCGAGCGGGTTGTACTTCGGGCTGACGATATCCTTGCTGTACGAGTAATAGAGTGGTGCACTGACCTTCGCCTTATCGGGGAAGAACTTACCCAACTCGACATTTGCCGTAATGGCGTAGGACTTCTGCGTCTCGGTGGAGCGCTGCAGCACGGTCTCCTCCAATCCACCGAAGCCGTCGGTCATGTACCGTCCACTGACATTGATGGTTCCGATGTCGCTCAGCTTGAGGGCCATGGCTCCTGATGCTGCCCAACCACCATCTATGACGGGGTCTTGCAGTCGCAGCTCGTTTACCCATATCTCGCCGCTCTTGAGCGTGTTGCTGAGGTTACGCACGCCGATAATCATGGTCTTGACCTCTCCTAACGAGGGGTTACCCATGATGCCTATCTTGTTGTTCGGCTTGTTGGGGTCGTAGTCGGTGTAGAGCGAGGTGTAGCTAGCCAAACCTTCGCCACGTGCCAGGTTGCGCTTCCTCTTCAGTTCGGTGAAGATGTTGAGGTCTATATCAATCATGTTCTCCTCTGGCCAGACGAGGATGCGGTCTGAGGGCACGCCCCAGCGGTAGCGTCCCTCGGGGGTGAGCTTCAGGGGGATGAGGTATTCGTAGTAGTTGCCCTTGTAGTCGCTACCCAGGCGGATGAACACTGCCAGTTGGTTGTCCTCGAGCTGGGTGCTGTTGGGCACGAGGTGGTTGGCGTGTACGAACATCTGCAGGTGGTTGTACTGCCGCAGGTTCAGGTTGGTATTCTTGTAGACGGCCTTCGACTCGTTCTGGCTGAGGTTCTTCACGATAAGGCAGAGTGCTTGTTCGTTCTCCTCGGTGAGCTGTGGCTGGTTGGGGTCGCTGACGCGGGTGATGCCTGGTGGCAAGACGTAAGCCACGGGCTGGCGCTCGGTGTTCTCCTCCACGTTGACAGCACTCATCTCCAGCACACCCGTCTCTGCGCTGGCACCTGTCTGCAGGCTCTGCTTGTACTGTCGCCAAGTGCCGCGCACGAGGTCGAGTGCACCGAAGCGCAGCACGATGTCCTCTTCGAAGCCGGTGAGGAACATACGCATGAAACGGATGGAGGTGAAGTCGTTGATGCTGCCGTGCTTCGAGTCATACTTGGCAAGCGGTATGCGGTACTGGTACCAACGCACGGTGCACGAGTCACCGTTGCGCAGCTTGGCGTTGTAGTCGCGGTGGTCAACGATGTACGACTTGTCGCTCTTCTGTCCCCGATTGTAGTCCTGGAGCTCTTGGTCGCTGATAGGTATGCGATACTGATAGTAACGCTCATACTCGTTGAGCGTGTAGTCCTGATTGATATCCTCCACGTCGGGGCCGGTCTTGTAGGAGGTGTCGTAGGTCTCTGTCTGGTTATCGCTGGAAGGCGAGTTGCCCTGCGGGTTGTTAATGCGCTTGTAGCGGTCCATGATGCTCTTCTGCTCGGCATCGAAGTCAGAGCCTCGGTAATAGTGGTAGTCATCGCCGGCGGGGTCATTGCGCCATGCTTCGAGGATGCTGTCGTTGGAGGTAACGATGCCGCCTATCTGGTTGAGCCAGTTGGTATAGGCCTCAAAGGTCTGCTCTTCCTCGTCGGTCAATCCGTTGAGTCCCACGTCCTGCAGCTCGCGAGAACCGCTGGTGGTGGCGAAGGCGTAAGTCTCCGTGGCCTGGCGTGGAATCTTTCCCCACTGTGTGGTCTCAAAACTGCTGGTACCGTCGACGGGCATGCCGCTCTCGTAGAACTTCTTGCCGTCGCGCAACACGTCCTCGGAGATTTCTCCCAGGTTGATGTAGAGTTCGCCGCTGTGACGGCTTGCGGTTCCGTCTTTGCGGGTGTAGATAAAGGGGTCGAGCATCCAGAACTCCACATATTCTATATTGGCCTGCTCGAAGTCAGTGGTCTCCAGACGGCGCATCATGCCTCCCCACTTCGATGCGGGGTCTTGTAGCGAGCCGTCTGCGTTGAGGCGTGTGGTCAAGTTGTAGGGGCCGCGCTCGTTGGGGTAGTAGGCCAGGTTGAGGACGGGCAGGGTGGAGGTTGCACCGTTGTATGACGACTGGTCGCGGTTGGGGTATAGCTCGCGCACGTAGACCTCGCGCACATAGTGGTTCGACAGCTGTTCCAAGTCGCTCTTGATGTGGGCAGGCGTGAGGCTCGACGAGCGGCGGGTGAAGATGGGGTCCACGGTGTACCACGCAAGTCGGGCGCGGTCATAGCCTGAGGAGACATTCGTCTTGTCGTTATAGTTGGGGAACATGGGTGGCACGCTGGAGAGCACCCACGCCTTAGGGTCGCTGACGTCGTAGAGGTCTTTTGCGCTCTCGAAGTCATCAATATAGGAGGCGTTGTCCTGGGTGCCGCTGGCCTTGCCCGCGATGAGCTGAGCAAACTCGCCGGTGAACGTCAGCGACGAGGGCTGCGTGCAGTGGAGCAGGGGCAGCTTGTCGAGCACGTTAGTGAGCCACTGCGAGTCCTGCTTCCAGTTCACGTTCAGGCCCCAAATAGTGTTGTTGAGCGGCTCCTCGCCCATCGTCACTTTCGTGGTGATGGCTTGTTCTGAGAGGTGCATGACGGTACCTCCGAGGGTGAAGTTCTTGTTGAAGTCATACTCCCAGTTCAGTCCCAGCATGGTCTTGCGTTGCATGCCGTAGGTGGTGTTGTCTTCCAACGACACCTGCACGTTAGTGCCAGCATCGAGGATGCTCTGGTTGAGAATGGTCACCTCACCGGCAGAATAGTCCACGCTATAGTCGCTGCCTTCGGTAAGCGTGACACCTCCAGCGGTAACCACCACTGAGCCACGCGGCACGTTGTAGGCACCCAGCGAAATGACGTTGGCCGAGTTGCCCTTGTACTGTCCCGTGAGCAGGTATTTGTCTTTCTCGGCTATCTGCCGTGCCACGGTCTTTGTGGAGTCGTATAGCTCGTCGAAGCAGTAAGTATCGGCCACGTGTCCCATGCCCTTCTCGTTCAGGTAATTGCGCAGGTAGTCGCCGAAAGGCTCTGCCGAGGGCAGGAAGATGCGTCCATTGGCGACGGTATATCCGCTGACGAAGTCGAACTGTCCGTTTGAGTGAGTCTTCATGTTCGCGTCAAGGCGGTCCAGACCCATCATCTTCAGCAGGGTGACGCTCTTCAGGGACTCTTCGGGCAGGTAGGTGAGGTAGGTGCCGGTGGTGTCGCTCTGGTACTTGATGTCCATGCGGAATTCTGTCTGCTCCACACTCGATGCCAGGTAGTAGACATTCTTCATCATCAGGTCCCAGTTGGCCTGGTAAGGATTGTTCGACGTGTTCTTCAGTGCCTTGACAAAGAGGCAGTTGTTGGTGTTCGTCATGTCGGAGGCAAACTCACCCACCTGGTAGGTGCGACCGCCATAGGTGTACTCGTAGGCCACGGCGAGCACCTGGTCGGTCTGCAAGCCGGTCTTCAGCGAGATGAAGCCCAGACTCGTGTTCACCGTGTACTCCGTGGAGTTGAGCAGACGCGAGCTGGACAGTTTCTCATAGTCCTCGCCGCCCACGAAGTGGTCCCATGACTCCAGCTCGGCAGTGACGGCCTCCATGGAGCGCGAGGCGGTGTCGATGACCGAAACGAGCGTTGAGTATTCGTCGTTGGCCAGGTTCGACGGCACGTTCATGCCCGTGGGCGACCACCGTTTCGTGTTCTTTATCCTGCGGTTCTCACCCAGGTCGGAGAAGGCGATGATGTTTCTGGAGTTCGATGTCGTGCCCGTCTTGTTCGTCACCCACACCTCCACGCGGTTGATCTGTACGCCTGTGGTGATGTTGGGCAGGGTGCTCATGGCGCGGTCGTACATCTCGCGGAAGAAGTGCGAGAGGAAGAAGTGGCGGTTCTCCTCATAGTCGGCCACGTCGATTTCGTAGGGCGTGGTCTGCGTGCCGCCCTTGCTGGAGACACTCTTCGACGTCGATTTCTTCTGCGACAACACCGTCTGCAGCTTCAGCTTGCCGAACTGCCAGTCCGTGCGGATGCCGAAGAGCGACGAGGCACCATGTACAAGTGAGTTGTTAGAAGGGAAGGTGACGTTACCGGCCTCCACCAGCTTTATCATCTCGTCCTCCTTACCATCGTATTTCAGCTTGATATTCTTTGTGTCGAAGTCGAAGGTGGCATCGGTGTTGTAGTTCAGGTTCATGTTCACCTTGTCGCCCACCTTGCCGTTGACACTCAGGTTGATTTTCTCGTCGAAGTCGAAGGCTGTCGTCTTACGGTTGTTGATGGGCAGCGAGGGGTTGTCGATGCTCTTCAGCGTGGCACCCACCTTCAGCTCAGCCGTTCCCTGTGTTTTTACGCGCACGCCGCCGGGGCCGAAGATTTTCTCTGCCGGACCCAGGTCAAACTGCAGGTCGGTGAAGTCGAACTTGTTCTCGCCCTTGCTCTTGAAGTTCTCCAGGTCTTTCTGGCGAAAATAAAGCGAGCGCGCTTGCTTCTCGCTCCAAAGCATGTACTCCTCGGGTGTCATCACGATGGGCGCGTTGAGATAGTTGGTGCCAATGGTGGAGGAAGACCCTTGTCCTTTCCCTCCGCTTCCCGTCGACTGTCCGCTCAGGATGGAGCCAATGAAGTAGAGGTTAAGCGAGTCATTATAGACGGCCTCCTGCCTGATGTTCTCCGGCATGCGCAGGTCAAGGGCCGAAGAGTCGAGGTCGTGGTAGAGGATGGGGGCAGTGGGCTGTATGCGCCAGCGGGCGTTGAGCAGTGAATCGGGGATTGTCTCGTCCTCCACCTTCAGCGACCGCGGCTGAGCCTTAGGCTGAGCCTTGGGTTGGTTCTTTGCGCTGTCGCCCTGGATAGCACCACGCACCGGACGTGCCCCACGTGCCGGACGGGCTCCACGTGCAAGGCCATCGGGTGTGTCATCGCCACCGCCCACAGTACGATTACGTTGCGCAGGTCTGCCTCCAGACCGCGTAACATCATCCTGCGGGGGCATGGCAAGAGCAGTGATGCCCAGCAGTAATATTAATATGTACGCAAAGCGTTTCATTTATCCTAAGCATCCTCCACAGGAAGGAGCAGGGGAAGACACTATTCAAATAAACGCTTATACGCCCCTTTTTATTTTGCCATGAAGTAGAAAATGTGTACCTTTGCACCTCAAATGTACTGAAAAGCAACGACCTCAATGACAAGACTCCTCATCATTCCATCTTCAATCACCCGTTGGCTCCGTCTGCCGGGATTCCTCCGATTTATCATTTATCATTTGTCATTTAGCGTAGCGCTACTGCTCACGGCCTGTGACCCTGGCCGCCACGAGCGCATGCAGCAGCAGCTGGCCGCCCTCCAGGCCTTGAACCGGGCCGACAGCGTCCTCACCGACGACTCCTTGGCCCAGGCCCTCGCCGACTACTTCGACCGCCACGGCACGCCCAACGAGCAGATGGAGGCCCACTACCTCCTCGGCCGCACCCATGCCGACCGCGGCGAGGCACCCGCAGCCCTCGCCGCCTACCACGATGCCATAGACCGTGCAGACACCACCGCTACAGACTGTAACTACAGGCAGCTGTGCCGGGTATATGCGCAGATGGCAGACATATTCTATGATCAGAACTTGATGGATGACAACCTGGAGTATCTTGAAAGGGCTGTTTCGGCTGCACTGAAAGGGTGCGATACCATCATTGCCCTCAACATGCTGGCTTACAAGACACTCGCATACGAAAGGACTAACAGGCCGGAATGTGTGCTGAAAGTCTATGACGAAGTGAAAAGAGGCTTGTGCGACAGGGGCTATATTCAGGATGCGGCAGCTTTTTCTTCATTGGCAATTGGAAGCTATCTGAAATGCGGACGTTTAGAAGAAGCCAGGAAATGTATGGAATTTTATGAGTCGGCATCTGGATATTTCACGGAGGACGGGAGCATCGAAACAGGGCGTGAGGCATATTACTACTTGAGAGGCATGTATCATCTGTCTGTACAAGAATTCGATTCAGCATGTTATTTCTTCAGGAAAGAACTCAATGAAGGCAGAGACTACAATTGTCAAAACTCAGCTTCAAGGGGACTGGCTCTATTGTTTCAGCAGACTGGGCAACCTGACTCATCAGCGAAATATGCACTGTATAGCTACGAAATGAATGATTCGCTTTACGCACAAAAAACCACACACGACGTAGAGCGTATGCACCAGATGTATAACTATGGCTGGCATCAGAAAGCAGCTCTGATAGCAGAACAACGCTCAGAGGCAGCTAAGACCATATCACTTATCCTTACATTCTTAACCATAGGTGTTTGCGTTGCTTCTGCCATAATAATGCACCGCATCTTCCAAAAAAGGAGGGAAGAACACCGACAGTATAATGAAGCTGTTGAAAAACTTGATATGCTCACCAGAGAGCAAAAAACCCTTGAAAACCAGATGGAGAACCTCGCCCTGCTAAGGGAAAGAGACATGATGAATGTCTTCAATGAAGAACAATGGAGGAAGCAGGAGGCAGAGCTGAAGCATCTGATAGTCACTAAAGAGAAAGAAACGGAAAGGCTTAAGGCCAAAATTGCCATATTTAAATGCAGACATACTTCATCATTAGGCAAGAATCATGGCTATACAGATAACATGATGTCCGAAACATATACTCTCATTAAGCAACTTGCAGAAAGAAGGGAAAAAATAACAGACAGCGAATGGGAAAGGATTATGCTCCTCGTAAGCAGTGAGAGGCCAGAACTGTACCGCTTCGTAAACAGCAACAAATCATTGATGGGTATAAACGGTAGCCGCATCTGTTTGCTGCTGTGCTATCCAGTCAGGGTGAAAGAAACGGCAAACATGATGGGCGTCAAACCTTCCTATATATCAAAGCTGAGTTCAGAAATACTTAAGAAGGTGTGGAAAATGACGGGTAGCAGCAAAGAGCTCAAACAGGTCTTGGAAGAAATGTGCGACACATTTGAGGCAAAAAAGGCAAATTCGTAATTGGAAGAGTGTCTATAAAGTTTTTCTTTATTTGTCATGGACAATGATTTCTTCCTGGTATTCAGATTGTTAGCTGGTTAATTTTTGGGTTAATTCTTTGTCGGAGATTTCCTTGCAGATGCCTGGAAAGATGCGTAACTTTGCACTTGAATTTTTGCAAAGATTCCGCTTTAGTAGTTAACCAAATTATTAATTATCCGAATATTTATGAAGATAAAGTCAATTCTATTAGCTTTCCTGATGCTGGGTATGGTAAATCATGCATGGTCTGCCAGAGTAATCTTAACCCAGGGGTATTTTGATCCCAAGCCCACTACAAAACCTGTTCCCAAATCACCGGAAATAATTCCCGAGATAGACCTTGATGACAATGTTCTAACTTTCGACGTGGGTCATGAAGACTATACCCTCTGTATTGTTGACATGAATGAAGACATCGTCTATACCGTCTACGTGCCTTCCTGCCTGACAACTGTCAATCTTCCCGCCACCCTCAGCGGCACTTACCAGCTCCGCCTGATACCCGACGGCAGCAGTATCTACTTCTACGGATACGTAATGTTCTAAATTCTCTTCCGGCCGTGACGGCAATAACATGCCGTCATGGCCAATTACTATTCATCACCACAACTTTTAATATAATACTAATATGAAGAAAACCTTATTCATCGGGCTTTGCCTCCTCGGCACTGCCCTCACCGCCAGCGCACAGCTGAAGGTTAACTCCGACGGCACTATTTACATGAATGCCGACTCAGTCTATGGCCATACATTAGTGAACATTGGCAACCGTCATCCAGGGATGACATACCTTGACGGCTATTATTACAACACTGGGCTGCGTGTACTGGCAAAAAATCCAATCAATACAGGTCACTGCATAGGTGTCTTTGGCGAGGCTAGCCTGACAAATACCAGTCAGTATTGGATGTCCATTGGAGTGAATGGCGTGGGTAGCGGCGCAAACACTGGCTATAATTACGGTGTAGCAGGTTTTTTACGCACCAACTCAGGGGGCGCAGGTATATTAGGTTCTAATCAGGGTCATGTACTTCTTGGCTTATCGGGCAACTATGCCGGCTATTTCTACGGTCCGGTGCACATAGAAGGACATATATCCGCTACTTCAGGCATATACAACCCTTCTGACATGCGGCTGAAGCACGATGTCGTAGACATTGCTGACAAGGAGCAGGAGAAGGGTAGTACGTTGGAGAATCTCACTAGCCTCAGGGTGCTGGAGTATGGGCTGCGCACACCGATGCAGGATGCCATCGCAGAACTGCCCGACAGCATGAAGCCCACGGGAAAAGACCCAAACCTTGACATCCGCCACTACGGCGTGTCGGCACAGGAGTTGAAAGAGCTGTATCCTGACCTTGTCCGTGAGGGCGATGACGGCTACCTCAGCGTGAACTATGTGGAGATGGTTCCTCTGCTGCTGCGCTCCATGCAGGAGCTGAAGGCTGAGCTTGACGAGCTGAAGGGCAAGGATTTCGTTTACGGTGTAGGGGCAGACCCCGTGTCAGCCCGAAATCAAATGACGTCCATCGACGGAACGGCCTCAAAGACAAAGGCCACGCTCTACCAGAACGCCCCCAACCCCTTCACCGCCCAGACAGAGATACGCTTCTCCCTTCCCGACGATGCGCCCCAGGCCTACATCTACGTCTTCGACATGACTGGCAAGATGCAGAAGCAGATTCCCGTGAACCCTAGCCAGCAAAGCGTCACTATCAACGGCTACGAGCTGTCTGCAGGCATCTACCTCTACTCCCTCGTGGTCGGCGGCCAGGAGATTGACACCAAGAGAATGATACTTTCAAAATGACGAAAATTGGTAATACAATGAGACTCACAAAACATATTATAATTATGATGCTGGTGGGACTTGTCCCAGACAATGCATGGGGACAATCATGCTTTCAACTGCCCCAGGAGGTTACCGTATGCTCTGTACAATCAAAGCAGACTTTTTCTTCCAGTATGGCATATAAGCCTTTTACGGATTTGGGAACCATAACAGGACTTTCTATCAGCGGTATTATTAGGAAAACGAGTCCAGAATATGTAGTCAGGGTTGTTCTGAAAGACACGAACAGTAAAGAGCATCTTGTCTTGGAGTCATACGAAGAAATAAACAGCGACAGCATCGTTTCTTTCTCTCGTCATTGTGAAGAAACGGCCTTGATGGATAATATAACCCCAGACAGTCTGAAAATATACTTGAAGGATGCGACCCTGCAGCTAAACGAAATGCAAACTACGCAGACGCAAAACGAGCTTAGAGGTTCCCTTGCAGACGCAAAGAAGGTGAGAAGACAGGCCCAAGTCTCTACAATCGTTGAAAGGATAAATGCCTATAACAGAGCAAACAAAAGGCTTTGGCTGGCAGGTGAAACTGAAATTTCAAAATACAATTATACTTCAAGAAAAATGATCCTTGGACTTTCAGACAGTGATTCCTCTGGAGGGTTGGAGTACTATCTTGGAGGTATTTTTCAATTTGGCCATTCAGCTCAACCCAGCAGGGAAAGAAGTTCCAATTACGTAGACCACTTTGACTGGCGGAGCCGGCATGGGAAGAATTGGATTACTAGTGTAAAATATCAAGGATGGTCAAATTTTTGTACGGTTTTTGCAGGTGTAGGATGCTTGGAAGCTATGACAAATCTGTATTACAACAAATTAATTGATCTGAACCTTTCGGAGCAAGAAGTGGTCGACTGTGCAGATACAGAACCTCACTATGGAGGGGACGGTTTCGACTTTTTAACCGTACTTAATTATCTGACAAATCATGGCATCTGTCTGGAATCGGATTATCCCGAAAATTTTTGTTTTGACCCATCAGTGCCATTGGAGTGTTTGAGCAATTCTATTACTCCACATGATCTAATAAGGACTAATGGTGACAATATGGTTGTTAATATCAGTGATAATGTCAAACAAGCATTATTATCAAAGGGTCCCATAGTGTCTGGTTGGAAGCCAAATAATGGCGATGGTCATGCCATGGTTCTAGTAGGATATAATACGCTTAATGTGGGGGATTCCGTCTTTTATTATAACCCAAGAAATGATACAAAGACATTTATTGCCTCAATTAACGAGAACGACTCGGCTATAATTGGAGCTACATGTTGGATTTTCAAGGATAGTTATGGTACAGGCTTGACGCATCAAGAAGACGGCTACATTTCAATTATGTTCCCAGAAGAAACAATGCCAAATGGGCATACATATCTTCGGGGGCTATTATCGCCAATATATCTTAAGACACCTATAAACTCACAAACCAGAACAGAAGCAGACATAGCCATTGTAGATGAGGATGGCGATGGATACTATAACTGGGGTATAGGCCCCAAACCTTCATCTTGTCCAAGTTGGATACCGAATGAACGTGATGGCGATGACTCTGACCCGACTATTCACTTTATGGATACTTTTGGGAATTTTCCAGAAGTGTATACTTTCCCATTAGGCACGGACATCCTTTTAAACAATAGTACAATTTCAATTAACGAGAGCCTGACAAATAATTTGGAGATAAATCATGATGTTACACTGACTATAACAGGAGCTGCTTATTGCCTGGAGAATGTCAAGATTAAGAATTGTGGAGGAACCATCATCGTGGACGGTGGCGTTCTTGCCAATGCAGATATAGAATTAGTACCCCCATGTTCTTTAATAATAAGGAATGGCGGTAGTATTTATATGAAAAAGAACAAAGACTTGATAATCCCTACAGGCTGCGTTTTTGAGATAGAGGAAGGACAAGTTTGTAAGCCATACTGCCGGAAATAGATAAAACTTACAATATCTGGATTCTATTAACGTTAAAAAAATAGCATTTCAATTTTCAATAATATGAATCATTATTTCCTGTTTTTTCTTTTATCATCTGTGATTCCTAGCACTTCAGTTTCAGGAGAGGGCTACCTCCCCCTTGTGATTGAAGGCAAGCAGTGGCACGAGCAGAGCTATACGGAGATTGTTAGCTATGACTTCTACTACACCATCTCCGGCGACACGGTGATAGGTGGCGAGAGCTACAAGAAGCTTTTCCAGACCCTGGTCATCACCCCGAAGGACATAAAAGGCCAGCAGGGGGGAACAGAGCCCGTGACCTACGGGCCAGGCGTGATAGCCTTTCTTCAGGAACACGACGGCAAGGTGTACCACCTTGACAAGTATGGCCATAAGGGCGTTCTCTACGACTTCAGCCTGAATGTCGGCGACGTGTCTTTCGAGGATGACAACTATGTGCAGCTGGTGACAAAGGTGGACACCATACTTGTCAACGGCAGGAAGCTAAGGAGACTGTGGCTGACGGAGACGGACAAGCGGTATGGAAATGCCTTGCAAGGCTACTGGGTGGAAAACATCGGCTGTAATTACGGCCTGGAAAAACCTCACGGATGGGGTATGGAGTCTTCAGTCAAGATGAGGGAGTGTCTGCTTGACGATAATGTCATTTTCACTGCCAGTGATTTTGAGGTATCCGCTTTTGTTGCGGCAAAATGCACCACCCCGACCATCACTTACGATAATGGCAGACTGGTATTCTCCTGCGAGACAGAGGGCGCTGAGTGCATCTATGAGATAAAATGCACAGATGCCAGCAGCGGGCGTGGCGGCGAGGTAAGCCTCAGCCAGACTTACGAGATCCGCATCCATGCCACCCTTGACGGCTATGAGGACAGCGACGTGGCCGTGGCCACCATCGGCTGGCGCAACGGACGGCCAGTGATGGAGGGCTTCAGCAGCGTCATATTGGACGAGGACGGCAATTGCGATGTAAACGGCGACGGCACCATCGACGTGGCCGACATCGCCAGAATCATCGACAGCATGGCTAGATAGTGCAGTGCAGTTTCCCTGCCGTTCCGCCGGATTTGCAATCAGTTGGAACTGAGTATAAGGACTTGCAGTCCTGAAAAGGGGTCATTACAAATTCTTTTTAAAACATCATCAGGCATGACCGCCTAAGGCTGTGCCCTGGGTGGTCTTTTGTGTAAATAATAACAGAAACATGAAGCAATTTTTAATTGCCATGCTGGTCGTTGCCGTCCAGCCTGGCCAGCCCGGACTGTGCGGCTGCGGTGCCGCCGCACAAGGACTTGACACAAGTATTAACAACGTGCTAACGAAGCCCGGCCTGAAGATCCTGCACATAGGCCACAGCTTCACCTTCGATGCCGTCTGCTACCTGCCGGACATCGTGAAGGGCACGGGAGCCGACATCAGCGACCTGTGCATCTACCGCACAATGCTGGGCGGCGCGTCGTTCAGGGACTGGGTGGACACTTACAACGACAGCTATCCCTGGCAGGACTACCAGATAGCGAAGGTCATTGGCGGAATCGACGCCAGCATCGCCACCGGCACCGCCAATGGCAGCGACGGCTCGCTGCTGCGCCAGGCACTCACCGGCGAGCAGTGGGACATCATCTTCCTGCAGCCCTCGCCCCTGTACTCGCCCTACTATGAACTGTGGGCGGGCAACACCTACGGAGGCTACCTGAACGAGTTGCTCGCCATCCTGAAGAAGCAACAGCCGCAGGCCACCATCGGCCTGATGCTCCTGCACAGCTATGCCAGCGACTATATGGACAATGCCGAACATTCATCGCTGGAGCGCTGGAAGCTCATCGCCCAGTCGGTGGAGCATTGCTGCGCCGACTATGGCATAGACCTCGTGCTGCCCTACGGCACGGCGGTGCAGAACATGCGCGCCAGCTCGCTGAACAACGCCGAGGATTTGACCTGCGACGGCGCACACTGCGAGTTCCTCCTCACCCGCTATGCCGCCTCGTGCTGCTACTACCAGACGATTATTGCCCCCAGGACGGGCATACCTGTGACCGAAGACAAGACACTGCTCCTGAAAGAGTGGATGACCGTCGCCTCGCCCATGATTTCGGTCGATGACAATACCAGGCCTATTGCCCATAAGGCAGCCATGCTGGCCGTGGAGGACCCGTACCACTGCACGAATCCCGAGACGGGCATCGTCGTGGGCATTGACGCTACGCTAAATGATAAAGGAGAAATGATAAATGAAAAATGCTTCGACCTGCAGGGCCGCAAAATCGAAAATAGTAAATCCGTAAATAGTAAATATCGTAAAGGCGTGTACATCAAAGACGGCAGGAAATACGTGAGATAGAATCATCAGATTTAAGATAGAAAGTTTTGTCAAAAAATAAAGGCCACGCGTCAGCACGACGTTGGTGGCCTTCTAAACTAATGGCATTAGTTTTAATAGAGGAAGCTTCACAGCTTCAGAAAAGATTGTTTTAAATGATATAGAGAAAGCATAGAAAATAAAAGTTCATTCTAAATATCCTGTGGGTGCAAGGTGCATCGTGTCGGCAGCAAGGGAGTCGGCCTTGATGCTTATACCTTCACTGTAGAGCAGCACGGAGTCAGCAGTGGCAGCAGCAAGTGCAGCCTTGCGTATCTCGTCCTGGTAGTGTGCAATCTGGTCCTCATCGGTCCAAACGTTGTCGTTGCGGAACGACTGGTTGATGGCAGTGCTCAGTGTAAGAATAACTGCCACAACGGCGGCGGCACGCAGCAAGGGGCGGAAACGCTCTTGGAGGCTGATGATGCGAGCCTTGCTCACCTCACTTTGAGAGTTATCCGTTGTTTGCCGGCCTATCAGACTGAGGATGCGGTCATCGAAGTCTGTGTCTAGCACATCGCCTTTCTCCATAGCCTCGAAGAGGGGCTTGTATTGGCGCAATGCCTCTGGCAGTTCCTCGTCGTCCTGGGCGAAGAATGCCTTGAGTATTTGCTCCTCCTTCAATGATGCGGTAGCCTCAAAGTACCGGCTGAGGAGTTGCTCGATGTACTTATAATCCATACTTGTCGTTTTCAATGAATTTCTTTTTTATCGTCTGTCTTGCTCGGAAGATGTTCACCTTCACTTGTTGTTCCGTAATAGCCATAATGGTGGCTATGTCTTTGTAAGGTTTCCCCTCGACGTCGCGCAACTGCATACAGATGCGCTGTTTCTCAGGAAGAGTGTCCATGAGGTGTCTCACCATCCTCAGCCTGTCCCGCTGCACGGTTTGCTCTTCGGGATTTGAATTGTATGAGTGGTCGGCACGGTCGTGCGTCTCACTGTCGAGCGATGTGCTTGTCTGCCGGCTCATGCGTTTAACGCGGTCTAACGCCAGGTTGTGGCAAATGGTCAGGCAAAACGCTTCCATAGAGTCTATCTCTGCCCATTGCTCGCGCCGGCTCCATACCTTGAGCATTGTCTCCTGTACTATGTCCTCTGCATCCTGACGATTGAGAGTGATGCGCATAGCCAACCGGAAAAGTTCGTTTTTCAGAGGCAACACATCAGTACGGAAACTAGCTTCGCTCATGCTCTCTATACTTATATTAAGACGATTAACTGAAAGGAAAGTTACAGTTTTTTGAAAATATTTTAGAACATTTTACTTACTCTGTTTATTCCTTCCACTAATCTGTCGATTTCTTCCTTGGTATTGTAGAGGGCGAAGGAGGCTCGGACGGTGCCGGTTATGCCTAGACGGTTCATGAGCGGCTGGGCGCAGTGGTGACCTGTGCGCACGGCAATACCTAATCGGTCCAAGAGCGTGCCCATGTCGAGGTGGTGGATGTCACCGACGAGGAAGGAGACAGGGCCATTGAACATTGAACATTGAACATTGAACATTGGGCCGAAGATGCGGATGTTGGGAATGGTCTGCATCTGCTCCAGGCAGTAGCGGGTGAGGTCGCGCTCGTGTTGCTCAATATTCTCCATGCCGAGAGACTCCATGTACTCTATTGCCTTGGCGAGTCCGTGAGTGGCGACATAGTCAGGAGTGCCGGCCTCGAACTTCAGAGGAGGACGCTCGAAGGTGGTCTTGTCCCAAGAGACACGGTCTATCATCTCGCCTCCACCCTGGTATGGCGGCAGACGCTCGAGCCACTCCTCTTTGCCATAGAGCACGCCGATGCCCGTGGGGCCGTACATCTTATGTCCGCTGAAAGCGAGGAAGTCACAGTCGAGCTGTTGTACGTCAAGTTGTATATGAGGAGCACTCTGGGCAGCATCCACCAGAACGGCCACACCATGCTCGTGGGCTTTCTTGATGATGTCCGCTATAGGGTTCACCGTTCCCAGGACGTTGCTCACATGTGCCAGACTGAGTAAACGGGTATTCTCGTTAAAGTACTGGTCTAGCTCATCGCCCTGTGGCAACTGACCGTCATCGCTGATAGGCAGGTGACGCACGATAACCTTGCCTCCACTACGCTGGGCCTCCAACTGCCATGGAACGATGTTCGAGTGGTGCTCCATATCGGTGACGAGAACCTCATATTGAGAGTTGAGAGTTAACCACTGGCAGAACGTGGACGCGACAAGGTTGATGGCCTCCGTAGTACCACGGGTGAAGACGATTTCCTCGGTCTTACGTGCATTGATGAAACGGCGCACGGTCTCGCGTGCTGCCTCATGCAGGTCGGTGGCCTGTTGCGAGAGGTAGTGAACGCCACGGTGCACGTTGGCATTCACGTTGAGGTATTCCTCACGCATGGCATCGAGCACCTGTAGAGGTTTCTGCGTCGTCGCCGCGTTATCGAGATATACCAGCGGACGCCCATACACCTCGCGAGAGAGTATGGGGAAGTCTGTCCGCACTTTGCTTATATCGTACATTGTCCAATAAACAATAAACAATAACCAATAACCGATAACCAACAACCTAGTTCTTTCTGCCGAAGAGGGAGAAGTGGACGTAGCGTTTGGGGTGCTGCTTGAGGTCGATGAGCAGCGAGTCGGCGCTGTTCATCGTGGCATTAAGATTGCGATAGAGTCCTGCATCGTGCAAGAGCATTCCCAACGTTCCCTCACGGCTGTTCATGGCGGCGGTGGTCTGCTCCAGATTAGCCATAGTTTTATCCACACGCTGCATGGTCTGCGGAAGGTTGATGTCGTTGAACTGTCGAGTCAGTCCGTTGGTGTTCTCCAACATGGTGTCAACCTTGACCAGCATCTGCGGCACCTGATGATTCAACTGTGCAGAGAGCTGGTTCAGCTGACGGGTGGTAGTGGTGAGGTTGGCGGTGATGTCCTCAATGTTTCCCAGCGAATTGCGTATGGCAGGGTCGGCGAGCAGCGCGTTCACCGACGTGAGGATGGAGTCAAGCTTCGGCAGCATCAGCTCTATCTGTGGCACCATGGCACCAGCCTTGCTCATCAGCCCCTCCTGTGCACCACCTTCGATGGTGTCGCCACGCTGCAGCAGGTCAAGGGGGTTGTCTCCAAAACGCAGCTCCAGCTTTACGTTGCCCAGCAGGTCGCTGGTAATCTCGGCACGTGTGCCACGAGGCAACTTCATCTTACTGTCCAGACCGATAGTAGCCACGACATTGTTGGGCCGTGAGTAGTCATAGTCGATATCCTCCACCACGCCCACGCGGTAGCCATTGGCATAGACGGGACTGGAGGCCGACAAACCGCTCACATCCTTGAAGTGGGCATAGTAATTGTTGTCGGAAGATACCATGGTGAGACCCTTGAGGAACTGCATCCCAAAGTAGAGGATGATGATGGCCACAATGCCCACCAGGGCTATTTTCACTTCGTTTCTAATCGGTTTCATGCTGCGTTCAGATAATTCGCGGGTTAATTGATTAATATAAGAATGTTTCTATTCCACGGTGACACTCTTGGCGAGATTGCGCGGACGGTCTACGTCCTTACCCTTGCAGACGGCGATGTGATAGGCCAAAAGCTGCAGGGGGATGCTAGCCACGAGGGGCTGGAAGCACTCCAGCGTGTCGGGCAGCTCGATGACGTGGTCGGCAAGACGACGAATCTGCTCATCACCGGCAGTAACAAGGGCGGTCACTCGTCCCCCACGCGCGCGTACCTCCTGTATATTACTAATGACCTTCTCGTAGAGCTTATCACGAGTAGCAATCACGAAGACTGGCATCTCGGAGTCGATGAGGGCGATGGGGCCGTGCTTCATCTCGGCAGCGGGATAGCCCTCGGCATGGATATAGGATATTTCCTTCAGCTTCAGGGCACCTTCGAGAGCTACGGGGTAGTTATAGCCACGACCGAGGTAGAGACAGTTCTTGGCGTAGGTGAAGATAGGTGCCAAGCGCTCTATCTGCTCGTTGGTCTTCAAGGCCTCCTCCATCTTTTCTGGGATGCGGGTCAGCTCGGCCACCATCGCCTTGTACTGGTCGCCAGGGATGGTGCGGCGCTCGTTGGCAATGCAGAGGGCAAGCATCGACAGCACGGTGACCTGTCCTGTAAAGGCCTTCGTGGAAGCCACGCCGATTTCCGGCCCTACATGGATATACACACCCGTCTGTGTCTGACGGGGAATGCTGGCGCCGATGGCATTGCAGACACCGAAGACGAAAGCACCAGCCTTACGAGCCTGTTCGATGGCGGCCAGCGTGTCGGCAGTCTCACCGCTCTGCGAGATGGCAATGACCACGTCGTCGGGGAAGATGACTGGCTCGCGATAGCGGAACTCCGAGGCATATTCCACCTCTACAGGGATGCGGCAAAGGCTCTCAATGAGCTGCTTGCCGATAAGTCCGGCATGCCAGCTGGTGCCACAGGCCACAATGATGATACGTCGTGCACCTGCCAACTTCTCGCGATAGTCGATAACAGCGGAGAGGGTGATGCGGTCACAGTCCACGTTGATACGTCCACGCATACAGTCGCGGAGGCAATTGGGCTGTTCGAAAATCTCCTTGAGCATGAAGAACGGATACCCGCCCTTCTCCAGCTGACCGAGCGTGACGTCAATCTGCTTCACTTTCGGATGCTGCGTCTCGTTGTCGATGTTCACCACCTTCAGCTCCTCGCCAAGCCTCATCACGGCGATGTCACCATCATTCAGATAGACCACCTTGTCGGTATATTCGGCAATGGGGCTGGCATCGGAGGCGAGGAAGAATTCACCGTCGGCACCAAGGCCCACGACGAGCGGCGAGCTCTGACGGGCACAGATAATGGTGTCAGGGTGCTCACGGTCAAGGATGGCAATGGCGTATGCACCAATCACCTGATGCAGGGCCACCTGCACGGCTTCGAGCAGCGGAAGGTCGTTGCTGAGCATGATATGCTCGATAAGCTGCACCAGCACCTCGGTGTCCGTGACACTCTTGAACTGGATACCACGTGCGATGAGGTTTTCCTTGATTGTGGCATAGTTCTCGATGATACCATTATGAATGAGTGCCAACCGTCCAGAGGCAGAATAATGGGGGTGAGCGTTGGTGCTGTTGGGTTCCCCGTGGGTGGCCCAGCGAGTATGGGCAATACCTGCACAGCCGCTGACATCCTTGTCCTCGCAGAACGCTTCGAGGTCAGCCACCTTCCCCTTCGCCTTATAGACGTTGAGGTTGCCGTCGGTGGCAATCATCGCCACGCCAGCGCTGTCATAACCGCGGTACTCCAGTCGTTGGAGTCCTTTAATCAAAATGGGATAGGCCGTCTTTTGGCCAATGTAACCTACTATTCCACACATAATTTTTACTATTTAATTTGGTTTGTGTTGTTATACGTTTTTCAATGCACGCCTACGGCCTTCTTTGCCTCATCTAGGTCCATGCGCTTTCCATCGCGGAAAGCAGCAATGAAGGCCTGCGGGAATTTCTTTGCCACTTCCCTTCGTTTCTGTTGAATCTCTCGATAACTAGTGGAACTGCCCACGGTGTATTTCCACAATGCACCCTCTTTGTAGCAGTCGAAATCCTTGATGCCCTTCAGGCGCGAGTCGGTGGCCTTCAGCTTGCGGTCACTGGTGAGGAACTGCACTTTGAAGATGATAGCAGACCCGCCCTCGGCGGTTCCCCCGCCGAGACTCGCCTCTCCCCCTCCACCAGGGTTATCTACTCCCCTCCTTTCTGGGGAGGGCTCGGCAGAGGGTTTATCAGAGGGTTTGCTCGTTCCCGTTTTCCCAGCTTTATAATCCACGAATGCCTGGTAGATTCCTCGTCCCAGGGCATCGATGTTCTTCTTGTTGTTAAGATAAGTCTCTTCCGAAGCAGTAGTAATGTAGCCCAGCTCTATGAGGCAGGCGGGCATCGATGTCTCGCGGAGCACGAGGAAGGCATCCTGCTTCACACCCTTGTCGGGCCGACTGGCGGTGCGGCAGACACTCTTCTGTATTTTCTTTGCCAGGTTAACACTCTCCAGCATGTTTGCATCGTTAATCATATCGAAGATGATGTAACTCTCAGGCGAGCGAGGGTCGAAGCCGGAATAATGCTGCTGGAAATTGTCCTCGATGAGCACCACCTCGTTCTCGCGCATGGCGGCAGAAAGCTTCTCGTCCATGCGGCGCATACCCATGGTATAGGTCTCCAGACCTGAGATTGGCCTCCTGCTGGCCACGGAGTTGGTGTGTATGCTGATGAATACGTCGGCCTTGTTGCGGTTAGCAATAGCAGCACGCTCATGCAAAGGGATGAACACGTCGGTCTTGCGGGTGTAGATAACCTTCACGTCAGGGCAGTTCTGCTCCACATAGCGGCCAAAGGCCAGGGCAACGTTCAGATTGATGGTCTTCTCCTTGGAATATTTCCCCAAAGCCCCAGCGTCCTTGCCACCATGACCCGCATCGATGACCAGCGTGAACTTTTTCGCCCCTGCTGCCGGAGAGGTGAGACAGAAGAAATGAAAAACCAATAATATGATTACCTTTAACATCTATGGAGTTGCAATTTACGATTTGCGGCGCAAAATTACGAAAAAACGCACTAATGGCCAAAAGTTTTCCTGAAAACTTTCACCATTACGTCATTTTTCGCTAATAACACATCGGGGGCGATGCGCACTGCTGCACATCGCCCCACGATGATTGCTTCAGAATATTATCAGTTCTCTTACTCTTCCCAGGCGCCCTTGCGGCTCATGGCATCGTTCCAGCTGTCGCCGGGGGTCTCGTCCTGGGTGAGATTGTCGTTGTTGAAATGTAAAGAAAAAGTACAGAAAAAAGTGTTCCTAAAAGATGACCATCTAGCGCAAAAACCTGCCCAAACCGACCGTTTTTTGCAGGAATCGCACTTCATAGCCCTGCACAAATCCCCCTCTTTTGTGCAGAAAGTAACTTAAAATTACATAAACTTAACAGTTGTTTGCCCCTATTTCGTTTAAAACTGGCGTTTTTCGCGGTTGGAAAATACCCCGAAAAAGGGTCTTCGAGGTGTCCGTTGGTGCCTTTTTGGACCCAACCTGCCAGTCTAATGGTAGTAAGTGTGCGGGTTGGTAGTAGAAAAGCACTGGTTTTGTTCACCCTCCGCAGCGGGTTTGTACTACCTCCGCAGCGGGTTTGTACTACCTCCTCGGCTGGTTTGTACTACCTCCTCACCCTTTTCGTTAAAAACCGACTAAAACGAAACAGTTTTAAGGGGCAATCAGCCCATAGCTGAGCAGCAGCGTGAAAAACGCGGAAACGACCCCTCTCAAAACTGGCCCATACGCAATCCACTAAGCAACTCATTCAAAAAATCGGATTCTCAGAGGGGTCAATGTAAAGATTTTTCAGCACGACCTTTGTTCTCTAGGAATATAGGAAGCTGCGCGCAGCCACTCCTTGACTCCTTAGGAACTGTGATTTAATTAAGTAGTCAAATGGTTTTCACTTTTTGTTTTTTAGAAATACAGGAAAAAACAAGAAATACTGAGAAAAACAAGACGAACAAGATGGCGACACAACGGATAAAAGTTGGAATCACTAGGCATAACTGTGCATTCCTCCGAGTAGGTAGTTGACACCGAAATAGGTGATAACGACGGAGAGAAAGGCACAGACCATATAGAGGTGGTAAACGAGTGGACGGCGGAACATGGGGATGGAGGTACTGTGGAAAGGGACGGCATAGACCATGAGGGTGATGAGCGCCCAGGTCTCCTTGGGGTCCCACGACCAGTAATTGCCCCAGGACACATTAGCCCAGACGGCTCCGAGGAAAATGCCGATGGTGAGCAAGAACACGGCAGGATAGAGCAATAGTTGCGAAAGAGCAGTCGCTCTTTCTAGTGAAAAGTGAATAGTGAAAAGTGAAAAGCGGTGGCCAAGAAGAGCGTATATGCCTAACAGCAGTTGCAGGGCAAAGAGGGCATAGGCACACATCACCGTCATCACGTGGACAGAGAGCAGCGGAGACTGGAGCACAGGCATGAGCGGGGAGATTTGTGAGCTGCTACCACCAAGCATGGCTACCAGCAGACAGAAGGAGCTTATGAGCGGAGCGAAAGCTGTGATTATTGTTGAGAGCTTAGAGTTAAGAGTTGAGAGAGAGAACAGGAGCAACACCCACGCCATAAACAGCATCGTCTCAGGACCATTGCTCACAGGGATGTGACCGCTAAGCCACCAGCGCAAACCGAGCTGCAAGGTAACATAAGCCATGAGAAGGGTGACAAAGGACAGGTTTAACAACCTGAGCCATTTACCCTTAACAGACATAAGCATTAAAACGCAGAGTAGTATGCTGAGGGTCAATGAAAGGAATACTGGCCATTTCTGACTTCTCAGCGAGTTGTAGAACAATTCCGCTTTCGTGGTGCTTTCGCTGGGTAGCAGGTCGCCAATCATATCGCGCTGGAAGAGCTTTATCTTCGCAATGATTTCAAAAGCCCTGTCTTTTTGTCCTGTCACGATAGCTTCCGTCAGGAAGTCCATTGACTGCTTGATGAAGAACTGTTCCTTGACAGGAATCTCGCGGGGGAGAATCTGGGAGCCGGGGGAGAACCAGATAACCTCACCCCCGACCCCTCTCCCAAGGAGAGGGGAGTGGTTACTGGGAGAGGGGTCTGAGGTGAGCTTATAGGGGAAAATCTTGGTGAACTGTCCGTTGTAGAACATCTCTGCAACGGCATTTCTTTCGTCGGCTCCTTTTCTTTTGTTGTTCAGCAGCAGTTCCTTCTCCCACGGCGAGTAGTAAATCATCCAACTGAAGAAAACCTCGTCGGCGGAATAACCATGCCACGAGGCGCTGCCAGTCATCTTCATAACGAAGTCGGTAGCCACGGTGTTCAGCGGACAGATACGGTTGTTGTAGAGCACTTGGATGGTGCCCATACGATGAGCAATGTCCTTGTCCAGGACAAATTGAGAATTGAGAATTCTTGCTCCGACGGGCTCCGCAAGCGTCCCGTTGGGCCGAGCGGAGAATTGAGAATTTTCTGCACTGACATGAATGCTCACCAATAGCATGATCATCAGGACAGCCTTCCGATAGAGCGCACGCATCTGGGTCTTTCGTGACAGCAGGGTAGCGAAAATGCCGATGAGCAGCAGGAGGTAGCCTGTATAGGTGATGGCGATGCCCCAAGGGTCGTAGCTCACACCCAGCGTTACGCCCTCTCCGTCTGTGTCGTAGCTCTGCTGGAACAAACGGTAGCCGTCAATGTTGCCTACATTGTTCATGGATACGAGAACTGCCTCATCCCTAACCCCTCTCCAAGGGACGTTAGAGGGCGTCGGAACATCTGTCCGAGAATGTTCTACGACGCTCTGGTAGTCGAGTGGCGCATCGGTACCTGGATAGTTCACTATGCGGAATTCTTTCAGCGTCAGAGAGAATGGAAACCTTTCCACCTTACCTTCTTTGTCAACGTAGTTAATCTCAGCGATGCCAGTACGGAGCCTGACGGTGCCTTGCTTGGCAAAGAGGTGGGTAACAAGTGCGCCGGCCAGAATGACCACGAACGATGCATGGAGCAGGAATACTGCCAACCGCCTGTACAGATGCTGCTTCAGCATATAGGCACAAGCCACCACCGTGAGCACAGCCCACAGTGTCGAAAACCACCAAGCGCCGTAGATATGTTCACTAACAAAGGCGGTGCCGTGGTATTTCTCTATGATGGTGGCAAACCCTATACACACCACGATGAGTGTGTATAGGGCGATAATGATTATTTTAGTCAATGTCTTATCAGATGGATTCGATGAAATAGATGATTTGTTCGCGTTCCTTCTTCGACAGGCTGCGGAACTTCACGACGCTGTTGTAGGCATCGCTCGTGCCGCCCTCGTTCTTGCATCCGTGCCATAGGATGGCCTCCAATACATTGCGGGCTCTACAGTCGTGCAGGCGCTCCACACCACTGCCACACTTGTCGGCCAGTCCCCTTCCCCACAACGGCGTAGTACGGCACCAGCCCGTGCGGATGTCGTTCTTCATCCACAGCCGATGCTGCACGAAGTCGGTATAGGGCCATATCTTCTGATGCGGGTAGCGAGGCATGTCGCTGTCGGAGGTGAAGAACTTCGCGGGGTCTTGGATATGGTCGTCGCCCGTCTGCCATGAGGGACGGTGACAGGCGGCACAGCCTATCTGCGAGAAGAGTTCCTTACCTTTCCTGAAGTCCTCGGTAGTGGTATTGCGGGCAGCCGGCACAGCCAGTCCTCGATGCCATATCATGAGGTTCTTGTACTGCGCATCGCTCATCTCAGCATCCAGTTGCTTGCTGGTCAGATAGGTGTAGATGTCCTTCTCCAGATTGCCCGTATGCCACTCTGGGTGCGCTCCTGTGGGGTCTATGCGGTTGATGTACTCGGTAAATCCCGCCTGCACCTCTGGGTCTTTCGACGACTGCGCGGCATAGTAGGTGCCAGCCAAATCGAGGTAGTGGTAGCGACGGTCAGAACGCGTGACGTTGGTGATGTTCCAGATGGCATTGGCACCGGCAGCATCGAGGATAGGCCCACGCGAAAGGGCGTAGGTATAGCGGCGCACATATTTCGTGCCATCGCCCTGCAGCGAGTTGCTGTAATAGCTCTTCCAAGTATTGGTCTGCTGGTCCCACATCGCCGGGTTCAGGGCGTCTGTCCTGCCGATGCTGTTGAAGTATTTGCTTTCTGACTCCCATTGTGCCGTGATGTCCTCATCGGGGATGGCATCGGTCAAGCCAGTGCCGTAGATGCCGATGGTCGATTCGAGCAGCACGCCAATCTCATTGTTATATTCCGCCTCGCTAAGCGTCACGTCCTTGCCGCCACGAGCCACAACAACAGGGGCATAGTAGGCTGTGTAGGGAATCGTCACCTCTGGGTAGATGAGCGAGTAACTTTCGCCGTCGGGAAATTTGTTGCCCCACTCGTCGGTATAGTCGTTCCACGCTATCTTGATTTGGCTCTCGTCGATAGGCGCCTTGAAAGGCTTCACGGCACCTGTCTGCGGCATACCAGCCACCGAGCGGATATAGGCGTTGGTGGTCTTATCGTAGATGACGAGCAGATAGCCGTTGCGATGGGCGTCGGCCTTGTACTCCGTCTGGCGGGCACCATGACCGTAGCCCGGGTGGCAATAGAGACAGCCACGACGCACAAAGACAGGGCCGAGACCGTGGAAAGCACCATCGGTATTGGTGTTATAGTCTTTTTCAAAGAGATACTCACCCTCATTGAAGGCGGTCATCATGTTGGCGTTCTCCACCGCTTTCGAGGGTTGCTGAAAAGCGGTGGCAGTATTTACGGCTGTTGTGCCTAACAGTCCTCCGGCATAGTAGTCCTCTGGATAATCGGTGGCGGTAGGGTCGCCGATGTCCCAGGAGAGGGGCTGCGGTTCGTCGTCAGAGCAGGCGACGAGGGCAGCAACAAGCATACCAATAATAAAATGTTTGTACATGTGCTTTTTATTTCTTGATGTTCACGATGGACTGGTAGAGCTTCTGCGCGTTGTCGGCGAGTAGACGGTAGGTGGCGAGGACGACGTTGTCGACGTAGTTCTCGTTGATGACCTTGCATTGCGCCTCAACAGTGGCGTTGTCGGCATAGCCACCGAGTGTCTCTGCCATTGCTTTGAGGGCGTCGTCGAGTTCGCCGAGGGCATCGATGGCTGCCTTGCACGAAGTATCGCTGTAGTAGAGTGCAAACGGTGCCTTCATCGCCTTGATCTTGGCCAGCGCGTTGTCAAGTTTCGACTGCACAGTCTTGGCCTGGGCAGCGAGCGTAGCGTTGCCAGCGTTCAGACAGAAGTAGATGAGCGACTTCTCGTTAGGCGTGGTGGCTCCCATCTGACCATAGAGGGCATTCTTGCACGACACGATGTTGTCATAGAAGTCGGTGATGGAGTTGTAGGCGTAGGGCGACTCGATGTAGGTGGCATCCTCGCCAGTGTAGGGCAGACCTATCTTTGAGTCGCCCACCTCGCCGATGATTTCTTGACAGCCGGAGATAATCTCCAGCGTTGCCTCTAATGCCGTAGCCCAGTCGCCAGTGCCAGGATTCTTGAATGCCTTGCCGAAGTTCTGGAATGAACCTAGCGCCCCTTCCTGATTGCCGTCATCGTCGATGGCCAGATGCGTGGCTACGTAGTCCTTGGCTATCCGCAGACGCTCGGCATTGCTCTCCTTCGAGTCCCAGGCAGCCTCGAGCGTGGCCGTAGCGTTGTAAAGGTCCTTGGCCACAGCACAGATGTAGTTGTACTCCAAGTTGGTGATCTGGTCAATTTTGCGGGGCTGCCCCTGACGGAAGAGCACATACTCCAGACCGTGATAGCCTAAGATGCCCGCATTGGCCGTCTTGATGAAGTTGTCGAGGTTCGACATCGCCTTTTCATCGCGCAGCACGTCGGCCAGGTCGTTAGCGGCCACTGGCCATGTGTCGGTGTGAGGGTCGATGGAATAGACATCGGCGGCACCGAAGAGGAACGCCTCGGTGTTCTCCCAGTTGGCGCGAGCCACCTTCCAGTCGGCACAAGCCTTGTCAAGGGTAGCCTGCGAACCCGTTACTACACTGTTGTCGGCATCGTCATCGCTCGAACAAGCGGTGAGGCCGAAGGTCATTGCGGCAATCATTGTTGCCATCGTCAGATACTTTTTCATGTTCATTTTTGTTTTTTGCCCCCTAAGTTAGGGGGTTGGGGGTCTGAACGACCACCCGTTAATTGTTAATACTATTATTACTATTTCTTTATGATTAGCATGTTAGCTTCTTCAGACCCCCCATCCCCCTAACTTAGGGGGCTTAGAGTTAGAGGAACCATCCCGTGTAAGTCACGCCCAGACTCACGCTCGGCTCATTATTATAGGGCTGCTTATACAGCGGACTGTCCGACGCCAGGCCGTTGTTGTTGGGCTTCTCAAAGAAGCGGTACGAGTACTCACCTTTGATGGTTATCTGTTTCACGGGCTGGTAGTTCACCCCAAAGGCATAGCGGTATTTCTTTGTGTACTTATACATCGACGTGTAGGTGCCCGACGCCATCGTGTTGTAGTGCTCGAACCGTCCGAATACAAACAATTTCTCGTCCTTCAGTTTAGGTATCTGTGAGAAGACATTATAGCCTGCCTCGATGGCATACGCCAACGCATTCTTACCTATATTACTATAGTGGTGCGGATTACCGTCCTGATATTTGTGGTGTGTCCAGTTGGCCTGGTTGTAGGCAGAAATCTCATCCGCATCGCTGAAGTGCGCATAGTCCACGTTGCCACGCACTATCCAGTTCCAGCGGTTCAGCGTAAAGTCCAGCGCTACGATGCCCAGCGCCCCTGTCACGTCGTCGTACTTCGCCCCCGGCGTGCGCAGCGTGTTGCGGAACGTGTAGCCGTAATAGCCGCTCAGTCCTACGCGCAGCCACGGTGCCTGAGGCGTCAGCCTCGGGTTCGCGCTGCTCCTCGCCGCCGCTCCCCCCGCGTAGTAATCGACTCTCGCCGCTGCCGCGTAGTTATTCGCCACCTTGAACTCATACGGGCTCGTCGCCCCATAGTGTACGAAGTTCTCAGCCGTGAAGCTCTCGGAGTTCAGCCCTGACAAGAATTGCGCTTCATAGCGCCAGTTCTTCACCCGGCCCCACAGCGACACACCCACCTGATGCCACGTGTTGGGCATGATGGTGGCCTCGCCCTCAGGACGATAAACCGTAAAGAACTGGTTAGGCTCGTGGTAGGCATTCGAGTAGCCCACGGGTACAATAATCTCGCCCGCCTTGATGTTGAACTTTCCACCGGCAAAAGCCTTGTTGAGCCAGAACTGCTCGATATTCACCTCGCCGCCTTTCTCCACCTCGGCCTCGTATTCGCCAGCCTCCTCGGCCTCTATCTCCACGGCAGTACCATTACCCCCGTGCTCAAACTCTATCTCAGACCCCACCGTCCAGCCTTTGCCGAAGTCATAACCAATATTCAGACACACGTGAGGCAGGTCAAAGCGTCCGTGGCTCTTGTCGTCGGCATAATTCTCCGGCTTCTTGTAGCGGTTGAAGCTCTGGCTGTAGAAATTGCGGGTCATCACGGCCTCACCGTAGCCGCCGATGTGCAGGCGAGAGAGAATGCCCTTCTGCTTTTCTGTCTTTGCGGCCTGCCGTGTGGCTCCGGTCACACCGTCAACCTCTTCCTGAGCATTTGCCGCGCAAGCCAGAATCGCAAGGGCGGCTGTAAGCATCATCGTTTTCATTTTTATCTTTTTTTTGGAGGTGCAAAGCTCGTGCAAGCCGAACGCAATCAAGCTCGCTTGAATTGCTGAGGCGCAGCCGAGTTTCGCGACCAGTTCAAAAACTGGGCGCAAAGGTACGGCGGTTCAAGCGGGAAGCCAATACCTAAAAATAATGAAAACACCAAAAAGCGGCCATTTATGGAGATGTGCAAGCCCGAAAATACCTAATTGTGATTATTGCGCATGTCGGGAATAATGCCTACCTTTGCACCCTGTAATCATTATTAAGTAGTTCATAGTGCATAGTTCATAGTTTAGAGTTATGAAAAACCAGAAGATATATGAGGCTGACGACAAGATGATATCGATGATACGCGACAACTACGACCTGTTGCAGTCGTTGGGTAGCTTCGGCATCAGCCTGGGATTTGGCGATAAGACGGTGAAGGAGACCTGCGAGGACAATGGCGTAGACACCTACACCTTCTTAGCGGTGGTGAACTTCACGATTAATGGCTATGGAGAGTTTGATGCCGATGAGAATATGAGCGTTCCCACGCTGCTGCGTTATCTGGAGGCCAGTCATGCCTATTTCCTTGACTTCCAGTTGCCCTATATCAGAAAGGAGCTGCAAGAATCGCTCGATGAACATGAGTCACTGGCAAAGCTGATACTGCGCTTCTATGATGAATATGCCCATGAGATACGCCGTCACATGCGCTATGAGCAGAAGACGCTCTTCCCCTACGTACAGTCGCTGATAGACGGCCACCCTGAGAACGACTACAACGTGGAGACCTTCTCAAAGCACCACGGGGCTGCCGACAAGAAACTGCGCGAGCTGAAACTGCTCATCATCAAATACCTGCCGCAGGACGGATTCCACAACAACCAGCTGACGGCGACGCTCCACGACATCTATGAGAACGAGGTGTGGCTCCGTCAACATGCGATGGTAGAGGACCATATTTTCGTTCCTGCCATCCGTCGCTTAGAACAACTGGTCAGGCAGAGCGACGTGACACGCAACATATCAGAAATGGTTTTCAAAAACGGCATGAACGGTGACGAGACGCTCAGCGACAGGGAGAAAGACGTGATTGTCTCATTGGTGCAAGGCATGTCGAACAAGGAGATTGCCGACCACCTCTGCATATCGGTGAACACGGTTATCACTCACCGCCGAAACATCGCCCGCAAGTTGCAGATACACAGTCCTGCGGGCCTCACCATCTATGCGATTGTGAATAACCTGGTAGATATCTCTTCTGTTAAGCTCTGATTAGCTCAACATCGACTCCTGCTCCGTCGCAGTTGGCCCCCATGGGGGGATTCTGCTTGACTAAGGTGACCTTGACGGCCTCCACACCAGGAAACTCACTGATGACGGCGCGTGCTATGCGTCCGGCAACATGTTCAAGCAACTGTGAGGGCTGTTCCATCTCGCGCTTTACGACCTGAAGCACATCGGCATAATTGAGGGTGTCGTTGACGCTGTCGGTCTCCATGGCACGACTGAAGTCATACTGCACACGGACGCTCACGGTGAACCATCCTCCCACGCGACGCTCTTGCTCCAGAACGCCGTGAAAAGCATAGAGGCGGATGCCGTCGAGGAAAATGGTCATGAGTTGAGGGTTGAGAGTTGAGAGTTGAGAATTGAGAGTTGAGAATTGAGATTTAGAGGTCTTGGTCGTCGGCATCGATGTTGCCGGGTAGGTATTTCTTCAAGGCACGTTCCACGCCGTTCTTCCATGTGTTGATGCTATCGTGACTGAGCTGGAGCGAGGCGACAAGCTTGATAACGTTTTCTATGGGCATGCGATAGCGCAGTACGCCGCTGATGAGCTTGGCATAGTTCCAGTACTCAGGGTTGAACCTCTCCGAGAGTCCCTCGACGGTGACCTTGTAGCCTCGGGTGTTGGTGAACTGCAAGTCGTAGCGCTTTGTTCCGTCGGCACTGACTTGCTTGATGATTTTCCCCTTCGTGACCGACTTGGGGAGCATGATGCCCTCGTCGTCATCTTGCAGACCAGTGAAAATCTCATAGGGATAGCCGTCGAGCAAACCTACAAGAGCCACCCACTTCTCCTTGTTGTTCTGGAAGCGCACCACGTCGCACTCCAGTTCCTGCGGACGAACTTCAGTCACACGTGGGCCGATGCTAACATTCAGATTGCGCGAGCGAGCCAGCTCCTTGAGGTGCGAGGCAAGCCTGGCTATCTGTCCCCGGGTGGCAGCGTCGGCCTCGCCCTTTTCCATGGCCAGCAGCTCGTCAATAAGTTGCTCCTCGCCGCCACAAGCCACGATGATGTTCTTCAATGGGCTATCAGTAATTGTATCCATAGTTTGAGTTGAGAGTTGAGAGTTGAGAGTTGAGAGATTAGAGTTTGGCTGCAAAATTAGCTAAAAAAGGTCAAACGGCCAAGCCTTTTCCCTATTTTTTCCCAAAACGAACGATTAATTTTGTCATTTGGCATAAATATGACTACCTTTGCAGGGGAATTGAGAATTGAGAATTGAGAATTAATTGAGAATTAATGAAAAGACTTATCGTTTCTTTATCTTTAGCACTGTCCTCTCTTATCGTCCTGGCGATTCCCGCCAAGCGCGGCCAGTGGCAAACGCTCACTCTTAAGGACGGCACAGAAGTGCGCGCCCAGCTGGTAGGTGACGAGCATATTCACTTCTGGCAGACAGAAGACGGCCAGCAATATACCATAGAGCCCGACGGCATTGCCGTGAAGGCAGATATGAAGAAGATGCGGGCACACGCTATAGCCCGCCGTAGCGGTGCTCCTACTACTAAACGCCTACGCTCTCCGAAAAAATCACATATCGGTGACAGAACCCACTATACGGGTCAGAAGAAGGGCATCGTGATTCTTATGCAATTTAGCGACAAGAAGTTCCAGACAGCCAACGATTCGGCAAAGTACTATGACATCCTGAACAAGGAAAACTATGTCACAGGGTCATTTAAGGGTAGCGTGGCCGACTACTTCAAGGCACAGAGCAATGGACAGTTTGAGCTGAAATTCGATGTCGTAGGCCCCTTTACTGCGAATAAATCTACATCCTACTACGGCAGTAACGACTCATCAGGTAACGACAAGCATCCTGACGAGCTCATCGTGGAGGCAGTGAAGGCCGCCGATGCTGAGGTAGACTTCAAGGACTACGACTGGGACGGCGACGGACAGGTAGACCAGGTGTTCGTGGTCTATGCCGGAAAGGGCGAGGCCGACGGTGGCAACTCAAGCACTATCTGGCCTCACATGTACTGGCTGTCAGAAACCAACATGTCGCTTGAACTGGACGACGTGACCATCGACATCTACGCCTGCGCCAACGAGCTGTCTGGCAATTCCATCACTGGCATCGGGTGCTTCTGCCATGAGTTCAGCCATTGTCTTGGCTACCCTGACTTCTACGACATAGCATATCAGGGATGGTTTGGCCTGAGCGAGTTCGACCTTATGGACGCAGGCAGCTACAATGGCAATTCCTTCTGCCCTGCCGGATATTCAGCCTACGAGAAGTGGATGGCCGGATGGATTGAGCCTACCGTGCTGGCAGAAAAGAACGACACCGTGAACAATCTTGTGGCAACCAGCGAGAACGGCGGTTCATTCATCATGTACAACGATGCTCACCAAGACGAATTCTACATCATAGAGAACCGGCAGAAGACCAATTGGGACGCCAGTCTGCCAGGAAAAGGACTCATGATTACACATGTGGACTTCGACAAGGAAATCTGGGAGCAAAACACGCCTAACTCGAAAGTGACGCAGTCGGACATACTTCATTCTGATGGCGACTATACGAAGACCAACGACCATCAACGCTGCACCATCTTCCATGCTGACGACGAGGATGACTCAAAGTACTGGAGTACATACGGTTACTTTACGAATCGGACCCTCAGCACCGACCTCTACCCCTATAACAAGAACGACAGCCTCACCTCCACGTCGAAGCCTGCCGCCACCCTTTTCAACAAGAACAGTAAGGGCAAGAAGTTCATGCAGGGCGCCATCCTGAATATCACGCAGAATAGCGACAAGTCGATGAACTTCATCTACCGTATCGAGGTCGACACGACAGAGATCATTGACCCTGTGGAGCCCATCGACACCATCATCCCCATTGTGGCCCGTGGCGACACGCTCTTCTATGAGTCGTTCGACAAATGCGCCGGCACTGGAGCTAACGACGGTAAATGGGGCACGACCATCGCCGGTTCATCATCGAAGTTCGCCACCGACAATAAAGGTTGGGAATACAACGCAGCCTACGCCGGCTACCAGTGCGCCCGCTTCGGCAATGGTTCGAAAATAGGTGAAGCCACTACCCCACCCTTCACCATCGACGGTAAGGCAACGCTGACCTTCCGTGCCACCAGCTGGAACACCGACGGTGACCAACTTAAACTAGCCATCTATAACCCTCAACTCTCAACTCTCAACTCTCCGCTCGGCCCAACGGGACGCTTGCGGAGCCCGTCGGAGCAAGAACTCTCAACTCTCGATTCCATCCCAACCCTTGACCAAAGCCAGTTCTCCATGGACTCCTTCTCATGGAAAGATTATACGGTAACCATCACTGGCAAAGGTGTTGCATGCATCCGTTTCACCCCTGAGAAACGATTCTTCCTCGACGAGGTGCTCGTGCTCAGAGAGAATGAGACACCACCCGTCATACTGGGCGATGTGAATGGCGACGGCACAGTTGACGTGGCCGACATCGCTGCCATTATCGACGTCATGGCTGGCACGCTCAACGCTCCGCTCGGCCGAAGGACGCTTGCGCAGCAAGAACTCTCAAATCTCAAATCTCAAATCTCACTGCTGACGTTAATAGCGACGGTACAGTTGATGTGTCCGACATCTCAATGGTCATAGACATCATGGCAGGAAAAATAGGGGAGAACCCTACGCCAGCCAGTCGTAAATAATAATTCCACAACATAATGAAGAATCTGGAAAACCGGCACACCATACGCCGCTACACTTCGAAGGATGTCAGCGACGAGCTGCTCAACCGCCTTTTCACCCTCGCTGCCCGCACGCAGACCATGGGCAACCTACAGCTCTATAGTGTCGTCGTCACACGCTCTGCCAAGCAGAAGGCACGATTGGCGCCAGCACACTTCAACCAGCCGATGGTCACCGAGGCTCCCGTCGTGCTCACCGTCTGCGCTGACTTCCGCCGCACCACACAGTGGGCACGCTGCCGGAAAGCTTCGCCAGGCTACGACAACCTGCTCTCTTACCAGAACGCCGCCACCGATGCTTTGCTCTTCACCCAGACGCTCTGCTGCCTCATGGACGAGGAAGGGCTGGGCTACTGCTTCCTGGGCACTACGGTCTACCAACCACAGCAAATCATCAACGTGCTTCAGCTGCCCGCTCTGGTCATGCCCGTGGCAACGCTCACCGTGGGATGGCCCGCCGAGGAGCCGCCACTCACCGACCGTCTGCCCGTAGAAAGCTTCGTACATCAGGAGACTTACCACGACTACACGCCCGAGGACATCGACCGCTATTACACACCCAAGGAGCAACTGGCAGAGAACCTGCATTTCTGCGAGATTAACCACAAGGAGACCCTTGCCCAAGTGTTCACCGACATCCGCTACACCAAGGCCGACAACGAAGCCATGAGCCAGACGCTCATCGATACGCTGCGCCGACAGGGATTCCTTTAAAAACAACGGATTAAAACTAAAATAAAAAATCAGTGTAATATGAAAATGCTAAAATTCTGGATGTTTGCCGCCATCCTCACGTTCTGCGGCGCAACCTGTGCACAGGCACAAGTGATGAAGGCTGCCGACCTGGAGAAGTACGCCAAGCAGCGCTATGGCGACAAGTGGCTCGATGCCGCCGCCAACCTGGCCAGCACGCTAACCCTCGACAAGAACGAGAGCCTCACCTACCAACAGGTCATCGAGGCACCAGGAAAGACAAAACAGCAGCTCTACGTCGCCCTGAACTACTGGGTCACCGCCACCTTCAAGGATAAACAGGCTATCACACTCAACGACAAGGAAGCAGGATGCATCATCATTTCGTCGACCATCGATGGCATCGCCGACCACACAGGAACGGTCAACCGCTACGTCGTCAGCATCACTCCCATTATCAAGATCGATATCAAGGATGGACGTGTCCGAGTCACCTACACCGTGCAGAACTACGACATACTGAAAGCTGAGGATGCTGGATGGCTGGGCGGTCTGCTAGACAACAGCGACAACCGCCAGAACAACCAGAACATCCACAGCGACGGCAAGCGCATGAAGGAAGACAAAACCGACCGCCGCCTTTACGATGAGCAGTGGGAGATAGCCAAGCACTACCCCTTCGTGCCCAAGGACACACAGAAACGCACCTGCTCCAAGGCCCTCGTCATGACCCACGCCTACAGCAACGCCATCATGGACAAGGTGGAGGAAGCACTGAAGAACGGCATCGTCGGCAACGAGGACGATGAGTGGTAAGAGAGTTGAGAATTGAGAATTGAGAATTGAGAGTTCTTGCTCCGACGGGCTCCGCAAGCGTCCCGTTGGGCCGAGCGGAGAGTTGAGAGTTGACGAGACTCCGAAAGCAGAAAAAGGGTTCACTTCGGTTGAAGTGAACCCTTCATTATTTTTATCAATTAAATCATTGGCTTAGAGCGGAATCTTGTAACCCAAAGTGAGCATGATGACAGCGTTCTTTGACTTGTAGTGATCGGTGTCGTTGATGTTTGTAAGTCCAATGTTGTAGCGGGCATCGATGACGAAATCGGAGATTTCATACGACAGGCCAAGAGGAATGGAGAATTCCACTTTCTTCATGCCGCTTTTATCGGTGGTATCATAGTCTGACCACGCGCCTAAAACGTTTTCGCTCCATTTAGTCTTACGCGAGAGCAGGAATCCAGGCTGCACACCAGCCTTAACTGCCAAGCCGGGAAGGATGTAGTAGTTGGCCATGATGGGAACATCAATATAGGTCAATGTCGTTTTCATGTCTTTAGTGCTACCACCATCTTTGAAGGCCGAACCCTTCATTGTCACGAGAGCACCGGCGGTAATGGCAAATGGCTCTGCAACATGATAGCCAAACTCTGCACCTGCTACAAGGCCGAGTTTCATCTTCGTGCCTTCAGCATCGCCTGTAAATGTTGCCAGCGTTCCACCGACCATGGGTTTGATAAACATGTTCTGAGCGTTAGCACCCATAGTAACCATAAAGGCGGCTACTGCAATCATAAATAACTTTTTCATACTTTTTCTGTTTTTTTAAATGTGAAACAATAAGTTTGTCGGTGCAAAGATAGTGCTTTTATCAATACCCTCCAAATTTTTTCCTTCTAAATGTCTTATTTCCTGTATTTTTCCTCATTTAGAGAGGATTTGCTATCTTCGACCTTCGTGCATTGGCGGCCATGATATCGATGACACTGGCGATGTCAGCCACATCGATTGTGCCGTCGCCGTTCACGTCGGCCATTGCTAACAAGACGTTCCCACTACCAGCCATCGCGTCGATAATGGTGGCTATGTCGGCCACGTCGACCGAGCCGTCGCCGTTGACATCGCCCTTCACAGAGGGTGCTTTATAGGTGAAGTATCCTGGCCGGGATGTTCCTTTGTCAATACGAGCGTATTCGTGCCGAATGTGGTCGGGGTCATATTTGGTACCGGCGCCGCCCACGAGGCTGTAGCAATTGCCGAACATCCAGTCGCTATTGTCCACATTATATGTAGCCCAGTCCAAACCAGCATAAATGGTCTTTAACGATGTGCAGCCATAGAAGGTAGCGTTCATATACTCGACGGGGCCAGTGGTGAAGCCACTCAGGTCGAGCACCTCCAGCTTACTACAGCCACGGAACATAAACGCCATGTCCTGCAAATTAAATGTACGGAAACCACTCACGTCCAAAGTTGTGAGGTTCTCGCAGTCGTAGAACATGCACTTCATGGTCGTGACGTTCTGGGTGTTGAACGAACTGACGTTGGCCTGAGTAAGCGACGTACAACCGTAGAACATCCATCCCATGTAAATCACGTTTTGGGTGTTAAACGAACTGAGGTCGGCACTGGTAAGGGATGAACATTCCTCGAACAATGACTGAATGTCGTCCACTTTCGGTGTCCTGAAATTACTCAAGTTGATGTTTTTTAATGATTTACATCCATAGAACATCCATCCCATTTTAGTTACATTCCGCGTGTCAAACGAGGTGACATCGAGGCTTGTAAGTGCTTCGCATCCGTAGAACATCGATTGCATGATGGTGACTTTTGCGGTGTTGAAGCTCTTGACGTTTAGGCTCTTCAGTGCTGAACACTTGAAGAACATCCATCCCATGTCGGTCACGTTGGCGGTGTTGAAATTGCTGAGGTCGAGCGACGTGAGCTTTTCGCAGCTTTCGAACATGCTGCACATGGATGTCACCTTCACCGTGTTGAATGAGCTGAGATTCACGCTCGTCAGCGACAAACAGTCGTCGAAGTAATAGCTCATATTGGTGACATTCTTCGTGTCAAACGAGCTAGCGTCGAGACTTGTGAGGCTTGAGCAGCCACAGAACATCGACTTCATGTTGGTGACCTTTGAGGTGTTGAAATTCTTCACGTTGAGGCTCTTCAGCGCATTACACCCATAGAACAGCCATCCCATGTCCGTCACATTGCCTGTGTCGAAGCCGCTCACATCGACGCTTCCCAGTTGATAGCACTCATAGAACATGCACCGCATCGTGGTAGTAGCCGATGTCTTGAGGTTGGATATTCCCTGTATGCTGGTGAGGTTGACCTGGTGACGGAACCAGTGCGCCGTGCTGACGGGCTGGTAGCCGACAAATGAAGTATCGAAGACAGCCTTCTTGATGCTCATGCTGTCAACGGCCCAGGCGGGATAGTCGTTGTCCACGTTCATGGCGTACTTCTTTCCCGAGCGGCTGCTTTTGTTGCTGTCATAATAGAAGGTGAGGGTGGTGCCATTGACAACGGCATAGGCCTCCTTGGCCGATGTCGAGACCTGGGTGAAGTAGCCGGGGGCGGCGGTGCCACCGTCGATGCGGGCGTAGGTCTTATCGGTGTAGTTCTCGTTGTATTTGGTGCCCATTCCGCCGACGAGGCTGGTGCAATTCGTGAACATGTATTGACTGCTGGTCACCTTCGCCGTGGAGAAATTGTTGGAGGCATAGATGGTGTTCAAGGCGTTACAATCATAGAACATCCATGGCATATCCGTCACGTTGCTGGTGTTGAAGGAGCTGAGATTGAGGCTGGTCAATGCGCTGTCATAGCAGAACATCGACTTCATGTTCGTCACCTTCGCGGTGTTGAAATTGCTCACGTCGATACTCTTCAGTGCGCTGCATCCGTAGAACATCCATCCGATGTCCGTAGCATTGCTTGTGTTGAAGCCACTGACGTCGAGACTTGTCAGCGAGGCACATTCGTAGAACATTGCCTGGAAATCGATGACCTTCGCCGTATTGAAGTTCTTCAGGTTGATGTTTTGCAGCGCACCACATCCGTAGAACATAAATGAAATGTCGGTCACGTTGGCGGTGTTGAAACTGCTGAGATTCACGCTCGTCAGCGACGAACAGTCGTCGAAGTAATAGCTCATATTGGTGACATTCTTCGTGTCAAACGAGCTGACATCGAGGCTTGTGAGGCTCGAGCAGTTACAGAACATCGACTTCATGTTGGTGACCTTCGAGGTGTTGAAATTCTTCACGTTGATGCTCTTCAGCGCATTACACCCAAAGAACAGCCATCCCATGTCCGTCACATTGCCCGTGTCGAAGCCGCTCACATCGACGCTTCCCAGTTGATAGCACTCATAGAACATGCATCGCATCGTGGTAGTAGCCGATGTCTTGAGGTTGGATATTCCCTGTATGCTGGTGAGGTTTACCTGATGGCGGAACCAGTGCGCCGTGCTGACGGGCTGGTAGCCGGCAAATGAAGTGTCGAAGACAGCCTTCTTGATGCTCATGCTGTCAACGACCCAGGCGGGATAGTCGTTGCCCACGTTCATGGCGTACTTCTTTCCCGAGCGGCTGCTTTTGTTGCTATCATAATAGAAGGTGAGGGTGGTGCCATCGACCACGGCGTAGGCCTCCTTGGCGGCAGGAGGCGCGCTGGTGTGGTGGATGGTGTAGAAATAGCTGTTATTATCGCTTTTGCTATCTCCTCCGCTCATGTAGAACATCTTAGCGCAATAGACCCCTCCATCCTCCAAGTCGCGGAACATATAGTTGCGCGTCACCTTCGCACCCGCTGCCAGGGTCAGACGGTCGTTCAGGCAGACAGGCCAGCTGTAAGTAGAACCGTCGGCGTTCTTCTTTGCCAGCCAGATATTCACTACGTTGTCATAGGTATTGTTGCCGGTGTTGGTGTAGGTGATGTCCATGTCCATGTAGTCTCCGTCAATGATGCGGGTTGAGCTGTTGGCGTTTTTCACATTGTAGGTGCAAGTGAGGGAATGTGCCTTTGCCGCCGTTACCGTCACGGTCGTCGATGCCTTGAACTCGTTGTCATCCAAGGAGAGCCAGACATTGTATTTGCCCGCCTCCTCAAAAAAGACGGTGGCCGTCCGCGTCAGCGTCTCGCCGGCCTTCAGCTCGATAAGCTCCTCGCTGATGTACTTGCCGTCTTCCAGGTCTGGGGTGTAGAGCAGCACATGGCCTATGTAGTCGGCCCCGTGGTTGGCGATGGTAATCTTAAAGTCGGCCGGGCCGCCAACCTCAGGGCTGTTGGTGGAGGCGACATCTATATCTATCTCTTCTGAGGGCACGGACAGCTCCAATTTGGTTCCGCTGATGACGGCCAGGAGGTAGTAGGTGTTCGCCCCTGAGTTCGGTTTCCACTGCGTGGTGCCCGACACACGGCTGACGGGCATGATGCGGTATTTGCCGTCCGCCCATCCGGCACCGAAATTCAGTTCCTTCTCGCATTTATAAGCAAACCAGCCGTATTGGTGCTGAAGGCTGACATTCGTCCACTTCGTGAATACGGTCTTCAAGTTGCCGTTGATGTCATAGATGCCATAGCCGAGGTCGAAGGAGCCTTGGTATCCGTTGCGGTTCCAGAAGCTGGCCTTCACGCCGACGCCCTGGAAGCCAACACTGGAATTGGAGCGCCAGAACACCTCGTTCACGGTAGCCCCGATAGAGTCGGTGGTGAGCACGTCGTCGGTGGAGTTGGAGCCGCCCCTGTTGGGCATGATGCCTATGATTGCGTCTTGGAAGGCGTTGTAGCCACCGTCACCGGCGCCAATGCCCGAGTTGTCGGACGGGGTGAGTGCTCCCAACAGGAAATAGCCGTCCTGCCATCCGCCCCAGCCCCAGTTCAGGTGGTAGTAGCCGCTGCCGTCGTATCCGTCAATCACAAACTCATGGCCACCACCCGTTGACTGGCCGCTGAAGCACACGGGACGTCCGGCAGCCATCTCCGCATAGATGAGCTGGTCCCACTCCGTTGCCGTATAGTCGGCACGTGAGACGCGTCTCATGCTCTTGTCATAGTCGAAATAGGTGGTGAAGGCGTCCTTCAAAAGCCAGGAAGAGGCACTGCTGCCTCCGTTCTCGTCGATGCCATAGTTCATTTTTACAGATGCTCCGCAGGCCAGCATCAGAGTGGCCACGGCATTTTTCTGCGTGGCGGTCTCGCTGTCGTCGTAGGTGTCGAGCATATTGTTCCAGTCGAAGGTTGTGACGGGAACGGCGGACACTTTGATATACGAATCCGACGAGGCTTTCAGGAAATCTTTCCAGTTGGTGTCGCACGTATAGGCCGGTATCTGCTGTGTCGTCTTGGCCGGGTGCTTGTGGTAGTACATAATCTGCGCCATAGCCGTGGCTACGCAACCCGTCACCGTCCTTCCGTATTCGCTCTCCTTGAAGAACACGGGACACTTATTGTTGTAAGGCGAATCTTGACCCCACTTGGAAGTCATCAGCGGGGCTACCGCAGCGTGCGTAGGCAGCTTGGCAGGTGCGGCCCTCAGGCCCAGTCTGTCAACCGTAGGGTCATCATCCTCTTTATCGCCCTGTTGCAGCAAGCGAATCTGGTCGGCATAGCTATCGAGCCACGCCTTCATGTTCTCGGGCATGTCGTCGGCCCTGAAGGTGCCGCTGTCGCAGTAGCCCAGCACATCGGGCGTGCGGTCATCACCACTGATGATGACGTAGCCATCATCCTCACCTGCGTTAAACACATAGAAACAGTCGTTCTCCATTGCCGTGTTCACTTCGGCGGCACGGGGAACCTGCTTCAGCTTCCTTACTTTCGATGTCTGGCCACGGTCGCTATAGAACCGCTGTGCCTTCTGCATCGCTTGCTCCTTGTCTATGGGTCTGGCCCACAAGGCTGGGACACAAAGCATCAGTCCCAGTAAGAATAGAAAATGTCTGTTCATAATAATAGCTTAAGAGAAAATTTTCCGCAAAAGTAAAAAAAAGTTGCGAAAAACAACTCTCATTTCACATATTTTTACTCCCATTTCGCGAAATGGGAGTCGATTTATACCTTTTGGGAGTTATTTGATGAGACTCTTTTCAGTTTTTTCAGATACCACATCAGGATGGGGATGGTGAAGGCGAAGGCCAGGAAGTCGCTGACGGGCATGGCGGCCCATACACCGTCGAGACCCCACCACAGGGGTAGCAGACATGCCAGAGGCAACAGGAGGATGAGCTGACGGGAGAGGGAAAGGAAAATACTGATTTTCACCTTGCCGATACACTGGAAGAAGTTGGTGATGACGGCCTGAGAGCCTACCACGAAGAACACCAACATGTCGAACACCAGTCCGCGAGCGGCCAGGTCGATGAGCTCAGGGTCGGTGGTGAAGATACGGGCTATCTGCCTGGGGAAGAGCATGGACAGCGTCCAGCCTACCAGGAGGAAAATGGTGGCTGAGGCGATGGTGAGCCACAGGCAGCGCAACATGCGGTCGTACTTCTCCGCGCCGTAGTTGTAGCCCACGATGGGCTGCATGCCCTGGCACATACCCATGACAAACATGAAGAATGCCAAGACCATGGAGTTGGCAATGGAGTAAGCACCCACAGCCATGTCGCCACCATAACGCACGAACTGGTTGTTCATCGCGATGACAATGACACACGACGTGGTCTGCATCAGAAAAGGAGAGATGCCGATGGCGATAATATTGCGCACCAGGATGGCCTTCAGCTTGTAGATGCCCCGTTTCAGGTGAAGCAATTCCTTCTGGTCGCTGAAAATCCACATTTGCCAGCAGAGTGCTATCGTCTGTGAAGTGACGGTGGCCAGCGCGGCACCACGTATGCCCCAGCGCAGCCACCATACGAAAGCAATGACAAGCACGATGTTGCACCCCACGGTGAAGAGCGTAGCCCACATAGCATGGCGGGGCTTGCCTACGGCACGCAAAACGGCGTTCATGCCGAAGTACATGTGGGTGATGATGTTGCCCAGCAGGATAATCTCCATAAACTCGCGGGCGTAGGGCAACGTCACGTCGGAGGCTCCAAAGAAGCGCAGGATGGGGTCGAGGAATATCATGCAGACCACCATGAAGATGAGGCCGATGACAATATTAAGCGTCACGGTGTTTCCCAAAAGGTGCTCGGCTGTGTCGTAGTCACGCTGACCCAGTTTCACGCTGATGCACGTGGAGGCTCCCACACCCACGGCGGCACCGAAAGCCGCACTGAGATTCATAAAGGGGAAGGTGATACCTAGGCCGGCGATGGCATCAGGACCCACCACCTGACCGATGAACGCCCGGTCTATTATATTATATAATGAGGAGGCGGTCATCGCCACAATAGCCGGTAAGGCATACTGCCACAGCAGTCGGCCCACAGGCTTCTGACCCAGCTCCAGTGCTTTCTGTTTATTATCCATTAATAGGATTTAGCTTATTTCCAGCATCCGCTCAATGGGCTTGACGGCATCGGCGGCAATGGAGGAATCTACATCCACAGAGGGCCACTCGTAGCGGAGGCAGTTGTAAATCTTGAGCAGCGTGTTCATTTTCATGTACTGGCACTCGTTGCAATGGCAGCCGATGGTTCCCTCGCTCACCTCTGGCGGAACGGGATAGAACTTTGTGTCGGGGCACTGGCGCTGCATCTCGTGGAGAATGCCGGCTTCGGTGGCTACGATATACTCATTCTCAGGATTATCTGTAGCATACTTCAGCAGGACAGCGGTACTGCCCACAACGTCAGCAATCTTCAGCACCGGACCCTTGCACTCGGGATGAGCCAGTACTAATGCATCGGGGTGTTCCTCCATCAGCTTCACGATGGCCTCTACGGAGAAACGCTCGTGAACGTGACAACCACCATTCCATAGCAGCATCTCGCGACCCGTGATGCTGTTGATATAGCTGCCGAGGTTATAGTCGGGGCCGAAGATGATTTTCTCGTCCTGGGGGAAAGTGTCGATGACCTTCTTAGCATTGCCGCTGGTGACGACGATGTCCGTCAAGGCTTTCACGGCAGCGGTGGTATTCACATAGCTCACCACCTTATAGCCTGGATGCTCTTCCTTGAATCGGCGCAGGTCGTCAGCATTACAGCTGTCAGCCAGTGAGCAGCCAGCATTGAGGTCGGGACAGAGCACGAGCTTCTCAGGCGAGAGCAACTTGCAGGTCTCTGCCATGAAGTGTACACCACACATCACAATGATGCGGGCGTCGGTCTTTGCGGCCTGACGAGCCAGTGCCAGCGAGTCGCCAATAAAGTCGGCCACCTCCTGCACAGGGCCTTCGGTGTAGTAATGAGCCAGGATAACGGCGTGCTTCTCCTCACAAAGGCGGCGTATCTCAGCCGCCAAGTCTATACCCTCGGGTGCGGGTTCATCGATAAAGCCCTGGGCTTTCCATTCAGATTTCAACAGCATATCTTTTTCGTTTTTTTGTTTTCGGCTACAAAATTACAAAGATTAAATCGTTTACCCACCATAAAAGATTGAAAAAAACAAAAAAAGTAAAAGAAAATGCCCGAAAGCTATTGGTGCAGTATTATTTGAGAAATATAAGAAAAATGAGTAAAATTTGAAAATAAAAAGGAAATTATTCAGCCGTTTAAAGGAAAAAATGTACCTTTGCGGCTGAATAATTTTTAGTAGCTATGAAGAATCTGATTATAGCGAGAGAGAAGGAACAGGCTGAGCTGGAGCGACTTGTAAAGGAGCCAACAGCGCAACTGTTGGCAGTATATGGTAGGCGAAGAACGGGAAAAACATTCCTTGTGAGGGAATATTTTGATGATAGCTTCGCCTTTAAGCATACGGCAGTGTCGCCTATGGAGCTGAAGGAACGGGATGGCGGAGAACTCATCTACCGCGTACAGCTGAATGAATTTGCTGCATCACTACGGAAATATGGCAGCAAGGATGCCACGCCTGTAGCTGACTGGTTCGAGGCTTTCCATCGTTTGGAGACCCTGTTGGACAGTAGGCGCAAGAAGGGGAAGATGGTGGTGTTCATGGACGAGCTACCGTGGTTAGACACACCGAGAGCTGGATTCCTGTCGGCGTTCGAGCATTTCTGGAACGACTATGGATCGGGCAAGCACAATCTGCTATTAATAGTATGTGGCTCAGCGACAAGCTGGATGTTGGACAATCTGATTAACAACAAAGGAGGACTGTATGGCCGTTCGACGTGCGAGATGCATATCCACCCATTCACGCTGAAGGAGACCGAGGCTTACCTAACCTGGCGCGGACTGACGTTAGACCGTTATGACACGGCCCAGGCATATATGCTGACAGGAGGTGTGGCTTACTATCTGTCGTATTTCAAGCCAGGGCTTTCACTGGCGCAGAATGTGGACGAACTGTTCTTTGCCGATGGCGGGTTCTTACAAAAAGAATATGACAGGCTGTTTACGTCGCTGTTTGCGGATAATGCAGGCTATCGGCGTATCGTTGAGGTGCTCAGTGGCAACAGATACGGGCTAACACGAGAGACTATATCGGCGAAAGCTGGCATAGCGTTGGGTGGCTCGCTGAGCAATATGCTGAAAGCATTGGTACAGAGCGACCTGATAAACACATACTGGAACTTCGGGGAGTCGAAGAAGACGCAGTACTATAAGCTGACGGACATGTTCTGCCTGTTCTATCTGGGGTTTGTACAGCGGAACCCTACCAGTAATCGCACGTTCTGGAGCGACAACCAGAACAGTCCGCGGCTGAACTCGTGGAGAGGTAGGGCGTTTGAGGATGTGTGTTTTGTGCATCAGGAACAGGTGAGGCATGCATTGGGCATCGACGGTGTGCAAGCAGAGGTATACCCGTGGCACGCAACGGGTGACGCTGCAAGCGCCGGAGCCCAGATTGATATGCTGATAGAGCGGGCTGACAGGGTGGTGAACCTGTGCGAGATGAAGTTCACGCAGGATGACTTCGTGATTACGAAGGACTATGACGAGCGACTGAGGAGAAAATTGTCTGCCCTGATAGAACGGACTGGCGGCAAGCGGAATATTCAGATAACGCTGGTGACGACTTTCGGGCTGAAGATGAATATGTACAGCAGCCGGATACAGCGTGTGGTGACACTCGATGATTTGTTTAGGTAGGATACAGAATGTAATAACAACAACAGTCACTTTGACGTAGTATTCTCCACCCACATCAGGAGTACAACTGAAGATGGTGGGCTACAGCGATGCCGCCGCCGAGCAGAAGATGCAGGCCGCATGGGCCATAGAGTATAGAATAGGTATGAAGACACTCGACCAGGTGGCCCGTCGCGACCCGATGGCCACGAACCACCCGATGCCGTGGGAGCAGCTGCTGGGCGACTTCAAGGGCATCGACTACGTGGCCTATCGCGATGCCTTGAGCCTGCCGAAGGACATTGACGTGGTGAACGTCGGTGAGCTTGATGCGATACACGAGGTAGAGAAGGTGCTGGCCGAGACGAGCGTAGAGGACTTGAAGTCATATATGGAGTTGCACGTCATCAACGCCTATGCGAGTCTCCTGAGCGATGCCTTCACCGACCGCGCCTTCGAGGCCTCGAAGGTCATCAACGGCGTGCAGGAGCAGCAGCCCCGCTGGAAGCGTGCCGTCGCTACCATCAGTGGCTGTCTGGGCGAGACCATCGGCAAACTCTACGTCAAGGAATTCTTCCCCGAGACCAGCAAACAGCGCGTCTACCGTCTGGTGAAGGACTTGCAGCAAGCCTTCGAGGACCGTCTGAAGGAGAAGACGATGGTGAGCACCAATCGTCCCTGGATGAGCGACTCGACTAAAGCCAAGGCTCTTGAGAAACTGCACGCCATGCACATCAACGTGGGCTATCCCGACAAGTGGCAGGACATGGAGAAGTTCATTGACATCCGCGAGACGGAGAACCTCGTCGAGAACTTCATCCGCATCAGGCAGGAGTCGCGTCAGGCCCAACTGCGCAAGTACTGGCACCAGCCAGTCGACAAGACCATGATGCCCTGCTCGCCGCAGACGGTCAACGCCTTCTATCACCCGCTCTTCAACAGCATCAATTTCCCCGCCGCCATCCTGCAGCCCCCGTTCTTCGACCCCGAGGCCGATTATGTCTGCAACTACGGTGCCATAGGAGCTGTCATTGGCCATGAGATGACCCACGGCTTTGACGACCAGGGCTGTCAGTTCGACAAAGACGGTAATCTCGCCAATTGGTGGACGGCTGACGACAAAGCCCGCTACGACGAGCGCACCAAGGTCATCGCCGACTGGTTCAGTGAGCAGGAAGCCGTGCCAGGTCTGAAAGTGAACGGTCAGAAAACCCTCGGCGAGAACGTCAGCGACAATGGCGGTCTGAAGATTGCCTATCGTGCCTACAAGAATCGCATGGCCTCCGAGCCCCTCGGCAATGTCGACGGCTTCACCCCTGACCAGCGTTTCTACTTGG
>JAFVFY010000101.1 GCA_017475265.1 Prevotella sp. | reverse complement strand
TTGCATCCCCACAAGACACACAGTCATTGATGGAAGACCTGCGCCAGATAATCAATCAGGCTCGTGGTCATGTAGCTGCTACAGCTAACTACGAGCTGACTATGATGTACTGGCATATTGGTGAGCGCATTAACAGAGATGTACTTGGGAGCCAGCGTGCGGAGTATGGAAAGCAGATTGTCGCGCAAGTGGCGCGACAATTGCAAAAGGAGTACGGAAAGAAAGGATTTGATGACAAAAGTATCAGAAGAATGATGCAGTTTGCGAATCTTTTCGCTGACGAACAAATTGTTGCGCAGGCTGCGCGACAATTATCATGGTCTCATTTTATTGAGGTTCTTCCGCTCAAGGATGATCTTCAACGCGAATTCTATATCACTATGGCAGTATCTGGAAGATGGGGAAGAAATCGCTTACGTAAGGAAATAGATGGTATGCTTTATGAGCGTACTGCCATCAGTGGCAAGCCTGACGAATTTATCAAGAAGGAGTTATCGAGCTTGCGCGACGATAATGTGATATCACCAGACTTGGTATTTAAGAGCCCATACTTTTTGGAGTTCACTGGACTGAAGGGCATGTATAGCGAAAAGAGTCTGGAAGATAGTCTTATCGCCCATTTGGAGCAGTTTATTATAGAACTGGGGAATGGATTCTGTTTCGTTGCCAGGCAGAAGCGGATGATCATTGACGGAGAGGACTTCTATCTCGATCTGCTGTTTTTTCACCGCCGCCTACACCGCCTAATTGCCATTGACCTGAAATTAGACCGCTTCAAGGCACAGTACAAAGGACAAATGGAACTTTACCTTCGGTGGTTGGAACAAAATGAAATGGAACCAGGCGAGGAAACTCCTCTGGGCCTGCTGCTATGTACAGAAGGCAGTGAAGAGCAAATAGAACTGCTGCAGCTTGACAAAGCAGGAATCAAGGTGGCACAATACCTGACTGAACTGCCCCCGCGTCATGTTCTGATGCAGCAGATCCAAAAGTCGCTGGAAGCGGCAAAGGCCAAATTTGGAAACGTCATTGATGATGAAGCTTAATTGTCACCAGTTATGGCACAGGTAGAACTACGAATATCAAGTAAGATACAGAAGGTGACAGGAAGGAGCGAGATTATGATACGGTTCTTCCAAGGTAATACATTTGACCTCTACGCCAAGAGTGAGGTATTTGTTAGCCCAGAGTATTTCGAGTATTATATAAACCGGGAGAAAACAGAAAAGGCTGGTGTTAAGATTCCTGGCAACATCATAACCGCCTCTGTTGAGAAAGCGGAAAAGCATAGATATGCGTTACGCAAAAGCGGTACTATTGTTTTTAAGCAGCGGTTAGAGACTCCAGAGTTTAAATTCCACCGTGAGCAGGCTGAGCGTTTGGAAAGACTGAAGAACCACATTCTTGATTGCTATGGGACAGCAGATAAAAGCAATATGACAAGCGACTGGCTAAAAGAAGTGGTAGACATGTTCAACCATCCAGAAAAGTATGCTGCAAAAAGCGAGACAAGCAAATCATTTCCCGAACTCGTTGAACTATACATTAATCGCCGTCAGTTAGCTCCATCGCATTACAAAGACTTTTATGTTCTGGCACGTACCATTGCCAGATATGAAGGATTTATCAGGGCTACAGAACCTGCGAAAAAGACGTTTACGTTCTCGATTGATACAGTTACCCGTATCGACATTGAAAATCTGGCCGACTATTTGCGTCATGAGAAAGCCCTTTCTGACCAGTACCCCAACCTCTTTGCAAAACTGATAGAAGATTACCCCGCATCCCTTAAGAAAAGACGCAACAAAGTGGAGTCTCGTGGCGAGAACACCGTCATCAAGATGCTTTCCAGACTTAAATCCATTTTTCGCTTCTCCGTAGAAGAGGGCTTCACCACCAATCGCCCCTTTGATGGATTTAAGATTGGCACCGCCATTGTGGGTACACCTATTTATATTACTATAGAAGAAAGGAACAAGATTGCAGACTATGACCTTGAAAAGAAATGGCCGGAGATGGACGAACAGTTTCGTAAAGACTGTAGGATGCCTATCCAGACCATTATTACATGCCGCGACGTTTTCATTTTTCAATGTTTCATTGGTTGCCGTGTTGGCGACTTGATAAAACTGACTCCGCAACATATAGAAAACGGGGTACTGACATATACACCGCATAAGACAAAGGAGGGTAAGGAGGCCATGCAAGCCCGTGTTCCCCTTCACCCCAAGGCTCAAGAGCTTGTCAAGAAGTACGCGGGACTCGACGAGGAGGGAAGGTTGTTTCCATTTATAACGCCCCAAAAATACAATGACGCTATCAAAGCCATCTTTACCATGGTAGGGATAACCAGGAATGTGGAAGTACGCAATCCTCAGACCCGCGAGTATGAAATACATCCCATCAACGAAATAGCATCAAGCCATCTGGCCCGTCGTACTTTCATAGGTAATGCCTATTTCAAGGTCACCGATCCAAACCTTATCGGAAAGATGTCCGGTCATGTAGAAGGTTCTAAAGCGTTTAAGCGATACCGAAACATTGAGGACGAGACTCTTAAGAATGTCATAGACCTTATAGGCTAAAGGTTCTGTTAGTCCTTATCTGTTTTTTTGGATGAGTCAGTCTGATCTGATTCATCCAAAAACTTTTTAATATTAGCATCCAAAAAGAAGAATGACGCCATGTTCATTACGTCTACTCCTTCTTTCTTAACCAGGCTGTCCCAGTTTTCAATAGAAACACCATTGTCCTCCTTGAATTTCTGCATCTTGGAATAAACGTCTTTCAGGTAGTCTCTTAGTCGGGCATTCTCTGCAACAAGTTCTTCGTTACGCTTCATAATGGATGCCCACCCATCAATACTTCTATTTTCTGTATGAGAGGAGTATTGATAGAAGTCCTGAAAGAAATTATAATTAAGCAGGCGGGAAATCTTCAAAAGTTTTTGGGCATCAAAGGAGTCTTTCTTGATAAGCCGACTTACCTCTGCAGGGGTTACTTCAAAAATGGCGGCAAACTGCGTCTGGGTCATCTTTAACTCTTTCAACCTTGACTCAATGCTGTTGCCAACCTGCGCATGAATCAGAACATAAGCTTTTCCCTCCTCTGTGTCACCGGAAATGTCTGCAAAAAAATTGTGCTTTAGCTTTTCGCTTATTTCCAATATTAAATTGGTGTCCATACTTTCACGTTTGAGCAACCTATTAACATTAGGGGTAGCCATACCGAGTTCTCTTGCCAGATGTGCCTGGGGAATATTGTTCCTTTTCAGATAACTGATAATAAGGTTCCCGACATGAAAATCAGCTAAAGTCACCTTTTTGTTGTCCATTTTTGTTAAAAATTACTAATATTGATAATATCTATTATCATTTCGCTTGATATTTCAATAGATATGATTATCTTTGCACTCGATAAGCGGAAATAGTTCCGTGGCGGCGGGTGCTCAAATCATTATCATCGGCTGCAAAATTACAAAAAATTGATAACATAACAAAATATTTAAATAAAAAAGATATGAATAATTATCAAAATCGTCAAAATGAGACACCAAATGCGAACTGCATGGATGTCAATTTCGAGCAGAAGCTGCTGGCAAGCCAGTTGGTTTCGGAGGTGCATAGAAGCACAGGTCATGTATCCTTTACTTTTACGGATGCTGGGGTGTTAGCCTTTGCTAAGGCCATGCAACTTGCAGCATTGGAGGAACACCCAGCATCAGAAAGTGTAACTAACAATCTGTTCCCCGACAGCAACGGTTCTCTTATCTCTAAGAAGGATGCCATGCTGGGGTTCAATGTGAGTCATACCACGCTGTGGAAGTGGCAGAAGTCTGGTTACCTTACTCCCGTGAAGGTCGGTAAGCGTATTTACTATCGTCGTGAGGACATCATGAGTTTGACCCAGAAATAAACATATTCAGAGGATATGAGCTATATTAAGCAAGACATCATCGAAAAAATCTACGATGCAGCAGACATCGTTGAGGTTGTCGGTGAGTTCGTTGATCTGAAGAAGTCTGGGGTGAACTACAAGGGATTATGTCCCTTCCATCAAGACCACACTCCATCACTGTCGGTTTCACCGTCACGCCAAATCTTCAAGTGTTTTACTTGTGGCGAGGGCGGCAATGCCGTTACCTTCCTGATGAAGCATGAAAAGATGACCTACCCGGAGGCATTGCGATGGCTGGCAAAGAAGTACTGCATAGACATTCAGGAGTACGAACCGACTGAAGAGCAAGAAGCACTGATGAAGAAGCGAGAAAGTCTTTTCGCCAACATGGCTATAGTCGAGGACTACTATCATAAAGAGTTCATGAAGAGCGAGAAGGCTCAGCAGTATGCCTATGACCGTTGGGACAAAGAATATTGCGACCTTATCCGAATTGGTTATGCGCCGGGCTACTCACGGAACCTCGACAAACTGGGCATCACCCAGGACACGCTGAAAGAACTGGGACTTTGCGACCGAAACGGCAACGACCTGATCCGCGAGCGTATCACCATCAGCATCCGTGACCGCTTCGGAAGAATCATCGGCTTCACGTGCCGAAACTTCGATGGCAGCAATCCTAAGTATCTGAATAACGCTGACAGCGACATCTTCCATAAAGGCGAAGTGCTGTTTGGCATAGATGCAGCATGGAAGGAGATCATTCGTACCCAGACAGCCTATCTGGTAGAGGGTGCTCCAGACTGTATGCGTTTGCAGTCTATCGACGTGACGAATACTGTGGCTTGTCTGGGGTCTGCATGGAATGAAAAGCATTTTCAGACATTGGGCAAGGCTGTTACCAAAGTATGCTTCATCCCCGACTCAGATGTTATCAAGCCTGGCGAGAGACTACCTCACGGCATCAAGGTTGTTACCGATGCCGGGAGATTGGCTTTCAAGAATGGACTGGCTGTGTACGTCAAGGAGATTCCTGCTGGTGATGGTAAGCGCGATGCTGATTCATATTTCACCAATAGGGAAATTTTTGACAGCTTACCTGAGCAGGACTTTATACTATGGTATGCCGAAAAGCTATTTGCTTCCAGCACTTCTGTTGATGACCAGACAATTGCCTTGCATACTGTGGTCAACATATTAACAGGCATAGGCAATTCTACCAAAGTCGATTTTTATATCGACCAATTGAAGAAGCATACCGGTGGACAGAAGAAGCCGTGGAACAATGCCATGAAGCAGTCGAAGGTCAATGCAAAAACAGATAAGCGTAGGAATCCAATTGTCACGAACACTGCCGACAGCAGGGAGTTCGGCTTTACTATCAGGGATTGTCAGTACTTAATAGAGGACGAGAACGGCATCAGACCGCTGTCGAACTTCATTCTCACACCGATGTTTCATGTTCAAGACCCTACACTGTCAAGACGTATCTTTACTATCGAGAACACCCAGCATGTGAAGAACATCATTGAGCTGCGCTCCGAGGAATTGGTGTCGAACGACAAGTTTGAAGCTAAGGTGGGCGAGATAGGCAACTATGTATGGTCAGGTGGCAAGAGCGACTTAAAGAAGGTGAAGGGTTTCCTCTTCGCCAATATGGACACGGCAATCCTTATCAAGCAACTCGGCTGGCAGCAGCAAGGTTTCTTCGCTTTCGGCAACGGCATCTTCGATGGCGAGCAGTGGCATGAGGCCGACCAATACGGCATCGTCAAGCTGCAAGATGTGGGCAATTTCTATCTGCCTTCCCACTCGCTCATCTACCGCCACGACCGGAAGATGTTCCTCTTCGAGCATAACTTCGTCCACCAGGAAGGCTCATCGGTCACGCTTCGTGAAGTAACCGACCAGATGTTCAAGGTATTCGGTGCCAATGGACAAATTGCCTTCATGTTTCTCGTTGCATCATTATTCCACGATATTGTGGCCTATGCGACAGCTCCTGGCTGGTTCCCCATCCTTGATCTCTTCGGACCAATGGGGACGGGCAAAACTGCGCTGGCAGAAATGATAGCGGCATTCTTCACCAAGAAGAAGTCCATCAACATAGATAATGCCACGGTGGCGGCAATGTCTGACGAAGTAGCGGCTGCCGCCAACGCCGTGGTCGTATTCAACGAATACAAGAACGCTCTTGATGACAGCAAAATAGAATTTCTGAAGGGCATTTGGGACTTGATAGGCCGTACCCGCATGTCCATGAACAAGGATGGTCAGAAGGAGATGACGGCAGTGGATTCTGGTGTGATCATTACTGGTCAGGAGATGCCGACGAAAGACCCCGCATTGTTCTCACGGACGATATTTCTCACGTTCTCAAAGTCAAAGTTCAGTGCGGAAGAGACGGAAGAGTTTGACAAAATTGCAGGTCTGAGGAGGAGCGGCTTGACTCATCTAACCATGGAGATAATGAGTCATCGCGACAAGATGGAGCGGGAATACGAGCGTACATTCGACGAGGTCAGCAAGGAAATACTCAAGGAAGTGGGAGATTCTACGGAGCACACCCGCATTGCCAGGAACTGGGCCGTGCCTCTTGCTGCCTATAAGGTGTTGAAAGACGAGTTGGATGTCAATATCGACTACGCCAGCATTAGCCGTTTTGTCATGGATGCCGTGAAGCGTCAGGCCATTTCCTGCAAGACCAGCGACGAGCTGGCATCTTTCTGGAATGTGCTGCAATACCTCTTGTCCGACAAGAAAATCATTGCCGACGGCCATTTCCGCATAGCCCTTACAAAGAACGTGACTTGTCGGAATGGCAAGGAGTACTTATGGGACGAGCCGCACTCTATTCTACTTATCCGTAAGGCCGGTATGATTGAGCGGTATCAAGAGACATGCCGTAAGATTGGCTACAACTTCATCCCGAAGGAGTCCTTGGAGTTCTATATGAAGAACACCAGCTATTACCTGGGCGACAAGAAGTACAGGTTCAAAGAGTTCGACAAGAATGGCTATCCGGTACCCGATCTGAGCAAGCCTAATGGTGACAAGACATTCAAGCAAAAGGAGTTCTCGGAATGGGCCTACTGTTTCGACTACGAAAAGGTCAAGGAGATGTATGACATTGATCTTGAACAAATGCCTGTGGAAGATGAAAGCGATGCAGTGCAGACATCATTGGATATATAGTGGGGAACAATAGGGAACAATGTTACCAACCTTACTGTCAGCGAGTTATCTTGTTCCCAGTCTGGGAACAGAATGGAACGACAAGGTACATAAGAAAGGGATAATGCTTACTTTATTGCTCGTTCCCAAGGTGGGAACATGACAAATCATTGTAATTCAGTCATTTAGACTCTTGTTCCCGCGTTCCCCACATAGTATATCACAGTATTTCCAACAGAACATTTTTTAGCAACGAGAGCCGGGGCGCTTTGCCTCGGCTCTCGAAGTAGATAGAGGATTAGGATGCGTTAGAACGTATATCCGTTCACGCTGTCCCAATCTGGATCGGCGGTGAGGCGGAAGGTGCCGTCGGAGGTCTGGCCGCTGCCGCCATTACCGAAAAAACTGCCAGTGTAGCGGGTCACCTGGTTGCGGGTGACAGGAACGTTCTCGAAGACGCGCTCCTTCACAGTGTTGTCGTTGGTATCGAGGGCAGTGACGGTGAGCTTCGTCAATACATCTTCCTCGGTATGAGGCAGGGTGAAGATGTCGAAAGTGGTCACACCGTCAGCAACCGTGCGGATTTCCGTCTGCTTCGAGTTTACACAGCCATAGCCAGCCGATGGCGAGAATGTCGAAGAACCGCCCGTATAGTAGAACTTGAACTTTGTCACCGTGGATGGGATTTCATCGTCGGTCAACACCATACGGAACATGGCGACGGCACGGGTCAGCGTGAGGTCGTAGGACTGCACCTCGGAGGTCACAACCAGGTCACCATAGTAATAGAAGGTGTCGGTCACTTTATTGTTCGGGAACGTCACCTTTTCCGTCGAGGTAATCGTGGCCGAGCCTTCGCCGTTGTGGGCAATGACCACCAATTGGTACGTCCCGGCAGCAAGCGTCAGGGCGACAGTGCCAAACGAGGCATCGCCCTCTTTCTGCGCCACGGTCTTGACCTTCGTGCCTTCAGCGTCGAAAATGGCGATGTTCAGACGACTGCATAACTCCGTGATGTCGGTGGCGGTACGGGTAGCCGCACGGTTTCCACTATTGCCAAACGCTTCCTGCTCATACTGCGTCATGTGCAGGATGACGTTGGCCTCCTTCATTGATACAACGTCCTCGTCGAGGATTGGCTTCTCGCACGCTACCATCAGCACGGCGAGAGCGATAAACAAATATTTCTTCATAGCGTTTAGTCTTTAGTGATTGAAACGATGGCGACAGGACGGAGGTTGATGCCTGTGATATAATTGGCAGAACCTGTAGCACCCGTGGCCAGATTGTACTGATTATAATTCCCGTTGTTATTCTTATAGAGGTAGATTCCGGCTGCAGGTGTAGGAGTCACGTCGTTCCGTGCTGCTGCAAAGGCATCCATCTGCGCCTTGGTTGGCACCGTCCAATCGCTGATGCCGTCAACACCCAGACTGGCAAGAGCCGACTCTGCATCACTGGCACTTGTCACCGCCCGTTCGTTGGGCGAAAGCAGCACCACCTCAGCCGACAGCCCATCATCTTCCACCGTCACGGCCAGCACATAGCATCCTTGATAGGTATCGCCAACCAATGGGAAGTCATTCGTATCACCACCAATATTCCCACCGTTATTGTCACTCCCCGACGTACTACTGCCGCTTTCGTCGAACGTAAAGCTAATCGTCCTTTCCCCAAGCCACGTTGCGCCTGTGATGGTTCCCGTCAGGTTGACGCCCACGGTCTCGGTATAGGTACCGTCAATATTAATCTTATACCCCGCCTCCAGTTCGTTGCTTGTGCTGTAGGTATAGGTCTTCGTCGTGCCGCCCACGGTGATGTTCACACTCACGCTGGCGGGCTGACTGCTTGGTGGCAGCAGATAGGTACTGCCGCTGTTCCTCCACGTCCTCCCGTCCTCTTGGCGAGTCAGCGCAATGGTGCTGCTGCCGTTCGTCGTGCTGTACGTCCCGCCGATGGTCAGGCTCTGCCATAGCGGGGCAATCGTCACCGTGACAGCCGTAGCCGCTGAGGGCACCTTCTTGATGGTCACGTCCTGAATCAGCATTGTCTTCTTCGCCATGCCGAGCGTGACGGTGTTCGTCCCGCCGTCCACCAGCGTCACCGTAGCCGAAGCCGTCATCAGATCGGTCATATCAAATATGAGTACTGCACCATCATCCTTTTGGACAAAGGTTCCTGTTCCCCTGTACTTGCAGTCCCTGTTCCATCCAAAGATGTCGAATAGTG
>JAFVFY010000011.1 GCA_017475265.1 Prevotella sp. | reverse complement strand
TTTGTTTTTTAGAAATACAGGAAAAAACAAGAAATACTGAGAAAAACAAGACGAATGGTTTTTATCTGTCTTTGTTGTATTTATCTGTTTTACTAAAAACATCGTTTCCAATTGTCAACTTTATTTAGTGTCAGTTCCTTACAATCGAATCTGGAAAAAATCCGTGAAATCCATGATAATCCGTATAATCCGTGAAATCCGTAAAATCCGTTGTTGAAAAGAGGATGAATAATCCAAGTTAATCTTGTTGAACAATGAAAAAGAGATGGTTTATGTTTTTTCTCCTGTCCGGCTGGATGTCGGCAGGAGAGGTGTCGGCAAAGATAGAGCTGCCTGAGATTATCGGCGACAATATGATGCTGCAACAGCAGACCGAGGCACGGCTATGGGGAACGGCTCAGGCCAGTGCTACCGTCAGCGTCAAGGCCGACTGGCTGGAACAGGCTGTGGAGACCAAGGCCGACAAGGACGGCAACTGGCAACTGTTGCTGAAGACCCCAGCCGCCGAGAAAAAGGAGCACCAGATAGTGCTCTCGGAAAACGGTCAACAGCAGCTGACGCTCAGCCGTGTGCTCATCGGCGAGGTATGGTTCGCCTCAGGACAGTCGAACATGGAGATGCCTTTGGAAGGCTTCTGGAACTGCCCGGTGAAGAACAGTAACGAGGAGATTGCCACAGCCGCTGAACATCCCTGGGTGCGCGTGGCTCCCATCAAGCAAAACGGCCAGACAAAGCCCGTGGAGACCTGTACAGGGAAATGGCAGGTGCCCTCGCCCGAGACGGCTCCTTACTTCAGCGCCACGTCCTGGTTCTTTGCAAAAATGATGCAGCGGGTGCTCGACATCCCCGTTGGCGTCATAGCCTGTGCCTGGGGTGGTTCAAAGGTGGAAGGTTGGATACCTGAAGAGATTGTCCGCACCTACGACGACATAGACATTGAGAAAGAGCAGAAGGAAGGATGGCGCGACACGTGGTGGCACTACTACACCCCTGTCATCATGTACAACGGCATGCTCCACCCCCTGCGCCATTACACGGTAAGAGGTTTCCTGTGGTATCAGGGCGAGTCGAACGTGGGTAAGGAACAGACCTACCCCGAGCGGTTGAAGACGATGGTGGAGGTGTGGCGAAAGGAGTTTGGAGGCACCGCACAGTCGCTGCCGTTTTACATGGTGGAGATTGCACCCTGGGGTGGCTACGGCGACGAAGGCCTTAGCGCGCCGCTCTTCCGTGAGTGCCAGCATCGTGCTGCAAGTATCATCGAGAACTGCGGCATTATCTGCACCAACGACCTTGTGGAGCCTTACGAGGTGAACCAGATACATCCTGCCGAGAAGCGCGAGGTGGGCAACCGTCTGGCATACATGGCCTTGAACCGCACCTACGGACGAAAGACCATCGCCTGTGACTCGCCAGAGTATGACCGTATGGAGGTGCATGGCAACACCATCGAAGTCTATTTCACCCACGCCGAGCAGGGGCTCTCACCCTGGCAGGACATCACGGGATTTGAATTAAGCGGTGGCGACGGAAAGTTCCATCCGGCCACCGCTGTGCTGAACGAGAGTCATAAGTCGATACTGGTGACATCGGCTGAGGTGCCAGCCCCCACTTCCGTGCGCTACGCCTTCAAGTCATTCCTGTCTGGCAACCTGAAGAGTGCTCGCGGTCTGCCAGTAGTACCATTCAGGAGTAAATAATCACAGACCTTTAGTCTACCACTTCTTCGTCTCTTTGCAATTAATTTCTATTGTCTGCTTGCCCACCTGCATACGGAAGTTGCCGGCTTCCAGCAGCCAGCGTCCATCGGTATCGACAAAGGCGAGGTCGCGGGCAGGAATGGCGAGGGTGACGGTCTCCGACTGCCCTGGCTCGAGCATGGATGTCTTGAAGAAAGCACGTAGCCTGCGGTTCTCAGGTACTATGCTGGCGAGCAAGTCGCTGGAGAAGAGCAGCACAGCCTCGCGTCCTGCACGGGTGCCACTGTTCTTCACGTCGACGGTGAAGGTCAGCATGTCGTCGGCACGGAACGTCTCCTTGTCAACCTTGAAATTACTGTAGTCGAAGGTGGTGTAGCTCAGGCCGTAGCCGAAGGGCCACTGCACAGAGACCACGGCATCGTAGTCATAGGCACCCTCCATGCGGTCGGTCTCTTCGCTGACGCGATAGTCGTAGGTGGTGAGCTCGGCCTGATGGCGTGGATAGGTGTAGGGCATACGTGCTGAGAAATTGGCATCGCCAGCCAGCAGACGGGCCAGGGCATCGCCACCGTAATTGCCTGGCAGCAGAATGTCTACGATGGCCTGTGCCAACGGTTCTATGTCGTTGATAAGGCGCGGACGACCCTCGTTGAGTACCAGCACGATAGGCTTGCCCGTCTTGGCCAGTGCCTTGACAAGGTTGCGCTGGTTTTCCGAGAGTGCCAGGTCAGAGAGGTTGCCCGGGGTCTCGGTGTAGGAGTTCTCGCCGATACAGGCAATGATGACGTCGACGCCCTGTGCTGCACGCACGGCCTTTTCTATCTCAGGAACATTCTCCTCATACCAGTTGCCTTCGGGTACGTAGGTCACACCCTGCTCCAACACGACCCTGTCCTGGCCGAAGCGGTTGCAGAGGGCTTCATAGATAGTGTTGTACTGTCCGGCAAATCGGTCGGCCAGATTACCCTGCCACGTGTAGCTCCACCCGCCGTTCAAACAACGCATCTGGTTGGCGTTGGGGCCTGTGACGAGCAGTTTAAGGGGTGAGGTGCGGGAGGTGAGCGGTAAGATGTTCCCCTGATTCTTCAGCAGCACCATGCTCTCCTCTGCGGCCTGCTGGGCCACGGCGGCAAACTTCTCCGAACCAAAGTCGGGATAGTCCTGATTGTTGCCGGTGTTGGGCTGGTCGAAGAGTCCGAGGCGGTACTTCAGTCGCAGCACACGGCGCACGGCATCGTCGATGCGGTCCTTGCTCACCTTGCCCTCGTCGACCAATTCCTTCAGCAGTTTGCAGAAGTTCACGTCGTAGGGGTCCATTGACATGTCTATGCCGGCATTGATGGCCAGACAGATGGCCTCCTTCTTGTCTGCGGCCACATGCTCGCGCTGGAACAGGTTGTTGATGTCGGCCCAGTCGGTAATCACCATGCCGTCCCAGTTCAAACCTTCCTTCAGCCACTCGGTAATGAACTTACGACTGGCATGTACGGGCTGTCCGTTGACCGAACCGGAATTAATCATGACAGACAGGGCTCCGGCCTCCACCATAGCCTTATAGGGAGCGAAGCACTTCTCCAGCAGCTCGTTCTCAGGCATATAGGCCGGTGTGCGGTCCTTGCCCGTGCGTGGCATACCATAGCCTAGATAATGCTTCATACAGGCGGCGATATGATACTGGTCCAGGTGGTTGGGGTCATCGCCCTGGAATCCTCTGACCGTAGCACTTCCCATAACGGCGTTCACCAGCGGGTCTTCACCATAGTTCTCCCACACACGGGGCCAGCGCGGGTCGCGGCTCAAATCGACGGTGGGCGAATAAGTCCAGGGACAGTTGGCAGCACGTGTCTCGTAGGCCGTGATGCGCCCAGCCTCAATGGCCAGTTCAGGACAGAACGAGGCTCCCATGTTGATGTTCTGCGGGAAGAGGGTGCCCCCCAAGGTGTAAGTGACACCGTGGTTCTGGTCGAGACCATAGATACAGGGGATGCCTATCTCCTTCATCGACACCTCCTGAATGCGGCCAATGATTTCGCGCCACCGTTGGGGTGTGACAGCCATGCCGGGGGAGTTGAGCACAGACCCCACCTTATAGGTGCCGATGGCCTCCTGCAGCTTCTGCTCGTCGAGCTGGAACTCATCGCCAGCTCCAGAACCTAGCACGTCGATATTCAACTCGGTCATCTGACCAATCTTCTCCTCGAGCGACATCTTGCCCAGTGTCTGCTCAATGCGTTGTTCCAGCTGCTCATCGGCAGGGATGGGGCGGTTGGCGGTCTGCTTGCCACAACCAGTGAGCAGCACCACAACGGCTAACAAAAACAAATTCTTTTTCATACAATTTATATTTATAGTCATTTCGGTTATAAGTCTAGTCGGGTTACGGCGTCGGTAATGAAGTAACCTGTATTCTTAACGTTGACAGTTAACGAATTATTGTCTAAAGCCCTCATCTCCTTCTCGTTGACAACTTTTTTGTTAAAAAAAGTCTAAAAATGGATTATGTTAAGTAATTAATGCCTATATTTGCAGAAAATATCTGCTAATCAACATAACGTTTATTGGTTATTGGTCATTGGTTATTGGTTGCTATGACGAAGTATAACATTACAGAGAAAAGAGACAAAGAGCCCAGCTACCGCTCCTTGGTCAGTCCCCAGTTGATGGACGAGCTCAAGGAGAGGATTCTTGACGTCATTGTGATGCAGAAGAAGTACAAGGACCGTGCCTATTCTGCAAAACAGCTTGCCGAGGACCTGGGCACGAACACGCGCTATGTCTCGGCAGTGATGAACGTGCGGTTCCACATGAACTACACCTCGTTCGTCAACAAATACCGCATAGAGGAGGCCATGTCCATCCTCGTCGATAAGCGCTACCAGGAGCTCAGCATCGAGGAGGTCAGCGACATGGTGGGGTTTGCCAACCGCCAGTCGTTCTATGCCTCGTTCTATAAAATCATGGGCGTTACCCCCAAGGACTACCGCCAGCAGCACGCTATGCCACAACCCCCAAAGACACAGAAAAAGAAGAAGCCAAAAAAACAGGCTTAAAATCAAGGAACAATCAATGGAAGACTTTCGCTATCGCGACGAGCGCTTTGCCGACATACAGATGCTCCGTTACCGCCTGAACGGCTTCGAGGAGCTCACGTTGCAGCAGAAGCAGCTCGTTTTTTATTTGTCACAGGCCACGCTCTACGGCCGCGACATCACTTTCGACCAGTTCGGACGTTATAACCTGCTCATCCGCAAGACGCTCGAGACCATCTATACCGACCTCCGCATAGACCACGAGACGGATGACTTCCGCGCCCTCGCCGTCTACCTGAAGCGCCTGTGGTTCTCCAGCGGCATACACCACCATTACGGTTGTGAGAAGTTCAAGCCTGAGTTCAGCGTGAAGTTCCTGCTCGATGCTTTGCACACCGTCGATGCACGTCGGCTGCCCCTTGCCAACGGACAGACCGTCGACGACCTTTCCGAAGTGCTACTTCCCGTCATCTTCGACCCTACGGTGCTGCCCAAGCGGGTGAACAAGGCCGACGGAGAAGACCTCGTCGCCACGTCTGCCTGCAACTACTATCAGGGAGTGACACAAAAAGAGGTGGAGAAGTTCTATCAGAAATTCAGAGATACTGCTAGCAAGGACTTGCCCTCCTTCGGTCTGAACTCAACACTCGTGAAAGCCAACGGACAAGTAAAGGAGCAGGTGTGGAAGGCCGACGGGCTCTATGCCAACGCCATACGCCACATCATCTACTGGCTGCGGAAGGCCGCCACGGTAGCCGAGAACGAACAGCAACGTCACGTCATAGAACTCCTCATCGGCTACTACGAGACTGGTGACCTGCGCATCTTCGACGAGTACAGCATCGCCTGGCTGCAATGCCTCGACGGCAAGGTGGACTTCATCAACGGTTTCATCGAAGTCTACGGCGACCCCCTGGGGCTGAAAGGCTCGTGGGAGGGACTGGTGGAGTACATCGACGAGGAGGCTACCCACCGCACGCAGACCATCAGCCGCAACGCCCAGTGGTTTGAAGACCATTCGCCGGTTGACCCACGCTTCCGCAAGCCTGTGGTCAAGGGTGTCACCGCCAACGTCATCTGTGCTGCCATGCTCGGCGGCGACGAATATCCTGCCACCGCCATCGGCATCAACCTGCCCAATGCCGACTGGATTCGCGCCCAGTACGGATCAAAGAGCATCACCATCAGCAACATCACCGATGCCTACAACAAAGCCGCCCACGGCAGCGGATTCAAGGAGGAGTTTGTCATCGACAAGGAGACGCTCGACCTCATCGACCGCTACGGCGACATCTGCGACGACCTGCACACCGACCTGCACGAGTGTCTTGGCCACGGCAGCGGACAACTGCTCCCCGGCACCGACCCTGATGCCTTGAAGGCTTACGGCAACACCATCGAGGAAGCACGTGCCGACCTCTTCGGCCTCTACTACATCGCCGACCCGAAGCTCGTCGAGCTTGGCCTTCTCCCTGACGGCGAGGCCTACAAGTCGCAATACTACACCTACATGATGAACGGTCTCATGACGCAGCTTGTCCGCATAGAGCCGGGCCACCAAATAGAGGAGGCCCACATGCGTAACCGCTCCCTCATTGCCCACTGGTGCCTAGAGCAAATGGGAGCGCGGACGTCCTCGTCCGCAATGGCTCTTGTGAACCGCAACGGCAAGACCTACCTCCAAATCAACGACTACCCCCGTCTTCGCCAACTCATCGCCGAGCTCCTCGCCGAAATCCAGCGCATCAAGAGCGAGGGTGACTTCGAGGCAGCCCGCCAGTTAGTAGAGCAATATGCCGTAAAGGTAGACCCCGTTCTCCACAAAGAAGTGCTCGACCGTTACCGTAAGCTCAACCTCGCCCCCTACAAGGGCTTCATCAACCCTTGGCTCCTCCCCGTCTATGATGCCGACGGCGAAATCCAGGACATCCTCGTGAACTACTCCGAAACCTACGACCACCAGATGCTACGTTACAGCACCGAGTACGCCACACTAATATAAATTTGTGGAGGAAACTTCCACAAAGAACGGCAGTTTCCCCCACAAAGAACGAAGGGCATTCCCACACTAAGTAATCGTTAATATAAATAATTGAAAATGGAAACTAAGTATTTCATTCCTGGAGTCTTGTAATGTTTAACCGAGTGGCGCAGCGAGAGTCTGCGACCTCTCATAACATTACAAGCATTATGGGTAAAAGCAGAAAAAGAACGCCTGTCAGCACTTGGTGCTGCTGCAAATCGCAGAAGCAGGGAAAGCAAATGAGTCATCGTATGTTCCGGCGTCGAGAGCATGTAATGGTTCATTCGGAATTGTTTGAGAATCTCCCTCTTCGTCAATGGGAAATTGTGGAGCAATGGGATTTGGGAGGTGACGGTAAAGCCTATTGGGGCCATTCCCCCGAGGAAGAGTGGTATATCAAATTGATGCGAAAATAAGCTGTTTCTTAGGCAAGAAAAAAACTGACATTTGTATCAGGAAGGTCGATTGATAGTATCAAGGACGCTCTTCTCCAACGCTTGCTGCTCACGGTTATAGGTATAGTCAACGATGGAGCCATTGATAAACTTGGCAATGGCCTCGCGGATGATGGGCAGGGGAACAACGAACCACTCTTCCGGCTCGGCTCCGTCGATGGTCACATAGAAGCGGGCAACATGAAAGAAGTCGTGAATGAGCCCTTCCAGTTTGTGAACATCTACATTATACACCCTGAAAGTGCTGACCACCTCCACGTCGGCCATCAGATAGGTTGTCTCGTTCCGGGCATTCTTGATGCGCTGCTCCACGGGAACAGTCGTAAAGCCAATCTTGTAGAGATCCTTCACCGTGGCAATCCTCTCGTCCTCTGATTTGGAGCGGAGGACATAAATCCACCCTTGCACGTGGTCTTCGTCGGTGATGTCGGCTCCTGAGAGTGCATCCAGTTCGTGCCCGTCGTTCAGTTCGGTGACGATGTAACCGTTACGGGTGATGTTCTTGCCGATGGTGCGGAAGAGGATGTTCGACTCCGTACCGTCTTCGTAGATGACTCTCGAACGCCCGTCTTTTCTCACACGATCCTTGATCTGGCGGTTGGTCACGTCCAACTGGTCGATATAGCCCATAATGCCGTCGGCAATGAAGAAGCCCTTTTCCTGAATGGCATCTTCCTTGTAGCGGATTAGCGACCGTTTGCCCTCGTGCAGCTCTTTGTACACCTGTGCAAACAGGTGGGCATAGTCGGCGAAGTTCCCGCACCTCTTTCGCTGTGCCACCTCGTCGGCCTGTTTCTTCCTGATATGTCCTTTCCTGATGGGGTCTGACAGGTCAAATAGCTTCTGTTCTGTCTCGTTGAGGCTGAACAGCGGGTCGTTCAGTATGTCGTCAAGTTCCTTGTCATTCATCATACACCGTGTCTAAAAGTTTGTACTCATCCTCGGCTCTCAGCATCTCGCGGCGGACATCATCCTCGATGATGCCCTGTAGACGGCGTGCCAACAGCCACTCTTCCCTATTTCGCTTGTCCATCTTCGGTGCCCGCCGTTCATGCTCCCGGCTCCACTGGCAGAGCATACGGAAACCGTTTCTCACCACGTCCTCCTCCGTCGGCTTGGGTGCCCTTGGATGCACATTGGCAAACAGCGGGTCTTCAAAAATGCGCAATAAATCTTCTGGCCACGAGCCCCCTAAGTTAGGGGGTTGGGGGTCTGAGCGACCCACATTTGTATAATATTTCTCTTCCATATATTTATATTTTTAGGTTATTGTTGTCTGTTCAGACCCCCAACCCCCTAACTTAGGGGGCTAATGCGCATAGGATAGTCCAATCCCATATCCCTGCGAATCTTGTAATTCTTCAAGATGCGTATCGCCTCGGCCATGCGTCTTACCGTCGGGTCAGGGTCTTGCAGCGATGGGTGGTCGCCATGCTCCTTGCGCCACGTCTGGAATACCGTCAGGTAAATCTTCTTCGCCTCGTCGATGGTCATGTTGATTTTCTTGTCGGCAATGGCATCCTGTATCACCTTCAGCACGGGGGCGTCTATCTCGTTCGACATGATTTCGTAGGCCCGCTGGAAGGGATTCACCGATTCAATCAGGTTGATGCTTAGGTCGTCTATATTAATAAAGGTATTGGCAATCTTCACCAAACGGCTGCCCTCATGGTTCTCCGTTGAGTCGGATTTGTAATCCGGCTCGATGCCTTTGCCTTTCAGCACGAAGTCGAGCACCACGCGCTGGCTGACGGCATCGACCTCTTCCTCCTCCAACTCAGGGTGCAACTCCTCCACAATCTTGGGGATGTACACCTTGTTGATAATCTCTGGCGCCACACCCTCGATAGCCTCACGTATCAGTGGGTGTTGCAGGATGCCGGCCTTCAGGTCGTCCATCTGCTCCTCCACTATCTGTCGGGCTCGCTCTGTTCCCAAGGGTTTCAGACCTTCCACGACCATTGTTCTCTTTGGGTCGCCCTGACCGTCGTCCTCGTCACGTGATGTCTTGAAGTTCCATTTCGGTGCCATCACCTGCTCCATCAGCAGCGAGGCCGTTATGGCTTTCAGCATATCGTTCACGGCCACCACCACGTCGTCCTGTGTCTCGTCGGGGGCGGCAATCAGGTTTGTGAACTGTGCGTGTTCCTTCCCCTCGCTATCACGGGTGCAACGGCCAATGATCTGTACGATTTCCGTCAGCGACCCGCGCACGCCGATGGTCAGGCAGTGCTCGCACCACTCCCAGTCGAAGCCCTCCTTGGCCATGCCCATGGCGATGATGATGTCCACGTCGTCGCGGCTTTTCATCCGTTGCAGATAGCCCTGCACGTGGTTGCGATGGTCGTTGTCGGGATTCACCAGGTCGGCCACCTTTAGCATCCGCCCGTCCTTGGTCTTCACGGTGACGATGTTCGTGTCGTAGTTCTCGTCCACCTTGCTGCCTATCAGGTCGATAATCTGCTTCACCTGCTCGAACTTGTCGTAGGCACCGGCTGCCTTAGCGTTGGTGACGGGGATATGGATGAGCGTCTTCTGCCGCGTGTCAAGCACCTTGTCTAAGGCCGACAGGTAGTGTCCTTTGTAGAAGTGGTAGCCTAGTTGCAAGGTCTTCAGGTAGCGGTAGCCGTTCAGCTGGTCGTAGTAGTTGAACTGCACAGGCACAAACCGCGTCTCGTCTTCTAATCGCAACACGGGCGTGCCGTCGCCCCGGAAGTAGCTGCCCGTCATGGCTAAAATGTGGGCATTCGTCTGGTTCATCAGCCTCCGCACCAGTTCGCCTAACCCGTTGTCGGCATCGGCAGAGGTGTGGTGGAACTCGTCAATGCCAAAGAAAAGGTTGTTGAGCTTCTCGTCCGTCAGTTCCTTGAGGGCAAAGCGTAGCGTGGCATGGGTGCAAACCAGCGTCTGCGCCTTGGTATATGGCTCAACGAACTCCTTGAAGCGTTTCACCTTCTCCTTCTCGTTCTCCGTGTCGCAGAGGTTGAAGTAGGTGGGCACCTCCCAGTCGGCAAAGAACCCTGACTTTTTCAGGGCTGTTGGCTTGAAGCTGCGCCCGATGCTCTTCTCCGGCACGGCCACGATGACCTTCCTGATGCCCTGATGTGCCAGCTTGTCGAGTGCCACGAACATCATCGCCCGCGACTTGCCGGAGGCGGGCGGAGCTTTCACCAGCAGGTATTGCTCTGCCCTTCGCTCATACACCCGGGCCTGCATTTCCCTCATGCCCAGCTCGTTGGTGTTGGTTGACCGTCCCGTCTGCTCATAGGTGATGACGGTCTGGTCTTGGTTGTAATTCTCTCTTATTTCCATATTATTTTCGTGTTTTGTTTGTCGTTTCAGAAATTATTTGTAATTTTGCAGCGGATAATAAAACCGCTTGGTTATGAATACAGCTATAGGAACAATACCCATGGAGGCAGTACTGACAATGCTTAACAGCTTTAGTCGCCATGATCGGCGATGGTTGGTTGAGCAGATGTCTGCACAGGTAGAGCGTGAAGAAGCAGAAGCGGAAAGACGTTTTCGTGAAATGCTTGAACAGCCCTCAACATGGAAAGAAGAATCGGATGAAAGACTTGATGCTGCACTCGCCCGCTTCCACAAAGACTGGGGAGGTGACAGGGAGCCAATGGAAATTGCTAACGAGTTGCGACAGGGCTCAATTATGACAGCTGCATTAAAAACAATCCAAGCATCGCCCATGGCCCCAATTATCGACATGGTGAAAGGTGCAGACCTTAACGTGATGCACGCCGTGGTGGAATATATGAACGAGGCCATCCGTGAGGCGGAGGAAGCCAAACGCAAGGCCGAGGATGAGTTTCTGGCCAAGAAAATGGCGGAGATAGAGATTTCTCCTGAAATTGATGAACTGGTAGATTGGCTGAGACTAACTCCAGAAGAAGCAGCCGACGAACGCACAAGGTGGATTTTAGGACTTGACAGAAAATGAACGTATTTCTTGAGACAAACATCCTCATTGATGTGATAGAGAATCGTGAAGGCACGATTATGGCGAAGCGAATCCTTCAATTGGGGAAAGACAAGAAGATTAATATCTTTGCGTCCTATTTGAGTTACGCTAACATCAATTATATTAAGCGAGATGTAGAAAGAACGTTGCGTTACAATAGATTCGTCGGCTTCGACATGGTGTGACAGTCCTTTCTTGTAATGCTGTGCAACTTGACACGGCACTGGCCCACGATGATGTGCGCGATTTCGAAGACCTCCTGCAATACCAATGCGCTGTTGCTGGTAACTGCGATATCATAGTCACTAATAACACGAAGGACTACCTCGAATTTTGCCAGCTCCCGCTTATGACATCGCGGGACTTCCTGCTGTATTTCTTTACACAGCAGAAATGATGAGGTGATGACATTGTCTGCCTTCATTTTGTACCAACGTTAGACATTCTTATTCGCTTTATCATACAACTTCAGTAGCCATTCCAAGCGCTCGTTCTCGTCGACGAAGGGACGGTCGCGGTAACAGCTGTCCACGATGAGGTCCAGCTGGTGATGAGCATCGCGCAGGTCCTGGGGCATCGTCTCAGGGTCGTAGAGTTCGGCCAAGGTCTTGCCGTAATGGGCTTCGCGGGCACCAAGCACCTCCCAGGCGGCATCTTCTATCTCCTGCTTCTTAGGTTTTTTGTGATTCAGTTACAAAGCATCCGTCCACACTTCATGCAAATTGTAATTGCATGTCTTTCACTAAATATAATAATTCTTTTTTCCCCTGAAGTACGTCGATGACCATTTGAACTACTGCCTTGCCCATGTTGCAGGGCACTGCGTTACCAATCTGAGTGTACTTCATCGACTGCGAGCCTTGGAACTGATAGCCTTTTGGGAATGTCTGAATGAGAGCGGCTTCGGCCACGGTCAGGCGACGAAGGTAGTTTGGGACTTCGGCTGTATCGGGAGCCAAAGGATTGGCTATCAATTCTTTAAAATATGTCTCTACCCAGGGCTTTGAGTGACCATAGAGTTCATTCTCGTCGATAATCGGGGTCTTATTGCCTCCCATCGAGGCGGGAAGCGTGGCTGAATAGCTGTCGAGACGAAGTGGACGACCGAGGCCGTTGAAAATCATGCCTGCGTATGGCGTCTTGCGCAGCACGGGATTGTGGGCAAGGGTGATTTTAGCCCGGCAGACGTCTTGATTGTTGCCAGTTCCTGCATGGTCTAGCGTCAGCAGCACTTCACGGAGGTTTTTAGCGGGTTTGCGATAAGGCTTTATCATCTTGGCAAGGTCGGGAACGAGATTTGAATCGCCACGGAAGCCGACGATAAAGATGCGCTCACGGGCTTGGGGAACGTCGAAGTCCTTGGCATTGAGCACAATAAAATTGACTGAGTAGCCGAGGTTGCGCATGGACTGAATAAGTAGGTTTCTTGTGCCCGCCCACTTTTGGAGTGTTCCGAGAGCCTTCACATTTTCCATGACAAAGGCGCGGGGCTTCAACATAGCGAGGACAGAAAGGTAGCTCCAGATGAGTTGGCTGCGCTTGTCGTTGGCATCCATCTTGCCAGCGACAGAAAATCCTTGGCAAGGGGGACCGCCGATAACCAACGAAATGTCGCTGAGTCCGTCCAGTTCCTTCATTTTTTCGTTAATGTCTCCGCAAACGATATGGTCGCCAATATTTACGCGATATGTCTGACAAGCCTCCTTCATCACGTCGTTTGCCCAAACCACGTTGGCACCAGCCTGGATTGCGCCGATGTCCAAGCCGCCAGCACCCGAGAAAACAGAAACGGTGCGAATGTCCTTGATATTGTCTGCCGTCATATTTATCGTTTGACCATGAAAATCGGTGCAAAGATACAAATAATTTTGCGAATAACGCTTTTTATCGAATCTTTTTTGTAATTTTGCGGGCAAAACTTCATCATTATGGATTTTGAGAAACTTCACAAGAAAGCCGCCAAGCGGAAAAACAGTTTTGTAGAAGCCCGCATCGGGCAGACATTACACGACATTTGTCGCAATCCGAAAGTCAAGGCTCCCATCAGATATTTGATGTCGGGGCTGGTTGCCAAGATTGAAAAGCCACATATCAACCTGCGCAAGCCAACAACCGCGCTGGGCGGAAATGATGCCTATGAGGGCAGAGGCTACGACGAGCGGATAGTTGAGCCATACGTTTTGAAGTATCAATTGCCTTGCAACGCCACAACGGCATTCCTTACGCCATCGTTCCGTACAATCAACCGCCCTTTGGCTCGTGAAATGTTCGACAACAGCCGTCCGCCTGAGCCATACCATCAGATGATGGACGTGATTGACTATGTGGAACTTTATCCTGAAAAGGCGGAACTGGTGCTTCTCGAAATCATCCGCAATCTTATCATCATCAAGGAGGAAAACGAGCAGAGACTTCATGACCAGCTTGCACAGATAAAGGCTGGAAGCGACCTCTCCATGCTTTCGTCTGAGGAAATCGTCACGCTCATAGAGCAGCATCTTCATTGCAAAAACTCCAGCCGTCTGCCCGTGCTTATTGTCGCCGCAGCCTACGCTTCGGTGAAAGACTTGGTGGGCGAAAGGGCAAAGGAGTTGCTGTCACATCAGGCTGCCGACCGTCAGACTGGTGCTTTGGGCGATGTGGAGATAACGCTTCTAACAGAAGAGAACACCATTACTTGCTATGAAATGAAGAGCAAGGCAGTATTGAAGACCGACATTGAGAAGGGCATCGAGAAAATAGGCAAGCACGGTTCACACATCGACAACTATATTTTCATCACCACCGAGCCGATAGACCGCGAAGTGAACGACTACGCTAAAAGCCTCTACCGCGAAATGGGCACCGAGGTCGTTATCCTCGACTGCATCGGGTTCCTCCGTCATTTCCTGCACTTCTTCCACCGTCACCGAGTCCAGTTCCTCGACAATTATCAGAAACTGGTGCTAAAGGAGCCGACAAGTTCCGTTTCTCAAGCTCTGAAAGACGCTTTCCTCGCTTTGAGAGTAGCAGCGCAGGAATAAAGACTGTTTCCAAGCCGAGACCTATCTGCACGTAGGTCTTGGCCGTCTTGATAGCAGCCATACGCAATAGTTTTTAGGACAGCAGACTATATCTTCGGGAAACAGGGCCGGGAATTGCAAATCCCCTCGAACTGGCAGAACACTCATATACATGAAAAGCGCGAACAAGGCGCTTATCATATATAGAGGCTCTACCACAAGCCCTGTTCAGTCGATAAGTCTTGTCCACGCTATCGCGCAGACATTAGGACTTATTCTATGACTGAACATATATAATGAAACGTGGTAGATTTCTATATATTCCGAATAATAGCTAATGCTGTTATTGTTTAACCCTCGAAAGTCGCACCGGCACCTCCGCTGAGGCATTGCGCCTGTGTTCGGATGCAAAGGTACGAACTATTTTCGGACTGACCAAGGATATGGGCAAAAAAATCATACGAGACAAATATGACGGAGATACGGGCAAAAGGTGTCGGAGAGCCGTTCTGTCTAACAGAAAGGTTACGGGCAAAGTTAAAATCCCGTCAGGATTTGATAAAATTCCGACGCGATTCATTAAAATCCCGTCGGGATTTGTTAAAATTGCGTCGGGATTGAGTAAAATTCGGATATACTTTTGGTATTCCCGATTCTTTTGACTATATTTGCACCCACAAAAAACTATCTGTAATGTACGCAAAATATATCAAGCAGGAGATTGCCGACATCAACGGCACGGGCAGTACGCAGGCCTACTACAAGATGGAGCTGAGGCCCATGGACTACCGCCGGTTTGTGAGCCAGTGCGCCCGCGAGGGCCACATGGAGGAGAGTGCCATACTGGGCGTGCTGTCGTTGGTGAGCGAGAAGCTGGCCCTTTGCATGGCCGAGGGCTATTCGGTGAAGATTGAGGGCATCGGCACCTTCAACGCCAAATTGGGCGTGAGAGACGACAAGCTACAGGACGCCTTCGAGGAGGGCGAGACGACCCGTAACGCCTCAACCATCGAGGTGACAGGCGTGGCCTACAGGGCCGACAATGACCTCATCTTTAACACGTGGGACAAGTGTACGCTGAAGAAGGGCGGCATCAGCCGTCTACGGAAGTCGAAATACACGCTGGAGCAGCGTGTGCAGAGAGCCCGCGACTTCCTGGAGAAGAATAAGTTCATGAGGGTTCCCGACTATGTGAACCTGACAGGCCTCTCGCGTTCTGCGGCGACCGTGGAGCTGCGCAAGCTGGCAGACAACCCCTCGTCGGGCATCGCAAGCAGGGGCGAAAGAAGCCAGAAGTACTACGTACTGAAATGCAAGGAGTGATGGACACACAGACTATAGACCAGAAGGTAAAGGAGATAAAGCAAAGCTTCCGCCAGATGATGGACGGAGCCACGGCGCAGTCCATGCGGCAGAAAGGCCTGGACTACCATCTCAACTGGGGGGCCACCATCCCACGACTACGGGAAATGGCCGATGAGATAGTTCATAGTTCACAGTGCATAGTTCATAGTTCACAGGCCATAGTTCATAGTTCACAGTGCATAGTTCATAGTTCCGATTCTGCACTATGTACTATAAACTATGAACTCGCCATCGCCCTCTGGAAGGAGAACATCCGCGAGTGCAAGATTCTCGCCACGATGATTATGCCTCCGAAGGAGATGCTGCCCGAGGTGGCCGACATCTGGATGGAGCAGACGCCGACGCTGGAGATTGCCGAGCAGGCTGCCTTCAACCTCTACCAGCACCTGCCCTACGCCGCCGACAAGGCTTTCGAGTGGCTTGCCTCGCACAATGACCTGCCTCAGGTATGCGGCTATCACATCCTCAGCCGTCTCTTCATGCGTGGGCAGGAGCCCAACGAGCGGGGCATCAACGAGTTTCTCGACCAGGCCATCGCCGCCCTGCAAGGCAATAGTGCCGCCGTGAGGAAAGCCGCCATGCAGAGCGTCATCCGTTTCTCGGAACTGAGCCTTGTCCATGAGCGTCTGGCAAAGTCTGCCATCAGGCAAACAGGCCTTGACTTCCTTTGAAAACAAACTGAAAGCAAAATGTCGAAATTATCAACAACCCTCCTGGCCATCATATTGTCCTTCGTCAGCATGACGAAGGCAATTGCCACTGATGCAGGGACACCCACAGAGCCAACCCGACAGGACTCCATTGCCAGCCCGTCTGTCAAGACTCAATGGAAGCCAAGGGATTATACTCAGGAGGAACCGCTCATCTATGAGGGTGCGCAGGACTTGTGGCCCTATTCGTTCCTTAACGAGAAAGGAGAGCCCGACGGCTTCAACATAGACCTCATGCACCTCATGCTTGACAAGCTCAGTATCCCCTACAAGATACGCATGAGGCCTCGCCTCGTGGCCTTCAAGGATTTGAAGGAGGGACGGTCGGACCTGATGATTGGCCTTACCGCCGGTTTCCATGAGAAGGTGGGACACTACGGCAATAACACCGTGACGCTCTTCACCCAGAGCGTCCTCTCGCCCAAGAGCCACCCCACGAATGTACACGACTTCCAAGACCTGAGCAAACACAAGGTCTATGTGAACGACAGCAGCCTGTGTCATCACCTGATGGTGGACTACGGCTTCGCACAGAATGCCATCCCCGTACACAACATTGGCGAGGTTATCCTCCAGATGAGTACCAGCGAGGAGGGCGAGATGGTGTGGAACACGTTGTCATTGAAGTGGTTGCTGAACAAATACCATATTGACAACCTGGAGATTACACCTGTCAATATGCCCCACGGCGATTACCGCTTCATCTCCAATGACGACCATCTGCTCCATCAGCTCGACAGTCTTTTCACCGAACTGAACTCCACCGACCAGCTGGTGCCGCTGCAGAACAAATGGTTCTACCCTGAACGCCAGGAGGAGGGTGCAATCCCCGAATGGTTGTGGTATGTGATTTTTGGCTCGGGTGCTCTCCTGATCATCCTTATCCTATACGCCGTCACTTACCAGATACAAGCCAGTCGCATCACTCGCGAGAACGCCATCCGTACACGTCGCTTCGCCCTCATACTCGAAACTGGCGGTGTGCGGATATGGACATACGACATCAGCGACAGGACATTCACCTGGCGCAACGAGCAGGGGCTGTCGGCATACGTCTATACGTCGGAAGAGTTTGCCACTCGCTACAGCCCTGAGGACTACCGACGGCTACGCGACGCCATGGACCGGCTGGCAACGCTGCCACCCAGTGCCGACGGCGTGGAGGAGGAAATAACGTTGGACATCAAGGCGAATGATGCCCGTGAGGACGGCGACACCGAGATGCGCGACTTCACCATAGCCCTCTCCGTGCTGCGCCGCGACAAGCATGGCCGACCCTCCGTGCTCATCGGTACGAAGAAAGACATCACCGAGAAACGCGAACGGCAACGACTGGCCGATGAACGTACGCTGCGATATTGGGCCATGTTCAACACACCTATCGTGGGCATCATGCTTTTCGACCAGGACGGATGTATTCAGAACATCAATCCAAAGGCATGTCAGATGTACCGCTGTGAACACGACGACATCATCAGCTGCCGCATGACCTACCACAACCTGCTGGGTATCGACGACCTCGACATCAGCCAGGCCGACGGCTACCATGCCTCAGCCATCATCGACCCTGAAAGGATGGCAGAAGAGCAACGAGCCAACTGTCCTTGCAAATTACGTGAGAAGCTATACATAGAGTTCCGTCTCATGACCGTATTCGACGAAACCGACAAGCTGCTTGGCATGTTTGCCATTTGTCAGGAAGTGAGCCATGTAGCCCAGTCGCTGAAGAAACAGACTGCCATCCAGCAGCACCTTCAGGAGATGACGACTCAGGAGGGGGAGTATGTGGACGCCATCAACGACTTCATCCACAACGGCAATGTACGACTGGTCACCTATTCACCCACCTCGCACACTTTCACCGTCTTCGACGGCAACGACCACGTGCAGCACTCGCTCACCCAGACCCGCATCATGACCCTTGTGGAAGACCGTATGCGTACAAAGGTGATGCACGTCCTCGACCGTATGGACGATGCCGAGAACGCAGAGATAGAACTTGACGTGCGCACCACGCTCAGAGTGTCTGGCCGCTGGCTGCACCTCTATATCCACCTCCTTCCCCAGCTCGACACGAACGGACAGGTGAAGGAATACGTGGGTGTGCTGCGCGACATCTCCGAGCTGCGTTCCATAGAGCAGCAACTGGCACAGGTGGAGGCCAAGACCCAGGAGGTGGAGGACACGAAGAGCAGTTTCGTGAAGAACATGATGCAAGAGATACAGACACCGATGAACACCGTCATCGACTGTGCCAACCAATTGCAGCCCAACGGTCCCTCCGGTGGCGAACCTGAGCTCACGAATACCATCATCGAAAACGCCGAACAGCTGACCCACATCATCGGCAACATCCTCAACCTCTCGCGAATCGAAGCCCACATGGTGGAGATTATCAAACGCCCAGTCGACTTTGCCAAGGTTTTCGAGACCTACTGCGACGAGGGATGGGCGAAACACACCGTACCCGAGGTACGCTACATCATAGAGAATCCCTACAAGCAGCTGGTACTCGACATTGACATCGACCACCTTGGCAACATCATCAAGCAGGTGGTGATGAACGCCGCCCAGCATACCCGCAACGGTGTCATCCGTGCCCGCTACGACTACATCGGCCGCCGACTGATGATTTCTGTAGAAGACACCGGCGAGGGCATGACCGCCCAGCAGCTGGAAGAGCTGACGGGCCAGCTGGAGAGTGGCACCCACACTAGCAGTGGACTGGGACTGCCCATCTGCAAGGAGTTGCTTAAGCAAATGGGTGGCAGCCTCGAAATCAGTTCAGAGTGCGGCATCGGCACCACCGTGTGGATTACCCTGCCCTGCGCCGCCACCAACATCAAACGCAAGAAAATACAATGATGAAGAGAAACCTATACATTCTGTGCATCGTCCTCTGCCTGCCTTTCGTCACGTCTAGTGCCGACTCGCTCAGCGACAAGTACAACAAGAAGCGGCCGCTGGTAATCGCCGGCGACTGGGACAAGCCTCCCTACGAGTTCCTCAACGACAGGGGACTGCCTGACGGCTCGAACATCGAACTGATGAAAACCCTGTGCGACGAGCTTGACATACCCTGCCGCTTCATACTGAAAGAGTGGAGCAGTGCCTTGAAAGCCTTCCAGCGCGGCGATGCCGACATCATCCTGGCCAATGGCCGACGGTATCAGGGAGCCCAGTATGCCATTTCCGAAAACATCATCAACTACAACCGCATCTGTGCCGCCATGGTGGACGATACCGTAGGCATCATATCCATCAAATCCATGCTGGACAACGGTGTGGCCATGAAACCCAGCGACTATACGTGCTTCTTCTTCCGCAACCTAGACTCGCTGCGTGCCGCGAAGGTGGAGTACCAGTCACCCAAGGTTGCGCTACAGGGAATCATAGCTGGCGACTACAAGTACTTCCTCTGGGGCGAGGAGCCGCTGAAGTGGAAAATCAAGGAACTGAACCTCGAAAACATATCCCTGGCCGACGTAAACATCCCCGTGAGCGAGATACACATCATTGGACGCGATAGCGACCTCATCTACGAGTTAGACGACCTCTACTCCCGTCTGAAGCAGAGCGGCGAAGTGCAGCGCATCAACGACTCCTGGTTCCATCCAGAGCTTGTGAAGAATTCCTCGCGACCCTACTTCCTGCTCTTCATCATCCTTGGCGTGGTGGCCCTCGCTGCCGTGGTCTACCTGTTCAACCGCGTGGCAAAGGCTCATGTGCGCAGCGCCACACGAAACTCCACCGACCTCAACAACATGATGCTCAAGGCCCTGCACATGGGCAACTTCCACGTCATGGACTACGACATACGCAACGACCGATGGTCCAACCGCTATGGACAGCCCATACTGCCCGATGAGGGACTTACGCTAAAGGAGTTCACCGAACGCATCCACCCCAACGAGCAGGAAGAGTTCAGCCGCAAGATGAGCGACCTACTCAATGGCCGTGAGCGTAAGTTCGAGCTGAAGAAACGGTGGAAGCTGGGAGAGATCTGGCTCAATCTCGACGGCCATGCCATGGTGGAGCTCGACGATGACGGTCGTCCCGCCTACGTCATCAATGCCGTTGACGACGTGACCCAAAACGTGCAGGAAGACCGTGCCGCCCACGACCTGGTGTGCAAGTACAATAAACTCTCTAACATGCCCTTCGTAGCCATGTCCTTCTACGACAAGGACGGCTGGCTCATAGGCCTTAACGACTCCATGCGCGAAGTCTGCGGTATTACACCCGACAACCCTGAATCGTCGCGCTACTGGCTCACCGTCTGCATGTTCGACATACCTCTCTTCCGCAGCGCCTACTCCCCTGCCGACCGCCACGAGCTATTGGCCTGCATGCACATGGATTATCCGGAAATGGGCATCGACCGCTATGTGGAGTACCACATCATGCCCCTATTCAACGCTGAAGGCGAACTGGCCAACTACTTCTGCTCCACGCTCGACATCACCGACGAGTATGCCCGCTACCAGGCCATGCATGACCAGGAACACAAAATCCAACAGACGATGCAACGCATCGACCGCTACGACCGCTGGCTCAAATTCCTCACCAAGCAGGGTAACACTTACCTCTGGTACAGCGACGTGAGCAAGCAGACCGCCTACTACTTCCAGTCGCTGAAAGCTGCCAACAAAACAGACTTCATCGTCATGCCCTTTGAGGTGCACACCGGCTACATGCATCCCGACGGGCAGAAGGAGGCACTGGCCTATTACAACAGCCCCAAGCCTTTCGAGAGCGTACAGCATTTCACCAACACCGTGCTCAACACAGGGCCGGCATGGTATCGCATCAATGGAACGCCCATCTTTGACAAGAAGGGAAGTTTCGTCGGTCATCGTGGTCTCTCCATTGAAATCACTCCAGAGATGGCCGCCAAGGAACGACTGGAGGAGGAGACCCGCCTGGCCGAGGACATCGGACGGCAAAAGAGCGGATTCATGGCTTCCATGACCCACGAGCTGCGCACGCCACTCAATGCCATCATAGGCTTCAGCGGAGTGCTTCCCGTCACCGATGACGTCCATGAGCGCGACGAGTACATCCGCATCATACGCAGCAACTGCGATATGCTGCAACGTCTCATCAACGATATCCTTACTGCCTCGTCGCTCAGCGAAAGTCCCACCAATATCAAGCCCGTGGAGGTGGACTTCGCCCTCGCCTTCGAAGACATCTGCCTCACCCTGCGCCAGCGCTTGCAAAACTCTGCCGTGGAGTTCACCCGCGAGAATCCCTACTTCAACTTCGTGGCCAATCTTGACGTGGAGCGTATACAGCAGGTGCTGACGAATTTCGTCACCAATGCCGTGAAGTTCACCAAGGAGGGGCACATCCGTCTGGGCTACCGCTACTTCCAGGGCACACCAGGCATCCTCTACTTCTATTGTGAGGACACCGGCATCGGTATACCCAAGGAGAAGCAGGGCATCGTCTTCGACCGTTTCGTCAAACTCGACGAGTTCGTGCAGGGCACCGGCATGGGTCTTGCCATCTGCAAGAGTATCGTGGAGCGTATGGACGGCGAAATCGGTATTGAGAGCGACGGCATCCCCGGCCACGGCACCACTTTCTGGTTCCGCATACCCTGCAACCGCAAAAATAAATAAACGGAATTTCCCGTAACCATCTGGGGCGATGATTACGGGAAATTATTTTCTGCTGCTGTATCTGCTAAAGATTACAGAGAGTTGATATGCTTGTTGAGACTTGACTTCAGGTTAGAGGCCTTGTTCTTGTGGATGATGTTGGTCTTTGCCAGCTTGTCGAGCATCTTCTGCACCTTGGGATAAAGAGCAGTGGCCTCTTCCTTGTTGGTCATGGCACGCAGCTTGCGAACGGCGTTACGCATGGTCTTAGCATAGTACCTGTTGTGAAGTGTCTTTTTCTTGTCCTGACGGATTCTTTTCTCCGATGATTTGTGGTTTGCCATTTTGTTAATGTAAAAGTTTAAATTAAATAATGATTGAATTTTAGGTAAAGCCTGTGGGTCTTGTGCTTTAGGCTGCCCTGGCTGGATTCTTCATTGTTTTCAGAATCCCTCTGCCACCGTTTCCCGCTCCTTGGCTCGTCGTGGTAGCGCATCACTGCGCCGATGACAGATTTAACCTTTGTAGTCCCTAGGAGAGTCGAACTCCTCTTTAGAGAATGAAAATCTCTCGTCCTAACCGATAGACGAAGGGACCGGGATATTTGACGATTTGACTATTTACTATTTGACGATTTGACTATTTACTATTGGACGATTTTTGAAAGCGGGTGCAAAATTACTGCTTTTTCTGCAAACAGCCAAATTTTTTGCCTATAAAATGCGTTTTGTCTCTTATTTTTTGTAATTTTGCACACAAATTGGTTCCCACAACTATGAACTATGGACTATAAACTATGAACTATAAGACCGAGGCCCTGGTGCTTCACACCGTGCGTTACGGTGACACCCGCCTAATAATAGATATGTTCGCGCGCGAACAGGGACGCCAGTCGTTCATTGTCAGTATTGGCAAGGGCGGCCGCTCTGGCATGAGGAAGCAGTACTTCCAGCCGCTGACCCTGCTCGTCATTGAGTCCGACATCCGTCCCCTTGAACAACTACAACGTCTGCGCAACGCTGAATTGCTGTGCCCGTGGCAGTCACTACTCTCCGAGCCTGGCAAACTGGCCATCGCCCTTTTCATAGCCGAGTTTCTCTACCACGCCCTTCGAGGGGAACAAAAAGACGAACGTCTGTTCGACTATGTGCGCTCCAGCCTGGAGTGGCTCGACGGCCGGGCAGACCGCTACGCCAACTTCCACCTCGTGTTTCTCATGCGTTTGTCACGTTTCCTCGGATTCTTTCCCAACCTCGACGACAACGGGGAATACTTCGACCTCCGGGCCTCTACCTTTTGCGCCACTCCCCCACCCCACGATGACTATCTCATGCCTGAGGAGGCTAGCCGCATACGACCTCTGATGCGCATGGACTTCGCCACGATGCACCTCTTCCGCCTCTCCCGCGCTGAGCGAGCCCGTATGCTTGAAATCATGGAACGCTACTACCGCCTTCACCTGCCCGCCTTCCCTGAGCTGCGCTCCCTGCCAGTGCTCCATGAACTGTATGACTGATATAAGAGCAATGGCAGGCAATGACTTTCATTTGGATTATTCATACTCTTTTCAACAACGGATTTTACGGATTACACGGATTATACAGATTATAATGGATTTCACAGATTTCTTCCAGATTCGATGGTATGATAATAAAAAAATCCGTGAAAATCCGTAAAATCAGTTTCAATCCGTTGTTTTATCAATTGCCATGAATAATGTAGGTTCAGAACTCCCTGAACATTATAATCTCATGCCGAGGAAGGCACGGGCACGCCATTTGTTTTGGTTGACGGTTACCTTGTCGTTGTCAAAGATGGAGTTGTTCATCACAAGGGTGGCACCAGCAAAATAGCGAGGTGAGAAATAGTAGATAACGGCGGCACGCTCGTTGAAGATCATATTGAAATTTAAGTGTCTGGACTGCTGAACCTCGTCGTTGATGGTCACCTTGTTATGCTTATAAATGACGAAGGTGGGTAGGAAGGAGAGGTGCAACAACCATTTCTTGCTTGGCACCCAATTGTAGCCGTACCCTCCACCAATACCGAGGTGGTGGATTTGGATTTTCACATCAGGGGCATCAGATTTGTGACTCTTCAATTCATCGTTGGTACGAATGGTACCGCCTTGATAGCTGATACCGGCCAGCCACGAGCCAGCAGAGCGTCGCTGGATATAGCTCTGCGTAAAGGCAGCGGGATAAGAAAAGCGGCGATTGTTGAAGGTGTAATAGCCCACCAAGTTCAGCACTTTCATCGTCAGGTCGCCCGACTCAAGGCTCCAATCGCCTCTGTCACCATGAATATCGCCAGCCAATGATTCCGACCGTTGGTAGCTAAGGTCGAGACTGAGGCAGCGACTATAGTAGTTAAGATTGAACTCGTAATCATCGTAAATACCTTTCCATTTGGCGGGATTAATGGCTATCCCTACACCTAATCCACGGTAGTTCGCAGCCAAGGAAAACGTGGTCTTATGACTGGTGCTGAGGTCTGCCTTCGAGTGGACGCCATTGACCGTTGCCTTTGTATGGAACGTGTTACCCGTCTGGTTCATCCTCACCTTCAGGGTCAGATTGCCCAACGGACGCATGACATAATCAGAGTCGTACTTTGAGCTATAATAGCGGTCAGTGAGTTTTTCTTCCAAACGTTTCAGGAAAGATTTCTTCTGAAGGGCGGTGCTATCAACGGCGGTGCTCTGTGCCACACTGTCGGTGACAACATCCTGCGCCACTACGGGAGTCCATGAAAGATAACAGATAAAGAATAAAAAGCTTATTCTACGCAACATGTTCATTATCAATTTTTGTTGCTAAATGATAAATGACAAATGAGAAATGACATACACAACGTAACCGCTCACTTGTCAATCACATTGTTCTTAAAGAATTTGTATTTCATTTTTCATCTATCATTTATCATTTGTCATTTAGGGCGAAGCCCGCTTAGATACTCAGTTGATCGAGCACCGTAATCAGGCGCTTGTCAAAACGCTTGTCGGTACGGATGCACTCTGAGAAGGGCACATAGACAACGTCACCGTGGCGTACACCAACCATGATGTTGCGCTGTCCTTGCTTGATGGCCTGGATGGCTCCGACGCCAGTGATGGATGCCAGGATGCGATCGCGGGCCGAGGGAGTGCCGCCACGCTGCAAATGACCAAGAATAGAGACACGTACGTCGAAACCAGGGAACTCTTTCTTGACGCGGTCGGCATAGTAGAGGGCGCCGCATTTCGGGCTCTCCGACACGATAACGATGCACGACTTCTTCGACTTACGGATGCCACGCTTCATGAATTCGGCCAACTGGTCCTCGTCGGTCGCCTCCTCAGGAACGATGGCTGCCTCGGCGCCACAAGCAATGGCGCAGTTCTGCGCCAGGAAGCCGGCGTCACGGCCCATCACCTCAATGAAGAAGATGCGCTCGTGACTGTTGGCAGTGTCACGAATGCGGTCCACGCACTCCATGATGGTGTTCATCGTCGTGTCGTAGCCGATGGTGTCGTCGGTGCCGTAGAGGTCGTTGTCGATGGTGCCAGGCAGACCGATGACGGGGAAATCGAACTCCACGCCGAAGTTCCAGGCACCAGTCAGCGAGCCGTTACCGCCGATGACGACGAGGGCATCGATCAACTCCTTCTGGCAGGTCTCGTAGGCCTTCTGCATACCCTCGAGGGTCATAAACTCCTTACTTCGGGCAGTCTTCAGAATGGTGCCGCCACGCGTGATGATACCCGATACGTCCTCAGTGGTGAACGGTTTTACCTCACCCTTTATCAGGCCGTCGTATCCACGATAGATACCCTTGATATTGAAACCATTGCAGATGCCTGCACGTGTCACGGCACGAATAGCCGCGTTCATGCCGGGGGCGTCGCCACCCGACGTCAGAATACCGATAGTCTTAATCTTAGCCATACTTTTTTTGTTTTTAATTATTTATATGAACCGCTATTGCTGCCCTGTAGCCTGACGATATTCCAGGATTTTAGTTTGCAAGGCGGCGTATGCATCAGTATAACGGTCGCGTGCCTGTTGATATTGTTCTTGTGCCAATAATAAGTCAGTCATCTTAGTAGTGCCTACACGATAGTAGTCCTTGTTCAGGCGGAGGTTCTCCTCGGCCTGGGCGATGGCGTCGTGGGCTATCTGAAGCTTCTTGTGGCTCGTCTCGACGGCGGCCCAGGCATTGTTCATGCGGATGACGAGCTTCTCGCCATTGTTCTGCATCTGCTCCTTGGCGTCGGCGAGGGCGAGGTTCTGCTTCTTGATGGCGTGGGAGCCTCCCCACCAGCCGCTGATGGGCACGTGGACGGTGGCGAAGATCATGGCGTTGGTGTTCTTGCCCCAGAAGTCGTTGTAGCTGTAGCTGGCTCCGACGCCCACCGAGGGCAGGTTCTTGCCCACGGCCAAGGAGTGCTGGAGGTGGTGGCTCTCCACGTTCTTCTCCAATAGGCGGTACTGGGGCGTGGCGGCGAGGGCGGCCTGATGGTCCTGACGGAGGGCGATGGGCAGGGCGGGGACGACCGCAACGGAGAAGTCGTCGGGCACGGCGACGTCGAGGGGCAGGGCGGGATTCGCACGCTGGGAAGCGTTCGCTACTACGCCGTCGTCAGTGGGCAGGGAGGAGTCCGCACGCTGGGAAGCGTTCGCTACTATGCCGCAGTGTTGGGCAAGGAGCTGGGAGACGGTGGCGAGGCCGTTCTCAACCTCGGCCGTCGTGCTCTCTATCTCGCCCTTGCGCAGCTGCACCTGCAGGAGGTCGTTGCGGTTGACGGCACCGACGCGCACCATGTTCGTCACGTCTTTCTCAAGCTGGTCGAGCATGTCATGAACGGAGTTGAGAGTTGAGAGTTTAGATTTGAGAGAGACCATCTGCCAGTAGTACTGCTCGGTGGTCAGCTCCACTTGGTCCTCGGAGGCTTCCAACTGAAGCTCGCTGGCCTCGATGCCTACCTGCGCCAGCTTGTTGCCGTTGATGATCTGGCCGCCCATGAAGACGGGCTGCAAGGCCGAGATGGAGCCGTAGAGGCCCTTCTTCATCAGGCTGATGTTGGCGGGAATAAGACCTTGCGGAATCATGGCGGAGATAGCGTCGGGCAGCTCAATGTCGATGTCTATCATGGGCTTGTTGTTCTGGAACGCTAAGCCCGTGGCCGACAGCTGGGGGAAGAACTTGGTGAAGGCCTCGCTCTTCACCTCCTTCGACTGCTGTATGGCGTTGCGGGCAGAGTGCAGGGCGTAGTTGTTCTCGACGGCGAGCTGCTTCAGCTGGTCCAGCGAATACGTTCCTTGGGCTGCGCAGATAGCGCAGCATACGGAACAGCAAATGACGGTTATTATCTTTTTCATTTTGTTCTTTCGTTTTTTCGTTATTACGTTTTTACGTTATCTCGTTATAACGATTTTTCGTTATTTCGTTATAACGTTATTCCGTTATTTCGAAATCTCCGCTTTTTTCTCTCCGCTCCCCATGACCTTCCAGTAGGCCACTGGCATGATGGTGAGGATGAAGAGCATGGTGATGAGTGCGCCGTAGCAGATGACGGCACCCATGGGCATCCACAGTCCGCTGCCACCAAATACCATCGGCACGACGCCCATGGAGGCTGCTGCGGAGGTGAGGAAGATGGGACGCATGCGGCGCTCGGCGGCCACGTGGATGGAGTCTTTCAGCGAGAGGTGTTCCAGCTCGCGCACTTCGGCGGCGTAGTCGAAGAGTATCACTCCGTTTCGCACGAGGATACCCATCAGCGAGACGAATCCGAGGATGGAGGTGATGGACACGTCGCAGCCTGAGATGAAGATACCGGCGGCGGTGCCGAAGACGCAGAGCGAGAGGCACACCATGATGAGCACGGCCTCGCTGACCTTGCGGAAGTGCCAGAGCAGGACGAAGAAGATGATGGCAATGGAGATGATGAGTGCGCCGAGAATCTTCGGCGTCGTCTCGTTGTCGTCCTCGAGCTGTCCGCCGAACTCCATGGTCATGCCTTCGGGCAGCTGGAAGGAGGCGAGGCGCTCCATGACGTCGCGGGTGACGAAGCCGACGTTCAGATGGCGGTCCACCTCGGCCATGACGGTGACGGTGCGCAGGCCGTTGCGGTGGCATATCTGGCCATACTGCCATGTGGGCACCACCTCGGCAAACTGGCGCATGGGCACGCTGGGCAAGGCCTCGCCCACGGAATGTAGGCTCATCAGGCCATCGATGCTGGTGGGTATGGCGGCTAAGATGCCGATGGGGATAAGCTCGTCGAGGATGTCGGCCTTCGTAGCCTGGTCGGCATCGTCGGTCTTCATCTTCACCTGTATGTCGTAGTCGCCCTCCCAAGCGGTGCTTACGGTAAACCCGTCGCCATAGCGGAAGGCCATCTGCATCTCCACCGTCTCGTTGGTGATGCCAAGTCGCGAGGCCTTCTCGTCGTCAATCTTGATACGGGTGGTCGGAAGCGGCTCGAGCATGTTGCTGCGCACGAGGTAGAGCTCCGGCATCTGGCGCATGATGGCCGTGATGCTATCGGAGTACTGTGCCAGCTGCAACAGGTTGTCGCTCTTGAGGCGCACCTCGATGGGCACGGCGACAGAGGAGTAGCTGAGTTGCTTGATCTTCACGTAAGCCTCGGGGAAGTAGGTGGTGTATTCGTTGGTACACTCCTCGCAGAGTTTCTCCGTGGCATCATTGCCCGTGGTGTTGACGATGAACTGGGCGTAGTTCTCGTCGGATATCTGCGGGGCGTAGGCGGTGTGGAATCGCGGCGAGGCGCAGCCCTTGAACGAGGCTATGGACACCACGCCCTCCTTCTTGGCAATCATGTGTTCCAGCGAGTCGGCGACGGCTGCCGTGCGCTCTATGCCTGTGCCCGTGGGCATGTATATCTCCACGGCAAACTGGTTGCGGTCGGCATAGGGCATCATGCGCTGCGGCAGCGTGCTGAACACCCAGGCGCCAATGATGACGCTGGCCACGCCGGCGCCGAGCGTCACCCACGGGTGGTTGAAGCAGGCGTTGAGCAGCTTGCGGTAGTATTTGTCGAGGATGTCGAGCAGGTTGAAGGGCTTCTTGCCGTCAGCACGTGTCTTCACCTCCATGGGTTTCTTGATGAAGAAGTACTGCAGGATGGGCAGCAGCGTCTGTGCCATAATCATCGAGGCGAAGAGCACGATGGAGATGGCCCAGGGGAAGGAGAGCAGGAAGTCGTGGAACTGGCCCGTCATCATGATGAGGAAGGGGAAGAACGTCACGGAGATGCACAGCGTGGCGGTGAAGATGGACTTCAGGAAATGCACCGTGGCATCGATGGAAGCCTGCCAGCGCGTCTTGCCCTCGGCCATCATCTCTAAGTAGGAGTCGATGATCACGATGGAGTCATCGACAATCATTCCAAGGGTAACGATGAGGGCGGCGAGCGTCACCGTGTTCAGCTCGATGTTGAACATATAGAACAGTCCGAGCGAGATGAAGATGGTGATGGGCATGGTGCCGGCTGCTACGGCGGCCACACGGAAGGGCATGATGAGCACGACGACGAGAATGACCGTGCAGATGGCTATGAGCAGCTCGTGGAGGAAGTTCTCTATAGAGTCGTCGACCACCTGCTTCTGGTCGGTGATGGCACTGAGCTTCACGTCGTTGGGGATGTGTTTCTTGATGTTGGCCAGCTTCTTGTTGATTTCCGTACCCATCTTCGACACGTCCTGGCCCTTCTTGATTTCGACAGACAGGAGGATGCACTTCGTGCCGTTGTTGGTGATGTAGCTCTTCATCTGCGGGTATTCGCGCTTCACTGTGGCTACATCCTTCAGGCGCACGTTGTTGCCTTTGCCGTCGGTGTAGATGAGGGTGTTCTCCACGTCGTAGATTTTGTTCAGGGCCCGGTCTACGTGGATGGGGCTTTTGAAGCCCTTGTCCTTCACGCGACCGGCGGTGGTGACGAATCCCTTTGCCGTCAGCTTTCGGGCGATGGTGAGGTAGGAGATGCCGTAGTGCGAGAGCTTGTCGCTGTTCAGGTAGATGGATATCTGGTCGTGCTGCAGCCCGAAGACGGTCATCTTACCCACGCTGGGAATCATGCGCAGTGAGTCGATGAGCGAGTTCATGTAGTCGTTCAGCTCGCGGTAGGTCTTGTCCTGCGACTCCATGGCTAACAGCAGGGCCGAGGTGTCGCCGAAGTCATCGTTCACCTGAATGGCGAGCACGCCTTCGGGCAACTGGTTCTTGAAGCCCTGCACGCCGTGCTTGAACTTGCTCCAGAACTCGTCCTTGTTCATCAGTTCGTCGTTCAGCTCTACCTGGATGATGGAGAGTCCGTCCTTGGAGTAGCTGACGGTCTTCTCCTTCTTCACCTCCTTATAAGTAAAGATGTATTTCTCTAAGGGCTTGGTGACCTGCTCCTCCATCTCCTGCGCGGTGACGCCGGGATAGACGGCGACGACGATGCCCTGGCGGATGGTGAAGTCGGGGAACTCGTTCTTGTTGATGTTCACCAGGCCATAGATGCCCAGAGCCACCAAGCAGCTCACGAGCAGTATGATAATCTGCCGGTAGTGCATGGACCACTCCTGCAGACTCATCTTCTTTTCCGAGCCCCCTAAGTTAGGGGGTTGGGGGTCTGAACCTGCGTTTTTATTGCCCCCTAAGTTAGGGGGTTGGGGGTCTGAACCAGCGTTTGTATTGCCCCCTAAGTTAGGGGGTTGGGGGTCTGAACCAGCGTTTTTATTGCCCCCTAAGTTAGGGGGTTGTGGGTCTGAACCAGCGTTTGTATATTGT
>JAFVFY010000100.1 GCA_017475265.1 Prevotella sp. | reverse complement strand
GTTACGGCTATCGTACGCAACATGGACAGTGTGAAGGTGAAGAATGACCTGATAGAGTATGTGGTGGCCGATGCTACCAATCCTGCCGAACTGGCTGCTTTGGCTAAAGGCAAGGATGCTGTCATCAGTGCCTATAATCCCGGCTGGGCGAATCCACGCCAGTATGAGGAAACGCTGGAGAACTATCCGAAGATTGTCGAGGGTGCAAAACAGGCCGGTGTGCGCCGACTGCTGATTGTCGGTGGGGCCGGTACGCTGTTCGTTAAGCCCGGTGTTCGCCTTGTTGACACGGGTACACTGCCCGAGTCGTGGCTGCCTGGCGTGAAGAGCCTTGGCGAGTTCTACCTGAATACGCTCATGAAGGAGCAGGATATAGACTGGATATTCTTCTCGCCCGCCGGAAACCTCGGCAACCTGCAGCCCGGCACTCGCACCGGCAAATACCGTCTCGGCAAGGATGACTTGCTTGTTGATGAGAAGGGCGAGAGTTTCATCTCTGTGGAGGACTATGCCGTAGCAATGGTTGACGAACTGGAGCAGGAAAACCACCACAAGGAGCGTTTCACGGCTGCATATTAAGCGTATGTTACAGACAGCACTCAGATTCCTGGACGAACATAAGGAGATTACCCTTGCTACGTGTGAGGGTAATCTGCCAAAGCTTCGTGTCTTCCAGGTGATGAAGCGTGAGGGCAATATGCTCTACTTCGCCACTTCTCCCGAAAAAGCAGTATGGCGTGAACTTCAGCAGAATCCTAATGTGGAGTTACTGGCATACGCCGACAATGTTTCCGTCCGTTGCAGCGGTATGGTGAATTTTGACATGGAGGATGACGTGAGACAATGGATCTATGAAAATAATCCCGTGTTGCCCCGTCTCTACACCAGTTGGGAACGTCTGGCTTACTTCTGTCTGCCGATTGCCGAGATGGACTACTTCGACCTGACACCTACGCCGCCTGTATTCAAGCATTTCGACCTGATGACGGGTGAAGTCAGCAACGGATTTGTAGGTGAGCGATTCAAAAACAAATAACTTAGTATAAATTCAAAATGGACAGGCTGGAGAATCTGAAGAACATCATCATGTATCTGATGGCTGACGAGCATGTCAGCCATCGGATTCCTTCTTCACTCGAAGAGCGGCAAAAGATGATGCGGGCACTGATGAACGTTTGGAGCAGCGAGAGCATTCAAGCTTGCTTGGAAGGCCGAGTCGCGACAAACGAAGACGAAGTCAACGTGTGGGAACCTCGCCCGATAGCAGAAGACTTTTTGACGATGCAGGATGCCGAGTTGCAGATGCAGCGAGAGGACAAAGGGGTGGTAGAAGTCCATGACGAAGGGCTGACCATCTGGCAAGGTGACATCACCCGTCTGAAGTTGGATGCCATCGTCAATGCTGCCAATGCACAGGCATTGGGCTGCTGGGCACCCCTCCACAACTGCATAGACAACTGCATCCACTCAGCCGCTGGCATCCAGCTTCGCAAGGAGTGTGCCGACAAGATGCAGGGACGGCTGCTGGCTACCGGCGATGCCTTCATCACCAAAGGGTACAACTTGCCAGCCAAGCATGTGATACACACCGTTGGCCCGATTATTCCCGATGGCGTTCCTACAAAGGAGCAGGAAGAGCAACTGGCTCAGTGCTACCGTTCCTGCCTTGACCTGGCAGAGCAGAACGGACTGGAGAGCATCGCCTTCTGCTGTATCTCCACGGGCGTGTTCCATTTCCCCAACGAACTGGCGGCAAGGATTGCCATCGAGACCGTCAAATCATATCCCCGACATGCTCTTAAAACGATTGTATTCAATGTTTTCCTCGACAAAGACCGTGACATCTACCAGCAGCTTCTCGGAGCGTAAAGAATGGCTCGGCGAGCAGATTGCCGAAGCCGACTACGTGCTGATTGGCGCTGGAGCCGGACTGACCACTGCCGCTGGCATCGACTATGCTGGTGAGGACTTCCGACGGGAGTTCCGTGAGTGGATAGACCGCTACGGCATCACCGACCTCTATAGTGCAGGGTTTTATCCCTTCGCGACCGATGAGGAACGCTGGGCTATGTGGGCAAAGCACATCTGGTTCAGCCGCTATCGCACAGGAGCACTGCCGCTATACAAGAAGTTGCTGAAGATGGTGGACGGGAAAGACTACTTCGTCATCACCACCAATGTTGACGGTCAGTTCGAGATGGCGGGATTTGACACTGATCGCATCTTTGCCACTCAGGGTGACTACTGCTATTTCCAGCCTGCATCGGGTGCGCCCAAGGAACTGTATCACAATCGGGAATGGGTGGAACGTGCTTTGCCAGCCATCCACAACTGCCGCATACCCACGGAACTGATTCCACACACACCCGACGGCCAGCCCGTCAGCATGAATCTCCGCTGTGACGATACTTTCGTGGAGGACGCCCACTGGCACCGTCAAGCCCAACGATACAGCGACTTCGTGCGCACGGCATCCGACAAGCGGCTCCTGCTCTTAGAGTTTGGCGTAGGTTTCAACACGCCCGTCATCATCCGCTTCCCCTTCGAGCAGATGGCGACTCAATTTCCAGATGCTACTCTCGTCCGCTTTAACCGAGACTACCCACAGCCGTCCACCCAGGGCATCAGCCGCTATGTGGCATTCACAGAAGGCGTGGAGCAGATTATTCAAGAATGTACT